>NZ_JBEXQX010000004.1:0-532917 GCF_040612795.1 Streptomyces sp. NPDC006335
TCTAGGTCCTGAGGACGAGTACGCGCACCAGCTCGTGGCCGACTTCCGGACGGCCTCGGCGGGTGGGGTTCCTCTCGAGCGGAGAGGCGCCCCACCCGGCCGACAGGTGCCCGGGGGCGATCGGTGTCCGGGGGCGGGCGTCAGACGTCCTGGCCGCTGCCGCCGCCCGTCGACACCTTGATCCCCTTGGTGATGTCGTCGATCACGCTCTGGCCCTGTTCGACGTCGACACCGAAGCGCACCACGACGATCTGCTGCGGGTTCGCCGGGGACGGGAAGGCCAGGGACTCGACATAACCGTCGGATCCCTTGCTGGTGACCGCCTTCCAGCGGACCCGGTAGCCCTTCTGCCCGGCCACGGTCACCGCCCCGGAGTCGAGCACGTCGTGCGAGGTGATCGAACCGTAGGTCTTGCCGCCGTAGGACTGCTCGGCGTTCGCCTCGATGTCGGCCTTGGCGACCGCCTCGGCCGTGCCGCCCTTGGTGCCCAGCGCCAGCGCGGGCGCCGAGTAGGCACCGCCCTTCGTGCACTTCTCGGAGGTGTCGCCGGGGCAGGCGTAGGAGTCGTTCGAGGTCACGGACGCGCCGGCCGAGATCTCCTGGCCGTACCAGCCGTCCGGGATGGGCAGGCTGATCCCGTCGATCGAGTCGGTCACCGAACCGCTCTCGATCTTCGGCGCCTCGGACCCCCGGGGGGAGGGCGACGGATCCCCGGACCCTCCGGACCCTCCGGAGCCGCCGTTGCCACCGAAAGGCCCGCCCTGGCCGCCCGTCCCGCCGGGGCCGCCCGGCCCTTGCGAGGTGGCCGAGTCGCCGTTGCCCTTGCCGCTGTCGGTCAGCGCGTACACGCCCACGCCTATGCTCGCCAGGACCACCACGGCCACCGCCACCGCCACGGCTATGCCCATCCGGCCGCGCCGCGCCCCCGCGGGCGGCTGGGCGGGATACGGCGGATAGGCCGGGTGGATTCCGGCGTCCGCGGGGCTCGCGACCTGTTCCGGGGGACCCCATGCGGCGGCCGATCCGGCGGGCCGGGTCCGCTCGGTCCACGCCTTGCCGTCCCACCAGCGCTCGGCGGCGGGACCGTCACTTGTCTGCCCGGGGTCGGGGTACCACCCGGGGGGAGTCTCCTGCGTCATGCCCCCACCGTATGAGCACTCGGTGAAAGAGGGATGAGAGGGGCGTCGGCCGATTCCGGCCGACGGGATTCCTCGCGTACCGCCACTGCGCCGGCGGGCCGCGGACAATGCCGCGGCCCGCCGTTGCCGCTCCAGGCAGTGGAGTCCGCCGTCTGAGCGTCCTCGCTCGGTCGGGGGCTCGGCTGTTCTACGGAGCCGGGCTGATGTCGCCGTTGGTGTTCATGTCGAAGACGCCCTGGGACTTGCCGTCGACCTTCAGGTGCTTGAGCCAGTGCTTCGACAGGTTGTGCACGTTCTTGTGCTGCATCTCCCACACCACCGAATGCCCGGCGCAGGCCAGCTTGACCATCAGCTTGTGGTCGCCGGCGATGGCGTTGTAGAGCGCGGGGACCGAGAAGTTGAGTTCCGGGTCCTCGCTCGACGTGTTCGCCTGCCTGTCGAACTCCCCGTAGACGATGAGGACCGGCACGCTGCCGCCGAGGACGCCGCCCTGCGCCGCGGTGGTCTTGTTCCAGCCCCACCGGACGAAGTTCCTGATGCGATTGAGCCCTTCGTCCTCCGGCCCCCACGTGCTGCCCACCGGGTCGCTCTGCATGATCGCGTCCCACACCTTGTCGCGCATCTCGTCCTCGCGCTGCCCCGGGCAGTGCACCTCGTTGCCCCACCCCTTCCAGGTTCCGTCCTTCGTGCTCACGAACATCGGGAAGCCGGGCAGCGGCAGCGTGGCGGGGGCGTTCGACGTGCCCTCGGGCGGGAAGATCGGCGCCAGCAGGAACAGGCTCGACACCTTGTCCGGGTTCTTGACCGCGTACGGCCCCATCGTGAACGCGGCAGCGGACCAGCCGATGAAGGCGACCTTCTTCACCCCGCGCTCACGGATGATCCACTCCACGACGGTGTTCAGCTCGTCCCGGTCGCTGTT
Organism: Streptomyces sp. NPDC006335; assembly: GCF_040612795.1. Lineage (NCBI taxonomy): Bacteria > Bacillati > Actinomycetota > Actinomycetes > Kitasatosporales > Streptomycetaceae > Streptomyces > Streptomyces sp. NPDC006335. The sequence goes on from NZ_JBEXQX010000004.1 coordinate 2,062, forward strand.
CGAGTTGGTCAGCTGGTACGGATAGTTCGGCGGACCCGGCGTGAAACCCGGAGGTCTCGGCTTCAGAAGGTGCTGCTGGGCCGGGTTGACGTTGCGGGGGTCGTCCATCTTCGGCCGCGGCGACAGCCCTGAGCCCTGGAGGTCCATCATGAAGACGTCGTAACCGGCCTTCGCCAGCGCATCGGCCCAGCTGTACGACTTGAAGTCGAGATCACAGCCCGCGAGCACCGGAACACTCCGGCCGTGGAGCATCAGGACGGCCGTGCGCTCGTCGAGGTGGCCAAGTGACGTGCCGTCGCGCTCCCGCACGAAGAGTTCGACGTGCTCGCCCTCGTTCGCGGGGACGGTGGACTTGTGGGGTACCCGGTGGTCTTGCGTGGTGACGGGCATGAGGATCCGTTCCATGGGTTCGGTCGGGCGTCGTTGCCCTGACCCGACCACGATCGATCCGCGGGACAGTCCGCGCCACAGCATGGGGCCAGTCGCGTGACGTGCGCTTTCTCCGTGCCGACGGCCTGCTCCCGCTCGTCGTTCTCCAAGAGGCGACAGCCCCCCGGTCGGCGGTCGGACAGCCAGTCGGCCCGTCAGCCCGGCGTGCCGCTCAGTGGGCTCCCGCAGATATCCGCCTCGCCGTGGTCTCCGCCCGCAAGTGCCTTTGCCTTGGACCAGCAGAACTCCTCGACGGGGTTCAATGTCCCAGCCTGGAAGGCACTTTCGTGATCCCGCCCCGCGTTGGGAGAGGCCGGCCGCTGCACCCGGGGGGCAACGGCGTTGCCGGGCGGCGAGGTCGGCGTCCGCAGCCGCCGACTCCGGGGACCCCCACGGTTCCTCCAGCGCGGCCCGCAGTGCGGTGGCGGAGTCCGCGCCGATGCGTCCGGTGAGCGCGGCTTCGAGCTCAGGCAGTATCCGCAGCGTCTCCGCGCGGCGCCGGGCACCGGCCGCCGAGAGGAGCACGAGCTTGGATTCCACCGGCACCTGCGGCAACGGCCTTGCCCGGCCCACTCCGCGTCCGACCTGTCGGTCGGACACCGACGCTCACGCAGGGGCTTGTCGGCCGCGTTTCCGAACCGGTGAGCCAGACAGCCGCCCTGTGAACGCGGTGGACCGCACGGGCATCGGCGCGCAGGACTGCGACCCAGGGCCTTCCGCTGCTCGGTGCTTCGACACCAACGCGCTGTTCAGGAGGCCCTCTTCGCATGCACCGAACACCCGCTGCTTACGCGTCGCGATGTTCCGGCAGGGCGAGCCAGTCCGACCAGGAGATCTCGCGGCCGAGGAAGCGCGGCTGCTCGAACGGCCAGACGGCGGCGATCCACTGCGGTACCAACGCGTCGAGTGCTTGCTCGACCTCACCGCCAACCAGCTCGTCCACCACCCACCAGGAGATCTCGCCATCGGCGCCGACCCTCTCCGGTGGGTCGATGTAGACGCAGCCGAGCAGAGCTGTCTCCGCCGCGTCGAACAGCGCGTAGTTGAAGGACTGGTGTGCGGCGATCTCCTTCTCGTGCCGCAACAGGTCGGCCCGGTCGGCCTCGTAGGTCATGGTGGGCGCGGGCCACCCCCAGGCCGGGCCGAAGACGGTCCACAACCGCTCGCGCGAACCCATCACAGCCGGATAGTCGAGCGGCGTGTCCGCCTCCCGGATCGGCCGCAGGTGATGACCACCGCCCGGCAGCGGTACCAGGACGGGGTGGACGAAGTCATCGGGAAGCCAGCTCATGGTGCCCGACCGTAACCGCGAGCGGCCTCTGTAGGCCCGCGGCTGACTGTCGGTCAGGTCGGTCGACGGCAGGTCACGGGGCGGGCGCGTCGCCTGCCCGTACCTCAGGTCACCCGTCAAGGCAACAGCTGGCCCGACCGCCCTCCGCTTCCGCACCCGGACGGCTACGCTCGAGATCTGTACGTCGTTCGGGCGACTTGGGGAGGTAGCGGGATGACGGAGGTACGGCCCATTGCGGCCGCCCCGGCCTCGCTGTGGGAGCGCGACGAGGAGCTCGCCGCCGTGGAACGGGCCGTCGACTCCCTGCGCGCGGGCCGCACGTCCTCGGGCAGCGTGCTGCTGATCCGCGGCGAGGCCGGCTTCGGCAAGACGGCCCTGCTGGCCGAGACCCGCCGCATCGCCGAGGCGCGCGGCTGCACGGTCTGGTCCGCCCGCGGCGGCGAGACCCTCAGGTCCGTCCCCTTCAACGTCGTACGCCAACTGCTCCAGCCCGCCCTCCTGTCGCTGATGCCCGAGGAGGCCCGCGAGTACCTCGGCGACTGGTACGACATCGCCGGCCCCGCCCTCGGCATCGCGGACCCCGGCGAGCGGCAGGCCGACCCGCAGGGCGTGTGCGACGGACTGGTCGCCGCGGTGCGCCGGCTGGCCCGCCGGGACTGGCCGCTCGTGCTGATGGTCGACGACGCCCACTGGGCCGACCAGGAGACCCTGCGCTGGCTCGCCGCCTTCGCCGAGCGCCTGGACGACCTGTCCGTCCTGGTCGTGGTGGCCCGGCGCCCCGGCGAGGCCACCACCGAGAGCGCCCGCCTCCTGGAGACCGTGGCCTGCGCCGCGGGCCGCCCCGTCACCAGCCTCAGCGCCCTCACCCCGGAGGCCACCGCGGGACTCACCCGCGCGACCCTCGGCGAGCACGCCGACGCCCCGTTCTGCCGCGAGGTGTGGGCCGTCACCGGCGGCAACCCGTACGAGACCGTCGAACTCCTCGCCAAGGTCCGCGACAGCGGGATGGAGCCCGCCGAGGGCTCGGCGAACGAACTGCGGGAGTTGAACCGCTCGGCCCGCGGCGGCGGACTCGTCGCCCGCCTGGAGGAACTCGGCATCGACGCCACCCGGTTCGCCTGGGCGGCCGCGATCCTCGGCACCGACATCTCCGTCGGCCTGGTGGCCAAGCTCGCCACCCTGAAGCCGGACACGGCGGCGCGCTGCGCCGAACTCCTGCGCAACGCCCGCATCCTCACCGATTCCGTGGCGGAGGACGGCGAGTTGGAGTTCGTGCACCCGCTGATCGCCACCGCCGTCTACGACTCCATCCCGGACGCCCTGCGCACCGCCATGCACGGCATCGCCGCCCAACTCGTCACCGACTCCGGGCACGGCGCCGCGGCCGCCTCCCGGCACCTGCTCCAGGTCCACCCGGACGACGACGAGGAACTCGTCGAGCAGCTGCGCGAGGCCGCCCGCGAACACCTCCTCGTCGGCGCCCCGGACGCCGCCCGCCGCTGCCTGGAGCGGGCCCTGCTGGAACCGCCGACACCCGAGGTCCACGCACGCGTGCTCTTCGAACTCGGCTGCGCCACCCTCCTGACCGCCCCCGCCAAGACCATCGGCCACCTCCAGACCGCGCTCGCCATGCCCGGCCTGGAGGGCTCCGCCCGGGTGGACGCCGTCATCCGCCTGTCCCAGGCGCTCATGCACAACAACCAGCTCGAGGAGGCGGTCCGCACGGTCGAGGCGGAGGCCTCCCGGCACGAGGAGGGCCCGGCCCGGCTCCGCCTCCAGGCCGTGCAGTACACGTGGGAGGGGCTCTACCCGGGCGAGGCCACCTCCCCGGGACGCTCCGAGCGCCTCGCCGCCCTGGCCGCCACCTGCACCGGCCGGGACAACTCCGAGCGGGCCCTGCTCATCCTGCGCGGCTTCGACGCGATGGCCCGCGGCGAGAGCGCCGAGGAGATCGCCGAGGTGTGCGACCGCGCCCTCGTCAACGGCCGCCTCGCCCCCGGACTCGGCTGGACCGACACCGAGTGGGGCCTCGAACTGCCGCTGATGCTGGCCAGCGCGTACGCCTTCACGGACCGGCTCGACCGCGCCGAGGCCCTGTACACCGACGCCCTGCGCACCTACGAGACGGCCGGCTGGAGCGGCGGCCACCTCGCGCTCGCCCACGCCTACGTCGGCCTGGGCCACCGTCGGCGCGGCCGGCTGAGGGAGGCGGAGACCTCCCTGCGTGAGTCGCTGCGGCTCGCCGAGCGGGTCGGGCGCGGACTGCCGCTGTACTGGTCGGCGACCTGCAACCTCGTCGACACGCTGCTCGCGCGGACACGTCGAGGAGGCGGGGGCGATCGCCGAGCAGTACGGGTTCGCGCCGCCGTACCCGTCCACGATCGTGCTGCCCGACCCGCGGTCCGTGCGCGGGCGGCTGCTGTTGGCCGTCGGCAGGACCAAGGACGGGATCAACGAACTGGACGCGGCGGAGAAGGCGGCGGCGGTCCGGGGGCACCACAATCCGGTGCTGGTGCCGTGGGCGGTGGACCTCGCGCGGGCGCTCGCCGTCGAGGACCCGGTGCGGGCCGCCCAGTTGACCACGGATCTCCGTCGGCACGCCGAACGGCTCGGCACGGACACGGCGATCGGTGAGGCGCTCAGGTGCGCCGCCGCGCTGGAGACCGGGCAGCGGGCGGTGCGGTTGGCCGCGCAGGCTGTGGCCTATCTGGAGGCCTCGCCTTGTCAGTACGAGCACGCGGCGGCCCGGGTCGAGTACGGGATCGCGGCGCGGTCCGTGGCCGAGCTCAACCGGGGGCTGGCGCTCGCGCGGTCCTGCGGGGCGGACGGGTTGGTGGCGCAGGCCAGGGAGGTGCTGGAGACGGGGCGCGGGCTGCGGTGAGTGGTACCGCCGCCGTACCGCGAGGGCCGGCCGCGTGGCTCCCCGCGCCCCTGGGGAGCTACACCGCGAGGAGTCGGTCCGTCAGCGTCGCCAGGCGCTCTCGCACCCCGCTGTCGTACGTCTCCTCGTGCGCCCGCGCCGGACTCGTCCCGTCGAAGAAGCGGCCCGTGCCCCGGTTCTGGGTGGCCAGGGCGAGCACCCCGGGAGCTCCGTCCGCCACCGTGGACCACGGGGCCACCCCGCCCTCCCTGACCATTGCCGTGTCCATGAAGGTCGCCGGGTGCAGGACGTTGACCGCGACCCCCGTGTCCGCCAACTCCTCGGCCAGGGCGAAGGTGTGGGCGGCCAGGGCGAACTTGGCGCGACAGTACGCGGCGAAGCCCGCGTAGCCGCGGGTGAACTCCGGGTCGTCGAAGTCGATCGGCTCCTGACCCACCGAACCCACGTTGACGATCCGCGCGGGGGTGTTCGCCCGCAGCACCGGAAGCAGGGCCCGGGTCAGCGCCACCGGCGCCAAGTAGTCCACCGCCAGCCGCAGTTCGTGCCCGTCCGCGCTCACCTCACGGCCCGATCCGGGCGAACCCGCGCCCACGCCGGCGTTGTTGACCAGGACGTCCAGCTCGGGGTGGGCGTCGGCGACCCTGGCTCCCAGCTCGCGCACCGCGGCCAGGGAGGCGAGGTCGGCCACGAATCCCTCGGCCGCCCCCTCGGTCCGCAGCTCCGCCACCAGGCTCTCGGTGCGGCGCGGGTCACGGCCGTGGGCGAGGACGGTGTGGCCGGAGCGGACCAGTTCGAAGGCGACGTAGCGGCCGAGACCGGAGGTGGCGCCGGTGATCAGGATGGTCGACATGAGCCCACGGTAGGCACACCGTCGGACCGCGTGCCTGTCCCTGCCGGGGTCACCCTTCCGTCTCCTCCGCCAGCACCCGCTGGGCCGTCGCGAACGCCGAGTTCGCCGCCGGTACCCCGCAGTAGACGGCCGTCTGGAGGAGGACGGCCCCGATCTCCTCCGGCGTGAGGCCGTTGCGCCGCGCCGCCCGCACATGCATGGCCAGCTCGTCGTAGTGGCCGTGCGCGACCAGCGCCGTCAGGGTGATCATGCTGCGCTCGCGGCGGCTGAGCGTGGGGTCGGTCCAGATCTCCCCCCAGGCGTAGCGCGAGATGAAGTCCTGGAAGCGGGCGGTGAACGGCGTCTGCCGGGCCTGCGCCCGGTCCACGTGTTCATCCCCGAGCACCTCGCGCCGCACCTCCATGCCCCGCTTGGCGCCCCCGCCGAGATGCGTGCGCAGAGCGGTGAGGACGGCTTCCGGGCACTGTGCCGGGGCCAGGTGCGAGGCCCCCGGGAGCTCGACGAGGGTGGCGCGCGGCACCGCGTCGGCGATCTCCCGCAGATGGGGCGGCGGGGTCGCCGGGTCCTGGCGCCCCGCGATCAGCAGGGTCGGCGCCAAGATCCCGGCCAGCCGGTCGCGCAGGTCGAAGGAGGCCAGGGCGTCACAGCAGGCCGCGTACGCCTGAGGATCGGCCTCGGCGTGGTCCCGTACGAGCTCCGGCACGGTGAAGTCACCGGCGAACCAACGGGAGTTCGCGCTCTCCAGCAGCCACGCCATGCCCTCTCGGCGGACCCGCTCGGCCCTCTCCTCCCACGGCTTGCTGCCGTTGAAGTGGGCCGAGGAGCAGATCACCGCCAGCGACTCGACGCGCTCCGGGTGATGCACGGCCAGGTGCAGACCCACCGCCCCACCGAGCGACACCCCCGCGTACCCGAACCGCTCGATGCCGAGCGAGTCGGCGAGCGCCAGCACCAGGTCGGCGAGGTCGCCGACCGTCGCGCCGGGCTCGATCAGGTCGGCCGCCGAGCCGCCGTGCCCGGGCAGGTCCCAGCGGACCACGCGGTGGCTGATGGACAGCTCGGGCGCCACCTTGTCCCACAGGGCGTACGACGTCCCCAGCGACGGTCCGAGCAGCAGCGGGGGAGCGGAGGCGGGGCCCTCGGCGCGGTGGTTGAGGAGTTTCACGGTCAACGTCGCTCCAGAGCACGGTCGGTGAGGGCACCGGCGGAGCCGGTGTAGCGGGCGGGATCGGTGAGCTCGTCGAGGTCGATGTCCTTCAACTCGGGCTCCCGGGAGAGGAGTTCACCGAGCGACGCCCCTTCGGTGTACGTCCGCTCGGCGAGCTGTGTCAGCAGTGCCTTGGCGCGGGCGCGGCCCAGCACGGGGGCCAGCTCGGCGGACAGCCGCTCGGAGACGATCAACCCGTGGGTGAGGTCGAGGTGTTCACGCATGGTGTCGGCGTGGACCCGCAGCCCCTCGGTCAGTTCGGCGGCGCCCCGCGCGGCTCCGCCGACCAGCCGCAGCAGGTCCCTGAGCGGCTCCCACTCGGCGTGCCAGGCTCCGGCCGGCCGCTCGTCCTCGGCGGCCAGCGAGCCGTACAGCGTGGCCGCGAGCTGGGGCGCGCGCCGGGCGGCGGCCGCGATCAGCGTGGACCGTACGGGGTTCGCCTTGTGCGGCATGGCGGAGGAGCCGCCCCCGCTGCCCTCCGCGACCTCGGCGATCTCGGTCCGGCCGAGCACGAGGACATCCGCGGCGATCTTGCCCAGCGCTCCGGCGGTGAAGGCCAGGCAGCCGGCGAGATCGGCGACCGGGGTGCGCAGGGTGTGCCAGGGGAGCACCGGTGCCTTGAGCCCGAGCTCCGCGGCGAAGGCCGCCGTCAGGGCCTGGGTGTCCTCGGCGCCGTACGCCGTGAAGGCCGCCAATGTCCCGGCGGCGCCGCCGAGTTGGACGGGAAGGCAGCCGCGCACGACCGCTACCCGGTCCCGGGCGTCGAGTACCAGCGAACGCCACCCGGCCGCCTTGAGGCCGAACGTCGTCGGTACGGCGTGCTGGGTGAGGGTCCGCCCCGGCATCGCGGTGTCGCGGTGATCGGCGGCGAGCCGGGCCAGGGCGGCCTGGACGCGGTCGAGGTCCGCCGACACGAGGTCGAGAGTGCGGGCCGCCACCAGCATCGTCGCCGTGTCCAGGACGTCCTGGCTGGTGGCGCCCCGGTGGACGTACGGGCCGTACTCCTCGCCGACCGCCTCGGTGAGATCGGCGACCAGGGGGATGACGGGGTTGCCGCCGACGCGCGCACGGTCGGCGAGGGACCGTGCGTCGAACCGGCGGGCGTCGGCCGCCTCGGTCACCGCGTCCGCCGCCCCGTCCGGGGCCAGCCCCGAGCGGGCCTGCGCCCGGGTCAGTGCGGCCTCCGCGTCCAGCAGCGCCTGGAGGTAGGCACCGTCTGAGGTCGCCGCGGCGGCGGGGGAGCCCGCCCACCCGGGGGCGAGCAGACCGGTGTCCGGGCCGGTGTCCGGATCGGGAGAAGTCACTGGAACTCCAGGAAGACCGTTTCGCCTTCGCCCTGAAGGCGGATGTCGAAACGGTAGGTGCCATCGCCCTGCCGGCGTGCGATCAGCGTGTCGCGCCGCTCCGCCGGCACCCGGGCCAGCAGCGGATCCGCGGTCAGGGCCGCCTCGTCGTCCGGCAGGTAGATCCGGGTGTACAGGTGCACCAGCAGCCCGCGCGCGAAGACGCACACGCTGATGTACGGGGCGCTGTGCCCGCGCGCGCCCGGCCGCAGGGTCCGCGCGGTCCAGTGGCCGTTGGCATCGGTCTGGATACGGCCCCAGCCGGTGAACTCCACGCCGTTGCGGCCCAGGTAGCCGCCGCTCGCGGGGTCGCGCCGGATCGAACCGTCGACCTGGGGGATGTTGCCGTCGGGGTCGGCGCTCCACAGCTCCACGAAGGCGTCGGGCAGCGGATTGCCCTCGCCGTCGGAGATGTAGCCCTGGAGGGTGAGGGTGTCCGGGTGGCCGACGGGCGCGATGTCGCCGCCGCCCGGGAAGGGCAGGGCGTGGCCGTAGAAGGGGCCCACCGTGTGCGACGGGGTCGGCAGCACGGTCTCCGGACGGCTGGTGTCGATCTTCGTCATGGCTGGTCAGCGTCCTTCTTCGATCCAGGTGGCCTGCGGTCCGTCGAGCACGATGTCCCAGTGGTAGCCCATCGAGAACTCCGGCACGGACAGGCTGTGGTCGTACGTGGCGACGAGCCGTTGGCGGGCCGCGTCGTCCGTCACCGACTGGATGATCGGGTCGTAGGGGAACAGCGGGTCGCTCGGGAAGTACATCTGCGTCACGAGCCGCTGGGTGAACGCCGTGCCGAAGATCGAGAAGTGGATGTGGGCCGGCCGCCAGGCGTTGACGTGCTGGCGCCACGGGTACGGGCCCGGCTGGACGGTCGTGAAGCGGTAGCAGCCGTTGTCGTCGGTCAGCGTGCGGCCGACGCCGGTGAAGTTCGGGTCCAGCGGGGCGTCGTGCTGCTCGCGCTGGTGGGCGTAGCGGCCGGCCGAGTTCGCCTGCCAGATCTCGACCAACTGCCCGCGCAGCGGACGGCCGTCGCGGTCCAGGAGCCGTCCCTCGACGGTGATCCGCTCACCGATCGGCTCTCCGGTGTGCTGCCGGGTCAGGTCGTTGTCGATCTCGGTGATGTCCCGCTCCCCGAAGGCGGGCGAGTGCAGCTCCACCAGCTCCGGGTCCTTGGAGACGTCGATGGCGATCGGCGGCTGTTTCGGGTGCCGCAGCACCGAGGAGCGGTAGGGCGCGTAGTCGCGGCGCGGCTGGTGCTCGACGGGGCCGCCGTCGGCGAGCCGCTTCTCGTAGGCGGCGTGCTCGGCGGCGATTTCCCGGTCGATGTCGTGCTGGGTGAGAGTCATGAGGGACTTCCTGGGGGATTCTGACGTTCTCATCGAAGGCGAAACGAAGCTCTTATCGCTCAAGCACAAGGGCAAGCCCTTGACCCACACCGATACACAGCGTGGCCACTCCAACCCCACTGCCCTTGCGGGCGAGTTGATGAGCAACCGTTCCCGCGAGCCGGGCTCCCGACGCACCCAGCGGATGCCCGAGCGCGATCGCGCCGCCCTGCGGATTGAGGATCGCCGGATCGAACTCGGGCCACTCGGCGACACATCCGAGCACCTGCGCGGCGAAGGCCTCGTTCAGCTCAAGCACTGACAGGTCGTCAAACTTCTTGCCTGCCTTGGCGAGTGCCCGGTTGACCGCCTCGACGGGGGCGAGCCCGAAGTAGTGCGGGTCCAGCGCGTGGACCCCGGTCGCGGAGATGCGCGCCAGCGGCTCGCGACCGGTCGCGGCGAGGCCTTCGTCGTCGACGAGCAGCAGAGCCGCGGCACCGTCGTTCAAAGGTGACGCGTTGCCCGCGGTGACTGTCCCACCGTCCTTGCGGAACGACGGCTTCAGCCTCGCCATCGCCTCCAGTGAGGCGTCCGGCCGTACGCACTCGTCGGTGGCGAAGACGACCGGGTCGCCCTTGCGCCGCGGGATGGTGACGGGGGCGAGCTCCACGTCGAAGAGACCCTCGCCCTGCGCCTTGGCCGCCTTCTGGTGGCTGTGCAGTGCGAACTCGTCCTGTTGCTCACGCGTGATCTTGTGCTTGTCCGCGATCAGCTCGGCCGACTCGCCCAGCGGGATCGTCCACTGCGGCTCCATCCTCGGGTTGACCATGCGCCAGCCCAGCGTGGTCGAGTACAGCTCTGCGTGCCCGGCCGGGAACGGCTTGTCGGACTTGGGCAGCACGTACGGCGCCCTGGTCATCGACTCCACACCACCGGCGACGGCGACGGAGGCGTCGCCGAGCGCGATCGCGCGGGCCGCCTGGATCACCGCCTCCAGACCCGACGCGCACAAGCGGTTGACGGTCACGCCCGGAACCGAGGTGGGAAGGCCCGCCAGCAGCGCGGCCATCCGGCCCACGTTCCGGTTCTCCTCGCCCGCGCCGTTGGCGTTGCCGAAGTACACGTCCTCGATGCGGGAAGGGTCCAAGTCGGGCGTACGGCCGAGCAGTTCACGGATCGCGTGGGCGCCCAGGTCGTCCGGGCGCACCGAGGCCAGTCCGCCGTTGTAGCGGCCGACCGGGGTGCGGACCGCGTCGACGATGTAGACGTTCTTCACTTCAGGCCCTCCGCGACGGTCAGCTTGGCGTCGGTCTTGGCGGTGATCTCCTCGACACTCACCCCGGGTGCCGTCTCGACCAGCACCAGACCGTCCTCGGTGACGTCCAGGACGCCGAGGTCGGTGATGATCCGGTTCACGCACGCCTTGCCGGTCAGCGGCAGCGCGCACTGGGTGAGGATCTTGGGCGAGCCGTCCTTGGCGGTGTGCGTCATCACCACGATGACCGTACGGGCGCCGTGGACCAGGTCCATCGCCCCGCCGATCCCGGTGATCAGCTTGCCGGGGATGGCCCAGTTGGCCAGGTCGCCGGTCTCGGACACCTGCATGGCGCCCAGCACGGCCACGTCGATGTGGCCGCCCCGAATCATCCCGAAGGAGAGCGCCGAGTCGAAGAAGGACGCCCCCGGCAGCACGGTGACGGTCTCCTTGCCCGCGTTGATCAGGTCGGGGTCGACCTGGTCCTCGGTGGGGTAGGGGCCGGTGCCCAGGATGCCGTTCTCGGACTCGAGGATCACCTCGACGTCCTCGGGGAGGTAGTTGGGGATCAGCGTCGGCAGTCCGATGCCGAGGTTGACGTACTGACCGTCCTGGAGCTCGCGCGCGGTCCGCGCGGCCATCTGTTCCCGGGTCCAGGCCATTACCGGCTCACCGTCCGCTGCTCGATCCGCTTGTCGGCGGCCTGCTCCGGTGTCAGGGCCACCACCCGCTGCACGAAGATCCCCGGCAGATGCACCGCGTCCGGGTCGATCTCGCCGGGCTCCACCAGCTCCTCCACCTCAGCGATCGTCACCTTGCCCGCCATCGCCGCGAGGGGGTTGAAGTTCCGGGTGGACTTGTTGAAGACCAGGTTGCCGTGCCGGTCACCGCGAGCCGCCCGGACCAGCGCGAAGTCCGTGCGGATCCCGCGCTCCAGGACGTATTCCGTGCCGTCGAACTCGCGGACCTCCTTCGGCGGGGAGGCCAGCGCGACCCCGCCGGAGCCGTCGTAGCGCCAGGGCAGTCCGCCGTCGGCGACCTGGGTGCCCACGCCGGCCGGGGTGAAGAACGCGGGGATCCCGGCGCCGCCCGCCCGCAGCCGCTCGGCGAGCGTGCCCTGCGGGATCATCTCGACCTCCAGCTCGCCGGCCAGGTACTGGCGGGCGAACTCCTTGTTGGCGCCGATGTAGGAGCCGGTCACCCGGGCGATCCGCCCGGCCGCGAGCAGGACCGCGAGGCCCGACTCCATCGCCCCGCAGTTGTTGGAGACCACCGACAGGGAGCCTGTGCCCTGCTCGTACAGGGCCTGGATGAGCACGTTCGGCACACCGCTCAGCCCGAATCCGCCCACGGCGAGCGACGCGCCCTCCGGCACATCGGCCACCGCCTCCCGGGCCGTGGCGACCACCTTGTCCATCCGCGTAGCCCCATCTCTCCAAGTGCTCAGTGCACTGAGTATTTATGCGAGGTTTCTCTTAAGCTGCCACTGTGGCAGCCTGGCGTCAAGGCTCACTACTCTTCAGTGCACCAACCAAAAACACCCGCCCACCTGACTCGGGAGCGCACATGGCCGCGGTGGACCTCACCACCCACCCCGGGCACCTCGCCCGGCGGCTCCAGCAGGCGCACTACCTGCTGTGGAACACGATGGTCTCCGAGGAGATCACCTCGCCCCAGTTCGCGGTCCTGAACGCGCTCGTCGCCGAGCCGGGGCTCGACCAGCGCACCGTGGGGGAGCGGGTGGGCCTCGACCGGTCCACCATCGCCGAGGTCATCAGCCGGCTCGGCCGGCGCGGACTGCTCGACAAGGTCCGCGACCCCCAGGACGGCCGCCGCTTCCTGCTGCGCCTGACCGAGGACGGAGTACGCACCCACCGCAAGCTGACCGTGCGCACCGCCCGGATGAACCAGGTCTTCCTGGCCCCGCTCTCCGACGACGAACAGCACCATTTCTTCGAGCTGATCCGCCGGGTCGCGGATGCGGCGGAGGGGCTCCGCAATCCCGCGGAACCCCTCGTCGGCCGGTCCTGATCAGGACGCCTTCACGAAGACGACCCACACCTGACCCTCGGCGAAGTTCACCGGGGAGCCGTCCTTCGTGGTGAAATCCGTGCCGTCCGTGGGCTTCGCCCGCTTCCAGTCCACGTCGAAGGCGCGGCCGTCGCGCAGCACCTTCGCCTTCCCCGAGCCCACCGTCACCGTGTACGGCGTGTTGTTGCCGAGGAAGTCGTGGAAGGCGGACTTGCGGACCTTCACGTACTGCACGACGACCGTGGCCGGGGCCAGCCGCTTCCCGTCGGCCGTCACGTCCGGTGCGCCGTCCATCGAGACCAGCCAGCGCTCCCGGTTCTGCGACCAGGTGAAGGTGAAGCGGGCGGCCGGGAAACGGACCGTCTCCGAGGCGGTCCTGCTGCCGCCGGCCGGCGCGGGGCCGTAGCGGAAACCGGTCGTCAGCGCGGCCGCGCCCGGTGTGGCGGGCACCAGGCGCTCGGGGCGCAGGTAGAGGTTGTGCGGGATGGCCTTGTCGGTGCCGCGGAAGTAGGCGTCGGCCGCCTTCTCGGGGGTCCGGGCGTTCAAGGGCGCCCCGTTGATCAGGGGCATCAGCTTGCCCTGGGCGCCCGAGAAGGCGAGCGTCGGGTCGTCGAACTGCCGCAGCAGCTCCAGGTCAGACTCCCGGGCGCTGCGCACGGGGCCGACCGCCTTCGGCAGCTTCGTCGCGTACACCGCCATGAGGCGGCTGAGCCCGCCCTCGACCTGCTCGGCGTAGACGACGTCGGCGGAGTCGAGGCCGGTCTGCGGGCGCGCCGCCCGCACGTTGTCGATCTTCACGGCGAGCACGGAGGGACGGCGGGTCTTCCCGCTCGGATCCGGTGTGCCCGGTGCCGAAGTGTCCGGTCGTGCCGTGCGGAACTGTCCGCGCCCGTCGTCGGACGGGACGGGGGTGCCGTGTCCCGTGCAGCCCGCGGCGAAGATGCCCGTGACGGTCAGCAGTGCCGCCGCCGTACGGGCGCGTCGCGTGCGCGCCCTTTGCTCCGTACCCACCATGCCCACCATGCCCGCCCGTCTCGTGTTTCTGATTGTGCGCTTATAAGTTCATTGCTGGCCATACCCGTCCGTTTCTGATTCGTCGCGTCGACTACGCCGATCGGCCCTGGATCGCGGTTCGGCGGGAGCCGCCCCGGGTACCCGGGGCGCTTACCCGAGGACCGACACGCGAGTGACGGAGGGAGCGCCCGGCGATGAAGGCAGTGACCTGGCAGGGCAAGCGGGACGTACGGGTGGAGGAGGTTCCCGATCCGAAGATCAAGGAACCGACCGACGCGATCATCAAGATCACCTCGTCCGGGTTGTGCGGCTCCGACCTGCATCTCTACGAGGTACTCACCCCGTTCATGACACCGGGCGACATCCTCGGCCATGAACCCATGGGCATCGTCGAGGAGGTCGGCGCCGCGGTCCCGGACCTCTCGGTCGGCGACCGGGTCGTCGTGCCCTTCCAGATCGCCTGCGGCAACTGCTGGATGTGCATGACCGGGTTGCCGACCCAGTGCGAGACCACCCAGGTCACCAGCGAGGGCATGGGTGCCGCCCTGTTCGGCTACACCCGCCTGTACGGCGCCGTACCGGGCGCCCAGGCCGAGTACCTGCGCGTCCCGCAGGCCCAGTACGGGCCCATCAAGGTCCCGGAGGGGCCGCCGGACGACCGCTTCGTCTACCTCTCCGACGTGCTGCCCACCGCCTGGCAGGCCGTCGCCTACGCGGACGTCCCCGAGGGCGGCAGTGTCGCGGTGCTCGGACTCGGGCCCATCGGCGACATGGCCTGCCGGGTCGCGCAGGTGCGCGGCGCCGGGCGCGTCTTCGGCGTGGACCTGGTGAGCGAGCGGCTGCGCCGGGCACGCACGCGTGGCGTGGAGACGTACGACCTCCGGAGCTTCGACAGCGAGAAGGAACTGGTCCAGGCGATCCGCGACGAGACCGACGGACGCGGCCCGGACGCCGTGATCGACGCCGTCGGCACGGAGGCCCACGGCAGCGCGGCCGCCCGCCTCGCCCAGAACGCCTCGGCGCTGCTGCCCAGGAAGCTCAGCGGGCCGTTCGCCGAGCGCTTCAGCATCGACCGGCTCGCCGCCCTGCACACGGCCATCGAGCTGGTGCGCCGCGGCGGCACGCTCTCGCTCACCGGCGTCTACGGTGGCATGGCCGACCCGCTGCCCATGCTCACCATGTTCGACAAGCAGATCCAGATCCGGATGGGCCAGGCCAACGTCCGGCGCTGGAGCGACGAGATCATCCCGTACCTGACCGACGAGGACCCGCTCGGCGTCGACGACTTCGCGACCCATCACGTGCCGCTGTCGGACGCCCCGCACGCGTACGAGATGTTCCAGAAGAAGCAGGAGGGCGCGGTCAAGGTGCTGATGCGGCCCTGACCTCGCTCCTTCCGCTGAAAGCTAGCCCAGGATCTCGTCGAGGTCGTAGCGCACCGGCTCCTCCAACTGCGCGTACGTGCAGCTCTCCGGGGTCCGGTCGGGCCGCCAGCGGCGGAAGCGGGCGGTGTGGCGGAAGCGGGCGCCGTTCTCCATGTGGTCGTACGCCACCTCCGCCACCCGCTCCGGCCGGAGCGGTACCCAAGACAGGTCCTTCTTGCCCGACCAGCGGCTCGGTGCCCCGGGCAGCCGGGCGCTCTCGTGGGCGGCCTCCTCGGCCCAGGCCGCCCAGGGATGCCCGGAGACGTCCGCCATCCGCAGCGGCTCCAGCTCCTCGATCAGCTCGGCGCGCCGCTTCATGGGGAAGGCCGCGGACACGCCGACATGCTGGAGCGTTCCCCGGTCGTCGTGGAGGCCGAGCAGCAGGGAGCCGACGACCGGGCCGCTCTTGTGGAGCCGGTAGCCCGCGACCACCACGTCCGCCGTGCGCTCGTGCTTGACCTTGAACATGGCGCGCTCGTCCTGGAGGTAGCGCCCGTTGAGCGGCTTGGCGATGACCCCGTCCAGGCCCGCGCCCTCGTACTCCTCGAACCACTGCTGCGCCACGCCGATGTCGGTCGTGGCGGGCGCCAGGTGCACCGGGGCCGTGACCGCGGACAGAGCCGTCGTGAGCAGCTTCCTGCGCTCGGCGAGGGGGACGTTCAGCAGGGATTCGTCCTGGAGCGCCAGCAGGTCGAAGGCCACGAAGGAGGCCGGCGTCCGCTCCGCCAGGGTGCGCACCCGGGACGCCGCCGGGTGGATCCGCTCGGTCAGCGCGTCGAAGTCCAGCCGCCCCTCCCGGGCGATCACGATCTCCCCGTCCATCACACAGCGCTCGGGCAACCGCTCCCGCAGCGCCTCCACCAGTTCGGGAAAGTACCTGGTCAGCGTCTTTCCGGTACGGCTGCCCAGCTCGACCTCGGCCCCGTCCCGGAACACGATCGCCCGGAAGCCGTCCCACTTCGCCTCGTAGTGCATGTCCGGCGGGATCCTCGCCACCGACTTGGCGAGCATGGGCTTCACGGGGGGCATCACCGGCAGATCCATGGTCCTGATTCTGCTGGGCGCCGATGCTTTTCGCCTGATGTGCGAGGTTTGCCCGGTGGGCCTACCGTGGCCGCATGGGTGACGCGGTGGAACTGGAGGCGGGCGGCCGGACCGTACGGCTGTCCAGCCCGGACAAGATCTTCTTCCCGGAGCGTGGCTTCACCAAGCTGGACCTCGCCCGCTACTACCAGGCCGTCGCCCCCGGCATCCTGCGCGCCCTGCGCGACCGCCCGACCACCCTGGAGCGCTATCCGGAGGGGGTGACCGGCGAGAACTTCTTCCAGAAGCGGGCGCCCAAGAACATGCCCGACTGGATCCCGACCGCCCACATCACCTTTCCCAGCGGCCGCAGCGCCGACGAGATGTGCCCGACCGAGGAGGCGGCCGTCCTGTGGGCCGCCCAGTTCGGCACCCTCACCTTCCACCCCTGGCCGGTCCGCCGCGACGACGTCGACCGCCCCGACGAACTGCGCATCGACCTCGATCCGCAACCCGGCACGGACTACGACGACGCCGTGCGCGCGGCTCATGAACTGCGGTCGGTGCTGGAGGAGTTCGGCGGTCTGCGCGGCTGGCCCAAGACCTCCGGCGGACGCGGTCTGCACGTCTTCGTGCCGATCGAACCGCGCTGGACCTTCACCCAGGTGCGGCGGGCCGCGATCGCGGTCGGGCGCGAGATGGAACGCCGGATGCCGGACCACGTGACCATCAAGTGGTGGAAGGAGGAGCGGGGCGAGCGCATCTTCATCGACTACAACCAGACGGCCCGCGACCGCACGATCGCCTCCGCCTACTCGGTACGGCCCCGCCCGCACGCCCCCGTCTCCGCACCCCTGCGCTGGGAGGAGGTCGGCGAGGCGCACCCGCAGGACTTCGACATCGCGACCATGCCCGCGCGCTTCGCCGAACTCGGCGACGTGCACGCGGACATGGACGATCACGCCTTCTCGCTGGAGCCCCTGCTGGAGCTGGCCCGCCGCGACGAGCACGACCACGGGCTGGGCGATCTGCCGTACCCGCCCGAGTATCCGAAGATGCCGGGGGAGCCCAAGCGGGTACAGCCGAGCAAGGCCAAGAAGTCCGGCCCTACAGCTCCTTGATCCTGATGTCCCGGTACGACACCACGTCCGTCGTGCCGTGCACCTGGAGTCCGATGTAGCCGGAGGAGAACCGCCGTCCGTCCGTGCCCGGGTCGTCCGAGCGGGCGGGGTAGAAGTCCTGGCCGCCGGTGTTGTCGAACTCGTTGATCAGCACGCCGTTGCGGTAGACCGAGTAGTGCTGGTCGACCACCCGGATCTCGTAGTCGTTCCAGGTGCCCTTCTGGGTGACGCCGGCACCGGCGAGCCCCACCCGGTCGAAGCCGTAGACCGACCCGGTCTTGTACATGTCGCCGGACGGCGAGTCGAACACCTGGACCTCGTGGCCGTACTTGATGGCGACCCACTCGGGGCGGGACTCCTCCGGGTGGTCGTGGACCCACGGGAACCGCACGAACACACCGGAGTTGGCGTTCCCGGTGCCCGGGGCGTCGTCCCGCCACTGGAGCTTGAGCGAGAAGTCGCCGTACTTGCGCTCCGGGAACCAGAGCATGCCGAGACCGTCCCTCGTGGTGCCGGACGTGATGGACCCGTCGCCGTTCGGGGCGAACGAACCCCCGCCCACGTGCTGCCACTTGGCGAAGGAGGCGGCGCTGCCGTCGAGGATCGTGCGGTAGCCCTCGGTCTGTCCCGGCCTGCCGATCCCGGACGCACGGGCTGCCGCGTCGATCGCGTCGTACTCGCGCTCGTCGACGACCCCGTCCCTGAAGAGCTTGTCCAGGACGCCCTTCACGTGCTTGAGGAACAGCGCGTGGGACGTCCACTCCTTCTCGTCCTCGATCAACTCGTTGATACGGCACCGGCTGTTGGTGATCCGGTTCGGCACCCCGGAGTCGACCGTGCCGACGATCACCGTCAACCGCTCGTCGAACTCGGCGCAGTGGGGCGCCGGGACCTGGCCGGCGACCACCGTGAAGGTCACCGTGCGCGCTGCCGAGGTGTTGCCCGCTTTGTCGCTCGCCCGGTAGGCGAGGGTGTGGGTGCCCGCCCGGTCGACGATCACCGGGGCGGTGTACGCCAGATAGGGTCCGGCGTCGATCGAGTACTCGACGGCCGCGACACCCGAACCGCCCTCGTCCGTGGCGCTCACGGTCACCTTGGCGTTGCCCAGGTACGCCCCGTCGGAGTTCCGCGTGCCGTCCACCGTCACACCGGTCACGGGCGGGACGGTGTCCTGCGGGGTCGCCGCGACCACCGAGAACCGCACGTTCTTCTCGGCGGCCACGTTGCCCGCCTTGTCGGTCGCCCGGTAGCGCACGGTGTGGGAGCCGACCCGGTGCACCATCACCGGCATGGTGTACGGCTGCCAACTCCCGTCGTTCAGCGCGTACTCGATGGTGTTGACCCCGGATCCGGTGTCGGAGGCCGACACGGTCACCGTGGCCATGTCGATGTACGTACCGTCCGGGTTCTGCTCGCCGCTCACCGTCGCCGAGGTGTCCGGCGGGTCGGTGTCGTCGGAGGGCGGCGGGACGACGGTGAAGCCGACGCTCTTCTCGGCGGCGACGTTGCCCGCCTTGTCGACGGCCCGGTAGCGGATCTTGTGGTCGCCGACCTGGTCGACGACGATGGGGGCGGTGTACGGCTGCCAGGCGCCCGTGTCCCCGATCGCGTACTCGATCCGGTCGACGCCGGAGCCGCCGGCCTCGTCGGTCGCCGTGACCGCCACGCTCGCCGAACCGACGTACTGGCCCTGCGCGTTCTGCGTGCCGGACACCTGGGCCGTCGCCGAGGGCGTGGTGGTGTCCTCGCCGCTGCCCTCGGTCACCACGAGGATGCCCTGCATCTGGCCGTGGCCGGGGATCGTGCAGTGGTAGAAGTACCGGCCGGGGGTGAGGGTGACCTCGGCGGTGTGGCGGCCGCCCATGTCGTCGTTGGGGTTGGCGAGGATGTTGAGCTGGACGTCGTCGTTGAACTCGGGGTCGCTGGTCACGAAGGTCAGCGTGTGCGGCATGCCGGTGGTGTTGCCGGTGGCCGCGCTGTTCTCGAAGACGATCGTGGCCGTGCCCGCGACGGCGGTCGCCGGGGCGGAGTTGTACTTGGTGATGTCGTCACCGGCGGTCCAGGTGAGGGTCTGGGCTGCCGCGGCGACCGGTTCGGGCCGGGCTTGGGAGGTCGACTGGAGGCCGAGCATCATCAGCAGGGCGGCCACCAGGACGGTCAGAGCTCTCCGGGGGTGCATCACTGCCCTCCTCTCACGAGCTGTCCGGCGGCCGGTGTCGGTCCGCCGCCCTGGTAAGTGACCCGCCACAGCGCCGACTTGGCGTCCGAGGTGAAGAAGCCGCGCCCGTAGTCGAGGACGTAGAGCGCGCCGTCCGGGCCGAACTTCCAGTCCATGAGGTTCTTGATGCCGTCGTTGCCGATCGGCACGATCTTCTTGAGCGACTCGGAGTGGACGGGCAGTCCGCCGTCCCCGTGGTTCCTCGGGTCGGTGAGGACCGCGTTGCGGGGCTGGTCGGCGTCGTAGAAGTCGCCGACGAACCACTTGCCGTCCCAGTACGAGGGCCACTTGGTCAGGCTCGCGCCAGCCGTGTCATAGCGGTAGACCGGCCCGTTCATCGCGGCCTGGCCGCCGCCCTTGAGCCACGGCAGCAGGTACGTGGCCTCCTCCTGTTTGTAGGACGGGATGCCGTTCGCGTCCCGCGGGTAGTCCGGGGCACCGCCCTGCGGCGAGTACCAGATGGTGTTGCCGGTGACCGGCGGGAGGTTGACCAGACCGTCGTTGTTGGGCGACTCGTTCTTCGGGTGGTCGCAGTCGTACCAGCCGAGCGGCTGGTCGGGGTTGGGCAGGTTGCGGTCCCGGTAGGGCTGCTTGTTGCCCATGCAGTACGGCCAGCCCCGGTTGCTCGCCTTGGTGATGACGGCGAAGGTGTCGTACTTGGCCGGACCCCAGGTCGTCGAGGGCGCGCTCGCGTCGGGCCCGACCCATCCGGCGTACAGGACGTCGGTCTTCTTGTCGACGGAGATCCGGGCCGGGTTCCTGACCCCCATCACGTAGATCTCGCCGCGCGTCTTGCCGCCGCCCTCGGCGGTCTCCCTGCCGGTGAAGAGGTTCCCCTCGGGCAGGGTGTACGTCCCGTCGGCCTCCGGGTGGATGCGCAGGATCTTGCCGTTGAGGTTGTTGGTGTTGCCGGCGGTGCGGCGCGCGTCCGCGAAGGAGACGCCCTTGTAGTTCGGCTGGGGGTTGTTGCCCGAGTAACCGCCGCTGAAGCCGCTGGAGTTGTTGTCGCCGGTGGCGATGTACAGGTTGCCCTTCGAGTCCCAGGCCATCCCGCCGCCCGAATGGCAGCAACTGTGCACCTGCACCGGCCACTTGAGCAGGACCTTCTCGCTGTTCAGGTCCAGCTTGTTCGTGGCGAGGTCGAGGGTGAAGCGGGAGACCCGCCGCTCGGCCATGCGGGTGTCGCGGTTGAGCCGCGAGTGCGGGGTGTAGTGCAGATACACCCAGCCGTTCTCCTCGAAGCGCGGATCCAGCTCGATCCCGAGCAGCCCCTCCTCGACCTTGACCAGCTCGTCGCCACCGCCCTTGTTGCCGAACACGGTCAACGCGCCCGCGAGGGTGACCTTCCCGGTCCTCGGGTCGTAGACGTGGATCTCGCCCTTGCCCTTGCCGATGTCGGGGTTGTTCCAGTCGGTGATCACGGGCTGGGAGGAGTCGGCGCCGCCCCGGCCGATGTACAGGACCCGCCCGTCGGGTGCGGTGACCAGGCCGTGCGGTTCGCCGATCTGGTCGTTCTGCCCCGGCTGGTTGGGCTGGGTCAGGCGCTCCGCCTTGTAGTGGGCGTTGATCGTCGCCTTGCAGTCGGCCTGTACGAGACGTGAGGTCCACAGCAGCGCGCCGCGCAGATGAGTGCGGAAGTCGGTCTCGTCGTACGAGGACACCGTGCCGCCCATGCCGGTGTAGAAGGACCGGCCGCCGTCGTAGTCCCGGCACCAACTCACCGGGTGGTCCCAGCCGTTGGCGCTCGCGCCGGCCTGGTAGGTGGACTCGCGCACCCGGGCCACGGTGTGCACCTCGCCGGACGGGTTCTTCGTCCAGTTGAACCACTGGTCGGGCCGCTTCCACTGCACCGGCAGATCCCTGGTCGCCGGATGCTGCCGGTCGCCGACCTCAACAATGGCCCGCTGTACGGCCGTTGGGCTGGAGGTGGCCGGGCGGGCACCGACGAGACCCGTGAACCAGTCGGAGTACGGCTCGGCGCGGGCCGCGTCATGGATGCCGACGAAACCGCCGCCCGCCTCCATGTAGGCCTCCAGACCGGCCTCCTGGTCGGGGTCGAGGACATCGCCGCCACCGGTCAGGAAGACGATCGCGTTGTACCCGCCGAGCGCCTTCTCGTCCGTGAAGACCCTCGCGTCGTCGGTGGCCTCGGTCTCGAACCGCTGGTTGGCCGGACCGGACAGTCCGATCCTCTCGATCGCCGCGATCCCGGCGTCGACGACCGGCGACTCGTCCCCGGCCGCCGCCGAGCCGTGGAAGACCAGCACCCGTACGTCCCCGCCGCCCGGTGGCGACTTGACGGACATCGTTGTCGCGTCCGGGTCGGGAGCCGGCAGCGCCCCCGCGGTCGGTCCGGACATCAGCCCGGCGGCGACGACCCCCACGGTCACGGTGGCCGTCCAGACCCGTCTCCTCGCGCTTCCTCCGCTTCTCGCGCTCAACCCTCGTAAGTGCATGGGCACCTCCTCGGGCACAGCAACAGCGCCATGGAAGCTAGACCCCTTTGCCGCACTCGCCAATACCTATGACCGGGATCCCACCAACTTTGTCCTGAGTGTGGATAAACGGCTCGTCGGCCGGTACCGTCTCACCGGTTCATCACAGGTACGTCTCCGCAAAACCCGTATCACGGTGGGGAGTTCCGCATGGGCGCACTGGACAGACGTGGCTTCAACCGGCGGGTGCTGCTGGGTGGCGCGGCCGTCGCGACATCGTTGTCCCTGGCTCCGGAGGCCCGCAGTGACGCGGGTCCGGCACGGGCAGCCCCGGGAGGCGGCGAGGTCAAGCGCATCAAGCTGTACGCCGAGAAGTTGGCCGACGGGCAGATGGGCTACGGCCTGGAGAAGGGCAGGGCGACGATCCCCGGTCCCCTCATCGAGCTCAACGAGGGCGACACCCTGCACATCGAGTTCGAGAACACCATGGACGTCCGGGCGAGCCTGCACGTCCACGGCCTGGACTACGAGATCTCCAGCGACGGCACGAGGGTGAACCACAGCGACGTCGAGCCTGGCGGCACCCGCACCTACACCTGGCGCACCCATCTGCCGGGCCGCCGCGGCGACGGCACCTGGCGGGCGGGCAGCGCGGGCTACTGGCACTACCACGACCACGTGGTCGGCACGGAACACGGAACCACCGGCATCCGCAAGGGCCTCTACGGCCCGGTGATCGTCCGGCGCAAGGGAGACATCCTGCCGGACGCGACCCACACCATCGTCTTCAACGACATGCTCATCAACAACAAGCCGGCGCACTCGGGTCCCAACTTCGAGGCCACGGTGGGCGATCGGGTCGAGTTCGTGATGATCACGCACGGCGAGTACTACCACACCTTCCACATGCACGGTCACCGCTGGGCGGACAACCGCACCGGCATGCTCACCGGGCCCGACGACCCGAGCCAGGTCATCGACAACAAGATCGTGGGCCCGGCGGACTCCTTCGGCTTCCAGGTGATCGCGGGGGAAGGGGTCGGGGCGGGCGCGTGGATGTACCACTGCCATGTGCAGAGCCACTCCGACATGGGCATGGTGGGCCTGTTCCTGGTGAAGAAGACCGACGGGACGATCCCGGGGTACGAGCCGCACGAGCACACCGGGCAGCGGGCCGAGCACCACCACTGACGGATCATGGGCGGGTGACTCTTCTTCTCACACGCGGTGATCTGGAGACGGTGCTGGAGCCGGGCGCCTGCGTCGATGTCCTGCGGGACGGCTTCCGGGACGCGGACGGCGAGTCGATCCCGGGGCAACGGGTGCGCACGGACCTCCCGTTCCCCGGCACGGCGACCGCGCTGATCCCGGGCCTGCTCCCCGGCGTTCCCGCCTACACGGTGAAGGTCAACGCCAAGTTCCCCGGCGCCCGGCCCGCCCTGCGCGGGGTGATCTGCCTGCACAGCGGTACCGACGGCGAACTGCTGGCGCTCCTGGACTCGGCGACGGTCACGGCATGGCGGACGGGGCTCGCGGCCGCGCTGGGCACGCATCTGCTGGCCGGCCGGGGAGATGTCGTCGGAGTGATCGGGGCGGGAGCGCAGGCCGAGTTGATGGTGCGGGGTCTCGGAGCGCTGCGACCCCGCGGCGCCCTCGTCGTCCAGGACACGTCCGCCGACCGCGCCGCGGAGTTCGCAGCGCGGCACGGCGGCCGGGTGCTGTCCTTGGCCGCGGAGGTCGCCGCGACCGCCGACGTCGTCCTGTCGGCGACCTGGTCCCGGGAACCACTGCTGCACCTGGACGACACCAGGCCGGGACAGCACTTCACGAGCCTGGGCGTCGACGAACCGGGCAAGGCGGAGCTGGCTGCCGATCTGCTGGACGCGTCCGTGGTCGTGGTCGACGACCGCTCGCTCGCCGTGAGCACGGGCGTGCTGGCGAGCGGCGGGACCGCGGCGGCGACCCTGGGTGAGGTGGTGCGGGGAGACCACCCGGGCCGACGGACCGATGCGGACCGTACGGTCTACGCACCGGTGGGGCTGCCCTGGCAGGACCTGGCGATCGCGTGGACGGCGTACGAGCGGGCCGAGGGGGAGGGGATCGGGCGGCGGGTGGACCTGCTGGCGTGAGGCCTTGGTCGGGGACCCTGTTGCCGTACGGGTCCGGCGTGCGCTGTCCTGCGAGAGCGCTCGTGGCGGCCACCCTGGGCGAGGTGGTTTGGCGACCATCCGGGCCGGATCACCGACGCGGACCGTACGGGCTACGCGCCGGTGGTCTGCCCTGGCAGGACCTGGCGATCGCGTGGACGGCGTACGAGCGGGCCGAGGGGGAGGGGATCGGGCGGCGGGTGAACTTGCTGGCGTGAGGCGTCGGCCGGGGGTTTCCCTGGCGCCTTACTGGTCCGCCGTGCGCTGTCCCGCGAGAGCGCTCGCGGCGGCGCTCCTGGGTGAGTGGTGCGGGGTGACCACCCGGGGCGGAGGACCGGCAGGGACCGTTGGTCTGCTGGTGTGAGGCCCGTACACGGATGTCCCGCGCCGTACGCGTGCGCCGTGTGGTGCCGCGAGAGCGCTCTCACCGGGTCCTCGTCCGGAGCTATCCTGATCCGCACCCGCCGAGGCCGACGAGGAGCCCCGAAGTGACCGAGACAGCGCCGCGCCCCACGTTGGAGGCCGTGGCGGCCCGGGCCGGGGTGTCGCGTGCCACCGTGTCCCGGGTGGTGAACGGCGGGGACGGGGTCAGGGAGCCGCTCGTCGAGCGGGTGCGCAGAGCCGTCGAAGAGCTCGGTTACGTGCCCAACCAGGCCGCCCGCAGTCTCGTCACCCGGCGCCACGACGCCGTCGCCGTGGTCGTGGCCGAGCCGGAGACCCGGGTCTTCGCCGACCCCTTCTTCGCACTGCAACTGCGCGGGATCAGCAAGGAGTTGACCGCGCACGACAACCAACTCGTCCTGCTGCTCACCGAGGGCCGCGACGACCACGCCCGCGTCGGTCGCTACCTCGCCGGAGGACACGTCGACGGCGCGCTCGTCTTCTCGCTGCACCTCGACGACCCGCTGCCCGGACTGATCCAACGGGCCGGTGTCCCCACCGTGTTCGGCGGACGGCCCGGTTGGAGCGACGGGACGACGGACGTGGTGTACGTCGACAGCGACAACCGGGGCGGTGCCCGCGACGCGGTACGGCATCTCGTGGGGCTCGGGCGCCGCCGCGTCGCCCACATCACCGGGCCCCTCGACCAGACCTCCGCGGCGGACCGGCTCGACGGCTACCGGGACGTCATGGGCGACGCCGACCCGGGGCTCGTCGTGCGGGGCGACTTCACCCCGGCCGGCGGGGAACGGGCGATGCGGGAACTCCTCGACCACAGGCCGGACGTGGACGCGGTGTTCGCCGCCAACGACCTCACCGCGTCCGGCGCCCTGCGCGTGCTGCGCGAGCGCGGGCGCCGGGTGCCCGAGGACGTGGCGGTGATCGGCTTCGACGACATGCTGACGGTCGCCGAGCAGACCGATCCGCCGCTGACGACGGTCCGTCAGGACATCGAGGAAATGGGACGGTTGATGGCCCGCCTGCTCCTGGGAGGACCCGGGCCCGGGGGCACGGGCGCCGCACCGGCCGGTGTCGTCCTGCCCACCACGCTGGTGCGGCGCGCCTCGGCGTGACCCTGCGCGTCCCCTAGGACCACCGCGGATCGCTCTTGATCACCGCGAAACGGGCGCCGTAGGGGTCGGCCAGCTTGGCGATCCGGCCGACGCCCGGCACGGCCGTGGCGGGCAGCCGGATGCTGCCGCCCAGCTCCTGCGTCTTCGCCACCGTCTCGTCCGTGTCCGTGACCTCGAAGTACGGCATCCAGTACGCCCCGGCCCGGGCCTCCAGCGGGTCGTCGGCGAGCGGGACGATGCCGCCGAACATGCCGTCCTCGCCCTGCCCGTCCGGCAGCACGGTGGTGTACGTGCCGCCCGGGAAGTCGACACCGTAGGTCTCCAGGCCGAGCGCCGCACGGTAGAAGTAGGCGGCCATCGGCAGGTCGGCCGTGTACAGCTCGACCCAGCACAGCGAGCCCGGCTCCTGGGTGACATCCAGGCCCTTGTTCCGCCCCGGCTGCCAGATCCCGAAGGACACGCCGGCCTTGTCGGCGAGGATCGCCATGCGGCCCTGGTCCATCACGTCCATGGGCTGCATCAGCACCGAGCCGTGCGCCTCCTCGGCCGCCTTCGCGGTGGCGTCCGCGTCCGGCGTCTGGAAGTAGACGGTCCAGGACGGCGGGCCCTGGTCCGGTGTGGTCTGCATGCCGCCCGCGGCTGTCCTGTCGGCGAGCCGGAAGAAGCCGTAACCGCCGGCTTCGGGCGGGCCCGGCTGGAACTCCCAGCCGAACAGGCCGCCGTAGAAGGTGGTGGCGCCGTCGATGTCGGGGGTGCCTAGGTCGAGCCAGTTCGGAGCGCCGGTGACGTAACGGGTCGTGAGCATCTCTGCCCTCCTCTGAGGGGTCCCGTTGCCTGTACCGCCGAGTCTGGCACCGACCACTGACAATCGCCGCCGGGACGACACCGAGGGCCGGTGGCGCCGTTGCCGACTCCGGGTGCCCTCGGCGACCACCGCCACCCGGAGACGTGGGGACCCGTCGGCGAACGGCTTCCGCGCGCCGCCGTGCGCCCCCGCACCGGGCGCGGGACCATCGAGGCGGCCCGAGGCCGTGAACGGCGCCGTTGATCCCGTGTTGATCGAACGTTTTTCGCCGCTCGGCACGATCTCGGCCATGCACATCGACACCATCACCCCGACCGACCCCGCCTGGCAGGCGCAGGCGTTGTGCGCGCAGACCGGGGCGGACTTCTTCTTTCCCGAGCCGGGCAGCTCGGTACGAGAGGCGAAGCGCATCTGCGGCATGTGCGAGATGCGCCCGGCCTGCCTCGAGTACGCCCTGGCCAACGACGAGCGCTTCGGCGTCTGGGGCGGCCTCTCCGAGAAGGAGCGGCTGGCGATCAGGCGGCTGCAAAACCCGTGAGCCCACGGGCCTGGAGTGCGGTTAGGATCCCGGAACGCACCCGGGCGTAGCGCAGCGGCAGGCGCACCGCCTTGCCAAGGCGGGACACATCGGTTCGAATCCGGTCCCCGGGCTGCGCACGCGGGCCCTGTGGAGCAGAGGCAGACTCGCCGCCTTCTCAGGGCGGATACGCCGGTTCGAATCCGGCCGGGGCCCATGGCACAGGGGTCGGTAGCGCAGCGGCAGGCGCACCTTCATCGCATGAAGGGAACGTCGGTTCGAATCCGACCCGGTCCACGGCACAGCGGGAACAGGGCGGGGACGCATGGGGGACATGATCGACGAGGCCGAGCTGGCCGCCTTCCACCGTACGGTCGGCAGGCTGCGCGAGCTGCCCGTCGACGACCCCGTGCGGCTGCGCGCCGAGCAGGTCGCCGCGTCCTTCGCCCGCGACGGACGGCTGCGGCGGCGCAAGGCGCGGGGCGCCGAGTCGGCCGCCGCCGACGCCGGGGCGATGGCGGCCACCGCGACCGGCGCCCACGACCGCCGCGAGGACGCGCCGCTGGCCGTGCCCGGCGACGCGGGCGTCTACCGCAAGCCCCGCACCTGCTATGTCTGCAAGTCGCCCTATCGACAGGTCGACGCCTTCTACCACCGGCTCTGCCCTCGCTGTGCCGCCGACAACACCGCCCGCCGGGCCCTGGCCACCGACCTCGTGGGCCGCCGCGCGCTGCTCACCGGCGGCCGCGTGAAGATCGGCTTCCAGCTCGCCCTGATGATGCTCCGGGACGGCGCGGAGCTGCTGGTGACCAGCCGCTTCCCGCACGACACCGTGCGCCGCTTCCGATCCGCGCCGGGCAGCGACCAGTGGCTCGACCGGTTGACCGTCATCGCGGTCGACCTGCGCGACCCGCGCCAGGTACTGGGCCTGTGCGAGGAACTGTGCCGGGAGGGCGTCCCCCTGGACATCCTCGTCAACAACGCGGCACAGACGGTACGCCGACCACCCGAGTCGTACGCCCTCCTCGCCGCCGGGGAGCACGACGAACTGCCCGAAGGGGTACGCCGGGCGCCGGGCTTCACCTCCATGCGGATGCTGGAGGGCGGAGCCGCGGCGCTGCCCGTCGCCCTGCGCGAGGCCGACGAGGCGGGGCTGCTGCCCGACCCGTCCCCGGAGAACTCCTGGTCGGCCCGGCTCGGCGCCCTCGACCCCGCCGAGGTCCTGGAGACCCAGCTCGTCAACGCGCTCGCCCCGGCGCTGCTGTGCGACCGCCTGCTGCCCCTGCTGCTCGCCTCCCCGCGTCCCCGCCGGTACGTCGTCAACGTCACGGCCGTCGAGGGCCGCTTCGCCGTCCGCAACAAGATGGCCGGCCACCCGCACACCAACATGGCCAAGGCCGCCCTCAACATGCTCACCCGCACCAGTGCCGCCGAACTCGCCGAGCGGGGCGTGCACATGTGCGCCGTCGACACCGGCTGGATCACCGACGAGAACCCGGCGCCGAAGAAGGAGCGGATGGCCCGCGCCGGGTTCCGCACCCCGCTGGACGTGGTGGACGGGGCGGCGCGGGTGTACGACCCGATCGTGCGCGGCGAGGCGGGCGACCCCGTGTCCGGAGTGTTCCTGAAGGACTACCGGGAGGCGGAGTGGTGAGGCGGGCATCGTGCGCCCGGGGAGCCGCGACGACTTGCTCCGGGCGCCGTGTCACCGGCGCATCGCCATGAACACCTCCGTCCAGAACCGCTGTTGCTGCGCCGACGCGCCCACCAGATAGGTCGCGCGCAGCTTCGCCGGCAGCAGGGCGACGAGACGGGTCACGGCGGCCCGGTGCTTTCTGAGCTGGGACAGCTCCGCGTTGGCGAGGATCTGGTGGACGACGTCACTGTCGTCACCGCCCTCCGAGGAGCTGTCCGCGGCACGGCGCAGGCGGGCCTCCCAGGCGTCGACGTCCCGCGCGACCTCACGCAGACCGGTGACCTGGCGGCCCCGGAAGCGGTCGATCAGCGCGGTGAGCGGCACGGGCGCGTACTCGCCGTCGCCGAGATAGACCGTGCCCATCTCCAGCGGCAGCCCGCGCCGGTGCAGCTTGATCAGCCGCTCCAGCGTCCGCTTGGTGATCCAGGCCCGCCCCTCGTCGTCGATGTCGTGCTTCCACCACTCCAGGACCGTCTCGGCGTCCGAGCCGTACCGGGCCAGCAGCCACTCGTTGGCCGGTATGTCGCCGGGCTCGACCTGGAGCGAGGCCGTGAACCGGGTCGCCTGCGCGATGTTGTTGCGCGCCACCAGCATCTTGCGGCCCAGATGGTACGGCGGGTTCTGCACCGCGATCTGCGCCCTGAGGTTCTCGATCCGCCGTCCCGCCAGCGACCACTCCTGCGTGATCTCCATGAGCTTGGCGAACGCGGCCTTGTCCTTGGGCCGGTTGTACTCGTCCCACACGATCGCCTTGGGCTCGGGGCCGGTGAACTTCGCGGCCAGCAGGTTGTCGAGGGTGCCGTCGGCCGAGGGGATCGGCGCGCACAGGTCCTCGACGTTCGTCACCGGCAGCGAGAAGTAGAGCGGCTCCCGGCCCAGCTCCGCCCGCACCGTCTCCCGCACCAGCTCCGTCTTGCCGCAGCCCGGCGGCCCCTGGAGCAGTACCGTCCAGCGGTTCCGCAGCGCCGCCCGCACGACCTGCCGTACCGGGTCGGGGATCGTCGCGGGGTTGGGTACGCCCAGCGACTCGGCGACCCGGTCCAGGATCTCGGCGGTGCGGTTGTGCCCCGGTCTGCCGTCCCGGCCCGGTTCGGCCAGCCGCAGCCGCTCCCCGTCGACCAGCGGGAGCCCCCAGCGCAGCGGGAAGCCCTCCCGCGCGTTCGTCAGGACGTGGTCGAGGGTGCGCGGGGACAGCAGTTCGCACAGGGCGGGGGAGAGCGAGGCCCACAGGGAGAACACCGGACCCAGGTCCCACGGACGGTACTTGGCCGCCAGGTGCCGCCGCCACGAGGTGTCGTTCGCCGTGATCCGCAGCGTCACCATGCGGTCCAGGAGCGCGAGGTCACTGCGCCGGGCCGAGGTCTCGGCCAGCGACTCGTTGTCCGTGAGGAAGACGCCGACGCAGCCCAGGGCGCGCAGATCGTGCTCCCCGAGCGTCCAGTTGCAGGCGATCTGCATGAGCTGCGACTGGATCGTCTCGCCCGCCTGGAGGGAGTCGTCGATGAGCAGCACGAACGGCCGCTGCGGCTTCAACTGGCTCATCACCAGCTGGCGCAGGGCCAGTTCACCGGTGTGCGGATCGCGCACCGGGGCGTTGACGAGCAGGTCGTCCGGCGTGAGGTTCGCCGCGGGCACGTACACCAGCGTCGCGTCCGGGTGGGCCCGGGCGATGTGCGAGAAGAACGTCGCCGTCTTGCCGATGCCGTGCTCGCCGAAGATCTGCCCCGTCTGCCCCATGTCGATCATCGCGTCGATGAAGGACTCCAGGCGCGAGGTGGTCAACTGCTCTGTCCTCGTCGTCATTTACCGCGATCCTGTGGTGACGCGATGGCAGTCCATCGCGGGGGTGTGCGTCTGAGGCCATTCGTTGCCGCCCTCCGTGATCAGCCAGATCCATCTGTCCGGCTCGGCGGGTGTGATGGGCGGGGCGTATCCGTCGGTGAGCATCACGACGGCGTCCGGGGTGACGTCGAACCGCCGCCCGTCGACCTGCGTGCGGCCCTCCACGTAGTCGGCGACCGCCTGGAAGCTGGTGCCGCCTCCGCCGTAGACGCGCTCACCGGGCCTGAACGGCATCACCTCGGCGTCGAAGGAGAGCCAGTGCGCCTCGACGCCGTCGATCCGCCCCACGAGCCGGGTCAGCCACTCGATGACGTGGTCCGGCATGGAGCCCGAGGTGTCGTACGCGACGACGAGCACCTTCTCCCGCACCGGGCCGCGCCGCGAGAGCATCGGGTCCTGGCCGAGGGCGGCGAGCAGGGCGCCCCGCTTCTTGGGGTACACCAGCCGCTCGCCGTCGCGCAGTCGGGAGCCGAGCACGTCGACCAGCCAGCGCTGCCACCAGTCGACGGTACGCGTGCGCGTGGTCTCGCCGCGCAGGGCGCCCGCGCCCAGGCTGCCCCAGATCCGCGCGGCCCGGGTGTTGCCGTCCTCGGTGCGGCCCATCAGGTCGAGCAGCTCCCGCTCCGCGCCCGCGTGCCCGCGCCGGGCCGCCAGCAGGGAGTTGAGCAGCGCCGACGAGGCGACCGCGTCGACGGTCTCCTGGTCGGCCGGAACGCCGCCCTCCCGGAGGTGGACGCAGAGCCGGCGCTCGGGGACGGGCGGGTGGCGCATGCGCTTCAGCTCGCCGTAGACCCGCATGTCCGTCTCGGTGAACGTCTCGTACGGGACCGGTTCCAGGCCGTGCCGCGTCAGGTCGAGGACGTAGGCGTCGTACACCTCGCGGGGATCGACGCCCGTCGGGCGGCCGTCGAACACGGGCAGCTCACGACGGCTCAGCCGGACCAGCGCCACATGGTTGACGGACACCTCGCAGGCCAGCTCGAACACCGGGTCCGCGCGCAGGTCGGGGTCCGTGAACAGATGCCGCTGCACGAGGTGCCGGGCCTCGTGGAACAGCACGAACTTGACGCCGTCCAAGCCGAGACCGACGAAGAAGTCCGGGTTGTACAGCAGCAGGCAGGAGCCGTCGCCGGAGGCCACCACGGCCGCCGTGTCGACCGCGGTCGTCGGGATCTGGTGGCGGCACTTGGCGTACAGCCAGGACGCCACCGCCGACTCGGTCAGCCCGAAGTCCAGCAGGGCGGCCTCCTTCAGCCGCCGTGCCTCCTCGACCACCCCCGGGTCGGCCGGGCGGTACCGCTCCAGCGCCCTGCGGTCGGCCAGGTCGACCACCGGGACACGCCGCCCCCGCTCTCCGTACGCCATGCCGAGCCCCCCGTACCGAAAATCCCCCGTGCCTCATTGGTAGCAGCGCCCACTGACAACGGGCCAACGCATTACGCTCAGGCGTCAAGGGCGGGGCCGTAGCGCAGAGGCAGGCGCATTGGTCTCCAAAACCAGAACACGCTGGTTCGAATCCAGCCGCCCCGCCCCCTTCTCCCGCCGGGCGGTCTGTCCGGCGGGTCAGGCGATCGCGCCCGCCGTCATGATCAGCTCCGGGGCCGTTCCGTGGTACGTGTCGAGGAGTTGGGACAGCACCGCCCAGGCCTCCTCGCGGTCGCCCAAGTGGTCGCGGACGAAGGGGCGCAGGGCGTCCTCGGCGTCCCGCACGCGCGCGGGGAACATCGCGGGGCCCAGGGACAGCACCTTCAGCACCTGCGCGGCGGGCCCGTGGGCGGTCGCGTATACACCGGGACCGGCCAGAACACCGGCCTGCCGGACGCGGTGGGTGAACTTGGCGTGGCTGCCGAACTGCGCGCGCAGCGCGGGCGGGCAGTCCGGGCGTACGGACAGCGCCCAGCGGGCGTACCCGGGCAGCGGCCGCTCGCGGTCGGCCGCGGTGACGGTCTGCCAGTCGCGGTGTCCGAGCACCATGGACGCCGCGCTTCTGGCCGTCCCCATGGCGGTGGCCGCCCGCAACGCGCCGACGAGCCCCAGTGCGACGACGGACTGCGGCACCGCAGGCTCGACGGCACGCTTGCGCAGGGCGGTGTCCACGGGCAGCGGTTCCCGGCGGCCCGGCCCGAACGGCACGCCCCGCAGCACCGCCCGCCGCAGCGTCTCGTCGGCCGAACCGTGCTCGTGCACGAGCGCGTTGAGCTCGGGGTCGTCCTCCTCGAGGATCCACACCAGCACGGAGGACGGGACCGGCGTCACCTTCAGGGCGGCGCGGGCGGCCCGGCGTCCGTTCGAGCCCGGCCGGGGCGCGCCGATGCGCCGCCGTATCCGTACGGCGGCGTCGGTGTCGATCAGGCCCAGCAGGAAGCCGACGGCCCGCTGGTCCACGCTGCTGTCACGCATGGCCGCATGATGTCGCAGCCGGGGGACGGCCGCACCGGATATTCGGCGGTCACGGCGAGCAGGGTCACGACGTACGGCGGACGAGGCGTTCCCCGCGCGGGCCGCGAACACGCCGCCGGGCTGCGGAGGTTCACCGGCGCGGCGCGGCCGGCGCGGGACGAGGTCGGCCGTGGTGGCGTCCGGGCCCCGCGACGGTGCGATCAGGCCGGGTCAGGCTTCCGCGCGAGCCGCCATCCGCGCCTTGCGCGCGGCGAGCTTCTCGTCGAACTTCGCGGCCTCCGCGTCCAGCCCGTTCATGTACAGACCGAGTTCGTCCTGTGCCTTCTGGCCCTCGGGGCCGAGGCCGTCGATCTCCATGACCTTCAGGAAGCGCAGGACGGGCTGGAGCACGTCGTCGTGGTGGATGCGCATGTTGTAGATCTCGCCGATCGCCATCTGCGCGGCGGCCCGCTCGAAGCCGGGCATGCCGTGGCCGGGCATCCGGAAGTTCACGATCACGTCGCGCACGGCCATCATCGTGAGATCGGGCGCGAGCTCGAAGGCCGCCTTCAGCAGGTTCCGGTAGAACACCATGTGCAGGTTCTCGTCGGTCGCGATGCGCGCCAGCATGCGGTCGCAGACCGGATCCCCGGACTGGTGACCGGTGTTGCGGTGCGAGACACGGGTCGCGAGCTCCTGGAAGGACACGTAGGCCACCGAGTGCAGCATGGAGTGGCGGTTGTCCGACTCGAAGCCCTCGCTCATGTGGGCCATGCGGAACTGCTCCAGCTTGTCCGGGTCCACCGCGCGCGAGGCGAGCAGGTAGTCCCGCATCACGATGCCGTGCCGGCCCTCCTCGGCGGTCCAGCGGTGCACCCAGGTGCCCCAGGCGCCGTCCCGGCCGAAGAGCGAGGCGATCTCGTGGTGGTAGCTGGGGAGGTTGTCCTCGGTCAGGAGGTTCACGACGAGGGCGATCCGGCCGATCTCGGTGACCTTGGACTGGCCCTTCTCCCAGGCCTCGCCGTCCTCGAAGAAGCCGGGGAAGTTGCGGCCGTCGCTCCACGGCACGTACTCGTGCGGCATCCAGTCCTTGGTGACCTTCAGATGCCGGTTGAGTTCGTTCTCGACCACTTCCTCCAACGCGTACAGCAGTCGAGCGTCGGTCCACGAGGAGGACGGGCTGCCGAGGTGAGGGGAAGTGATCGTCATAGGTACTCCAGGGGACACGACAAACGTATGCGGGGTCCGGCGAGCGGTGCCGGGAACCTACGGAATCGTAGGCTACGAAACCGTAGGTTACGACACCGTAGGTTAAGCACGCCGTAAAGACCCCTGATCAGCAGTGTTCCCTGGGCATGACAAGCAGCCCCGGAACCGCAGGTCCGAGGCGCCGGAAGCCGCGTTCACCCGATCAGGCGTACAGGTCTCGCAGCCGCACTGAGAGGCACGTCACACAGCCTTCGAGCTTCTCGAACTCGCTGATGTCCACCACGACCGGTTCGAACCCGAGGTCGGTGAGCAGCTCCGCGGTCTTCGGCGCGCTCGCGGCCATGAGGAGCTTGGGCCCGCCGAGCAGGACGACGTGGGCGCCCGCCTCCTCCGGCACCGACAGGAAGCGCGGGAAGAGCGCGGGCCGGTCCACCTTGGGGATGTGCCCGATGACGGTCCCGTCGGGCAGCGCGGTGACCGCCGACTTCAGGTGCAGCACCTTGTTCACCGGCACGGCGACCACCCGGGCCCCGAGCGGTTCGAAGGCGGCCCGCACCTGCTGGACGCCGGCCGCGTTGGTACGC
Source organism: Streptomyces sp. NPDC006335 (assembly GCF_040612795.1). NCBI lineage: Bacteria > Bacillati > Actinomycetota > Actinomycetes > Kitasatosporales > Streptomycetaceae > Streptomyces > Streptomyces sp. NPDC006335. The sequence goes on from NZ_JBEXQX010000004.1 coordinate 36,599, forward strand.
CCGCCCCGGCCGACGTAGATCGTGTCGCCGATCTTCAGCACGTCGCCGCCGTCCAGGGTGCCCGGCTCCCAGATCCAGTTCACCGAGCAGCCCAGGCGCGCCACGGCCTCCTCGACCCCGCCGGTCTCCTCGCGCCGGGACTCGGCGCCGGGGCGCGCGATCAGGGCGACGTTCTTGTACATGACCACGGTGTCCTCGACGAACACCGAGTCCGGGCAGTCGTCCTCCGGGTCCACCTCGACGGTCTCCCAGCCGTGCGCGCGCAGGGCTTCGACGTACGCCTCCCACTGTTCGAGCGCGAGGTCGACGTCGACCTTCTCCCGCTCGACGTGCGTCACCAGACCTTCGGCGAGGCGCGGGCTGGGGCGGCGGACGAGGGCCTTCTTGCTGGGCACGAGGGAACTCCGTATCGGCGGGACGGGGGCGGCTCCCGTGACGGGCGCCGGTCAGCCATCATGCAGCGCCGGTCCGTGTCGACAAAACCCCCGCAGTCAGGCTGTGCCCCTCCTGAGACGCTCCACGGCTCACGAGGTCCGTCGCGCCGCACGCGCGCGTGCCGCCTCGTGCGCCTCCCGCAGCAGCCTCACGACCGTCCCGGTGGTCCGCTCGCCGGGATTCACGACGCAGACCCAGCCGAGGGTGCCGTAGACCGGGTGCGGCAGCAGCACGTCGGCCGCCGCGGGGTCGTGCCGCTCGTCGAGGAGTCCGGGGAGCGCCGTTCGGCCGACCTGGACGTTGACCCGCCAGCGGCCCGGCGGGTCCAGCTCGCAGGCGGTGTCGCCGGGGTAGTCCTTGGTGACGATCGTCCCGTAGGGCTGGGTGTTCCGGGGCACCCACCCGTCGGGGGCGTAGTAGAAGAACGCGTCGCCCCACGCGATCTCGGGGGAGTCCCCACCCGGCTCCGGGACGACCACGAGTGCCCCGTCGAAACCGCGCACGGTCGCGATGATCTGCTCCATACTCATGGTTCAAGCGTGACCTTCAAGTGCCTATGTGGGGTTGGCCGGACGATGCGCACGACCGACGTCGCCAGGGAGTCCGGGTACTCGGCGCAGCAGGTGCGCGACCTGGAGCGGCTGGGCGTGATTCCGCCGGCCGTACGGTCGGACAACGGCTACCGCTCCTACGCGCCGCTCCACGTGTGTGCCCTGCGTGCCTACCGGGGGCTCGCCGAAGCCGTCGGCCCCGTCGAGGCCCGGCGGCTGCTCGCCGAGCTGCGGACGGCGACGGTCACGGAGGCGGCCTCGGCGGTCGACGAGGTCCACGCCCGGCTCGCGCGGGAGCGCGCGGAGGTGCTGCGCGCCCAGCGGGCGCTCCAGGGCATCCGGGCCGAGGAGGACGGCCGGGACGACGACTTCATGACCATCACGCAGCTCGCGGAGGCGCTCGGCGTACGGTCCTCCACCCTGCGGTTCTGGGAGGAGGAAGGGCTGGTCCGCCCGGAGCGGGTGACCACCCTGCGCGCGCGTCGCTACGGTCCCGCGGCGATCAGGGCGGCACGCGTCGTCGTCGCCCTGCGCGCCGGCGGGTACGGCATCCCGGCCGTGCGTGAGGTCATGGGCGCCCTGGACGGCCTCGACGGCCTGGAGGACGCCCGGCGGATCCTGCGGGGACGGCTCGACCGGATCGCCGCCCGGAGCGTGGCGCTGCTCCGGGCGGGCGCGGATCTGGCGGCCGTCGTCACCGCCGCGGACGCTACGCGGGCAGCTCCAGGGTCTCCGCAGTGACCTCCCGCAGCTCCCCGTCCAGCATCAGCCAGCGCGTGATGCCGATCGACTCCAGGAACGGCAGGTCGTGACTGGCCACGACCAGCGCGCCCTCGTACGACTCCAGGGCCGAGGTCAGTTGCCGCACGCTCGCCATGTCGAGGTTGTTCGTCGGCTCGTCGAGCATGAGCAACTGGGGTGCGGGCTCCGCCAGCATCAGCGCGGCCAGCGCCGCCCGGAAGCGTTCGCCACCGGACAGCGTCGACGCCTGCTGGTCGGCCCGGGCGCCCCGGAACAGGAAGCGGGCGAGACGGGCCCGCACCCGGTTGTTGGTGGCGCCAGGCGCGAACCGGGCCACGTTCTCGGCGACCGAAAGCCCGTCGTCGAGAACGTCCAGGCGCTGGGGCAGAAAGCGGAGCGGGACATGGACCGTCGCCTCGCCCGACACCGGCTCCAGCTCCCCGGCGATCGTGCGCAGCAGCGTCGTCTTGCCCGCGCCGTTGCGCCCGATCAGCGCGACCCGCTCCGGGCCCCGCAGGTCGAGACCGCCCTTCACCTCTGCGCCGTAGGCGAGTCGCAGGTCCATGAGGGTCAGGACGGTACGGCCCGGAGGTACGGCCGTGTACGGCAGGTCGACGCGGATCTCGTCGTCGTCCCGTACGGCCTCCACCGCCTCGTCGAGCCGGTCCCTGGCCTCGGCGAGCTTCTCCTCGTGCATGATCCGGTGCTTGCCCGCGGAGACCTGGGCCGAGCGGCTCTTGAGCTTCATGACGGCCCGCGGCTCGCGCTTGGTGTCGTACATCTTCTGGGCGTAGCGCCTTCGGTGGGCCAACTTGACCTGGGCGTCCACCAGTTCGCGTTTCTGCCTGCGGAAGTCGGACTCGGCGACCCGCACCATCCGTTCCGCCGCCTCCTGTTCCACGGCGAGGGCCTCCTCGTAGGCGGAGAAGTTGCCGCCGTACCAGGTGACCTCCCCCGAGCGCAGATCGGCGATCTGGTCGACCAGGTCGAGGAGTTCGCGGTCATGGCTGACCACGACCATGACCCCCGGCCAGGACGCGACGGCCGCGTACAGCCGCCTGCGGGCGTACAGGTCGAGGTTGTTGGTGGGCTCGTCCAGGAGCAGGACGTCCGGGCGGCGCAGCAGCAGCGCGGCCAGCCGCAGCAGCACCGACTCGCCGCCCGAGACCTCGCCGATCCCGCGGTCCAACCCGATGTGGCCGAGCCCCAGTTCACCGAGGGTGGCCAGGGCGCGCTCCTCCACGTCCCAGTCGTCGCCGACCGTCTCGAAGTGCTCCTCGGCCACGTCGCCCGCCTCGATGGCGTGCAGGGCGGCGCGCTGCGCCGAGATGCCGAGCGCCTCGTCGACCTTGAGGCCGGTGTCGAGCGTGACGTTCTGCGGGAGGTAGCCGACCTCGCCCGTGACGCGCACGGTGCCGTCGGCGGGGGTGAGTTCACCGGCGATCAGCCTCAACAGGGTGGACTTCCCCGACCCGTTGACGCCGACGAGACCGGTCCGGCCGGGGCCGAAGGCGATGTCGAGGCCGTCGAGGACGGGGGTGCCGTCGGGCCAGGAGAAGACGAGCGAGGTGCAGGTGATGGAAGCAGACATACGGGTCTCCGCGGTTGCTCGAAGCGAGAAGGGGCAAACGCGTATCGAGACACCCGCGACCACGGGAGGCGAAAGAGAACCGGAGGGCACGGACTGGGCCCTGCTCGTCGGAACGGCTCGTATGCCGAGGTCGCACGCGGCGCACACACCTCAGGTGTGTGACACGGTGTCTCAGGACCTCAGACGAGCAACGTCCTTCTCCGATCGACGGCAACAGAAGCGTTCTACACCGTACGAGGCGGCCGTATGGCTGTCAACGAGTTAACGCGCCTTAGGAGGCCCCGTGCCCGACGGCCCGCTCTCCCTGCCGGCCCATCTGTACCTGCTGGCCTGGGACACCTCGAAGGCCGAGGCCGCCGGTGCCGCCCGGACTGCCCAGTTGGTGCGGGCCGGTGCCCTCATCGAGCTGGCCCGGCGCGGTCTGCTCCTCGACGTGGACGGCATCGCCACACCCGTCGACATGGACGCCGAGACCGGGGACCCCGTCCTGGACGGGCTGCTCGAACTGGTCCGCGAATCGCGGCCGCACCGCTGGCGGAGCTGGGTGCGGCCCCACACCCGCTTCACCGTGGACGCCGTACGGGAACAGCTCACCGCGGGCGGACATCTGCGCGCCCGCAAGAGGAGGGTCCTCGGGCTCTTCCCCACGGTGGAGTACGACCTGGCCCGCCCGGCCGTCGTGGAAGCGCTCCAGGAGGAGGCCCGGCAGGCCCTGCGGGGGCCGGTGCCGGCCGTGGACGTCTCCGAACGGGACGCGGCCCTCCTCGCGCTCGCCGTTGCGGCCGAACCGCGCACCCTGCTGTCCCGCGGGGAACATCACGAAACGCGCGTCGAGGAGCTGATCGAGCGCGGCGGACCGGTGGCGCCGGTGCTGCGGGAACTCGTCCACGGGGTGCGCGGGGCGGCGGGCTCGGTCGCGGCGCGCACCTGACGTCTGCGTCGGATTCCTGCGAGCGTGGGCACGGGGACCGGTTTCGGGTGAGGCGCATGACCGACCGGGACACGCTCCGCGCCCTCGCTTTCCGCTCCCTGCACGTCCGCGGCGCCCCGCTCGTGCTGCCGAACGCCTGGACCTGGCGAGCGCCGGTGTCGTCGAGGACGCGGGCGCCGCCGCCGTGGCCACCACCAGCGCCGGCCTCTCCTGGGCCCTGGGCGCGGCGGACGGTGACCGCCTGGATCGGGAGCGGGCCCTGGACGCCGTGGGGCGGATCGCCGCCGTGGTGGGGGTGCCGGTCAGCGCGGACATCGAGAGCGGCTACGCGCGGGACGCGGCCGGTGTCGCCGACACCGTGCGCGCGGTGCTCGCGGTGCGAGCGCGGGCGTGGTCGGGTGAACATCGAGGACGCCCGGTACGACGGAGGCGAACCGCTGCTGGCGGTCGGGGAGCAGGCGGAGCGGATCGCCGCGGCCCGGGAGGCCGCCGACGCGGCAGGCGTGCCGCTGTTCGTCAACGCCCGTATCGACACGTTCCTGCGCTGTGCCGGGGGAGTCGACCTCACACTGGAGCGGGCCGCCGCCTTCCTCGCCGCGGGCGCCGACGGGATCTTCGTCCCCGGGGCCGTCGACCCGGGGACCGTCAAGCTCCTCGCCGACGCGATCGACGCTCCGCTGAACGTCATGGCCGGACCGGGCGCCCCACCCGTCGCCGAGCCGGCCGCACTCGGCGTGGCACGCGTCAGCGTCGGCTCGGGCATCGCCCAGGCCGCGCACGCCCTGGTCCGCCGCGCCGCGCGGGAGCTGCTGGACGCGGGGACGTACGACGCGCCGGCCGGCGGGCTCGACCACGGCGAGCTCAACGCCCTCCTCGCCGGTGCCCGTCAGTAGGCGTCGCGCATCAGTTCCGCGAGGTCGTGGTCGAGGTCGAGCTGGAGGTGCTCCAGGCCGGTCGGCACGAGGTCGTTGGTCGCCTCCAGGAAACGGCGCAGCTCGCCGGTGCGCACATGCACGACGGCGGTGCCCTCGGGGGCGTGGAACTCGAGAACGGTGCGGTCGTAGCCGTACGGGCGCACCCGGACGTCACCGTGGCCCTCGGGCTCGTGCAGACCGGTGGTCAGCAGTTCGCGGCTGAAGGTCCAGCAGACCTCGACGCCCTCCAGGGTGGCCGGGGCGGGGAAGGTCATGCGGACGGCGAACGGATCACAACGGTCGTAGTGCAGGGTGGCGGGAATGCTCGGCATCCGCGGTGCCGCGGCGACGAGACGGGCCTCTACGGGCTGCTCGATGACGGTGGACAACGCCTTGCTCCCTCGTGACGGCTGATAGGGCTTCCGGGTGGGACGGGCACTGGAAGAGACGTCGGAATGAGTCAATCCGTGTACACGAAAGTCGAGTGACCTCTGTCACCGTCTTCATGCGCCGGTGTGATCCAGTCCCTTTCCCGTGCCCCGAGAGGCACGTGTGACACCCCGCGCGCCCGTCGGAGCCCGGCCGAGGGCATCTGGACGGCGTCCGGGCCGTGGGCTAGCTTCGCCCGCCATGAGGCGCTTGGGGAACACGCGAGGCAAGAGGCGGACGGGCCTGACGATCCGGACGGCAGCCGTGGGAGCGGCCTGTGCGGCGGCGCTGGCCGCCCTGACCGCCGTACCGGCCGAGGCACATGGCCCGGACGGCCGCACTCCGCACTGGGAGCTCAAGGACAGCGGGACTCCCGACGTGCGGTTCCGCGGGCTGTCGGCGGTCAGCCGGGACACCGCCTGGCTGGCCGGCACCCAGGGCACCGTGCTGCGCACCACCGACGGCGGGGCGAGCTGGCGAAACGTCTCACCGCCCGGTGCCGCCGAGCTCCAGTTCCGGGACGTCGAGGCGTTCGACGCGCGCCGGGCGGTGGTCCTGGCCATCGGGGAGGGCGAGGCGTCCCGCGTCTACCGCACCGAGGACGGCGGCACGACCTGGACCGAGTCCTTCCGCAACACCGACGCCAAGGCCTTCTACGACTGCCTCACCTTCTTCGACCGCCGCCACGGCCTCGCCATGAGCGACCCCGTGGACGGAAAGTTCCGCATCCTGTCGACCTCCGACGGCGGCCGCTCCTGGAAGGTGCTGCCCGACAAGGGCATGCCGGCCGCGCTCGACGGCGAGGCGGGCTTCGCCGCGAGCGGGCAGTGCCTGGTCACCTCCGGGTCCCGGGACGTCTGGCTGGCCACCGGCGGCGGCGCACGCGCGCGTGTACTGCACTCCGCCGACCGGGGACGGACCTGGACGGCGTCCGACACGCCGATCCCGGCGGGCGACCCGGCCAAGGGTGTCTTCGCGCTCGCCTTCCGCGACCGCGTCCACGGTCTCGCGGTCGGCGGCGACTACCGACCCGACCAGAGCTCCCCTCGGGCCGCCGCCCGCACCGGCGACTCAGGCGCCTCCTGGCGGCCCGCCGCGACCCCGGTGAACGCCTACCGCTCCGGCGTGGCCTGGCTCCCGCACAGCCGCACCGCCGCCCTCGCGGTCGGCCCCACCGGCACCGACCTCACCCGCGACGGCGGCCGGACCTGGCGGACCGTGGACACCGGCTCGTACGACACCGTCGACTGCACGGCCGACGGGGGCTGCTGGGCGGCCGGGGAGAAGGGACGGGTGGCGCGTCTGGAGAACTGAGTGGCGGAATGTGGGTACCCGGCCGCCGACGGCGAAAGGAGTGGTCCCACATGCCAGCCGGTTCGAACTCGAAGCGTGAACGCCAGTACGAGCACATCAAGGAGAGCGCGGAGGACCGGGGCGAGAGCACCGGGCGGGCCAAGGAGATCGCGGCGCGGACCGTCAACAAGGAACGCGCCCGCTCCGGCGAGTCCAAGACCGCCAGCCGCACCTCGACCAAGGACATGTCCTCGGGCAAGCGGGGTGGCCAGCGGTCCGGCAAGGGCTCCCAGGGCCCGACCTACGACCAGCTCTACGAGGAGGCCAAGCGCAAGGGCGTCAAGGGCCGTTCGGACATGAACAAGAGCCAGCTCCAGCGCGCCCTCGGCGGCAAGAGCTGACCCTCAGCCGGCGGTCTCCCGGTACGCCTCCAGCGCCGGGGCCGTCTTCGTCGCGGCGAACTCGGTGACGCGGTACGCGCACACCCCGGCCGTGACGAACGGGTCCCCCGCCGTGATCTCCTCGATCCGCGCGCGATCCTCCGCGACGGCGATGATCACCCCGCCGTCGCGGGGGTTCTTGCGCCCCGAGGCCAGGAAGACGCCCTTCTCGTACTGCTCGTCCAGCCAGGCGACATGCGCCGGCAGCACGGCGTCCACGGCATCGAGCGGGGCGGTGTAGGTCAGCTCCAGTACGAACATGATCGCGAGCCTACGCCGCCCCGCCGTACCCTCGTCCCCACCATGACGACAGTGGACATTCCCGCGGGCTGGCCCGCGACCGAGGAACAAGCGCGCGCCATCCAGGACGAGTTGAGGGCGAGGACCGTCCTCGACGAACCGGGCCCGCCGCCCGGCACCGGCCACGTCACCGGGGTCGACGTGGCCTACGACGACGAACGGGACGTCGTCGCCGCGGCGGCCGTGGTGCTGGACGCGGCGACCCTGGAGACCGTCGCCGAGGCCTCCGCCGTCGGCCGGATCTCCTTCCCGTACGTCCCGGGCCTGCTCGCCTTCCGCGAGATCCCCACCGTCCTCGCCGCCCTCGACGCCCTGCCGGGTCCGCCCGGCCTGGTCGTCTGCGACGGCTACGGCCTCGCCCACCCCCGCCGCTTCGGCCTCGCGAGCCACCTCGGCGTCCTCACCGGCCTGCCGACCATCGGGGTCGCCAAGAACCCGTTCACCTTCGCGTACGACGATCCCGGCGACCGGCGCGGCGCGTGGACGCCCCTGCTGGCGGGCACGGAGGAGGTGGGCCGGGCCCTGCGCACGCGTGCGGCGGTGAAGCCGGTCTTCGTCTCGGTCGGCCACCGCGTGAGCCTGGACAACGCCTGCGCCCACACGCTCGCCCTCACGCCGGCCTACCGCCTGCCGGAGACGACGCGCAGGGCGGACGCGCTGTGCCGAAAGGCGCTGCGGGAGGCGACCGCCTGACCGGGTTCGGGAGGTGTCCTGAGTACGTCGTCTGAGTATCTGTACGGATGTGCGTGCCCCGGTGCGATCGGCAGGCTGTCCCGCATGACGACGCACCGCATGACCCACCGTTCCCCCAAGCCCCTCGCCGACCCGAACCGGCCCGTCGAGCGCGCCGTGACCGCCGCTCTGGTGCTCGGCGTGCTCGCGGGGCTCGGCTGGATCGCGGGGATGATCTACACGGTGGCGGGCTGGTCCTTCTGATCCAGGGCCCGGTCCCTCCGCGGCGCGCTCACCTGCTCGCCGCCACGCGGAAGGTGATCCCGGCCCGCCGCAGCCGCTCGATCAGCGCGTCCCCCATCGCCACCGCCGTCGTGACCTGACCGGACGTCTCCGGGAGGTCGTCGAAGGCCAGGGACAGCGCCGACTCGGCGAACATCTTGGCCGTCTCGTCGTACCCCGGGTCACCGCCCGCGACCTCGGTGAACACCCGTCGGCCACCGCCCTCGCCGACGAAGCGCACCGAGAACCAGCTCTTCGCCCGCTTCTCGGCACTCGGCCCGTCACCCGGCCTGACCCGGCCGGACAGCCAGCGCCGCGCGGGCGGCAGCTGGGCCGCCGCGAACAGCGCGCCCACGGCCGCGACCCCGCCCACCGCCACCGGCAGGTGCCGTACGGCCGCGTAGTGGCGGTAGCGGAAGTCGGGGCCGTAACGCTCCAGGGCCCTCGCCGAGCGCCTGACGATCTGCGCGTCGATGGTCGGCAGCGGCAGGGCCCAGGCGCCCACCTCCTGCGCGTACCGCGGGGTGCCGGTCGGCGCGGCGGCCCGCCGGCCCACCAGGCGCGGCTCGTGCCGCCCGCGGTCACGGGCGGCGGCGATCATCTGCCGACCGCGTGCGAACTGGTTGAGCGCCGAGGCGAACGTCCCCCCGGAGAACATGCCGTCCGCGGTCACGAACCCGTCGACGGTCAGCGGCACGTCCTCGGGCAGCTGCCGGACCGTGAAGTACGCCCCCAGGTCGTGCGGGATCGAGTCGAACCCGCACGCGTGCACCAGCCGTGCGCCCGTCTCACGCGCGCGTGCGTCGTGCCGGACGTACATCAGGTCCACGAACTCCGGCTCCCCGGAGAGGTCGAGATAGTCCGTCCCCGCGTCCGCGCAGGCGGCGACGAGTTCCTCGCCGTACGTCAGATAGGGGCCGACCGTGGTGGCCACCACGCGCGCGTGTCCGGCGAGGGCGCGCAGCGAGTCCGGGTCCGACACGTCGGCCGTGAGCACGCCGACGTCGGCCCCTTCCGGCAGCCGCTCGCGCAGCGCCCTGAGCTTGTCCTCGTTGCGGCCGGCGATCGCCCAGCGCAGATCGTCCGGACCGTGGGCGGCGAGGTACTCCGCGGTGAGCGCTCCCGCGAAGCTGGTCGCTCCGAACAGCACGATGTCGTAGGGACGGTCCGACCTCTTCAGCCTGCTCATGACACTCCAGATCCCGTCGCACGCGCCGTTGTCGGTGGCCGAGGCTAGCGTGAGGAGTGCGGAGCCCGACGAGGAGGCCGGAGGTGGGACGGTGGCCGTACCCAGGAACGCCCTGAGGAAGTGGGAGAAAGTGCGCGAGTTCGCCCTCGGGCTGCCCGGTGCCACGGAAGAGTTCCCCTGGGGCGAGACCGTCGCCAAGGTCAACAAGAAGGTGTTCGTCTTCCTGGGCGTGAGTGACCGCAGCTACCCGATGGGCGTCACGGTGAAGCTCAAGGACGCCGAGGCCCACGCCCACGCGCTGACCTCCCCGGGCGCCGAGCCCGCCGGGTACGGCCTCGGAAAGGCCGGGTGGGTGCGGGTCCCGCTCGCGGAGAAGGGCGCCCCGGCGGCGGACCTGCTGTGCGACTGGGTCGAGGAGAGCTACCGCGCGATCGCGCCGAAACGGCTGATAGGCGAACTCGGCGAGCGGTGACCGGCCGATAATTGGCTAAGCGCTTGCTCGTTCAGGTCTTGTGTCCGCGGGGACGCGTTCATAGCATCACCGGTGTTACATCAGTTGTGTCACGCCAATGGGGGCTGGATGACAACGGCAACGACGCCCGGGCACGGCCCGCTCACCGGCGTGCGCGTGGTCGAGCTGGCCGGGATCGGGCCGGGCCCGTTCGCCGCCATGCTCCTCGCCGACCTCGGGGCCGACGTCGTCCAGGTGTCCCGCCCGGGCGGCGCCGCTCTGTCGATCGACCCCGCCTACGACCTCACCAACCGCAACAAGCGCTCGGTGGTCGTCGACCTCAAGGCCCCCGAAGGCCCCGCGCGCGTGCTCGACCTCGCCGCCCGCGCCGACATCCTCATCGAGGGCAACCGCCCCGGTGTCGCCGAGCGCCTCGGGGTCGGCCCGGAGGACTGCCACGCCCGCAACCCCGCCCTCGTCTACGGCCGGATGACCGGCTGGGGCCAGGACGGACCGCTCGCCCAGCGCGCCGGGCACGACATCGCCTACATCGCCCTCACCGGCACCCTCGGCATGATCGGCGAACCGGGACGCCCCCCGGCCGTCCCCGCCAACCTCCTCGGCGACTACGCGGGCGGCTCCCTCTACCTCGTCGTCGGCGTCCTCGCCGCCCTGCACCACGCGCGCGCGACCGGCACCGGCCAGGTCGTCGACGCGGCCATCGTCGACGGCACCTCCCACCTCTCCGCGATGATCCACGCCATGACCGCGGCCGGCGGCTGGCAGGACCGGCGCGGCGCCAACCTCCTCGACGGCGGCTGCCCGTACTACGGCACCTACGAGACCGCCGACGCCAAGTACATGGCGGTCGGCGCGCTGGAGCCCCAGTTCTACGACCTCTTCCTCGACCTCCTCGGCATCACCGACTTCGCCGACGCCCGCAAGGACTGGACCCGCTGGGGCGACCTGCGCGAGGCCGTCGCGGCCCGCTTCCGCAGCCGTACGCGAGACGAGTGGGCGGCCGTCTTCGAGGGCACCGACGCGTGCGTGGCACCCGTCCTGTCGCTGCGCGAGGCCCCGCACCACCCGCACCTCGCCGCCCGCGGCACCTTCACCGACCACGGCGGCATCACCCAGCCCGCCCCCGCGCCCCGCTTCTCCGCGACCCCCACGTCCGTCCGCACCGGGCCCGCCCTGGCCGGCGCCGACACCGCCGACGTGGCACGCGACTGGGACGTACCGGACCTCGTGAACGACCAGGAACCCCGGAAAGGCCCCGAATGAAGCGGCAGCTCTTCGCCCCCGAGCACGACGCGTTCCGCGAGACCGTGCGCGCCTTCCTGGCCAGGGAGGTCCTGCCGCACTACGCGCAGTGGGAGAAGGACGGCATCGTCTCCCGCGAGGCCTGGCGGGCGGCCGGCAAGCAGGGCCTGCTCGGGCTCGCCGTGCCCGAGGAGTTCGGGGGCGGCGGCACCGCCGACTTCCGCTACGCCACCGTCCTGGCCGAGGAGTTCACCCGCGCCGGCGCCCCCGGACTCGCCCTGGGCCTGCACAACGACGTCATCGGCCCCTACCTCACCGGCCTCGCCACCGAGGAGCAGAAGCGCCGCTGGCTGCCCGGCTTCTGCGACGGCTCGCTCGTCACCGCCATCGCCATGACCGAGCCGGGCGCGGGCTCCGACCTCCAGGGCATCCGCACCCACGCGGAGGACCGGGGCGACCACTGGCTGCTGAACGGCTCCAAGACCTTCATCTCCAACGGGATCATCGCCGACCTGGTGATCGTCGTCGCCAAGACCACCCCCGAGGGCGGGGCCCGCGGACTCTCGCTCCTGGTTGTCGAGCGTGGAATGGAGGGCTTCGAGCGCGGCCGCAACCTCGACAAGATCGGCCAGAAGGCCCAGGACACGGCCGAACTGTTCTTCCACGACGTGCGCGTGCCCAAGGAGAACCTCCTCGGCGAACGCGACGGTGCCTTCGGGCACCTGATGACCAACCTGGCCCAGGAGCGCCTGAGCATCGCCGTCTCCGCGATCGCCGCCGCCGAACACCTCCTGGAGATCACCACCGAGTACGTCAAGGAGCGCGAGGCCTTCGGCCGGCCGCTCGCCACCAAGCAGCACATCCGGTTCGAGATAGCCGAGATGGCCACGGAGTGCGCGGTCACGCGGACGTTCGTCGACCGCTGCGTCGAGGACCACTCCGACGGGGGACTGGACGCCGTCCACGCCTCCATGGCCAAGTGGTGGGCGACCGAGCTCCAGAAGCGGGTCGCGGACCGCTGCCTGCAACTGCACGGCGGCTACGGCTACATGAGCGAATTTCCGGTCGCGCGGGCCTTCACCGACGGCCGGATCCAGACCATCTACGGCGGCACGACCGAGATCATGAAAGAGATCATCGGCCGTTCCCTGCTGAGCTGACCCTCATTGAAAGGCTTCCTCGTGAGCACCGAAGCGTACGTGTACGACGCGATCCGCACCCCGCGCGGCCGAGGCAAGGCGAACGGCGCCCTGCACGGCACCAAGCCCATCGACCTGGTCGTCGGACTCATCCACGAGATCCGGGCCCGCTTCCCGGACCTGGACCCGGCGGCCGTCGACGACATCGTCCTCGGCGTCGTCGGCCCGGTCGGCGACCAGGGCTCCGACATCGCCCGGATCGCCGCGATCGCCGCCGGGCTGCCGGACACGGTCGCGGGCGTGCAGGAGAACCGCTTCTGTGCCTCGGGCCTGGAGGCCGTCAACATGGCCGCCGCCAAGGTGCGTTCGGGCTGGGAGGACCTGGTCCTGGCGGGCGGTGTCGAGTCGATGTCCCGGGTGCCGATGGCCTCCGACGGCGGCGCCTGGTTCAACGACCCGATGACCAACCTCGCCGTCAACTTCGTGCCGCAGGGCATCGGCGCCGACCTCATCGCCACGATCGAGGGATTCTCACGGCGTGACGTCGACGAGTACGCGGCCCTCTCCCAGGAGCGCGCGGCGACGGCCTGGAAGGAGGGCCGCTTCGACCGCTCCGTCGTCCCGGTGAAGGACCGTGCAGGCCTGACCGTCCTCGACCACGACGAGCACCTGCGGCCCGGCACCACCGCCGACTCCCTGGGCAAGCTCAAGCCGTCCTTCGCGGACATCGGCGACCTGGGCGGCTTCGACGCCGTGGCCCTGCAGAAGTACCACTGGGTCGAGAAGATCGACCACGTCCACCACGCGGGCAACTCCTCCGGCATCGTCGACGGCGCCTCGCTCGTCGCGATCGGCTCCAAGGAGGTGGGGGAGCGCTACGGCCTCACCCCGCGCGCGCGGATCGTCTCCGCGGCCGTCTCCGGCTCCGAGCCCACCATCATGCTCACCGGACCCGCGCCCGCCACCCGCAAGGCCCTCGCCAAGGCTGGGCTGACCATCGACGACATCGACCTCGTCGAGATCAACGAGGCCTTCGCGGCGGTCGTCCTGCGCTTCGTCAGGGACATGGGCCTCTCCCTGGACAAGGTCAACGTCAACGGCGGCGCGATCGCGCTGGGCCACCCGCTCGGCGCGACCGGCGCCATGATCCTGGGCAGCCTGATCGACGAACTGGAACGCCAGGACAAGCGGTACGGCCTCGCGACGCTCTGTGTGGGCGGCGGCATGGGCATCGCCACCATCGTCGAGCGCATCTGACCCCCTCCCACGGATACGACGGATCACACGGAGCACTTCCACATGAGCACTCAGTCCACGACCATCCGCTGGGAACAGGACCGCACCGGCGTCGTCACCCTCGTCATCGACGACCCCAACCAGTCCGCCAACACCATGAACCAGGCGTTCCGCGACTCCCTCGCGGTGATCACCGACCGCCTGGAGGCCGAGAAGGACACCATCCGCGGTGTCATCATCACCTCCGCCAAGAAGACCTTCTTCGCGGGCGGCGACCTGCGCGACCTCATCCGGGTCACCCCCGAGACCGCGCAGGACCTCTTCGAGGGCGGCCTCGCGATCAAGCGCAACCTGCGCCGCATCGAGACCCTGGGCAAGCCGGTCGTCGCCGCCATCAACGGCGCTGCGTTGGGCGGCGGTTACGAGATCGCCCTCGCCTGCCACCACCGCATCGCCCTCGACGCGCCCGGCTTCAAGATCGGCTGCCCCGAGGTCACGCTCGGCCTGCTCCCCGGAGGCGGCGGAGTCGTCCGTACGGTCCGCATGCTCGGCATCGCGGACGCCCTCCTGAAGGTCCTGCTCCAGGGCACGCAGTACGCCCCGCAGCGCGCCCTCCAGAACGGCCTGGTCGACGACGTGGCCACCACACAGGACGAACTCCTCGCCAAGGCCCGCGCGTTCATCGAGGCCAACCCCGAGTCCCAGCAGCCCTGGGACAAGCCGGGCTACCGCATCCCCGGCGGCACGCCCGCCAACCCGAAGTTCGCGGCCAACCTGCCCGCCTTCCCGGCGAGCCTGCGCAAGCAGACCAACGGCGCGCCCTACCCGGCCCCGCGCAACATCCTCGCGGCCGCCGTGGAAGGCGCCCAGGTCGATTTCGAGACCGCGCAGGTCATCGAGGCGCGCTACTTCGTCGAACTGGCCGCGGGCCAGACCTCGAAGAACATGATCCAGGCGTTCTTCTTCGACCTCCAGGCGGTGAACTCCGGCGCGAACCGCCCCAAGGGCGTGCAGCCCCGTCAGGTCCGCAAGGTGGCCGTGCTCGGCGCCGGGATGATGGGCGCCGGCATCGCGTACTCGTGCGCCCGCGCGGGCATCGACGTGGTCCTCAAGGACGTGTCCGTGCAGGCGGCCGCCAAGGGCAAGGCCTACTCCGAGAAGCTCTGCGCGAAGGCGGTCTCCCGGGGCCGTACGACGCAGGAGAAGGCGGACGCGCTCCTGGCCCGCATCACGCCGACGGCCGACCCCCAGGACCTCGGCGGCTGCGACGCGGTCATCGAGGCGGTCTTCGAGGACACGGCGCTGAAGCACAAGGTCTTCCAGGAGATCCAGCACATCGTCGCGCCGGACGCGCTGCTGTGCTCCAACACCTCCACCCTGCCGATCACCGCGCTCGCCGAGGGCGTGGAGCGCCAGAGCGACTTCATCGGCCTGCACTTCTTCTCACCGGTCGACAAGATGCCGCTGGTCGAGATCATCAAGGGCGAGCGCACGGGCGAGGAAGCCCTCGCGAGGGCCTTCGACCTGGTGCGGCAGATCAAGAAGACGCCGATCGTCGTCAACGACTCCCGCGGCTTCTTCACCTCCCGCGTGATCGGCCACTTCCTCAACGAGGGCGTCGCGATGGTCGGCGAGGGCATCGAGCCCGCGTCGATCGAACAGGCGGCGGCGCAGGCCGGTTACCCGGCGAAGGTGCTCTCCCTGATGGACGAGCTGACGCTGACGCTCCCGCGCAAGATCCGCAAGGAGACCAGGCAGGCGGTGGAGGAGGCGGGCGGCACCTGGACGCCCCACCCCGCCGAGGCGGTCATCGACCGCATGGTCGACGAGTTCGGCCGCACGGGCCGCAGCGGGGGCGGCGGCTTCTACGACTACGGCGACGACGGCAAGCGGGTCGCCCTCTGGCCGGGTCTGCGCGAGCACTTCACGCGCGTGGGTGCGGAGATCCCCTCCGAGACCGTGCCTTTCGAAGACATGCAGGAACGCATGCTCTTCTCCGAGGCCCTGGACACGGTCAGGCTCCTGGAGGAGGGCGTCCTGACCTCGGTCGCCGACGCCAACATCGGCTCGATCTTCGGCATCGGCTTCCCCGGCTGGACGGGCGGCGTACTCCAGTACATCAACGGCTACGAGGGCGGCCTGCCGGGCTTCGTGGCACGCGCGCGTGAGCTGGCGGACCGGTACGGGGAGCGCTTCACCCCTCCGGCACTGCTGGTCGAGAAGGCGGAGAGCGGGGGCCGTTTCGCGGACGAGTGAGCCGGACGCGTCACGAACGCCGGGCGGGGTGACGAGGGCCCGCCCGGCGTTCGGGGCGGTGCGGCGGTCACCCATGGTGGTCCCGCGATGGTCAGGACTCCCCGCCCACCTCTGACGTCCACTCCCGCAGCTCCTCCTTCAGGGACCGCTGGAAGGTCGTCAACAGGGCCTGCACGACGAGGGGTTCCATGTGCGCGGACAGCGACTTCACGTCCTGCGCGGCACGTTGGACCACCTCGCCCCGGAACAGCTGCGACAACTCGTGCGCGGCGGCCCGGGAGTGCTCGATGAGGACCTTCCGCGAGGCGAGGATCGCCTCCTGCGACAGCGGCACGTCGAGCAGTCCTACGCCGAGCCGGAGCAGGCCCAGGTCGACGCGGTAACCGTCGCCGTCCCGCCGTACGACGTCCATGGCGGCGAGCCGCTCCAGGTCGTCGTCGCTCAGTGCCCGCCCCGCCCGTCGCCGCAGCTCCTCGCGCGTCACCCGCTCCACGACGTCCGGGGCCCAGGAGGCCACCACGGCCCGGTGGATCGCGAGGTCGTGGGCGCTCAGGTCGGCGGGCAACTGCTGCATGTACCGCTCGATCGCCGCCAGCGTCATCCCCTGGTGCTGGAGCTCCTCGATCAGCGCGAGACGCGCGAGGTGCTCGCGGCCGTAGTGCCCGACCCGGCGCGGACCGATCACCGGCGGTGGCAGCAGCCCTCGCGTGCCGTAGAAGCGGACCGTGCGGACCGTGACCCCCGCCCGCGCGGCCAGCTCGTCGACGGTGAAGGTCTGCTCCTCGGCACCGGGGGAGGGGTCGGTCGTCATGTGCAGCAGTATCGCTGTCCCACCACTGCTGTGACACCCGATAGGTCGCCCCTTTCCGATCATGTGGGGCGCGCCGCTGTGACGGCCGCCACCGCGTGCGGATCCGGTTCCGGGGCAGGTGACCGCTCGGCCTGTGCCTTCCAGCAGGAGGTACGGACCGACGCACGTCCGGACACCCGAGCGGGACCCGCCGGGGCGCACCAGAGAGTGGAACCACTGTGAGCAAGGACGCCGTGCAATCGGCACAGGCCGCCTCCCGCACCGGAGTGGCCCAGGTGCCCGCCGACGCGGGCGACGCCGGCTACAGCAAGGACCTCAAGGCCCGCCACGTCAACATGATCGCCATCGGCGGCGCGATCGGCACCGGCCTCTTCCTGGGCGCCGGGGGACGTCTCCACACGGCGGGGCCCGCGCTGGCGCTCGCTTACCTGGTCTGCGGCGTCTTCGCCTTCTTCGTCGTCCGCGCCCTCGGCGAACTGGTCCTCTACCGCCCCTCCTCGGGCTCCTTCGTGTCGTACGCGCGCGAGTTCCTCGGGGAGAAGGGCGCGTACGTCGCCGGCTGGATGTACTTCCTGAACTGGTCGACGACCGGCATCGCCGACATCACCGCGATCGCGCTCTACACGCACTACTGGAGCCTGTTCATCGACGTCCCGCAGTGGACGCTCGCCCTGATCGCGCTGGCCGTGGTCCTCGCCGTGAACCTGATCTCGGTGAAGATCTTCGGCGAGATGGAGTTCTGGTTCGCCATCATCAAGGTCGCCACGCTCGTCGGCTTCATGCTGATCGGTATCTTCCTGCTGGCCACGCAGCACGAGGTGGGCGGCCGGACGCCCGGCGTGTCGGTGATCACGGACAACGGCGGCGCCTTCCCGCACGGTCTGATGCCCGTCGTCCTCGTCATGCAGGGCGTGATCTTCGCGTACGCCGCTCTCGAACTGGTCGGTGTCGCGGCGGGGGAGACGGCGGAACCGGAGAAGGTCGTCCCGCGCGCGGTGAACTCGATCATGTGGCGGGTGGGCCTGTTCTACGTCGGCTCGGTCGTCCTCCTGGCCCTGCTCCTGCCGGGCTCGGTCTACTCCGCCGACCAGAGCCCCTTCGTCACGGTCCTGTCGAAGATCGGGATCCCGGCGGCCGGTGACGTGATGAACCTGGTCGTCCTGACGGCGGCGATGTCCTCGCTGAACTCGGGCCTGTACTCCACGGGCCGCATCCTGCGCTCGATGGCGACGGCGGGCTCGGCACCGAAGTTCACCGCCCGGATGAACCGCAGCCAGGTCCCGTACGGCGGCATCCTGCTCACCTGCGCGGTCTGCGTCCTCGGCGTGGTACTGAACTACCTGATGCCGAGCCAGGCCTTCGAGATCGTGCTGAACGTGGCCTCCCTCGGCGTCATCAGCACCTGGGTGATCATCATGATCTGCCACCTGGTCTTCGTCCGCCGCGCGCGCTCGGGCCTGGTCACCCGCCCCTCCTTCCGGCTCCCGTTCAGCCCGGTCACCGAGATCACCACGATCGCCTTCCTGCTGGCCTGCCTCGGCATGATGGCCAACGACCCCGAGGTCGGCCGCAAGACGCTCCTGCTGATCCCGGTGATCGCGGTACTCCTGGTGGCCGGCTGGTTCGCCATCCGCCGCAGGGCCGCACGCACCACAGACCGCGAACTGACCGACCTCACGGACTGACGGACGCCGTTGTCAGTGGCGCCCTCTACGGTGGCGTCATGGGGGAGATCGAGTACATCCGAGGCGACGCCACCGCTCCGTCCGCGAAGGGCGTCAAACTGGGAAACATGTCGACCTTCGGCGAGTGACGCACCCTGGAGGGGCGCGGGGAACTGCGCGACCAGCCACAGAGGACACGCAGCCACCCACTGCGTGGGGCCCACGGCGAGAGGAACCCGCCCCACCCGCGGAGCGACATGCGGCTTGGCCGGTGGGAAATGGTCCAGGGTGGAGTCGCTGATCATCGAGCGGCTGGTGGATCGCGGCCTCTCCGTCACTGTCTACGACCACGGAGACGGGTGACGTGAACCGGGACATCGACGTGCTCGGAGGCGGGGCAGGGCGGGGCCGGGGACTTCGTGGCCGGGGGTCTCGGCGGCCCTCGGCCTGAACACCCACCACCCCGACTTCCTCGGCGCCGACCCCGAGGCGACCTGGACGTGTTCCGCACCGCGACCGCGGCAACCTGCTCACCGTCGCGCCCCAGCCCCCGGCACTAACCGGGCCGGCCGACCTGGTCCCCCTGTCCGCAACCGCCCTCACCGACCCCGAGCCCACCCTCTGCGAGTTCCGCTCCTGCCCGACCCGTCCCTTGAATCGGGAGGAATCGGGTACCCGGGCGGAGTGAGAGAGCTGCACCGGAACCCGGTGAGAAAGCCGCACCGGATCAGCACGCTGATATTCCTGGCCCTGCTCGGACTGGTCCTCTCGGGCTGCGGCAGTGTCCAGGAGCGCCGATCGGACGCCGAGACCGCGGCCACCGGATTCGAGCGGCTCCTGCGCGCCGACGACCCGGCGGGCCTCTGCGCCGCCCTCGCACCGGAGACCCGCGGCGAACTGGAGGACTCCGAGAAGGCGAGCTGTGAGAAGGCGATCTCCTCCCAGGACATCCCCCTCGGCAGCACCACCCACCGCGTGGACCTCTACGGCCGCCAGGCCCGCGTCGTCCTGGACGCGGACACCCTCTTCCTCTCCCTGTTCCCCGACGGCTGGAAGGTCGTCGCGGCCGGCTGCACCCCCCGCCCGGACCGGCCGTACCAGTGCACGCTCCAGGGAGGCTGACGGCGTATGCGGACCATGTTCACGCTCTGTCTGGTCGTCGTCCTCAGCGGCCTCGTCTACTTCACCGCCGTGGGGTTGATGCACCGATGACCACGCACACTACGACCACACGCACCCGCGGCTTCCTGCGCGACAACGGGCTCGGCCTGGCCTTCGGCATCGGATTCCTGCTCGCCCTCGCCGGCCAGGCGATCGCGGGGTACGCGGAGTTCAACAACCAGCTCACCACCGAGGGACTCGCCCAGGTCGGCTTCGGCGAATACCTCATGTCCTCCGACTTCGCCGTCGACGTGACGGAGAACTGGCAGTCCGAGTACCTCCAGTTCTTCCTCTACATCACCGCGACCGTCTGGCTCCTCCAGCGCGGCTCACCCGAGTCGAAGGAGATGCACAAAGCCGGAACCGAGTCCGACCAGGACCAGCGGGTCGGACAGTACGCCCACCGGGACTCCCCCCGGTGGGCCCGAGCCGGCGGACCGCGCCGGGCGCTCTACTCCCACTCCCTCGGGCTGGTCATGGGCACCATCTTCGCCCTCTCCTGGCTGGCCCAGTCGATCAGCGGCGTCGCCGCCTACAACGAGGAGCAACTGCGCCGACTCCAGGCCCCCGTGAGCTGGAGCGGCTACATCGGGTCCGCGGACTTCTGGAGCCGTACCCTGCAGAACTGGCAGTCCGAACTCCTCGCGGTGGCCTCCATGGCCATTCTCTCGGTCTACCTCAGACAGCGCGGCTCACCGGAGTCCAAGCCGGTCGGGGCGGCCCACACCTCGACGGGCGTCGAAGGATAGGACCGCCCGCGACCCGCGACCCGCGACCCGCGACCCGCGACCCGCTATCCGGCGTGCACGTCGTCCGTCGCCGCGATCTTCTTCCACGACTTCGGCCGCACAGGCGCGATCGACGTCTTCGCGACGGACGCACCCCGCGCCGCGGGCGCCCCCGGCTTCGACGGCTGGAACAGCCACGTGTCGAACAGCGCGGCCAGCGGCCGCCCCGACACCTCCTCGGCGTACCTCCGGAAGTCGGCGACCGACGCGTTGCCGTACGCGTACTTCCGCGGCCACCCCTTCAGCGCCGCGAAGAACGCCTCGTCCCCGATCTCGTTCCGCAACGCCTGGAGGGCCAGCGCGCCCCGGTCGTAGACGGCGATGTCGAACTGGTTCTCCGGCCCGGGGTCACCCGGCCGCACTGTCCAGAACGCGTCGTCGGCCGGGTGCGAGGCGTACACGTAGTCGGCGAGTTCCTGCGCGGTCCCCTCGCCCTCGTGCTCGGACCACAGCCACTGCGCGTACCGCGCGAACCCCTCGTTGATCCAGATGTCCTTCCAGCCGCGCACGGACACCAGGTCGCCGTACCACTGGTGGGCCAACTCGTGCACGACCACCGAGGTGTTGGACCCGTTCGCGAACTGCCGGGGGCTGTAGAAGGGGCGGGTCTGGGTCTCCAGCGCGTACCCGGTGTTCGTGTTCGGCACATAGCCGCCGAGCGCGTCGAAGGGATACGGCCCGAAGTACGAGCTCAGCCAGTCGGCGATCTCGCCGGTCCGCTCGACGCTGGCCCGCGCGGCACCGGCGTTGGCGCCGAGGTCCTTGCTGTACGCGTTGACGACCGGAATGCCGCCGTCGGTCGTCCCGGTCGTGAGGTCGAACCTACCGACGGCGAGGGTCGCGAGATACGTGGCCTGCGGTTTGTCGGAGCGCCAGTTCCAGCGGGTCCAGCCGAGGCGTGAACTCGTGGACTGGAGCGTGCCGTTGGAGATGGCCTGGCTGCCGTCCGGCACCAGGACCGACACGTCGTAGGTGGCCTTGTCGAGCGGGTGGTCGTTGCTCGGGAACCACCACCAGGCCGCCTCGGGTTCGTTCGCCCCGACCCCGCCGTCCGGCGTGCGGTGCCAGCTCGTGAAGCCGTACGCCTGCTTCGACGACGGCACCCCGCTGTAGCGGACCACCACGGTCACGGAAGTGCCCTTGGGCAGCGGCGACTTCGGCGTGATCTCCAGCTCGTGCTCGCCCGAGGTGCTGAACGACGCCTTGGTGCCGTTGACCCGCACCTCGCTCACGTCGAGGAGGAAGTCCAGATCGAAGCGGGACAGGTCCTGCGTGGTCGTCGCCAACAGGGTCGCCGTGCCCTCCAGTTCGTCCGTCGCCGGCTGGTACTTCAGCCGCAGGTCGTAGTGGGAGACGTCGTATCCGCCGTTGCCGTAGTCCGGGTAGTAGGGGTCGCCGATGCCCGGAGCGCCGGGAGGAAAGCCCGCCGCCGACGCCGGGATCGCCAGCATCAGGGAGGCCGCCGCGAAGGCGCCCGGTGCGATGAGTCTGCGGTGCACGAGAACTCCAAGTCGTGGGGGGACGAAGTCTGTTCGCAGCCTATTCACCACCTGTGAGCTGGATGTGTCCATGGCCACCCCCGTCACACGATCGTCATTCGGCCGTCACGGACCCAAGGGGCCCTCTTTTGTGCGGGAGTTGACCGCAGTACCGTCCGCGGCATGTCGAAACGCACGCGCTTCACGACCTGGAGACCGCTCGCGACCGCCGCCGCGGCCACCGCCGCCCTGCTGGCGACCTTCCTGGCACCCGCGACCGCCCAGGCGCAGACCGACAAGGGCCCGCGGGAGAGCCGACCGATCTACTCGTACGAGAACGCCGTCCGCGAGGCCGTCTGGGTGGACACCCGGCTCGACGGCGACGGAGACGGAAGGACCGACCGCGTCGCCGTCGACATCGTCCGGCCCCGCGAGCCCGCCCAGAAGGGCCGCAAGGTCCCCGTCATCATGGACGCCAGCCCCTACTACTCGTGCTGCGGGCGCGGCAACGAGAGCCAGTTGAAGACGTACGACGCCGACGGCGACGTCGTCCAGATGCCGCTGTTCTACGACAACTACTTCGTGCCCCGCGGCTACGCCTTCGTCGGCGTCGACCTCGCCGGCACCAACCGCTCCGACGGCTGTGTGGACGTCGGCGGCCGCTCCGACATCCAGTCCGCGAAGGCCGTGGTCGACTGGCTCAACGGCCGGGCCACCGCCTACACCAGCCGCACCGGCACCCAGAGGACCAGGGCCACCTGGACCAACGGCAACACGGGCATGATCGGCAAGAGCTGGGACGGCACCATCGCCAACGGCGTCGCCGCCACCGGTGTCAAGGGCCTGCGGACCATCGTCCCGATCAGCGCCATCTCCACCTGGTACGACTACTACTTCTCCCAGGGCGCCCCGCTCTACGACTCCGGCCCCGACTGGCTCTCGGACTACGTCGACAGCCCCGACGCCCGCGCCAAGTGCGCCGCCGTCCAGCAGAAACTCGTCGACCAGGCGCCCCGCACCGGCGACCGGACCCCCCTCTGGGCCGAGCGCGACTACGTGAAGGACGCCAAGAAGGTCAAGGCCAGCGTCTTCCTCGTGCACGGCATGCAGGACCTCAACGTCCGCCTCCAGCACGTCGGTCCGTGGTGGGACGCCCTCGCGAAGAACGGCGTCGAGCGCAAGATCTGGCTCTCCCAGACCGGCCACGTCGATCCCTTCGACTTCCGTCGCGCCGAGTGGGTCGACACCCTGCACCGCTGGTTCGACCACGAGCTCCTCGGCTACGACAACGGCATCGACCGCGAGCCCATGGCCGACATCGAGCGTCACCCCGACCAGTGGGTCACCTCCACCTCCTGGCCCCCGCGCGGCACTTCGGCGGCCACCCTGCGCCCCGCCCACGGCACCCAGCCGGGCGTCGGCACCCTCGGCCTCACCAAGGCCAAGGGCACCGAGACCTTCACCGACGACCCGGCGCTGAGCGAGACCGACTGGGCCGCCCGGATCGACACCTCGACCCCCGACAAGGCGGGCTTCACCACCGGCACCCTGACCAAGGACCTCCGCCTGTCCGGCTCCTCCAAGGTCACCGTGACGGCCACGCCGACCACCGCCACGGCCCACCTCTCCGCCGTCCTCGTGGACCTCGGCCCCGACACCATCCGCGACTACGCGGCGAGCGGGGAAGGGATCAGCACCCTGGCCGACCGCACCTGCTGGGGTCTGAGCACCACCGGCGACAGCGCCTGCTTCAAGCAGACCCGGGCGAAGACCACCGCCGTCGACTACACAGTCGTCAGCCGCGGCTGGGCCGACCTCGGCACCTACGCCGACCCCGCGAAGGGCGTGCCGCTCACCCCGGGCAAGGCGTACACCATCACCCTGGACCTCGGCGCCACGGACCATGTCGTCCCGACGGGTCACCGCCTCGCCCTGATCGTCGCGGGCACCGACAAGGACCTCATCGACCCGCCGTCCACCCGGCCCACCCTCACGCTCGACCTGACCCGCACCTCGGCCCGCGTCCCGCTGGTCGGCGGCGCCTCCGCCTTCGCGCACGCGACGAAGGGCGCCGAGAGGGTCGTACCGCAGGAGGCAGGAGCCCTCGACGGTGTCCGGGCTCCGCGCACCGCCCACCGCGTTCCGGAGGCAGGACGGTGATCCGGGCCGTCACCGCGAGCGTGGCGGCGCTGGCCGCGTCCCTGGTCGCGACACCGGCCGAAGCCACCGAGCCCCCGCCCCGCACCGGCTTCGAGCGGACCGCGGGCGCCCGCTGGACGAGCGAGGCCGAGGAACAGGACTTCCTCGCACAGGTCGACCGAGCCAGCGGCCGGGTCTCCCTCGGTCGCATCGGTACGACGAGACAGGGCCGCCCCCTCCACCTCGTCCAGGTCGGCGCACGCCACGCCCCGAACAAGGTCCTGCTCGTGTGCAGCCAGCACGGCGACGAGCCCTCCGGCCGCGAGGCCTGTCTCACCGAGGTGCGCGACCTGGCGTACGCGAAGGACGCGCGCACCCGGCGCTTCCTGGACCGCACCACCGTGCTGGTCGTGCCCACCGCCAATCCGGACGGCCGGGCCGCCGACACCCGCGGCAACAGCGACGGCGTCGACATCAACCGCGACCACCTCACCCTGGCCACCGCCGAGGCCCGCGCCCTGGCACAGGTCGTACGGGACCGGCAGCCGGACGTGATCTACGACCTGCACGAGTACTCGGCCACACCCCGGTACTACGACAAGGACCTCTTCGACCTCTGGCCCCGCAACCTCAACACCGACGAGGCCGTGCACGACGAGGCCGAGACCCTGTCCCGGGCGTATGTGCGACCGGCCGCGCAGAGAGCCGGCTACTCGACCGGCACGTACGGCATCTGGACCGACCCGGTCACCGGCGACCCGGTCCGACAGGTCGCCGGTGACGGGCAGGAGCGCATCCTGCGCAACATGTCCGGCATCAAGCACGCGATCGGCCTGCTGATCGAGAGCCGGGTCGAGCCGCTCGCGGACACGGACGCGCCGAGCAACAACCGGCGCCGGGTGGGCTCTCAACTGGCCGCGCTGAAAGGCCTGTTCTGGTTCACCGCCGAGCGCCGCGGCCAGATCGAGAGGGCCACGACCGCGGCCCGTCACAGGCCCTCGTCCGGTCCCGTCTTCCTCGGCGGCGCCGACAACGACCCGCCCGAACCGGCCGAGGTGATCCAGGACCCGCCCTGCGGCTACCGGCTCACCGACGCCCAGTACACGGAGGTGAAGGACGAACTCGCCCTGCACGGAGTGCGCACGACGGGCACCTACGTCTCCTTGAGGCAACCCCTGCGCGCCCTCGTCCCGCTGCTCCTCGACGGACGCGCCCCGTACCACCTCACGGCCGGGGAACCGGTCGGAGGGTCCGACACCGGCTGCTGAATCGGTCGAGATCTGCGGCACCTGTGGTAGGTCCTGGGGAACTGCGTGAAAACTGGTGTAACCGCCGCCCCAGGGGAAGGTGCCGCAGATGACTGAAGACCTGAAGAAGAGAGGCGGCCGGAGAGACCCCGCGGGCATCCTCGGCCACGAGACCGACCGGGTGGTGTTCGGCGTCACCGCCGTCATCACCCTTGCCTTCGTGATCTGGGGCTGGGCGGCGACGGACTCCCTGGAGGACGTCTCGACCACCATGCTGGGCGGGCTCATCCACAACGGCGGCTGGGCCTTCATGCTGGCCGCCTCGTGCTTCGTGGTGTTCGCCCTGTGGCTCGCCATGAGCCGCTACGGCCGCATCCACCTGGGCGCCGAGGGCGAGGAACCCGAGTTCAAGACCGTGTCGTGGGTCGCCATGATGTTCAGCGCCGGCATGGGCATCGGCCTGATGTTCTACGGCGTCAGCGAGCCCCTCTCGCACTACACGACCCCGCCCCCGGGTACGAACCCCGCCAACTCCGGTGAACGCATGGAGACGGCGATGGCCACCACCCTCTTCCACTGGACCCTGCACCCCTGGGCGATCTACGCGGTGGTCGGCCTCGGCATCGCCTACAGCACCTTCCGCAAGCGCCGGCGCCAGACCATCAGCGCCGTCTTCACCCCGCTCATCGGGGAGAAGCACGCCAACGGCACCGCGGGCCGGGTGATCGACATCCTCGCGATCATCGCCACCGTCTTCGGCTCCGCGGCCTCCCTCGGCCTCGGCGCCCTCCAGATCGGCTCCGGCTTCCAGGAGCTGGACTGGATGGACCACGTCAGCACCGGCCTGCTCGTCACGATCATCGCCGTGCTGACCCTGGCCTTCGTGCTGTCGGCCGTCTCCGGCATCGAGCGTGGCATCCAGTGGCTGTCCAACACCAACATGGTGCTCGCCCTGATCCTCGCGGTGTTCGTGTTCATCGCGGGCCCCACGATCATCGTGCTCGACCTGCTGCCCACCTCGGTCTTCTCCTACCTCGGCGACCTGCCCCAGCTCGCCGGGCGCACCGAGGCCAGCGGCGGCAAGGGCGTCGCGGACTGGCTGGGCAGCTGGACCGTCTTCTACTGGGCCTGGTGGATCTCCTGGACGCCCTTCGTCGGCATGTTCATCGCCCGCATCAGCCGCGGCCGCACCATCCGCCAGTTCGTCGGCGGCGTCATCCTCGTGCCCAGCACGGTCAGCCTCGTCTGGTTCGCGATCTTCGGCGGTACGGCCATGAAGCTGAAGGAGGGCGGCGCGCTCGGCGGTGAGTCGACTCCGGAGGGCCAACTCTTCGGCGTGCTCCAGGAGTTCCCCATCGCGACAGTGACCAGCCTGCTCGTGATGATCCTGGTCGGCATCTTCTTCGTCTCGGGCGCCGACGCCGCGTCCATCGTGATGGGCACGCTCTCCCAGAAGGGCGCGCTCGAACCCGGCCGTTTCGTCGTCGTGTTCTGGGGCGTGGTCACCGGAGCGGTCGCCGCCATCATGCTGCTCGTCGGCAGCGGCCAGGGCGACGCCCTCACCGGACTGCAGAACCTCACGATCCTGGCCGCCGCGCCCTTCGTCCTCGTGATGATCGGCATGTGCGTCGCCCTCATGCGCGACCTGCGCCGGGACCCGCTCATCGTGCGCGGCGAGATGGGCTCCGAGGCCGTCGAACTCGCCGTGATCGAGGGCCACCGGAAGTACGACGGCGACTTCGGGATCCAGATCGGCCCCGGCCCCGGCACCGAGACGGAGGGCGACCCACTGGGTCACGACCACAGCTGAGTTCGGCGCATGCCGGAGGAGGCGAGCCGTTCCGCCTCCTCCGCGCACCACGGTCACGCCCTCTCCGACCGACCCCCCTTCGACCACGCGTACGCCGCCGCGCACCCACATCGAGCGACGCGACACCCCGCCTCAGCGGAATGACTCATGCCGTGCTCAGACCGGCCCAAAGCCGGGAATACTCACACCATGTCTGCCGCATACGCGACCTTCGGCCTGGCACCGGCGATGCGTGCCGGTGGAGTCCTCGCCAACGGTGACTTCCAGGTGCACCGGGACTTCGTGGACTTCGTCGTCGACGGCCGCCCGCTCCTCTTCCAGCTCTCCGACCTCGACGCCGTCTCCCCCCTCGCCTCCGACGTACCGCCCGCGATCTTCACCGCCCAGGTCCGCAGCCTCCTGGGCGAGACGGACGCCCCGCTTCCGAGCGGCCGTCACGTCATCTACGGCTGCCCCGAGTGCGAGGACCTCGCCTGCGGTGCCGTCACCGCCGTCATCGAGCGGGACGGCGACGACTTCATCTGGCGGGACTTCGCCTGGCAGACCACCGAGGCCGTCGACCTCCAGCTCAACGGCTACCACGGCATCGGTCCGTTCCGTTTCCAGGGCACCGAGTACCGCGCGGCGCTCGCCTCCCTGCTCCGGGGCGACAGCGAAGCCGAGGGCGCCCGCCGCCGCGTCCTGCTCATCGGCGCCCGTGTCGCCGTCCTCGCCAAACTCGCCGCCGCCCTGCGCACCATCGGCATCGGCGCCGACATCACCCGCGAGGTGGGCGACGTCCCCGCCGACGAACTGCGCGGCTACGGCGCCGTCGTCTTCGGCCGCGCGGTCTCCGAGGAGGAACGTGCCGCCGTACGCCGCTCCTTCACCCGCGCCGGCGTCGACGTGGCCTACGTCGACGGCCTCGCCCCGATCGTCCCGCTGCTCGTGGCCCAGACCGAGCACGCCCTGGACCGCAGCCCCGTCGAACAGCGCCGTCTGACCCGCCTGGTCGCCGCCGACGGCGAGGCGGGCGTCGAGGTCACCTCGCCGTGCCGGGTGCGCCTGACGGCGTACCGGATCGACCGGCTGTACCGCACCCACGCCCAGGAGGTCTTCGACGGCGTCCTGGAAGCGGGTCGGCACCGGATCGCCCTGGACGCCAAGGCGGTGCGGGGGGAAGCGTTCGTGGTCGCGCGGACCTCGGGAGGTGTCCTGGTGGAGGCGATGGCCCACTGAGAACCGGAACGCCGGGCCACCACCGCCGCCGTTAGGATCGACGGTCTGATGACTGCCACCCTCGTCGCCAAGAACCTCGCCGCCGGCCACGGCGACCGTTCCCTGTTCAGCGGGCTCGACCTCGTGGTCGCGCCCGGAGATGTGATCGGCCTGGTCGGGGCCAACGGCGCGGGCAAGTCCACGCTGCTCAGGATGCTCGCGGGCCTGCTGGCACCGGAGGAGGGGGAGCTCAGGCTCTCCCCGCCGACCGCCACCGTCGGACACCTGCCGCAGGAGCCGGAGCGGCGCCCGGGCGAGACCGTGCGCGCGTTCCTCGCCCGCCGCACCGGAGTCGCCGAGGCGCAACGCGTGATGGACGAGGCGACCCAGGCCCTGGTCGACGGGGCCCCCGGCGCCGACGACGCGTACGCCACCAGCCTGGAGCGCTGGCTGGACCTCGGCGGCGCCGACCTCGACGAACGGGCCGAGGAGGTCGCCGACTCCCTGGGCCTCACCGTCGACCTGGACCAGCCGATGACCTCCCTGTCCGGCGGCCAGGCGGCCCGGGCCGGCCTCGCCTCCCTCCTGCTCTCCCGTTACGACGTCTTCCTCCTCGACGAGCCCACCAACGACCTCGATCTGGACGGCCTGGAGCGCCTGGAGCGGTTCGTGAAGGGCCTGCGGGCCGGCACGGTGCTCGTCAGCCACGACCGCGAGTTCCTCACCCGCACCGTCACCAAGGTCCTCGAACTCGACCTGGCCCAGCAGCAGATCACCCTCTTCGGCGGCGGCTACGAGGCCTACCTGGAGGAGCGCGAGGTCGCCCGCCGGCACGCCCGGGACGACTACGAGGAGTACGCCGACAAGCGGTCCGCGCTCCAGGACCGGGCGCAGATGCAGCGCTCCTGGATGGACAAGGGCGTGAAGAACGCGCGCCGCAAGGCGAGCAACGACAACGACAAGATCGGCCGCAAGTTCCGCAGCGAGGCCAGCGAGAAGCAGGCCGCGAAGGCCCGCCAGACCCAGCGCATGATCGAACGCCTCGACGTGGTCGACGAACCGCGCAAGGAGTGGGAGCTGCGCATGGAGATCGCGTCGGCTCCCCGCTCGGGCGCGGTCGTCGCGACGCTGAGGGACGCCGAGGTGCGCCACGGCGACTTCGTCCTCGGCCCGGTGTCCCTCCAGATCGACTGGGCGGACCGGGTGGCGGTCACGGGCGCGAACGGAGCCGGCAAGTCCACCCTGCTCGGCGCCCTGCTGGGCCGCGTGCCCCTGACCGCCGGCCAGTCCTCGCTGGGCTCCGGCGTCCTGATCGGCGAGGTCGACCAGGCCCGCGCGCTGTTCCACGGCGAGGAGTCACTGCTGGACGCCTTCTGCGCGGCGGTGCCCGACACCGAACCGGTGGAGGTCCGCACCCTGCTGGCCAAGTTCGGCCTGAAGTCCGACCACGTCACACGCTCGGCGGCGACGCTCTCCCCGGGGGAGCGGACGAGGGCGGCGCTCGCGCTGCTCCAGGGCAGGGGCGTCAACCTCCTGGTCCTGGACGAGCCGACGAACCACCTGGACCTGCCGGCCATCGAGCAGCTGGAATCAGCGCTCGACGCCTACGAGGGCACGCTGCTGTTGGTCACCCACGACCGCAGAATGCTGGACGCGGTGAGGGTGAACCGCCGCCTGGAGATCGCATCAGGCAAGGTGACGGAAGCGCCCTGAAGGGGTTCGGGGAACTGCGCGACCAGCCACAACCGGCCCGCAGTTCCCCACAACCCGCTACCGCCCCTTTTTCTTGGAATCAAGCAGTCCGGCCTTGCGCAAGGCATCAGCCATCGCACTGTTCCCCGGAGCAGGCGCCGACCGCTGCTGCTGACGCGGCTGCTGCTGCCGCTGCTGAGGCGGCCGCCCACCCCGCTGCGGCTGACGGCGTTCCCCACCGGAGGTCTTCGCCTGCGCCTCGTCGTCGAGCCGCAGCGTCAACGAGATCCGCTTGCGCGGGATGTCGACCTCCAGCACCTTCACCTTGACGATGTCACCCGGCTTGACGACATCCCGCGGATCCTTGACGAACGTCTTCGACAACGCGGAGACATGCGCGAGTCCGTCCTGGTGGACGCCGACGTCGATGAACGCCCCGAACGCCGCCACGTTCGTCACGACCCCCTCCAGCACCATCCCGGGGGACAGGTCGGAGATCTTCTCGACGCCCTCCTTGAAGGTCGCCGTCTTGAACGCGGGCCGCGGGTCGCGCCCGGGCTTCTCCAGCTCCTTGAGGATGTCGGTCACCGTGGGCAGACCGAACGTCTCGTCCACGAAGTCCTGCGGACGCAGCGACCGCAGCACTCCGGTGTTGCCGATCAGGGAGGCGACCTCCTGCCCCGCGGTCTTCACCATCCGCCGCACCACCGGATACGCCTCGGGGTGGACGCTGGAGGAGTCCAGCGGGTCGTCGCCGCCACGGATCCGCAGGAAGCCCGCGCACTGCTCGTACGCCTTGGGGCCGAGCCGGGCCACCTTCTTCAACTCGGTGCGCGACTTGAACGGGCCGTTGGCGTCCCGGTGCGAGACGATGTTCTCCGCCAGCCCGGAGGTGATGCCGGAGACCCGGGCCAGCAGGGGAGCGGACGCGGTGTTGACGTCGACCCCCACGCCGTTCACACAGTCCTCCACCACCGCGTCCAGCGAACGCGACAGCTTCACCTCGGACAGGTCGTGCTGGTACTGGCCGACGCCGATCGACTTCGGGTCGATCTTCACCAGCTCGGCCAACGGGTCCTGGAGCCGGCGCGCGATGGAGACCGCCCCGCGCAGCGACACGTCCATGTCCGGCAGCTCCTGCGAGGCGAACGCGGAGGCCGAGTACACGGAGGCGCCCGCCTCGGAGACCATCACCTTGGTGAGCTTCAGCTCCGGGTGCTTGGCGATCAGTTCCCCGGCGAGCTTGTCGGTCTCGCGGGACGCCGTGCCGTTGCCGATCGCGATCAGCTCGACCGCGTGCTCCTTGGCGAGCCGGGCCAGCTTGGCGATGGCCTCGTCCCACCTGTTGGCCGGGACGTGCGGGTGGATGACGTCGGTGGCGACGACCTTGCCGGTCGCGTCGACCACGGCGACCTTCACGCCCGTACGGAATCCGGGGTCCAGGCCGAGTGTCGCGCGCGTGCCCGCCGGGGCGGCGAGCAGCAGGTCGCGGAGGTTGGCCGCGAACACGTTGACCGCCTCGTCCTCGGCGGCCGTCCGCAGCCGCAGCCTGAGGTCGATGCCGAGGTGCACGAGGATGCGCGTCCGCCAGGCCCAGCGGACGGTGTCCGTCAGCCACTTGTCGCCGGGACGGCCGCGGTCGGCGATCCCGAACCGCGAGGCGATGATCCCCTCGTACGACGAGGGACCAGGCTGCTCGGAGGGCTCCTCCGGCTCCAGGACGAGGTCGAGGACCTCTTCCTTCTCGCCGCGCAACATCGCCAGGATCCGGTGCGAGGGCAGGTTCGTGAAGGGCTCGGAGAAGTCGAAGTAGTCGGCGAACTTGGCGCCCGCCTCCTCCTTGCCCTCCCGCACCTTCGCGGCCAGCTGCCCGCGCACCCACATGCGCTCGCGGAGCTCGCCGATCAGGTCGGCGTCCTCCGAGAAGCGCTCGGTGAGGATCGCGCGGGCGCCGTCCAGCGCGGCCTGCGCGTCGGGTACGCCCTTGTCGGCGTCGACGAACGCGGCGGCCGCGGCGAGCGGTGCGACACCCGGGTCACCGAGCAGGCCCTCGGCGAGCGGCTCCAGACCGGCCTCGCGGGCGATCTGCGCTTTGGTGCGGCGCTTCGGCTTGAACGGCAGGTAGATGTCCTCCAGGCGCGCCTTGGTCTCCGCGCCCAGGATCCGCGCCCGGAGCTCCTCGGTGAGCTTGCCCTGTTCACGCACCGAGTCGAGGATCGCCGTGCGCCGCTCCTCCAGCTCCCGCAGATACCGCAACCGCTCCTCGAGCGTGCGCAACTGCGCGTCGTCGAGCATCTCGGTCGCTTCCTTGCGGTAGCGGGCGATGAAGGGAACCGTGGAACCGCCGTCGAGCAGTTCCACGGCAGCCTTGACCTGCCGCTCCCGTACGCCGAGTTCCTCGGCGATCCTGCTTTCGATCGACCCTGCGCTGGTGGACCCGCTGGACCCGGGTGTCGTCACGATCCCGTACCGCCTTCTCACTGAGGTTGCGCGGCAATTGTGGCAGGCGGCACCGACAGTCGGGGATCAGGGCGCGGTCATCGGGCCGTGGTCGTCAGGCCCTGCGGCTCCGCGTGGAGCCGGACGCACCGCCGAAGAGCCGGGCCAGCGCCCGGAAGGGCAGGGTGACCACGGTGGCGATGGCGCCACCGATCTGGCGCAGGACGTCTGCGATCGCGCGGAACATGTGAAATCCCCTTTCCTCTCCCGGCCAAGACGGCCGGGAGAAGAACGGGTACCTCCGAGACGGCCCCGCAATCTTCGAGGCGCCGAAAGATCAGCGCTTGCCGATCAGGTCCGCGGGATAGGCCCCGGCGGCCGCCGCGGTACGCGCGAACCCCACCGCGAGCTCCGTCAGCCGTCGTACGCCCTCGGCCCCGAGGTGCTCGTAGGGGGCCCGGTCCAGCCGGTCAGTCTCCGCCTCGATCCCGTCCCGCAGGGCGACGCCCCGCTCGGTCAGCTCGCCGTCGGCGTCCAGCAGCCCGCGTGCGCGGAGCCGTCCGACGGCCGCGTCCCACTCCTGCCGGGTCCACCCGCGCGTGGTGAACACCCAGGACGGCGTCATGCCCCGGCCCGTCGCGGTGTGGGTCACCAGGGCCTCCAGGCCGTCGAGCTCCGCGGACATCAGGGCGGCGAGATGGCCGTCGCCCCGGTGCTCGCGCAGCAGCGTCGCGGCGTGCCAGAGCGCCAGGTGGGGCTCCTGGGGCACCGGCAGGTCGGCGTGCGCGGAGTACAGCGGGCGCGCGGCGCGCGAACAGGCCTCGGTGGCCCGGAGCGCCAGCCGTGCCGCCTCGGCCATCGCGTCCGTTGCCACGGTCTCGTCGCCGAGCAGGCGGCGCAGGGTCGTGTCGACGGCACGCGCGCGTGCCGCCAGGACCTGTTCGGGCGTGGCGGTCCGCCACACGGCGGGCACGTGCTCGGCCACCAGCTCGTGCTTGTAGTTGTAGAACGCGGCCGTCACCGCTCCCGGTCCGACCGGCCCCAGGGCGGCGGCCCGCACCGCGAAGTTGACGGCCCTCGGGTGCGTGACCCCGATCGCGGCCAGCTCCTTGCCCAGGTCGGGGGAGAAGTAGTGCGCGGCGTGCAGGGAGTTGAGCGGGTTGTGACAGCGGCGGCCGGCGCGCGGTTCCAGGACGGCAGTAGTCATGGAGTGCAGGTTACCGACCGCTTGGTATCCCCTCGACGGGTGTGCCCGGCATGGCAGAAAAGGTGGGGAACTCGTCATTGCGGCCATCGCGAAGCCACCCAAGAATCGAGGGCATGGCCCAGCGAACCGTTCTCTTCGTCCTCTTCGACGGCGTGCAGAGCCTCGACGTCTTTGGCCCGCTGGAGGTCTTCGCCGGGGCCGAACAGCACACCCCGGGCACCTACCGCATCCGTACGGCCTCGCTGGACGGCGCTCCCGTCCGCACCTCCAGCGGCCTGACCGTCGTACCGGACGAAGACCTCGCGCGGGCCGACGCCCCGCACACCCTCCTCGTGCCCGGCGGCCAAGGCACCCGGCGACCCGACGCCCTCCTCACCGACTGGTTGCGCGAGCACGGGCCCCGGGCCGAACGCCTGGTCTCGGTGTGCACCGGCGCCATCCGCCTCGCCGAGGCGGGGCTCCTGGACGGCCGCCGGGTCACCACGCACTGGGCGTACTGCGACAGGCTGGCCCGCGACCACCCGGGCATCGAGGTGGACCCCGACCCGATCTACGTGCGCGACGGCCGGGTGTCGACGTCCGCCGGCGTCACCTCGGGCATCGACCTCGCGCTCGCCCTGGTCGAGGAGGACCTGGGCCGGGACGCCGCCCTCGCCATCGCCCGACACCTGGTCGTCTTCCTGCGCCGGCCCGGGAACCAGGCCCAGTTCAGCGCCCAGCTCGCCGCCCAGACCGCGCAGCGCGAGCCGCTGCGCGAGGTCCAGCAGTGGATCACCGAGCATCCCGCCGACGACCTGGGCGTCGAGGCCCTCGCCGCCCGGGCCCGCCTCTCGCCCCGCCACTTCGCCCGCGCCTTCCAGACCGAGACCGGCATGACACCGGGCCGGTACGTCGACCGGGTCCGGCTCGAACACGCCCGCCGCCTCCTGGAGGACACCTCCGACGGCATCGAGGAGATCTCCCGCGCCAGCGGCTACGGCACCCCCGAGGGGATGCGCCGCGCATTCATCAAGGCCCTCGGCACGGCCCCCTCCGAGTACCGCCGCCGCTTCCACCCGACCCCGGCCCACTGAAAGGCTCACCGTGCAGATCGCCATCGTCCTCTATGACCGCTTCACCGCCCTGGACGCCGTAGGACCGTACGAGACCCTCGGTCGCCTCCCCGACGCGGAGACCGTGTTCGTCGCCGAGCGGGCCGGTCCCGTGCGCACCGACACCGGCAGGCTCGCCCTCACCGCCGACAGGACGCTCGCCGAGGTGCCGAGCCCCGACATCGTGCTCGTGCCGGGCGGCCCCGG
This sequence comes from Streptomyces sp. NPDC006335, assembly GCF_040612795.1. Taxonomy (NCBI): domain Bacteria; kingdom Bacillati; phylum Actinomycetota; class Actinomycetes; order Kitasatosporales; family Streptomycetaceae; genus Streptomyces; species Streptomyces sp. NPDC006335. The sequence continues at coordinate 71,643 of NZ_JBEXQX010000004.1, forward strand.
ACAGACCCCGCAGATGGAGAACACGGCGCTGCTCGACTGGCTGCGCGCCGCCGACGCCACCAGCACCTGGACCACGTCCGTCTGCACCGGGTCCCTGCTGCTCGCGGCCGCGGGCCTGCTCCGGGGCCGCCGCGCGACCTCCCACTGGCTGGCCCTGGACCTCCTGAAGGAGTTCGGCGCCGAACCGACCGGCGAGCGGGTCGTGTTCGACGGCAAGTACGTCACCGGCGCCGGAGTCTCCGCCGGCATCGACATGGGGCTCACGCTCCTCGGCCGGATCGCCGGCGACGAACACGCCCAGGCCGTACAGCTCGGCATCGAGTACGACCCGCGGCCGCCCTACGACGCCGGCTCGCCCGAGAAGGCGCCCGCGCATCTCGTCGACAAGCTCCGCTCCGGGAGCCGCTTCATCCTGACGTAGTCCAGGTGAAGCGCGGTGTCCTGCGCTCCAGGAAGGCGGCGACCCCCTCCGCGGTGTCGCCGCTGCCGCGCGCCTGTGCGGCCCAGTGGGCGTCCCGGTCGGTGCGGCCGTTCGCGAACTCCTTCGCCGCGGCCTGCGTGAGCTGCGAACGGGACGCCAGGATCCGGGTGAACTCCCCGACCCGCTTGGCGAGTTCACCCTCCGGCAGCACCTCGTCGACCAGGCCCGTGCGCAGCGCCCGCTCGGCGTCGATCAACTCACCGGAGAACAGCAGGTACTTGGCGGTGGCTGGACCGACCAGCGACACCAACCGCCGGGTGGAGGACGCCGGATACACGATCCCGAGCTTCGCAGGCGTCACCCCGAACAGCGACCCCTCCTGGGCGAACCGCAGATCGCAGGCCGCCGCGAGCTGCGACCCGCCGCCCACGCAGTGCCCCCGGATCGCCGCCAGCGTCGGCTTCGGGAACGCGGCGAGGGCCTCCTCGGCACGCACCGCGAGCCCCTGCGCCTCCTCGGACGACCCTCGCAAGGTCGAGATGTCGGCGCCCGCGCAGAACGTCCCACCCTCCCCGGTCAGCACGAGTACCCGGACACCGGGATCGGCGGCCAGCGCGTCCAGCAGCGGCGGCAGCGCCCGCCACATCGCGGCCGTCATGGCATTGCGCTTGGCCGGATGGTGGACCACGACGGTGGCGACCGCGTCGGTGACGGTGTGCAGAAGCTGCGGTTCCGGGTACTCCATGCGTCGGATGCTAGCCCCACGCCCCGACCGAACGATCAAGAAGGGGTCCGCAGTGCGAGGAGGCCCCGCATGGCAGTGAACAAGGCGGAGAACCCGGAGACGGCCAAGCTGAGCCGCGGGTTCGGCTGGCTGGCGGCGCTCGGTGTGATCCTGGTGATCGCCGGACTCGTCGGACTGGTCTACACCGGGGTGGCCACGCTCACCTCGATGATCCTGTTCGGCTGGCTGCTGCTGATCGGTGGTGTGGTCGGCCTGCTGCACGCGGTCCAGGCCCGGGGCTCCAACTTCTTCTGGCTCGGTGTCGTGGTCGCCGCCCTGAACATCGCGGCCGGTGTCGTCGTCATCGGGCGACCGGAGGCGGCGGCAGCGGCACTGACCATGTTCGCCGCGTTGCTCTTCCTGACCGGCGGGGTGTTCCGGCTGGTCGGCAGCCTGGTGGTGCGGGGACCGCAGTTCGGCTGGACGCTTGTGCAGGGCGCCTTCGGTCTGCTGCTGGGCATCCTGGTGCTGGCCTCCTGGCCGAGCAACAGCAAGTACGTGATCGGCTGCTTCTTCTCGCTCGGTCTGCTCTTCGACGGCCTAGGGCTCGTCGCCACCGGCTACGGCGGACGCAAGATCGTCGGAATGGTCACCGAACAGCACGAAGCGGCCGCCAAGCCGACACAACCCGAGTAGTTCCGCGCGGATCCGGTCAGAGGCGCTCGATATGCGCTGACTTCTGTTCAGGTATCCGGAGTGGGGCGAAGCGCTACCAACACTCGACCTGTGGTGACAATCGAGCGCAAGGGTGGCGACCGAAGAATGGACGACCATGGGCGCGGGTCCGGCCCCCGCCCGACGGGGAGCGGCGAAGACCCCCTTCAACCGCCTCCCCCCGACCCGGGTGAACCGGACCCGCTGCCGTACGAGGGGGTGTGGCGGTTCACCGCCCCCGCCGTCGACGCCTCGGTCCCGCAGGCGCGACACGCCGTGCGGGACCTGCTGTACCGCCAGGGAGTGCCCGTCTCGGACGACCTCGTCCAGGGCCTCCTGCTGATCGTGTCCGAACTCGTCACGAACGCCGTCCGGCACGCGGCCCTGCTCTCCCCGATGCTCGCCGTGGAGGTGGCCGTGGGCGCGGAGTGGGTGCGCGTGTCCGTGGAGGACAACCACCCCTACCGGCCGACCGCCCTGGAGGCCGCGCACAGCGAGACCGGGGGGCGGGGACTGCTGCTGGTGCGGGAGATCACCCTGGAGGCGGGCGGCGCCTGCGACGTCGAGCACACCTCCAGCGGTGGCAAGGTGATCTGGGCCGCCCTGCCGCTCAAGGCCCTGCGCGTGTCCTGAGCGCCCGGGGCCCTCACCAGCCGGCGGACGGGCCCGTCAGCTCCCTGACCGCGGGACGGGCCGCGTCCAGCACCGTCATGAACCAGGCGGAGAACGTGTCCTTCGCGTGCCGCTCCGCCAGCTCGGCCGGGGTCACGAAGGCGGTCGTGGCGACCTCCTCCGGGTCCGGGCCGAGCGGGGACTGCACCATGCCGACGAACAGGTGGTTGTACTCCTGCTCGACCAGGCCCGAGTCCGGGTCCGGGTGGTTGTAGCGGACCGTGCCCGCCTCGGCGAGCAGCGACGGGGAGACCCCCAGCTCCTCGTACGTGCGCCGGGCCGCCGCGGCGAAGGGCGCCTCGCCCGGGTAGGGGTGGCCGCAGCAGGTGTTGGACCACACACCGGGCGAGTGGTACTTGCCCAGCGCGCGCTGCTGGAGGAGCAGCCGGCCCCGCTCGTCGAAGAGGAACACCGAGAAGGCGCGGTGGAGCTGCCCCGGCGGCTGGTGGGCGGCGAGCTTCTCCGCGGTGCCGATCGTCACACCGTGCTCGTCGACCAGTTCCAGCAGGATCGCGTTCGCGGCGCCGTTCGACGGAGTGTGCGTCGTGGTGGCAGGTGTGGTCGGCATACCCATCCTTCACATCGGTCTTCGCGCCCCAAGTGTGCCGCACGGATCCGGCACTCCCGGCTGTTGATCGTGCCCGGCGCGGCGTGTGGGCAACCGCTCGGCGCGGGGCTGTGGGATGGAGGACGCGAAGGTGCGCCGGATCGCTGCATTCCGCCAGAACGGGCGTTTCATGCGCCGTACACCTGTCTCAGTGGCACAGATGCGCCTCGTGCTCCGCGTGCCCGCCCGGCTCCAGTTGGAAGGTGCAGTGCTCCACGTCGAAGTGGTCGCCGAGGCAGTTCTGGAGCTCGTGCAGCATCTTCTCGTGGCCGATGGCGCTGAGGACGTCGGTGCGCACGACCACGTGCGCGGAGAGCACCGGCATCCCCGAGGTGATCGTCCAGGCGTGCAGGTCGTGCACGTCCTCCACGCCGTCCAGGGCCAGGATGTGGGTCCGCACCTCCGTCATGTCGACGTCCTTGGGTGCCGCCTCCAGCAGGACGTCGAGGGTCTCGCGCAGCAGCTTGAAGGTGCGCGGCACGATCATCAGACCGATGACGAGCGAGGCGATCGGGTCGGCGGCCTGCCAACCCGTGGTCAGGATCACCGCCGCCGCGATCAGCACCGCGAGCGAGCCCAGCGCGTCCGCCGCGACCTCCAGGAAGGCCCCTCGCACGTTCAGGCTCTCCTTCTGACCGCGCATCAGCAGGGTCAGCGAGATCATGTTCGCCACCAGACCGATCGCACCGAACACGAGGGTCAGCCCGCCCTCGGTGTCGGCCGGCGTGACGAACCGCTGGATCGCCTCGTACAGGACGTAGCCGCCGACCCCGAGCAGCAGCAGACAGTTGGCGAGGGCGGCGAGGATCTCGGCCCGGGCGTAGCCGAAGGTGCGGTTGCCGGTCGCGGGGCGGTTCGCGAAGTGGATCGCGAGGAGAGCCATGCCGAGGCCCAGCGCGTCCGTCGCCATGTGCGCCGCGTCCGCGACCAGGGCGAGGGAGTCCGCGACGACTCCGCCGACGATCTCGACCACCATGACGGTGAGCGTGATCGACAGTGCCACCCGCAGTCTGCCGACGTACGCCGCGGTCGCCGTACCGCCGGCCGGCGCATGTGAGTGCGCGTGCCCGTGGTCGTGCCCTGCCCCCATGGAAGCCGCCTCCTACTGTTGACCCGGAACAGCCGAACGGCCCGCCCGGGATCACAGTCAACTACGGGCGGGGGGTATCGGGCAACGCGGCACTGAACACCGTTGTCATGTGCCCTGACCTGCGGAAACGAAGCGCAGGTCAGGGCAGGCCCCATGGTGGTTCAGCGGTGGTGCAGCTGCCATCCGCTCCAGGCGGACTCGATCATCTCGCGCACCCCTCGCCGCGCGCTCCAGCCCAGCGTCTCGGCGGCTCGGGCGGCCGAGGCCACCGACACCGGGGCGTCCCCGGGGCGCCGGGGCTCCACGACCGCGGGCCGTCTGTCTCCGGTCACCTCGCCGATCACCGTGACCATCTCGCGCACGGAGACGCCCTCGCCGCGACCGATGTTGACCGTCAGGTCACCGTGCTGTCCGCCTTCGGACAGCCGCCGGGCCGCAGCGAGATGCGCCTCGGCGAGGTCGGACACATGGATGTAGTCACGGACGCAGGTGCCGTCCGGTGTCGGATAGTCGTCGCCGAAGATGCGGGGGGCCTCGTCGCGGGTGAGCCGGTCGAAGACCATGGGCACGATGTTGAAGACACCGGTGTCCGCGAGCTCCGGCGCCGCGGCCCCGGCGACGTTGAAGTAGCGCAGGCAGACCGTGGAGATCCCGTGTGCCTGTCCGGCCGCCCGCACCAGCCACTCCCCGGCGAGCTTCGTCTCGCCGTAGGGGTTCACGGGCGCGCACGGTGTCTCCTCCGTGATGAGTTCCACAGCGGGGTTGCCGTAGACGGCCGCCGAGGAGGAGAAGAGGAAACGTTCGATCCCGGCCTCCGCGACCGCCTCCAGGAGGGTCGCGAGACCGCCGACGTTCTCCTGGTAGTAGCGGGTCGGCTGGGCCACCGACTCGGCGACCTGCTTGCGCGCCGCGAGATGCACCACACCCGTCACCGCGTGCTCGGCCAGCACCCGCTTGAGCAGGCCGCCGTCCAGCGAGGAGCCGCGGACCAGCGGCACGTCGGCGGGAAGCCGCGCGGGCACCCCCGCCGAGAGGTCGTCCAGGACGAGCACCCGTTCCCCGGCCCCCGTCATGGCCCGCGCCACATGCGCCCCTATGTACCCGGCACCGCCGGTGATCAGCCACGTCATGGTCGCCCACCCTATGCCGACGCCCCCGGACCCTCACGATGTCCCGGATGTCCGCTCTGCGGGGCACGGTTTGTGAGCGGGGCCCCGGATCACCGATGATGATCGCGGCAAAGGCCGGGGGAGACGCTGTTGATCGGTCCGTTAACGGGCGGTGAACGCCGCCTTCTTGGCATCCGATAGCCTCTGCCGACATGCCGCCCGCCTGGCCCGGCCAAGGGGCGCCCCCATCGTGCACATGACCGGCGCCCGCGCGTCGGCACCCAGGGAGTGAGTTCGGTTGTCGACCGCCATCCTCACCGGTCAGCCGGTCCCCGGATCGTCGATCGAGGGTGATCTGCGGTCCCTCGGCTTCGACGTGCGGGTCGCCGCGGACGCCGCCGACGCCGAGCGGCTGGTCGCCGAGGCCCCCTGCGACCAGCGCGTCGCCCTCGTCGACGCCCGGTTCGTCGGCCACGTGCACGCTCTGCGCCTGGGCCTCACCGACCCCCGCTTCCCCCTCGCCGCCGTGCCCGGCGCGGTCACCGCGCAGCCCGACGGCCGTGCGACCCTGACCCGCGCGCTGGCCCGCCAGAACTCCACGGGCGGCGGCACGGCGGTCGCTGTGGACAGCCTCCCGGACCGTCTCGTCGCCGCGCTGGTCGACGACGGCGCCGACGTGCACCGCCCCGAGCTCGGCAGCCTGGTCGCCGCCGTCCCCGCCGACCCCCAGGCCCGCAACGAGGCACGGCAGGCCGTCGCGGACGTGGACGACGAGGCCGTACGCCTGAAGTCCGCCGTGAAGTCCCGAGACGGCTTCTTCACCACCCACTTCATCAGCCCCTACTCCCGCTACATCGCCCGCTGGTGCGCCCGCCGCGGCCTGACCCCGAACCAGGTCACCACGGCGTCCCTGATCACCGCGCTCATCGCGGCGGCCTGCGCGGCCACCGGCACCCGGGGCGGCTTCGTGGCCGCGGGCGTCCTCCTCATCGCGTCCTTCGTCCTGGACTGCACCGACGGCCAGCTCGCCCGCTACTCCCTCCAGTACTCCACCCTCGGCGCCTGGCTCGACGCCACCTTCGACCGGGCCAAGGAGTACGCCTACTACGCCGGCCTCGCCCTCGGCGCGGCCCGCGGCGGCGATGACGTCTGGGCTCTCGCCCTCGGCGCGATGGTCCTCCAGACCTGCCGGCACGTCGTCGACTTCTCCTTCAACGAGGCCAACCACGACGCGACCGCCAACACCAGCCCCACGGCGGCCCTCTCGGACAAGCTCGACAGCGTCGGCTGGACGGTGTGGGTGCGGCGGATGATCGTCCTGCCCATCGGCGAGCGCTGGGCGATGATCGCGGTGCTCACGGCCGTCACCACCCCGCGGATCACCTTCTACGTCCTTCTCGTCGGGTGCGCCTTCGCCGCGACGTACACCACGGCGGGCCGGGTGCTGCGGTCGCTGACCCGCAAGGCACAGCGCACCGACCGGGCCGCGCAGGCGCTGGCGGACCTCGCGGACGACGGACCGCTGGCCGGGCTGCTGGCGCGTGTCTCGCTGGCCCCTCTCGGGGGACCCCGGGTGGTTGTGGCGCTGGCGGGCACCGTAATCCTGACCGGCACCCTCTTCTCCGGGGACACCTGGGCGCCCGTCGGCGGTGCCTTCGTCTACGCGATCGCCGCCGGTCAGGCCCTGTACCGCCCCCTCAAGGGCGCCCTCGACTGGCTCGTCCCGCCGCTCTTCCGCGCCGCCGAATACTGCACGGTTCTCGTCCTCGCGGCCGAAGCGGACGTGCACGGAGCGCTTCCCGCGGCTTTCGGCCTGGTGGCGGCCGTCGCCTACCATCACTACGACACGGTGTACCGCATCCGCGGCAACGCCGGAGCGCCCCCGGCCTGGCTGGTGCGCGCCGTCGGGGGACACGAGGGACGGACGCTGCTCGTCACCGTCCTGGCCGCCGCGCTCACCGCCTCGCAGTTCACGGTCGCGCTCACGGCCCTGGCCGTGGCCGTTGCCCTGGTGGTCGTCGTCGAGAGCATCCGCTTCTGGGTGTCCGCTGGGGCGCCCGCCGTACACGACGAAGGAGAAACCGCATGATCGGCCTCGTGCTGGCGGCCGGCGCCGGACGCCGACTGCGCCCCTACACCGACAGCCTCCCCAAGGCGCTGGTGCCGGTGGGCCCCGCGGGCATAGAGGGCGAACCCACGGTTCTCGACCTCACCCTCGGCAACTTCGCCGAGATCGGCCTGACCGAGGTCGCGGTCATCGTCGGCTACCGCAAGGAAGCCGTGTACGAGCGCAAGGCCGCCCTGGAGGCGAAGTACGGCCTCAAGCTCACCCTCATCGACAACGACAAGGCCGAGGAGTGGAACAACGCCTACTCCCTGTGGTGCGGCCGTGACGCCCTCAAGGACGGCGTGATCCTCGCCAACGGCGACACCGTGCACCCGGTCTCCGTCGAGAAGACGCTGATCGCCGCCCGCGGCGAGGGCAAGCGGATCATCCTCGCCCTGGACACGGTGAAGAACCTCGCCGACGAGGAGATGAAGGTCGTCGTCGACCCCGAGCGGGGCATGACGAAGATCACCAAGCTGATGGACCCGGCCGAGGCCACCGGCGAGTACATCGGCGTCACCCTCATCGAGGGCGACGCCGCCCCCGAACTGGCCGACGCGCTGAAGACGGTCTGGGAGACCGACCCGCAGCAGTTCTACGAGCACGGCTACCAGGAGCTGGTGAACCGCGGCTTCCGCATCGACGTCGCGCCGATCGGCGACGTCCCGTGGGTGGAGATCGACAACCACGACGACCTCGCCCGTGGACGGGAGATCGCGTGCCGGTACTGACAAGGCTGATCCCCTCACCGGTCGTCGTGGACATCCGCCCGGGTGCCCTCGAGGACCTGGCGTGCGTGCTCGCCGACGAGCGGATCTCCCACTCCGGCAAGCTGGCCGTCGCGGTCAGCGGCGGCTCGGGCGCGCGACTGCGCGAACGCCTTGAGCCGTCCCTGCCCGGGGCCACCTGGTACGAGGTCGGCGGCGGCACCCTCGACGACGCGATCCGGCTGGCCGGGGAGATGAAGGCCGGCCACTACGACGCGGTCGTCGGACTCGGCGGCGGCAAGATCATCGACTGCGCCAAGTTCGCCGCGGCACGCGTCGGCCTGCCCCTGGTCGCCGTACCGACGAACCTCGCGCACGACGGCCTGTGCTCACCCGTCGCCACCCTCGACAACGACGCGGGCCGCGGCTCCTACGGCGTGCCCAACCCGATAGCGGCCGTCATCGACCTGGACGTCATCCGCGAGGCCCCGGTGCGCTTCGTGCGCGCGGGCATCGGCGACGCGATCTCCAACATCAACGCGATCGCCGACTGGGAGCTCGCGAACCGCGTCAAGGGCGAGAAGATCGACGGACTCGCCGCCGCCATGGCCCGCCAGGCCGGCGAGGCCGTGCTCCGGCACCCGGGCGGGGTCGGCGACAACGACTTCCTCCAGGTGCTCGCCGAGGCCCTGGTCCTCACCGGCGTCGCGATGTCGATCTCCGGCGACTCACGGCCCGCGTCCGGCTCATGCCACGAGATCAACCACGCGTTCGACCTGCTCTACCCCAAGCGCGCCGCCGCCCACGGCGAACAGTGCGGCCTGGGCGCGGCCTTCGCGATGTACCTGCGCGGAGCCCATGAGGAAGCGGCCTACATGGCCGAGGTGCTGCGCCGGCACGGACTTCCGGTACTGCCGGAGGAGATCGGCTTCACGCCCGCGGAGTTCGTGCGCGCTGTGGAGTTCGCCCCGCAGACGCGCCCCGGCCGCTACACCATCCTCGAACACCTCGACCTCAAGACCGACCAGATCAAGGACATCTACGCCGACTATGTCAAGGCCATCGGTAGCTGAACTCCGTCCGGTCGTCCACCCCGCAGGGGTCAAGGACCGGCGCAGCGGTGAGCACTGGATGGGACGCCTCTACATGCGTGAGGTGTCCCTGCGGGTGGACCGCTACCTGGTGAACACCAAGGTCACGCCCAACCAGCTCACGTACCTGATGACCGTCTTCGGTGTCCTCGCGGCCCCGGCCCTCCTGGTGCCGGGGATCCCGGGCGCCGTGCTCGGCGTGGTGTGCGTCCAGATGTACCTGCTGCTCGACTGCGTCGACGGCGAGATCGCGCGCTGGAAGAAGCAGTACTCCCTCAACGGCGTCTACCTGGACCGGGTCGGCGCGTACCTGACCGACGCGGCCGTGCTCGTCGGCTTCGGCCTGCGCGCCGCCGACCTGTTCGGCAGCGGCCGTATCGACTGGCTGTGGGCCTTCCTCGGCACCCTCGCCGCCCTCGGCGCGATCCTCATCAAGGCCGAGACGGACCTGGTGGGCGTCGCCCGGCACCAGGCAGGCAAGCCGCCCGTGCAGGAGGCCGCCGCCGAGATGCGCTCCTCCGGCATGGCACTGGCCCGCAAGGCCGCCTCCCTGCTCAAGTTCCACCGGCTGATCCTCGGCATCGAGGCGTCCCTGCTGATCCTGGTCCTGGCGGTCGCCGACCAGATGCGCGACGACCTGTTCTTCTCGCGGCTCGGGGTCGCGGTGCTGGCCAGCATCGCGCTGCTCCAGACCCTGCTGCACCTCGTGTCGATCCTCGCCTCCAGCAGGCTGAAGTGAGCACCGGCATGAAGGTCGGCGCGGTGATCATCACCATGGGCAACCGGCCCGAGGAGCTGCGTGCCCTGCTCGACTCGGTCGCCAAGCAGGACGGCGACCCGGTCGAGGTGGTCGTCGTCGGCAACGGCTCGCCCGTCCCGGACGTCCCCGACGGCGTCCGGACCATCGAACTGCCCGAGAACCTCGGCATCCCGGGCGGCCGCAACGTCGGCATCGAGGCCTTCGGCCCCAGCGGTCGAGACGTCGACATCTTGCTCTTCCTCGACGACGACGGCCTCCTCCCGAACCACGACACCGCCGAACTGTGCCGCCAGGCCTTCGCCGCCGACCCGAAGCTCGGCATCGTCAGCTTCCGCATCGCCGACCCCGACACCGGCGTCACCCAGCGCCGGCACGTCCCCCGGCTGCGGGCCGCCGACCCGATGCGCTCGTCCCGGGTCACCACCTTCCTCGGCGGCGCCAACGCCGTACGCACCCAGGTCTTCGCCGAAGTCGGCGGCCTCCCGGACGAATTCTTCTACGCCCACGAGGAAACCGACCTGGCATGGCGGGCCCTCGACGCGGGCTGGATGATCGACTACCGGTCCGACATGGTGCTGTACCACCCCACGACCGCGCCCTCGCGGCACGCGGTCTACCACCGCATGGTCGCCCGCAACCGCGTCTGGCTCGCCCGCCGCAACCTGCCCGCGCTCCTCGTCCCGGTCTACCTCGGCGTCTGGATGCTGCTCACCCTCGTGCGCCGCCCCTCACGGCCCGCCCTGAAGGCGTGGTTCGGCGGCTTCCGGGAAGGCTGGAGCACGCCGTGCGGTCCGCGCAGGCCGATGAAGTGGCGTACCGTCTGGCGCCTGACCCGACTGGGCCGGCCCCCGGTCATCTGACAAGCTCGTTCCTGAGAGCGGCCGGGCCGCACCACGGCCCACGCTCGTGCCCTGCCCCCACAGGCCGCGCATCCCGAGGCATCCCGAAGAGGAAAGCTATCCATCAGTGAGTGAGACAACGCACGACGGCACGGTCGCGGTGAGCGCGCCCGCGTCGCCCGACGAGGGCCTCACGGCGGCACAGCTCGCCGGCCGGTACGGCCTGACCGTGAGCGGTGCCCGGCCCTCGCTCCTCGACTACGTCCGCCGGCTCTGGGACCGGCGCCACTTCATCCTCGCGTTCTCGCGGGCGAAGCTGACCGCCCAGTACAGCCAGGCCAAGCTCGGTCAGCTCTGGCAGGTCGCGACGCCACTGCTGAACGCGGGCGTGTACTTCATCATCTTCGGCGTCATCCTGAACGCCAGCCGGGGCATGTCGAAGGACGTGTACATCCCGTTCCTGGTCACGGGTGTCTTCGTGTTCACCTTCACGCAGAGCTCCGTCATGGCGGGCGTACGCGCCATCTCCGGCAACCTCGGCCTGGTCCGCGCGCTGCACTTCCCGCGGGCGTCCCTGCCGATCTCCTTCGCGCTCCAGCAGCTCCAGCAGCTGCTGTTCTCGATGGTCGTGCTGTTCGCCGTGGCGGTCGGCTTCGGCCACTACCCGGACCTGTCCTGGGCACTGATCGTGCCGGTGCTGATCCTCCAGTTCCTCTTCAACACCGGCCTGGCGCTGATCATGGCCCGCGCGGGTGCCAAGACGCCCGACCTGGCGCAGCTCATGCCGTTCGTGATGCGTACCTGGATGTACGCGTCCGGCGTGATGTTCTCGATCCCGATCATGCTGGCGGACAAGCCGCAGTGGGTCGCCACGGTCCTCCAGTGGAACCCGGCGGCCATCTACATGGACCTCATGCGCTTCGCCCTGATCGACGAGTACGGCGCTGAGAACCTGCCCGACCATGTCTGGGCGGCCGCGGGCGGCTGGGCCGCGCTCTTCGCGCTCGGCGGTTTCGTGTACTTCTGGAAGGCGGAGGAAAGGTACGGCCGTGGCTGAGGACACCAGGGACGAGCACATCCCCACGGTCATCGCGGACGAGCTGCACATCGTCTACCGCGTCAACGGCGCCAAGACCGGCAAGGGCAGCGCGACCGCCGCGCTGAGCCGCATCCTCAAGCGCGGGGAGGAGCGGGGCGTGCGCAAGGTGCACGCCGTCAAGGGCGTCTCCTTCGTCGCCTACAAGGGGGAGGCGGTCGGCCTGATCGGCTCCAACGGCTCCGGCAAGTCGACCCTGCTGCGCGCCATCGCCGGTCTGCTGCCCGCCGAGAGCGGCCGCGTCTACACCCACGGCCAGCCCTCCCTGCTCGGCGTCAACGCGGCCCTGATGAACGACCTGACCGGCGAGCGCAACGTCATCCTGGGCGGCCTCGCCATGGGCATGTCCCGGGAGCAGATCAAGGAGCGCTACCAGGAGATCGTCGATTTCTCCGGGATCAACGAGAAGGGTGACTTCATCACCCTTCCGATGCGCACGTATTCCTCCGGTATGGCGGCCCGATTGCGCTTCTCCATCGCCGCCGCCAAGGACCACGACGTCCTCATGATCGACGAGGCCCTGGCCACCGGTGACCGCAAGTTCCAGAAGCGCTCCGAGGAACGCATCCGGGAACTGCGCAAGGAGGCCGGCACGGTGTTCCTCGTCAGTCACAACAACAAGTCGATCCGTGACACCTGCAACCGCGTCCTGTGGCTGGAGCGCGGCGAGCTGCGCATGGACGGCCCGACCGACGAGGTCATCAAGGAGTACGAGAAGTTCACGGGCAAGTAGTCCACCCCGCCCCGGACGAACAACACCGCTCCGCTCGACCGGGCCCCGCCGGAACTGTTCCGGCGGGGCCACACGTCTGCAAAGGAAGCGTCAACTTCGGCGCCCCTTAGGAATCTTGGGGCCAATCGGTGTGTTGTTGTGATGTGCAGGACACCCCGACGATCCTTGCCGCGTTGTACAACGTAAGCTGTACCGGTGCCCAATCGCGGCAAGTGGGGCGATAATGCGCGACACCCGATCGCAGGGAAACCGCGCGGACGGCTGGGCGGCGTGTCCGAAATAGTGTGTATTGGGTCGGCGGTGTAGAACGGGAGATGTGACGGCGATGGCTACGGAAACTCCCCAGCTCAACGCAGCACGTGCCGTCCCCGCCCCGGGCAGGCAGCGATGACGGAGACCGGCACGACGCGCCCCGGCACAACGGAGCGCGGAACGCTCGACAAGGCCGCGGCGGAGAACTTCCCCGTGGCTCCCTTCTTCCTGCCCAAGGACTGGCGCACCGACCTCATGGCGGTCTACGGCTTCGCGCGCCTCGTCGACGACATCGGCGACGGCGATCTCGCCCCCGGCGGCGCCGACGCCCGGCTGCTCGGCGTGGAGCCCGAGGAGGCCGAGGACCGGCTGGTCCTGCTGGACGCCTTCGAGGCCGACCTGCACCGCGTCTTCTCCGGAGAGCCCCGCCACCCGCTGCTCCGCCGGCTTCAGCCCACGGTCCGCCGCCGCTCCCTCACCCCCGAGCCCTTCCTCGGCCTGATCGCCGCCAACCGCCAGGACCAGCTCGTCACGCGCTACGAGACCTACGACGACCTGCTCGCCTACTGCGAGCTGTCCGCCAACCCCGTCGGCCGTCTCGTGCTCGCCGTCACCGGCACCTCGACCCCCGAGCGGAACCGTCTCTCGGACGCGATCTGCACGGCCCTCCAGATCGTCGAACACCTCCAGGACGTCGCCGAGGACCTCGGCAGCGACCGGATCTATCTGCCCGCCGAGGACATGAAGCGCTTTCACGTCCAGGAGGCGGATCTCGCCACGAAAACCGCGGGCGCATCGGTGCGCGCTCTGGTTGCATACGAGGCACAACGCGCCCGCGAACTCCTGAATGAAGGCGCCCCCCTGGTGGGTAGCGTCCACGGCAGACTGAAGCTGCTGCTCGCAGGGTTCGTGGCGGGGGGAAGGGCGGCGCTCCGCGCGATCTCCGCCGCCGAACACGACGTACTTCCCGGCCCGCCCAAGCCCGGCAAGCTCCAGTTGCTGCGCGAGGTGGGCGTCACTCTGCGAGGAGAGGGGTGATCCGGACGGTGGAGGCACCACCACACGCGTCCGCACCGGTACTCGCCGCCTACAGCTACTGCGAGGCCGTGACCGGACAGCAGGCCCGTAACTTCGCGTACGGCATCAGGCTGCTGCCGACGTCCAAGCGGCGTGCGATGTCGGCGCTCTACGCGTTCTCGCGGCGCGTCGACGACATCGGCGACGGAGCGCTGGCGGCCGACGTCAAGGCCGCGAGACTCGAGGACACCCGGGCGATGCTGACCCGGGTGCGGGAGGGCTCGGTCGACGAGGACGACACCGATCCGGTGGCCGTCGCCCTCGCCCACGCGGCCGAGACCTTCCCGATTCCGCTGGGCGGCCTGGACGAGCTGATCGACGGCGTCCTGATGGACGTACGCGGCGAGACCTACGAGACCTGGGACGACCTCAAGGTGTACTGCCGCTGTGTGGCGGGTGCCATCGGGCGGCTGTCGCTCGGCGTCTTCGGCACCGAACCTGGGGCGCGCGCCGCCGAACGCGCGCCGGAGTATGCCGACACGCTTGGTCTGGCGCTCCAGCTCACCAACATCCTCAGGGACATCCGTGAGGACGCCGAGGGCGGGCGCGTCTATCTGCCCGCCGACGACCTCGCGAAGTTCGGCTGCTCCGCCGGCTTCAAGGGGCCGAAGCCACCGGAGGGCGCCGACTTCGCGGGCCTCGTGCACTTCGAAGTGCGACGGGCCCGCGCCCTTTTCGCCGAGGGCTACCGGCTGCTCCCCATGCTCGACCGGCGCAGCGGAGCCTGTGTCGCCGCCATGGCCGGCATCTACCGCCGCCTGCTCGACCGCATCGAACGCGACCCCGAGGCGGTGCTGCGCGGCCGGGTCTCGCTGCCCGGGCGGGAGAAGGCGTACGTCGCCGTCCGCGGCCTGTCCGGCCTGGACACCCGGCATGTGACGCGGCGGGCCGTCAGGAGGCGCGCCTGATGGATGGGGTGGACAATTCGGTCCAAGGTGATGCCGCCGGAGGAAAACGGCACGCAACCCTCCGCTCGAAGACGGCGTCCCTGACTGCGACGGCCGGCCGTGCACCGTTCGAGCACCACGGCGTCCGGGCAGGGGAGGGTGTGCGATGACCGACGGACAGCGGTCCGGACGGGACGCCGTCGTGATCGGCGGCGGGCTCGCCGGGATCACCGCCGCGCTCGCGCTCGCCGACGCCGGGGTGCGCGTCACCCTGCTCGAAGGCAGGCCGCGCCTGGGCGGGCTCGCCTTCTCCTTCCAGCGCGGCGAACTGACCGTCGACAACGGACAGCACGTCTACCTGCGCTGCTGCACCGCCTACCGCTGGTTCCTCGACCGTATCGAGGGCGCGGCGCTGGCGCCGTTGCAGGATCGTCTCGACGTGCCCGTACTCGACCTGGCCCGGCCGGAGGGCCGACGGCTCGGCAGACTGCGGCGCGACGCGCTGCCGGTCCCCCTGCATCTGGGGCGCAGCCTCGCGACCTACCCGCATCTCTCGCTCGCCGAGCGGGCCGCCGTAGGACGTGCCGCGCTCGCGCTCAAGGGACTCGACCTCGCCGATCCGAGCCTGGACGCACAGGACTTCGGCAGCTGGCTGACCGCGCACGGTCAGTCGGCGCGTGCCGTGGAGGCCCTGTGGGACCTGGTCGGGGTCGCCACCCTCAACGCGGTCGCGGGCGACGCCTCGCTGGGGCTCGCCGCGATGGTGTTCAAGACCGGTCTGCTGTCCGACCCGGGCGCGGCCGACATCGGCTGGGCGCACGTCCCGCTGGGTGAACTGCACGACCGGCTGGCCCGCAAGGCGCTCGACTCCGCGGGCGTGCGTACCGAGGTCCGTACACGCGTCACCTCCATCTCCACTGACGAGAACGGCACTTGGAACGTTCAGGTTCCCGGGGAGACGCTCCGGGCCGACGCGGTCGTGCTCGCCGTGGCCCAGGGCGAGGCGGCTGACCTGCTGCCGGAGGGTGCGCTGGACGCCCCCGAAAATCTTCGGGAGATCGGCACCGCGCCGATCCTCAACGTCCATGTGGTCTACGACCGCAAGGTGCTCGACAAACCCTTCTTCGCGGCCCTCGGCACCCCGGTCCAGTGGGTCTTCGACCGCACCGACGCCTCCGGGCTGCGCGAGGGCCAGTACCTCGCCCTGTCCCAGTCGGCCGCGCACGACGAGATCGACGAGCCCGTGGCCGAGCTGCGCCGGCGCTATCTGCCCGAGCTGGAGCGGCTGCTGCCGCCGGCCCGCGGCGCCGAGGTGAAGGACTTCTTCGTGACCCGGGAGCGCACGGCGACGTTCGCTCCGGCCCCCGGCGTCGGACGGCTGCGGCCCGGCGCCCGTACGAAAGCCCCCGGCCTCTACCTGGCCGGCGCGTGGACCGCCACAGGGTGGCCCGCGACCATGGAGAGTGCGGTCCGCAGCGGTGTGAGTGCGGCGGACGCCGCCCTCGCCGCCCTGGGCCGGCCCCGCCCCGCCCGTCTCTTCGAGTTCGAGGAGGCCGCGTGATGCTCGACCAGCACGGCGTATCCGGCCCCAGCACCTCCGGTACCGCAACAAGAGGAGAGACTGTGCCCACTGTGCCCCCGGCCGAGACGGCCGCTGCGAGGTCCGCGGTGGACGTGACCGCGCTCCTGGAGCGCGGCCGGACCCTGGCCACTCCGGTGCTGAAGGCGGCCGTCGACCGCCTCGCATCCCCGATGGACACCGTTTCCGCCTATCACTTCGGCTGGATCGACGCCGAGGGCAACCCCGCGGACGGGGACGGCGGCAAGGCCGTGCGGCCCGCCCTCGCCGTCCTGTCGGCCGAGGTCACCGGCGCCGCGCCCGAGACCGGCATCCCCGGCGCGGTCGCCGTCGAACTGGTCCACAACTTCTCCCTGCTGCACGACGACCTGATGGACGGCGACGAGCAGCGCCGCCACCGCGACACCGTGTGGAAGGTGCACGGCCCCGCCCAGGCCATCCTGGTCGGGGACGCCCTGTTCGCCCTCGCCAACGAGGTGTTGCTGGAGCTCGGCACCGTCGAGGCCGGGCGCGCGACCCGTCGGCTGACCACCGCCACCCGCGCCCTGATCGACGGCCAGGCGCAGGACATCTCCTACGAGCACCGCGACCGCGTCAGCGTCGAGGAGTGCCTGGAGATGGAGGGCAACAAGACCGGCGCCCTGCTGGCCTGTGCCTCCTCCATCGGCGCCGTGCTCGGCGGCGCGGACGACCGCACCGCCGACACCCTGGAGAAGTACGGCTACCACCTGGGCCTCGCCTTCCAGGCGGTCGACGACCTCCTCGGCATCTGGGGCGACCCGGTCTCCACCGGCAAGCAGACCTGGAGCGACCTGCGCCAGCGCAAGAAGTCCCTGCCCGTCGTGGCCGCGCTCGCGGCGGGCGGTGCCGCCTCCGAGCAGCTCGGCGAGATCCTCGCCGCCGACGCCAAGAGCAGCGACTTCGAGAACTTCTCCGAGGAGGAGTTCGCGGCCCGCGCCGCCCTCATCGAGGAGGCCGGCGGCCGCGAGTGGACCGCCGGAGAGGCCCGCCGTCAGCACACCATCGCCATCGAGGCCCTGAACGCCGTCGACATGCCCGACCGGGTGCGGGACCAGTTCACGGCGCTCGCCGACTTCGTCGTCGTACGGAAGAGATGATCACTATCGGTCGAATAGCCCTCGCGTAGTCGCCGGCCGGTGCTGCGAGGAAAGGAAAGGCACCGGCCGACGGCGGACCCACAGCAGAGCACCACATTGCACACTGCACGAAGGGGAAGCCATGACAGCGACGACCGACGGAAGCACCGGGGCCCTGCCGCCCCGCGCTGCCGCGGCCAGCGAAACCCACCTCGAGACCCCCGTGGCGGCCGGGATACAAGAAGCCGCCGTGCGTGCCGTCCAGCGCGCCACCGACCACCTGCTCGCCCGGCAGGACGCCGAGGGCTGGTGGAAGGGCGACCTCGAGACCAACGTCACGATGGACGCCGAGGACCTGCTGCTGCGCCAGTTCCTCGGCATCCGCGACGAGTCGACCACCCGCGCCGCCGCCAAGTTCATCCGCGGCGAGCAGCGCGAGGACGGCACCTGGGCCAGCTTCTACGGCGGGCCAGGCGAACTCTCCACCACCGTCGAGGCGTACGTCGCCCTCCGCCTGGACGGCGACGCGCCGGACGCCCCGCACATGGCGAAGGCCTCCGCCTGGATCCGTGCCCAGGGCGGTATCGCCGCCGCCCGGGTCTTCACCCGGATCTGGCTCGCCCTGTTCGGCTGGTGGAAGTGGGAGGACCTGCCCGAACTCCCGCCGGAGCTCATCTACTTCCCCAAGTGGGTCCCGCTCAACATCTACGACTTCGGCTGCTGGGCGCGCCAGACCATCGTCCCGCTGACGATCGTCTCCGCGAAGCGTCCGGTACGCCCCGCGCCCTTCCCGCTGGACGAGCTGCACGCCGACCCGGCCGACCCGAACCCGGCCAAGCCCCTGGCTCCGGTGGCGAGTTGGGACGGCGCCTTCCAGCGGCTCGACAAGGCCCTGCACCAGTTGCGCAAGGTCGCCCCGCGCAGACTGCGCAGAGCCGCCATGAACAGCGCGGCCCGCTGGATCATCGAGCGGCAGGAGAACGACGGCTGCTGGGGCGGCATCCAGCCCCCGGCCGTGTACTCCGTGATCGCCCTGCACCTGCTCGGCTACGACCTCCAGCACCCGGTCATGCGGGCCGGCCTGGAGTCGTTGGACCGGTTCGCCATCTGGCGCGAGGACGGGTCCCGGATGATCGAGGCCTGCCAGTCACCGGTGTGGGACACCTGCCTCGCCACCATCGCGCTCGCCGACGCGGGCGTGCCCGCCGACCATCCGCAGCTCGTCAAGGCCGCGGACTGGATGCTCGGCGAGGAGATCGTGCGGCCCGGCGACTGGGCGGTCAAGCGACCCCAACTGCCGCCGGGCGGCTGGGCGTTCGAGTTCCACAACGACAACTACCCCGACATCGACGACACCGCCGAGGTCGTCCTCGCGCTGCGCCGGGTCCGGCACCACGACCCCGAGCGGGTGGAGAAGGCCATCGGGCGCGGGGTGCGCTGGAACCTCGGGATGCAGTCGAAGAACGGCGCCTGGGCCGCGTTCGACGTCGACAACACCAGCCCGTTCCCCAACCGGCTGCCGTTCTGCGACTTCGGCGAGGTCATCGACCCGCCGTCCGCCGACGTCACCGCCCACGTGGTGGAGATGCTCGCCTTCGAGGGGCTCTCCCACGATCCGCGCACCCGGCGCGGCATCGAGTGGCTGCTCGCCGAACAGGAGCCGGACGGCTCGTGGTTCGGCCGCTGGGGCGTCAACTACATCTACGGCACAGGGTCGGTGGTGCCCGCGCTGACGGCCGCCGGTCTGCCCGCCTCGCACCCGGCGATCCGGCGCGCGGTGGCCTGGCTGGAGAAGGTCCAGAACGACGACGGCGGCTGGGGCGAGGACCTGCGCTCCTACAAGTACGTCAAGGAGTGGAGCGGCCGCGGCGCCTCCACCGCCTCCCAGACGGCCTGGGCGCTGATGGCGTTGCTGGCCGCGGGGGAGAAGGACTCCAAGGCGGTCGAGCGCGGCGTCGAGTGGCTCGCGAGCACCCAGCGCGAGGACGGCTCCTGGGACGAGCCCTACTTCACCGGCACCGGCTTCCCCTGGGACTTCTCCATCAACTACCACCTCTACCGGCAGGTCTTCCCGCTCACCGCCCTGGGCCGTTACGTCCACGGAGAACCGTCCTCCAGGACCGAGGCCGTCTGATGAGCACCCAGCCCGCCACCGCCCCGCTGCTGATCGCCTGCGCCCTCGGCATCGAGCACCTCGCCCTGCGCACCGGCGAGCGGGGCGGGGCCGGCGGGCCGGTCACCCTGCTCAGGACGGGCATGGGCCCCAGGGCGGCGGAACGGTCCGTCACCGGGCGCCTGGCCGACCCCGCCCTCGCCGGGGCCGCCGTACTGGCCACCGGGTTCTGCGCGGGACTCGCCCCCGGGATGCACCCCGGCGACCTGGTCGTCGCCGAGGAGACCCGGGATCCGGACGGAACCGTTCCGTGCGCGGAGACCGACCTGCTCGTCAAGGAGCTGGTACGGGCCGTGCCGGGACGTACCGTGCACACCGGACCCCTCACCGGCTCCGATCACGTCGTCCGCGGTCACGAGCGGTCGGAGCTGCTCGCGACCGGCGCGATCGCGGTCGACATGGAGTCCGCGGCCACGCTCCTGAGCGCCGTGCGCACGGGCGAGCGCCCCGTTGCGGCCGTCCGGGTGGTCGTGGACGCTCCCCAACATGAACTCGTCCGGATCGGCACGGTACGCGGTGGAATATCAGCCTTCCGCGTTCTTCGTTCCGTCCTTCCCGCTTTCTATGAATGGCACCGTTCCTTGCTGCTCCCCAGGAGGTGAGCCAGATGGCCATGCCGCTGCGTCAGTCCATCAAGGTCGCTACATACTTGGCCGAACAGAAGCTCCGCAAGCGGGACAAGTTCCCGCTGATCGTGGAGCTGGAGCCCCTCTTCGCGTGCAATCTCAAATGCGAAGGCTGCGGCAAGATCCAGCATCCGGCGGGCGTTCTCAAGCAGCGCATGCCGGTGGCCCAGGCCGTCGGGGCGGTGTTGGAGTCCGGTGCGCCCATGGTGTCCATCGCCGGCGGTGAGCCGCTGATGCACCCCCAGATCGACGAGATCGTGCGGCAGTTGGTGGCGAAGAAGAAGTACGTCTTCCTCTGCACCAACGCCATGCTGCTGCGCAAGAAGATGGACAAGTTCACGCCCTCGCCCTATTTCGCCTTCGCCGTGCACATCGACGGGCTGCGGGAGCGGCACGACGAGTCCGTCGCCAAGGAGGGCGTGTTCGACGAGGCGGTGGAGGCGATCAAGGAGGCCAAGCGGCGCGGCTTCCGGGTCACCACCAACTCGACCTTCTTCAACACGGACACCCCGCAGACCATCATCGAGGTGCTCAACTTCCTCAACGACGACCTCAAGGTCGACGAGATGATGATCTCGCCCGCCTACGCCTACGAGAAGGCGCCCGACCAGGAGCACTTCCTGGGCGTGGAGCAGACCCGCGAGCTGTTCAAGAAGGCCTTCGCGGGCGGCAACCGGCGCAAGTGGCGGCTCAACCACTCCCCGCTCTTCCTGGACTTCCTGGAGGGCAAGGTCGACTTCCCGTGCACGGCCTGGGCGATCCCGAACTACTCCCTGTTCGGCTGGCAGCGCCCCTGCTACCTGATGAGCGACGGGTACGTGCCGACGTACCGCGAACTCATCGAGGAGACCGACTGGGACAAGTACGGCCGCGGCAAGGACCCGCGCTGCGCCAACTGCATGGCGCACTGCGGCTACGAGCCCACCGCCGTCCTCGCCACCATGGGCTCGCTGAAGGAGTCCCTGCGGGCCATGCGCGAGACCGTCAACGGAAACCGCGAGTAGCGCCATGACCGCCATTCCTCTGGGCGTCCCCGAGGTACCGGTCCGGCCGATCGCCGAGCGGCGCGTGTCGCGGCAGATCATGGTCGGGCCGGTGGCGGTCGGGGGCGGGGCCCCGGTGTCGGTGCAGTCGATGACGACGACCCGTACGTCCGACATCGGCGCCACCCTCCAGCAGATCGCCGAACTCACCGCGTCCGGCTGCCAGATCGTCCGCGTCGCCTGTCCCACCCAGGACGACGCGGACGCCCTCGCGACGATCGCGCGCAAGTCGCAGATCCCGGTGATCGCGGACATCCACTTCCAGCCCAAGTACGTGTTCGCGGCGATCGAGGCCGGCTGTGCGGCCGTACGCGTCAATCCCGGCAACATCAAGCAGTTCGATGACAAGGTGAAGGAGATCGCGCGGGCCGCGAAGGACCACGGCACGCCGATCCGGATCGGGGTCAACGCCGGGTCGCTGGACAGGCGGCTGCTCCAGAAGTACGGGAAGGCGACTCCGGAGGCGCTGGTCGAATCGGCCCTGTGGGAAGCGTCGTTGTTCGAGGAGCACGGCTTCCGGGACATCAAGATCTCCGTCAAGCACAACGACCCCGTGGTGATGGTGGGCGCCTACACGCTGCTCGCCGAGCAGTGCGACTACCCCTTGCACCTCGGGGTGACGGAGGCCGGGCCCGCCTTCCAGGGGACGATCAAGTCGGCGGTGGCCTTCGGGGCTCTGCTGTCGAGGGGGATCGGCGACACCATCCGGGTGTCCCTGTCCGCGCCGCCCGCCGAGGAGGTCAAGGTCGGCATCCAGATCCTGGAGTCGCTCGGGCTCAGGCAGCGGCGCCTGGAGATCGTCTCGTGTCCGTCCTGCGGGCGGGCGCAGGTGGACGTCTACAAGCTGGCCGACGAGGTCACCGCGGGTCTGGAGGGCATGGAAGTGCCCTTGCGGGTCGCGGTGATGGGGTGTGTGGTCAACGGTCCCGGCGAGGCGCGGGAGGCGGACCTGGGGGTCGCCTCCGGCAACGGCAAGGGGCAGATCTTCGTGAAGGGCGAGGTCGTCAAGACCGTCCCGGAGTCGAAGATCGTGGAGACCCTCATCGAGGAGGCGATGAAGATCGCCGAACAGATGGAGCAGGACGGCGTCGCGTCGGGGGAGCCGGCCGTCACCGTGAGCTGAACAGCACGGACCGAAGGGGGCCCGACCGTGACCATTCTGGAGAACATCCGGGGACCACGCGACCTGAAGGCGCTGTCCGAGTCGGAAATCGGTGAACTCGCCGAAGAGATCAGGGAGTTCCTGGTGCACGCCGTGGCCAGGACCGGCGGACACCTCGGGCCCAACCTGGGGGTGGTGGAACTCTCCATCGCGCTCCACCGGGTCTTCGAGTCGCCGGTCGACCGCATCGTGTGGGACACCGGCCATCAGAGCTATGTGCACAAGATCCTGACGGGACGTCAGGACTTCTCCAAGCTGCGCTCCAAGGGCGGCCTGTCCGGCTATCCCTCGCGCGCGGAGTCCGAGCACGACATCGTCGAGAACAGCCACGCCTCCACCGCCCTCGGCTGGGCCGACGGGCTCGCCAAGGCCCGGCAGGTGCAGGGGGAGCAGGGACATGTCGTCGCGGTCATCGGCGACGGGGCGCTCACCGGCGGGATGGCCTGGGAGGCGCTCAACAACATCGCGGCCGCCAAGGACCGCCCGCTGATCATCGTCGTCAACGACAACGAGCGGTCGTACTCGCCGACCATCGGCGGTCTCGCCAACCACCTGGCCACCCTGCGCACGACCGACGGCTACGAGAAGGTGCTGGCCTGGGGGAAGGACGTACTCCTGAGGACCCCCGTGGTCGGCAGCACCATCTACGAGTCCCTGCACGGTGCGAAGAAGGGCTTCAAGGACGCGTTCGCGCCGCAGGGCATGTTCGAGGACCTCGGGCTGAAGTACGTCGGCCCGATCGACGGACACGACATCGGTGCCGTCGAGTCGGCGCTGCGGCGGGCGAAGCGCTTCCACGGGCCGGTGCTGGTCCACTGCCTCACCGAGAAGGGGCGCGGCTACGAGCCCGCCCTCGCCCACGAAGAGGACCACTTCCACACCGTCGGCGTGATGGACCCCCTGACCTGCGAGCCGCTCGCCCCGTCCAACGGGCCTTCCTGGACCTCGGTGTTCGGCGACGAGATGGCGGCGATCGGGGAGGAGCGGGAGGACGTCGTGGCGATCACGGCGGCCATGCTGCATCCCGTCGGGCTGGGCAAGTTCGCGGCGCGCTTCCCGGACCGGGTGTGGGACGTCGGCATCGCCGAGCAGCACGCGGCGGTCTCGGCGGCGGGTCTCGCGACGGGCGGGCTGCACCCCGTCGTCGCCGTGTACGCCACCTTCCTGAACCGGGCCTTCGACCAGCTCCTGATGGACGTCGCCCTGCACCGGTGCGGGGTCACGTTCGTCCTCGACCGGGCCGGGGTCACCGGAGTCGACGGGGCCTCCCACAACGGCATGTGGGACATGTCGATCCTCCAGGTCGTGCCCGGACTGAGGATCGCCGCGCCCCGGGACGCCGACCAGCTCCGGGCCCAGCTGCGGGAGGCGGTCGCCGTGGACGACGCGCCGACCCTGGTGCGGTTCCCGAAGGAGTCGGTGGGTCCGGCGGTGCCGGCGATCGACCGGGTGGGCGGCCTGGACGTCCTGCACCGGTCCCCGAGTGCGCCGGAGGTCCTCCTGGTCGCCGTCGGCGTGATGGCCCCGGTCTGCCTCCAGGCCGCCGAGCTGCTGGAGGCACGGGGCATCAACTGCACGGTGGTGGACCCCCGTTGGGTCAAGCCAGTCGATCCCGCGCTGCCGGGCCTCGCGGCGGAACACCGGCTGGTGGCCGTCGTCGAGGACAACAGCCGGGCCGCCGGAGTGGGCGCCGCGGTGGAGCTGGCCCTCGGTGACGCCGAAGTTGACGTGCCCGTACGGCGGTTCGGGATCCCGGAGCAGTTCCTCGCGCACGCCAAGCGGGGCGAGGTGCTCGCCGACATCGGTCTGACGCCGGTCGAGGTGGCGGGACGGATCAGCGCGAGCCTGGCCGTGAAGGCGGCCGCGCAGGAGCAGGTCGAAGTCAAGGAGACAGCACAATGACCACCGAGTTCGACCTCGGCAGACTCCTGGCCGAGCGCGGGGCCGAGCGCTACGAGCTGCATGGCAGGTACCTGAACCACCAGCTCCCGCGCATGCTGCACACCATCGGCTTCGACAAGGTCTACGAGCGCGGCGAGGGCGCCTACTTCTGGGACGAGGACGGCAACGACTACCTCGACATGCTCGCCGGGTTCGGAGTGATGGGCCTGGGGCGCCACCACCCGGTCGTCCGCAAGGCACTGCACGACGTCCTCGACGCCTCCCTCGCCGACCTCACCCGCTTCGACTGCCAGCCGCTGCCCGGGCTCCTGGCGGAGAAGCTGCTCACCCACAGCCCGCACCTGGACCGGGTGTTCTTCGGCAACAGCGGCACCGAGGCAGTGGAGACCGCGCTGAAGTTCGCCCGGTTCGCCACCGGCAGGCCCCGCGTCCTGTACTGCGACCACGCCTTCCACGGGCTGACCACGGGCTCGTTGTCGGTCAACGGCGAGTCCGCCTTCCGGGACGGATTCGCGCCCCTGCTGCCCGACACGGCCGTGCCCCTCGGCGATCTCGACGCCCTGGCCCGGGAGTTGAAGAAGGGCGACGTCGCCGCCCTGGTCGTCGAACCGATCCAGGGCAAGGGGGTGCACGAGGCGCCACCCGGGTACCTGCGGTCCGCGCAGGAGCTGCTGCGCAGGCACAAGGCGCTGCTCATCGCCGACGAGGTGCAGACCGGGCTCGGCCGGACCGGGGACTTCTACGCCTACCAGCACGAGGACGGGGTCGAGCCCGACCTGGTGTGCGTCGCCAAGGCGCTCTCCGGCGGCTATGTCCCGGTCGGCGCCACCCTCGGGAAGGACTGGATCTTCAAGAAGGTCTACTCGTCGATGGACCGGGTGCTGGTGCACTCGGCGAGCTTCGGATCCAACGCCCAGGCGATGGCGGCCGGGCTCGCCGTCCTCTCGGTCATCGAGAACGAGCAGATCGTCGCGAACGCCCGCGCCACCGGCGATCTGCTGAGGTCCCGGCTCGCGGAACTGATCGACAAGTACGAGCTGCTCGCCGACGTGCGAGGCCGGGGCCTGATGATCGGCATCGAGTTCGGCAGGCCGAAGTCGCTGAAGCTGCGCAGCCGCTGGACCATGCTCCAGGCCGCGCGCAAGGGCCTGTTCGCGCAGATGGTCGTCGTACCACTGCTCCAGCGGCACCGGATCCTCACCCAGGTCTCCGGTGACCACCTGGAGGTCATCAAGCTGATCCCCCCGCTCGTCGTCGGGGAGAAGGAAGTGGACCGGTTCGTCGACGCCTTCACGGACGTCATGGACGACGCGCACAGCGGCGGCGGGCTGATGTGGGACTTCGGCAAGACGCTGGTGAAGCAGGCGGTGGCCAACCGGTAACGGCCCACCGCAAGGCTTTTGCCTCTGAGGCAAGAAATTTGCCGCAGAGGCAAAGCTGCGTCTCAATGGAGGTATGACCTCCCCGGAAGCCTTCACGGAGCTGCCCTCGGTGGCTCCCCAGCTTCGCGCGCTGCGCCGTCGCGCCTCCCTCACCCTGGAGGCGGCGGCCGGGGCCGCGGGGCTGTCGCCCGCCCATCTCTCCCGGCTCGAGACCGGTCAGCGCCAGCCCTCGCTGCCGATGCTGCTCGCGCTGGCCCGCATCTACGGTACGACGGTCTCGGAACTTCTCGGCGAGACGGCCGCCGACCGGGACGCCGTGGTCCGCGCCGCCGACATGGAACCGACCGAGGCGGGCGGCTGGACCTACTTCCAGGCGGGCGCGGCCGGCCGTGGCATGCAGGCCCTGCGGGTGCAGGTGCCGCACGGATCCCAGGGTGACATCGTGCGCGTGCACCCCGGCGAGGAATGGCTGTACGTCCTCAGGGGGCGGCTCCGGCTCCGCCTCGGGGACACCACGCACCGGCTCGGCCCGGGCGACAGCGCGCACTTCGACTCGCTGACCCCGCACCGCATCGCCGCCCAGGACCCCGACGGTGTCGAGCTCCTGTTCGTCCACACCCTTTTGCAGAGTCCCACGGCCACGCTGTGCCTGGGCCCCACCCCTGGAGAGACGTCATGAGCGACATGGAGGAGAAGTTCCCCCGCGCCCTGTGGGTGCGCCTGATCATCTACCTGGCGGTCGGCCACGTCTTCGCGGCCTTCATCTACTTCCTCTTCGAGGTGGGAGCCGGGCAGTAGCGGCCGTACTGTTCAGTCGAGCAGGCGCTCCCGCAGCCGCTCACGGATCTCGGGGGTCAGGCCGAGGCCCTCTTCCAGATACGCCTCAACACCGCCCCACGTCTCCTCGATGGTCTCGAAGGCCGCCGTCAGATACTCGGCGCGCGCCTCGAACAGAGGGCTGAGCAGCTCCATGACCTCGGGGGAGTAGGCGTCGGCGGAGGCGCTGGTGCGGCGGACCTTGTAGCGGCGGTGCTTGGCGTTCGACTCCAGGTAGTCGGCGATGATCGCCTCGCGCTCCACCCCCAGGGCGAGCAGGGTCACGGCGATGGACAGACCCGCGCGGTCCTTGCCGGCCGCGCAGTGCATGAGGGCGGGCACGCTGTCCTCGGCGAGCGAGCGCAGCACCTGGGAGTGTTCGGCGGTGCGCTCCTTGACCATCGTGCGGTAGGAGCCGATCATGCGCTCCGCGGCCTTGCCGTCACCCAGGAGCTCACGGAGCTGCTCTATGTCGCCGTCGCGGACCATCTTCCAGAACCAGGTGCCCTCCGCCGGGTCGCTCAGCGGCAGGTTCACATTGGTGACGCCCGGCAGGTCGACGTCGGGGCCCTCCAGCTTCTGGTCCGCCGAGTTGCGGAAGTCGAAGATCGTGTGCAGGCCCAGGGAGGCCAGGAAGGCGGCGTCGTCCTCGGTCGCGTGCGCGAGGTGACCGCTGCGGAACAGCACTCCGTACCGCACCCGCCGTCCGTCCGCCGTCGGCAGTCCGCCCACGTCACGGAAGTTGCGAACACCTGCCAGTTCGGGTTCGGTCGACGGGATCTGCTGCGTCACGGGGGCTCCTCCCAGCCGGGCTCCGCCGACGCGGCTCGTCGACGGGGCACGTTCTCGACGATACGACATGGGTTCCTGGGGCAATGAAGTTGTCCACAGGGGCGGCAATGACTTGTCCACAGCCGTTGCAGCCAGGGCTGTCGGCCATTGATGATGTTGGGGCCTGAGTGCACCTGTTGGCACCTGTTCGGATCTGTGAGGAAGCACCATGCTGGAGATCGCCGAGAACGGCCGTACGTGGATTCTGTCCGGGCCGGCCAGCAGTTACGCCCTGCACCTCACCGCCGAGGACGAGCTGCTGCACCTGCACTGGGGGGCGAGGATCGCCCTGGCCGACGCCGAGGCCCTCGCCGTCCGCCCGCTGCCCGAGTACTGGCCCTTCGAGGCCCCGCTCGACGGACGCGAGGAATACCCCGTCGAGGGTGGCCCCCGCTTCACGCGCCCCGCCCTGTCCGTGCGCACCGACGAGCGGCGCGGTACCGAGTGGATCTTCGAGGCCTACGACACCGATGACGACGAACTGCGGCTGCGGTTCCGCGACGGCGGGCTGATCATCACGCTGCACTACCGGATGCGCGACGACGTCCTGGAGCGCTGGGTGACCCTGGACAACCAGGGCCCGGCCCCGGTCGAGCTGCTGCGCGCCGACTCCGCCACCTGGACCCTGCCCGACCGCGAGGACGGCTGGCGGCTTTCCCAGCTGCACGGCCGCTGGGCCGCCGAGTCCCTGCTCACGCGGACCCCCCTCACGTACGGCGAGAAGGTCGTCGGCAGCCGCCGCGGCCACACCGGGCACCAGCACCTGCCGTGGGTCGCGCTCGACACCGACGCCACCGAGGAGCGGGGCGAGGTCTACGGCGTCGCCCTCGGCTGGTCGGGTTCCTGGCGGATCGCCGTGGCGCAACTGCCCGACGCGCGTGTGCAGATCACCGGCGGCGCCGGATACGACGACTCGGGTCTGCTCCTGCTGGCGGCCGGGGAGTCCTTCACGACCCCCCTCTTCGCCGGTCTCTGGAGCGACGGCGGCTACGGCGGCGCGAGCCGCGCCTGGCACGCCTACCAGCGGGCGTACGTCATCCCGGACGCGGACCAGGACAGGCCCGTGCTGTTCAACTCCTGGGAGGCCACCAACTTCGACATCTCCGAGGAGCAGCAGGGCACCCTCGCCCGGCGGGCCGCGGCCATCGGTGTCGAGCTGTTCGTGGTGGACGACGGCTGGTTCGGCGCCCGGACCAGCGACCGGGCCGGGCTCGGCGACTGGACGCCCAACCCCGACCGCTTCCCGTCCGGCCTCAAGCCGCTCGCCGACTACGTGCGCGCGCTCGGCATGCAGTTCGGCATCTGGGTCGAGCCGGAGATGATCAACCCGGACAGCGAGCTGTACCGCGCCCACCCGGACTGGGTGCAGTACCAGACAGGGCGAAAGCGGACGGAGTTCCGCAACCAGCTCGTGCTGAACCTCGCGCGCGAGGACGTCCAGGAGTACTTGTGGGAGCAGCTCGACACTTTGCTCTCCTCGGCCCCGATCGACTATGTGAAGTGGGACTTCAACCGCTGCTTCACGGACGCGGGCTGGCCCGGTGAGCCCTACCCGCAGCGCCTGTGGGTCGACCATGTGCGCGGCTTCTACGCCCTCCTGGACCGGTTGCGGGCGGCTCACCCGGGTGTGGCCTTCGAGTCCTGCTCCGGGGGCGGTGGCCGGATCGACCTCGGGGTGCTGAGCCGTACCGACCAGGTGTGGACCTCGGACAACACCGACCCGCTCGACCGGCTCGCCATCCAGCACGGCTTCAGCCAGATCCATCCCGCGCGGGTGATGGCCGCCTGGGTCACCGACAGTCCCAACACCCAGCTCAACGACCGGGTGAGTTCTCTTCGGTTCCGGTTCGTGAGCGCGATGGCCGGCGTGCTCGGAGTCGGCGGCGACCTCGCGGAGTGGACCGAGGAGGAGCTGGCCGAAGCCGGTCGGTGGGTGAACCTCTACAAGGAGATCCGCCCCGTGGTGCAGCGCGGCGACCTCTACCGGCTGCGGCCTCCGCGGGGTGGGCTGAGCGCGGTGCAGTACGTCCTCGGGGACGAGACCGTCGTTCTCGCCTGGCTCCAGGCGCAGAAGTACGGCGAGTCGGTCCCCTCGCTGCGGCTGCGCGGACTTGACCCGACAGCAACGTACGAATGCCGTGAAACGGGCGAAGTGCACCGAGGGGGCGTACTGCTGCATCACGGACTTCGTACCGGCTTGCGCGGCGACTTCGATGCCACGGTTATCCGCCTGCGTCGCATCTAGGGCTTCTGTCCGAATTAATGGCTTCCTTCCAACTCCGCCCAAGATGAGGGTTCCTGTGAATTCGTGACGTGAGGAGCGTCATACCCGTGACCGTGTGTCGCCCGTCATGTTCACGTAATTCGCAGGTTTGGCAAGGGGATTTGTGTGGGGGAAGGGCGTCCGATTCACGCAGCGTGACCGGCAATTCTCATTAGGGATCAACAAAAACGCATACCCGCGCAACCTCTCACTTGTCCCTTTGCGTCTTGCTCGTTTACGTTCGCCACCGATCCGGTCGGACGCCCAATCCTGCCGCCGAACGGATTCCCCACACTCACTCACCCGTGCACGGCAGGAGCGGGGGACCCACAGGTATCAACGCCTGTTTCGGTTCCCGGAACAGGCTTGGGGTTAAGTCGCGTCTCGGCGCGGCCGGGCATCTCCAGCTCGCACCCGACAGCTCACCTCGCAGGCGCCGGAGAGGAATTCGCCATGCCCGCGAAGGGTAAGCACCGCCGTCCGAAGTCCCAGCGCTTCACCCGCTCGATCGCCGTCGCCGGAACCGGGGGTGCCGCGCTCGCCCTCCCGCTCATGGGGGCCACCGGCGCGCACGCCGCCACTTCCCAGTCCGTGTCGGAAAAAGCGGTTCAGTCGCTTCCGGTCACGCAGAAGTCCGCCGAGAAGTCCGCTGAAAAGACGGCTGCGAAGAAGAACTCCGCGAAGACCCCGACCGTACGCACCTATTCGGTGCGGGTCGGCGACTATCTCTCGAAGATCGCCGACGAACAGCACGTCAGCGGTGGCTGGAAGAAGCTCTACGCCGACAACCGTGAGGTCGTCGGCGACGACCCGTCGTTGATCCACCCGGGTCTGAAGCTCACGATCGGCAAGAAGGCCAAGGCGAGCACGGCGAAGACCCAGTCCTCGGCGCCGTCCTCGGCGAAGGCCGAGAAGACGGAGTCGAAGAAGTCGTCCTCGAAGCCGGCGACCGCCACCCAGAGCTCCGACACCGCCGGCTCCAGCGGCTACACCCTCCCGGTCAGCGGCGCCACCGTCGGCACCGGGTACCGCGTCGCGGGCAGCATGTGGTCCAGCGGCTACCACACCGGCGTCGACTTCGTCGTCCCGACCGGCACCTCCCTCAAGGCCGTGGCCGCGGGCACGGTCGTCTCCGCGGGCTGGGGCGGCGCCTACGGCAACCAGGTCGTCATCAAGCTGAACGACGGCTACTACGCCCAGTACGCCCACCTGTCCCAGCTCTCCGTGTCGGCCGGTCAGACCGTGACCGAGGGCCAGCAGATCGGCCTCTCCGGCGCAACCGGCAATGTGACCGGCCCGCACCTGCACTTCGAGATCCGCACCACGCCGGACTACGGCTCCGACGTGGACCCGGTCGCCTACCTCCGCTCGAAGGGCGTCGCCGTCGGCTGACGATGCCTCCCTGTGCCACCGAAGGCCGGACCCCGATCCCCGGGTCCGGCCTTCGGTGTTTTCTCGGAAGCCTTGAGAAGCCCACAGAAGCCTTTTGAGAAGCCTTCAGAAGCCTGAGAAGTCTTCAGAAGGGCTTCAGAAGCCTTCCGGAGTCTTTTCAGGAGCGGGAGGCCGACCGTGCTTGTCGGCGCCCGCATGGTCACTTCGTGGCGTTCTTGTGGCAGGCGCGCCCGAGGCGTCGACAGGTGGGGGAGGGGCGCGGCAGAGTGAACTCCGTTGCTGTGCAAGCGCTTTCTAACGGCTTCGGAGTTCATCCCCTTCCCGGAAGGAACCGTCCCCCATGACGACCACGCGCAGAGCCTTCGGGGCTCTCGCCGCCGGCGCCGCCCTGGGCGCCCTCGCCCCCGCGGCCACCGCGAGCGCCTCCCCCCGCCACCGCCGCCTCGTCGCTCACGACGACTTCCGCCACGGTCTGGGCCGTTGGGCCGTCGAACTGGAGCAGGGCGGCACGGTCACCGCACGGCGCGGGGTCCTGGAGGTCGACGTGCCGGCCGGTGCGACGATCTGGTTCCGGCAGCCGCTCGAAGGGCCGTACGTCCTGGAGTACACCGCCACGCCCGTGTCCGCGGGCGGGGTCAACGACCGGGTGTCCGACCTGAACAACTTCTGGAACGCGGTCGACGTCCGGTCCCCCGACGACCTCTTCGCCACGCCCCGGAACGGGGCGCTGGCGGAGTACGACTACCTGAAGACGTACTACTCCGGCTACGGCGCCAACTACAACACCACGACACGGCTGCGCCGCTATGTCGGAGAACCCGGCGTGCGGCCCCTCGTCCGCGACTACACCGAGCCGCTGCTGGTCGCGAACGAGCCGAACCGGGTGCGGATCGTCTCCGACGG
Source organism: Streptomyces sp. NPDC006335 (assembly GCF_040612795.1). Lineage (NCBI taxonomy): Bacteria > Bacillati > Actinomycetota > Actinomycetes > Kitasatosporales > Streptomycetaceae > Streptomyces > Streptomyces sp. NPDC006335. The sequence goes on from NZ_JBEXQX010000004.1 coordinate 103,698, forward strand.
CGCCGCGGTGCAGTGGTGGAACAACGGGCGGCTCGTCTTCGACTACACCGACCCGCAGCCCTACACGAGCGGGCACTTCGCCTTCCGGACCACCTGGAGCCACTTCCGGATCCGGGACTTCGGGGTGTGGCGGTCGCAGCGTCAACATCACTGATGAAAGGCCTATTCCTAGTTTGGCCAACACTTTAGGAGTGGCTTATCTCACCGCCCGTCAAGCCCTGCCTACGGTCGCGTAGGTCACATTCGAAGGTGAATCATGAACGGCTGTGGCAGACGATTCGAAGAATGACAGCAGCTCAGTGATCGGGTCGTACGTGGCGGTGGGGGACAGCTTCACCGAGGGCGTCGGCGACCCCGGCCCCGACGGGGCGTTCGTCGGCTGGGCCGACCGGTTCGCGGTACTCCTCGCGGACCGGCGGCCCGAGGGCGACTTCAGGTACAGCAATCTCGCCGTACGCGGGAAGCTCCTGGACCAGATCGTCGAGGACCAGCTTCCGCAGGCCGTCGACATGGCACCGGACCTGGTGTCGTTCTGTGCGGGCGGCAACGACATCATCCGGCCCGGCACCGACCCCGACGAGGTCGCCGAACGCTTCGAGCGGGCGATCGCCCGGCTCACGCAGGCGTGCGGCACGGTCATGGTCACGACCGGCTTCGACACCCGTGGTGTGCCCGTGCTCAAGCATCTGCGCGGCAAGATCGCCACGTACAACGGACATGTGCGGGCCGTCGCCGACCGGTACGGGTGCCCGGTGCTCGACCTGTGGTCCCTGAAGACCATCCAGGACCGGCGGGCCTGGGACAGCGACCGGCTGCACCTGTCTCCCGAGGGCCACACGCGTGTGGCCCTCCGTGCGGGACAGGTGCTGGGACTGGAGGTGCCGGCGGACCCGGACCAGCCCTGGCCGCCGCTACCCCCTCGCGGGCCGCTGGACGTGCGGCGGGACGATGTGCACTGGGCGCGTGAGTTCCTGGTGCCGTGGATCGGGCGCCGGCTGCGGGGGGAGTCCTCCGGGGACCATGTGACGGCCAAGGGCGTGCTGTCGCCGGACGACATCAAGTCGCGGATCGCTCCGGTGGCTTGAGCCGTGCGCGGTGCTGGTGCTGGTGCTGGTGCTGGTGCTGGTGCGCCGGGTGCCGGGCCGGTCTCGGCCGGCGCGCGCGGCCGGGTCGTCCCTCGGGGCGGCCCGACCACGCTCCGCCGCTAGACCGAACTCGTGCCGTCCAGCCCGAGTTCGCGCGCCAGGGCCTCGTCCACCCACTCCTGGGCCCGGTACCTGGCCACCGCGCCCGCGTAGGACGTCAGCTGGACGGCCAGGCCGTCCAGCAGGGCGGTCAGGCGCAGGGCGGTGGCCTCCGGGTCCGGGCAGTGGAACTCGCCCGCGGCCACGCCCTCGGCGATCACCTCCGTGAGCGCCGCCTTCCAGCGCCTGTCGAGGTCGCGGGTGACCTCCTGGAGCGCCGGCTCGCGCAGGGCCACCGCCCAGCCCTCGATCCACAGGCGCCAGCCCTTGGCCTGGCCCGTCGGGGCGTACCAGCGCACGGCCGACCGGAGCCGGCGCAGGGCGCTGGTACGGCGGCCGAGAAGCTTGCGCAGATGGGCCAGGTCGTCCTCGGCGGCGTAGGTGAACGCGGCGGCGACCAGCTTCTCCTTCGTGGAGAAGTGATAGAGCACCAGGGCGTTGCTCACCCCGAGCGCCGAGGCCACGTCGGCGATCCTGACGGCCGCCACACCCCGCGCCTCGATCTGCTCGATGGCGGCCCGCAGCAACTCCTCGCGCCGCTCGGCCACTGTCAACCGCACTCTCGCCACGGGGTCACCCTAGTCCGTCCCGCGACCGGCACAGCGTGACGGGCCAGGTCAGCGGTACCGGCCGAACCGCTCCGCGATCACCGGCAACCGGTCCGCGACCAGCGCGTGTGCGGCGGCCCGGGGCGAGGTGCCGTCCGCCTCCGCGCGCGCCAGCAACTGCTCCACCAGGGCGCGCATGGAACGCCGTATGTGCGCGAAGGCCTCGTCCGCGTCCGCGCCGATGTCGCCGAACAGGGTCCACCACCACCAGGCGTTCGTCCCGGAGTTGACCACCACGTCCGGCAGTACGGTCACCCCGCGCGCGGCCAGCAGCGCCTCCGCCGCGGGCAGGACGGGCATGTTGGCCGCCTCGACGATCCAACGGGCCCGGATCCGCTCCTGGTTGCCGGAGTCGATCGCGTAGGACACCGCCGCGGGCACGAGCACCTCCGCGTCGAGCGACAGCCAGGCCTCACCGGGTAGTTCACGGTCGGCGGGGCGCAGGGCGGAGCGGTCCACGGTGCCGTGGGCGTCCCGCGCGGCCAGCAGCGCCTCGACGTCGAGCCCTGCCGGGTTGAAGACCGTGCCCTTGATGTCGGCGACGGCCACGACGGTGAGCCCCGCGCGCGTGAGGAAGCGGGCCGTGGCCCCGCCCATGGTGCCGAGACCCTGCACGGCCACGCGCGTGCCCGCGTACGGCACCCCGGCCGCGTCCAGGGCCGCGAGCGCCGACTCGGCCACCCCGCAGCCGCCCGCCAGCTCGTCGAGCCCGATGCCGTCCACCTCCACGGCGAAGGCGTCCGCGAGCCGCCGCCGGGCCGCGGCCTCGTCGTCGAGCAGGGGATAGACCGCCTGGATCGAGGAGACCAGGCCTGCCTCCGCGGCCGCCCGGTCCACCAGGTCCTGGCTGAGACCGAGGTCCTCGCCGGTCGTCCAGAGGCTCTCGATGTACGGCCGCAGGGCGCGCAAGTAGCGCACGAGCAGGCCGTACGCCTCCGGGTCCCGGGGGTCGCAGTCGATGCCGCCCTTCGCCCCGCCCAGCGGGACGTACCGCGCCGCGGGGTCGTAGTGCAGGGCCTCCTTCATGGTCATGCCACGGGCGAGCCCGGCGACCTCGTCCAGCGTGCAGCCCGGGCGCATCCGCAGACCGCCGCTGGCGACTCCCCGCACCAGCCGGTCGACGACCAGGAAGCCCTGGCGGCCGGTGACGTGGTCGGTCCAGGTGAGCGACAGCAAGGGGGTGGTCACGCGGGCTCCGGTACGGGCGGGCGGTTACTGAACGGGGAGTCAGTATTTGCATCCGGGGGCGCCCTGTCAACGTGATCGGCTCCGGCGGCGTCCTCACCGGTGTGACCGGGCAGTCCCGGCGCTGTCAGAGGGGCGGACCATAATGGATGCCTCAGCGACTCCACCTGGAGGTACCGTGACCGGCTTCCGTCCCCTGAGCTCCGGGCTCCGCGCGCTGCAGCCCGCGGCCTTCGGTGCGGACCCGAGCGGTGAGCGCATGGCGCGCATCCGCAGATCCCCCCACTTCGCGAACGGTGTCTTCCAGAACCCCGGCGGAACCGCCCGGATCCGGCCCGAGGGGTCGGCGACGTTCGCCAGGACGTTCTTCGACAGCGACGGCCGAAAGCTGCGGGCTCCGGAAGGCCGGATCCCGGTGCATGCCACCACGCTCGCCGACCTCTCCAAGCCCCCTGCCACCGGCCTGCGGCTGACCTGGATGGGGCACTCCAGCGTGCTCGCCGAGATCGACGGGCAGCGGGTGCTGTTCGATCCCGTGTGGGGCGAGCGGTGCTCCCCGTTCCCCTTCGCCGGGCCCAAACGCCTGCACCCCGTGCCCCTGCCGCTCGGCGCGCTCGGGCCGGTCGACGTGGTCGTCATCTCCCACGACCACTACGACCACCTCGACATGCCCACGATCAAGGCACTGGCCGGGACGGACACCGTCTTCGCCGTGCCGCTCGGGGTGGGGGCCCACCTCGAGCACTGGGGCGTGTCCGCGGACCGGCTGCGTGAGCTGGACTGGCACGAGTCGACGCAGGTCGCCGGGCTGACGTTGACGGCCACCCCGGCGCGGCACTTCTGCGGACGGGGGCTGCGGAACACCCAGCACACGCTGTGGGCGTCCTGGGTCGTCGCCGGCGGGGAGCACCGGATCTTCCACAGCGGAGACACCGGGTACTTCGAGGGGTTCAAGGACATAGGCGCGGCCTTCGGGCCCTTCGACGCCACGATGATCCAGCTCGGCGCCTACTCGGAATTCTGGCCGGACATCCACATGACGCCCGAGGAGGCCGTGCGGGCCCATCTGGACCTGCAGGGCGGGGACGCGGCGGAAGGGGTGCTGCTGCCGATCCACTGGGGGACCTTCAACCTGGCTCTCCACGCGTGGGCGGAGCCGGGGGAGTGGACGAAGGACGCGGCCGCGGAGGCAGGCCAGGCGGTGGCGTTTCCGCGGCCGGGCGAGCCGTTCGAGCCGGCGGGGAAGCTGCCGGTCGAGCCGTGGTGGCAGACGGTCTCCGGTCCGATCGCGCACCCCTGGCGACGTCCCCGGAACGCGGAGGGTGTGGGCGAGCCGAACAAGGGTGATCTCGACCTCGCCGGTGGGCGGTGACGTCGATCGGGGACGAGTCGTAGATGGCCCGGATGCTGGAACGTCTCACGGGCTGAGGAGCGGCATCGAGTGCTGGGAGCCTTGGACGGGGCGCCCCGTGCGGAGCGTGAAGCCACTGCTCAGCCAGGGGGTGTCTTCCCGGCCGCCTTGCGGGCGGTGACGGCCGCTCAGGTGCTCGTCGCAGTTCACCGCCGCCACCGGTATCCCGGTCTGCTTCTGCGCCCCAGTCGGCCCCTGGCACGGTGGATCGAGCGAGACCACCAATGGACTGCTGCGCCAGTACTTCCCCGAGGGCACCGACCTGTCCCGCCACACGGCACGCAAGACGCTCGGCTGGGAGACTCCGGCCGAGCGTCTGTCTGAACTGTTCGCGGCTTGATCAACTCACCACGGGTGGCAACGCCCCCTCGAAGGCGCCGTTGTGGCCGCGGCCCCGCTCGGGCGTTTGGGTCAGGACGGATCGCCGTACTGGAGGCCGCGTCCGTTGGACCCGACGTAGACGCGGCCGTAGGTGTCGGGGTCGCCGGTGATGACGCCGACGCTGCCGATGGCGCCCCACTGGTGGGCCTCGTCGTTGACGCGGAGCCAGGTGGCGCCCTTGTCGGTGGAGCGGAACACTCCGGTGACGTTCTTGACGGTGCCGATCAGGTACAGGGCCTGGTAGTTGGCGCCCGGCTTGGCCTTGCCGAAGCCGAGGGCGGAGGCGGACCGCACCGAGCTGAGCGTGGTGAAGGTGCGGCCGCCGTCGGTGGAGTGCAGCAGCCCCTTGCCGCCGCCGGCGATCCACAGGTCACCGGCGATGCCGGGGACGGCGGTGAGCCGGCCGGAGGGCAGGCCGCGGGCGCGGGCGGTGAAGGACGCGCCGCCGTCGGTGCTGGCGTGGAGCGTGCCGCCGGACAGTGAGTAGAAGGTCCTGCCCGAGGAGCGGTCGGCGACGACCACGGCGTCGGCGCCCAGGCCGTCGACCCGCGACCAGCTCGACCCGTTGTCGGTCGAGCGGTAGGGGGCCTGACCGGCCTGGGTCCAGACGACGGTGGAGCCGTTCGCCGCGAGCGCGACATGGCCGTCCTGGGCACTGGCCACCGGCTCCGCCTTGAAGCCGTGCCAGCTGCGGCCGCCGTCGGAGGAGTAGGCGCCGTCCTGCGCGCCGCCGCGGCCGACGCGGACCATCAGCGCGGGCTTCGACTGGGCGAAGTCGATGTCGGTGCTGTTGGTCATCATCGGGTTCTTCAGGCGCCCGGAGGGCACCTTGGTCAGGGAGTCGTGCCGGAAGCCGCCCTGGTCGCCCATGGAGGTGATGACGGTGGCGCCGCCGGGCGGGGCGATCGCGTCCAACAGCGCGCTCTCCTCCAGTCCTCGGGCGCCCATGCTCCAGTGGCTGGTGCCACCGCTGTCGGAGGCATTGGCGTCCTTGCTGCGCAGGATGCCGTTGCCGGTGCCGTACAGCACGTGCCCGGAGTTGAAGGGATCGATGGCCAGGGCGGTCATCCAGTGCCCGGTGTGAGTGCCGACGTAGGGAGCGGCGGAGGCGTTGCGCACCGACTTGTCGGCCAGTGCCTTCCAGGTCGCGCCGCCGTCGGTGGTCCGGTAGATCTCGTCCTCGGGCCACCAGCGGCCGAGGGTGGTGACCATCACCGTGGACGGCTTGCGCGGGTCGACGGCCAGACCGGAGAACCCGTAACTGCCCTGCGAGGGGGAGATGTTCTTCCACGACCCGCCGGCCGGTGTGTACCTCCACACCGAACCCGCCGTCACGCCGTTGGGCCCCAGGTTGTCGGTGTACGTCAGGTACAGCGAGCCGTCACGGGAGAGCACCCCGTGCTGCGGCAGCCGGCCGGTCGGCTGCCCTGAGACGGCCTGCCAGGTGCCGCCGCCGTCGGTGGAGCGGTACAGGGAGGTGGATCTGTCGTTGACGCCGACGTAGATCGTCTTGCTGCCGGCCGGGCCGTACGTCACGAACGAGATGCCCGCACCGCTGCCCGCCCCGTCCTTGACGGGGAACGAGGAGACCTGACGCCATGTCACGCCGTGGTCGGTGCTGCGCCACAGGCCGTTCTTGCGGGTGCCCAGCAGCAGGGTGCCGTTGTCCGCGGGGTCGACCACCAGCCGTTCGCCCGCCCCGCGGCCGTCCTCGTTGCCACCCACCTTGAACGGCAGGTCGGTGCGCTTGAAGGTGCGGCCCCGGTCGGTGGAGCGCAGGATCGCGCCGTTGCCGGCCCAGTCGTTGGTGTAGGTGCCCGCCGAGAGGTAGAGCCGCTTGGGGTCGACGGGGTCGGTGGCCACCGAGTCGATGCCCAGCAGGTTCCAGTCCTTCTCGCCGATCCAGTCGGTCAGCGGGATCCACCGCTCGGCCGCGGTGTCCCAGCGGTAGGCGCCGCCCATGTCGGTGCGCGCGTACAGCAGGCCCTTCTCCCGCGGGTTGAACACCAGCCCGGTGACGTAACCGCCGCCCACCACCTGGGCGTTCTTCCACACGTACGGTCCGGCCGCGACCGAGGACTTCGCACTGTCGGCCTGAGAGTCGTCCTGCGTGAACACGAGGTACGGCACGACGGCGGCGGGCACACCGAGCAGTACGGCGGTGGCGGTCAAGCGGCGGCGATGACGCCCGCGGCGCCCGCCCTTCACGTTGTTGCTCATGGGGGGTGAGGTGCTCCTTGCATGCTGTCACTGGAGGAAAGCCGGCCACCGGAACTGGCCGGATCCGCTCCCTTGTCGTCGCAGATTCCTCACACGGTTGCCTTGAGCCGGGAACTTTTTCAGGTCATTCCGTGGTGAGGTGGACGTCGACCAGCGTTCACGCGGGCGTCGGGGCCCGCACACCAGCGGCGTCCACGGACCGTTTCCCGGGCGGATGACGCCCGAGGAGGCCGTGCGGTTCCCATCTGGACCTGCAGGGCGGGGACGCGGCGGAAGGAGTGCTGCTGCCGATCCATGTGGGGCACGTTCCACCTGGCGACGCATCCCTGGGTGAAGCCCGCCGAGCAGACGATGCGGCTGTCACAAGGCCGGCGTCACCATGGCCGCGCCTCGGCCGGGTGAGCCGGGGCGGTGCCGGGAGTCGAGGGCGGGGGCTGGCGGTGGCGCCTGTCGGGGGGGGGGTGGGCCGCTTTGCCTACGGCCTTGGGGGCGCGGGAGGCTGCGGCTGAGCGGTGAGGTGAGGCGAGGGGTGGGGCTGGTGGCGGGGCCGGTGGTGTCGCCTCCCGTTGCCGGCCGGTTCTCCTTGCCCAGTCGTCGGCTGGTTTCCGCCGGGCGGGGACGGTCAGCGCCTACAGGGCGGGGTGACGTCCGTGTCGTCGAAGTGGAGCATCATGGCACGCGGGTGGATCGACACGGTCAGTGACGATCCGGAAGGTTCAGGCCAAGGGTCCTGAGGGGTGCGGGAGAGCCTGCCGTACCTGAAGGACGGGCCGGTTCGGCGACCGGGGTGCGCGTACGCGTCCGGCTCTCGCCGGTCATGCGTGACCGGTTCTGACCAGGGGTGATCGGTATTCACTCGTTCGAGGGTGCTCTGCCGTTCGACTTGTCGGTCTGTCGTGCGAGTCCTCATACCAGAGCGGGACGCTCCGCGGAGGAGTTTGTCAACTGCCGCTCGCACATGATGCGTTGGCGACTACTGTGAGTGTCCGCCGGGCGACGAGGGGTTGAAGTCTTCGGTTCTCTCGACCGGTACGCCATGACGCATGCCCACGGCGAACAGCCGAGCTGCGGGGAGGAGGGAGGCGACGCGCCGGTGACCGACGACCATGCCGCCGCGCGAGCCGCCCGGCAGACCGCCCCGCAGCCCGTGGGGCCACGCGCCGGAGGCCGCCGACCCGGGCCGCCCGGCCCGGAGCCCTCCGGCCAACAGGACCGACGGACCACTACAAGGACACCGATGTCTCACCTCCGCGCACCGGCCGCACGCGCAGACCGCCGCGAGAGCGGGCGGCACGGGCGGCCGGTCGCCCGCCCCGCCCCCTCGCTGCCTGAGACGCACATACGGCCCCAACTGCTGCGGCTGGCCGTGCTCCCGCCGACCGCGGTCGCCCTCAGCGGCTGCGCGGCCGTCCTGTTCACCGTCCGCTCCACCGGGACACACCCCGGCCTCGTCCTGTGGGGTGTCCTGGCCGGCGCCGTCTCGGTGACCCTCGCGGGCATCCTCATCGCCGCAGTGGCGGCAGACCGCGCCGCGAAGACGGTGAGCGACCGCGTCGGAGCGTTGCGCCGCAGCAGCGCGCGCAGCGAGGCCGACCTGCGGACCCTGGTCGAGGGACTGCGCCGCGGCGAGGTGCCGCCCGGGCGCACCCCGCACGGCGGACCGCCCGACGACGCGGACGACTTCGAACTGCTCGCCGCCGACCTGGCCCGTGCCCACGACGGGGCCGTCACCGCCGTCGTCCAGGCCGCCCAGCTCTCCAGCCAGGCCGGCAGCGAACAGAAACTGGAGGTCTTCGTCAACCTCGCGCGGCGGCTTCAGTCGCTGGTGCACCGCGAGATCTCGATCCTCGACGAGCTGGAGAACGAGATCGAGGACCCCGACCTGCTCAAGGGGCTCTTCCACGTCGACCACCTCGCCACCCGGATCCGCCGGCACGCCGAGAACCTCGCCGTCCTCGGCGGTGCCGTCTCGCGTCGGCAGTGGAGCAACCCCGTCTCGATGACCGAGGTGCTGCGCTCCGCCATCGCCGAGGTCGAGCAGTACTCGCGGGTCAAGCTGGTGCCGCCGATCGACGGCACGCTGCGCGGGCACGCCGTCGCCGACGTCATCCACCTGCTGGCCGAACTGGTCGAGAACGCCACGGTGTTCTCGGCTCCGCACACCCAAGTGCTGCTGCGGGCCAACCTCGTGACCTCCGGGCTCGCCGTCGAGGTGGAGGACCGCGGGCTCGGCATGCCGGTCGCCGAACAGCACCGCATGAACGCCCTGTTGGCGGACCCGGACCAGGTCAACGTGGCGAGTCTGTTGGCGGACGGGCGCATCGGGCTGTTCGTGGTCTCCCAGCTCGCGAAGCGGCACGGGATCCATGTCCGGCTCCAGACCAACATCTACGGCGGCGTCCAGGCCGTCCTCGTCGTGCCGCAGGCGCTGCTGGGTTCGGCGCCGGGAGCGGTCGGGGCGCGGCCGCCGGAATCGGCGGGGACGGGCGGGGTCGCGGTGGCGGCCGTATCACCCCAGGGGCCGGGCCATCCGCGGCCGGCGCACGAGGCACGGCACGCGGGAGCGCCCGCGGAGCCGCGTCCAGGAGCCGATCCGCAACGGCGGGAGTACCGGGGCGCGGAGTCCGGCCCCAACGGCGGTACGGCGCCCGCGGTGAAGAGCGGCGCGGCGGAGCCGCAGGGTGCCCGGCACGGACGGGCCGGCCGGGGGTCGGGGTTGAACGGGCACGGTCGCGCGCCGAGTGACGGTGGCGGCGCGACGGAGCCGGGTGGCGGCGAAGGCGTTTCCGTCGGCGACGGGGCTGTGACGGACGGCGGGGGGACCGTGTCGAGCGGCGGCGGGCCTGGCGCCGGCGGGCGTGGGCTTCACGGCGGCGAACGTCCGCCCAGTGGTGGCGGGTCCTTCTTGAACGGCGTTTCGGGGGCAGCGGTCGGCGGCGGGACCGTTCCGTATGAGGGCGGGAGCGTCTCGCACGAGGGCGGGCGGCTGCCCGATGATCGCGCGCCGAGCCGGTTCGGCGGGGTTTCGCCGGACGGTGGCGGAGGCGTGGCGGGCAGTGGCGAAGGCGTGCCAGGTGGTGGCGAAGGCGTGCCGGGTGGTGGCGGGCACATGCCCAGCGGCACCCAGGCGTCTGGCGGTGATGCGTTGCCCAGGGGTGGCGGAGCCTTTCTGAACAGTGGCGCGGGGGCGCCGGGTGACGGTGGTCCGGTGCCTGGCGGTGATGCGCTGTCCAGCGGAAGCGGGTCCTCCCGCAACGGTGGCTCGGCCGTACCGAGCGGCGGGAGCGGGCCCCTGGCCGGTGGCGAGACAACGGTGACCGACCGCCGGCTCGGTGGTGAAGGCGGTCCGGGCGGCGGCGGAGCACGTTCCGGGCGTCCCGCGCCGCTGCCCGTGCGCGGGGCCCGCGGGGCGCGGCCCACCCCCGCCGACGCCGTGCCCGGGATCAGGCCCGACGACCGGCGGCTGGTCGCGGAGCACGTGGTCGCGCCGCCCACCCCGCGCGCCGGGGCCGTGCGCGGCACCATGGGCAAGCCCCAACTGCCCCGGCGCCGCGCCCAGGAGCACATCGCACCCCAACTGCGCGGCGGACCGGCCCCCCGGCAGGACGCCGAGTACCTCACCGGCCACGACCCGGGACTGATGGCGGCCTTCCAGCGCGGGATCAGCCTCGCCGAGGCTCAGCAACATCTGGAACCGGAGGACGGTGAACCCGCCACGGCGGCGCCCCTGCCGGTGCCGTCGCCGCGCAGGGAGTTCGGCCCCATGAAGCCCGCCCCCGAGGAGGCGGCCCACATGGACCCGACGCACATGGACTCCACGCACATGGACTCCACGAACATCGACTCCACCCACATGGCCTCGGCCCACACGGACACGGCAGCGACGGCCCGTACGCAGAGGGACACCGCCTACACAGGTACGGCCGCCAGCGACACCGGATCCTCGGCATCCGCCTCTCTGGAGTCCCGGCCCGCCCCGTCCCCCGACCCGTCCGCCTCCTTCGGCTTCGACCTCGACCCGGCCGCGCGCCGCACCGACGCCGCGCCCCCGACCGACGCCGCCGCCCTAGACGTAACCCCCATGGAGCGGCCCCACATATCCGAACCGCACGGCCTCGATCACGACCGCACCACCCACCGGCACGACGGGAGCGCACCCGCCGGATGACCAACCCCGCGTTCACCCCACCCCCCAGCGCTCCCGCACACCTTCGTACCTCAAGGAGTCGATCCACCATGGCGAGCGAAGCGCCGACCGGCCATGTATCCGATCTCGACTGGCTGATGAGCGGCCTCGTGCAGCGCGTGCCGCACACCAGCAGCGCGGTCCTGCTGTCCTGCGACGGGCTCGTGAAGTCGGTCCACGGCCTCGACGGGGACAGCGCCGACCACATGGCTGCCCTGGCCTCCGGCCTGTACTCCCTCGGCCGCAGCGCGGGCGTCCGCTTCGGCGACGGCGGAGAGGTCCGCCAGGTCGTCGTCGAGCTCGACTCGACACTGCTGTTCGTGACCACCGCCGGTTCCGGTACCTGTCTCGCCGTCCTGGCGGGACGGGAGGCCGACGCCGCCGTGCTCGGCTACGAGATGGCGATGCTCGTCAAGAGCGTGCGCCCCTACCTGGTGACCGCGCCCCGGCAGCACGCCGTCGAATCCCCGGCGATGAGGCCTTGAGCGTGGCGGCGGCCGGCGACGGGCCCTGGCTCGACGACGCGGCCGGGCGGCTGGTGCGGCCCTTCACGGTCAGCAACGGTCGCACCCGGCCGTCCATCGCGTTCGACCTGCTGTCGCACGTGATGGCCACCGGTGCCACCCCCATCGGCTACCTCGGCCCCGAGCACGCGCAGGCGCTCGACCTGTGCCGCGCGCCCGTCTCGGTCGCCGAGGTCGCCGCCCATCTCAAGCTGCCGGCGGTGGTCACCAAGGTGCTGCTGTCCGACCTCGTCGACTGCGGGGCGCTGACCACCAAGCCCCCCGAGTTCACCCACAACCCGACTGACCGGGCTCTTCTGGAGGCAGTGCTCGATGGACTACGACGACAGCTCTGATCCCTTCCCCACCGCACTGAAGATCCTGGTGGCGGGAGGGTTCGGGGTAGGCAAGACGACCTTCGTGGGCGCGGTCAGCGAGATCGCTCCCCTCAGCACGGAGGAACTGCTCACCACGGTCAGCGCCGCGACCGACAGTCTCGACGGCATCGAGAACAAGGTCGAGACCACGGTGGCCATGGACTTCGGCAGGATCACCCTCGACCCGGAACACGTCCTGTACCTGTTCGGCACGCCCGGACAGGAGCGGTTCTGGTTCATGTGGGACGAGCTCTCCGAGGGCGCGCTCGGCGCGGTGATCCTCGCCGACACCCGCAGACTGGAGGACTGCTTCGCGGCCGTGGACTTCTTCGAGCAGCGCGGCCTCGGATTCATCGTCGCGATCAACGAGTTCGACGGGGGGTACCGCTACGACCCCGAGGAGGTCCGCGCCGCCATCGACCTCCCGCCGGAGATCCCGATCGTGCGCTGCGACGCGCGGATCTCCAGTTCCGGGGTACAGACCCTGCTCACCCTCGTACGGCATCTCATCGCCCACAGCCCGGCGCCCGCGCCGAGCCACGGCGCCCACATGTGACCCCCGCACACACCGCCACGGAGCCGCACATGACCGACGTCGACAGCGACGGCCGCCCATGACCTACGACCCACCGCGCCCGGTCGGCCGGCTGCTGCTCACCCCGGAGGACAAGGAGGCCCCGGACCGGGCGCGACGGCTGCGCCTGCTCGGGCTGGGGGAGCATCCGGAGCCCGCCCTCGACACCTTCGCCGAGTGGCTCGCCGGGCACGCGGGGGCGCCGTACGCGATGGTCAACTTCCTGGGCGAGCACCGGCAGTTCTTCGCCGGTCTCAGGATTCCGGCGGCCCGGCCCCCGGCGGACGGCGAGGAGGCCAAGCCGGAAGTGGGCCGCTATATGGCGCGCGACCATGGGTTCTGCCCCCATGTGGTCGCCCGCCGCAAGGCACTGGTCCTGGAGGACGTCCGTGACTACCCGCGGTTCGCGGGCAACCCGGTCGTCGACGAGTTCGGCATCCGTTCCTATCTGGGCGCTCCGCTCATCGACTCCACGGGCATGGTGCTGGGCACGGTGTGCGCGGCCGACGTGGAGCCGCGGAGCTGGGGAAAGTCCGGGCTGGAGATCATCAAGTCGTCGGCGGCGGACCTGGTCGCACGTCTGGAGCGACGGGAGGCCGACGGGCTCCCCGTGCTGTGACGGACGGGACGGCCCGCATTCCTAGCCGACCGGTCTAGTACCCACGTACACTCGCCGTGTGGGACGCACCAGTGACGCCAGGCAGAAGATTCTCGGAGCCGCGCGCTCGCTCATCGAGGGGCGCGGTTACTCGGCGCTGGGCGTGGCCGAGATCTGCAAGGCGGCCGGGGTGCCGAAGGGCAGCTTCTACTACTTCTTCGAGTCCAAGGAGGCCCTCGCGCTCGCCGTCGTCGACGAGCACTGGGCGGCTCAACGTGCCGAGTGGGAAAGCGCGTTGGGCGCGGACACGGACCCCTTGCGGCGGCTGCGTGCGCTCTTCGAGCAGACCGAGGCCGGCCAGCGCGCCGTCCAGGAGGGCTGCGGCACGGTCTCGGGCTGTCTGTTCGGGAACCTCGCCCTGGAACTGAGCAACCACGCCGAGCCCGTGCGCGGACGGCTTCAGGAGATCTTCGACGCGCAGGTCGACATGGTGGAGGCCGTCGTCGCCGAGGCCCGGGACCGCGGCGACGTCACCGTGTCCGACGCGCGGCAGACGGCGCGGGCGGTGGTGGCCCAGTTGGAGGGCCAGGTGATGTTCGCCAAGCTCTACAACAGCCCCCAGCGCCTGAGCGCCCTCTGGGACAACTGCCGGGCACTGCTCGGCGTGTCCGGCTCCTAGTAACCGCGCCAGACGTTGTCGAACGCGGCGTTCTCGATGGCCTTCCGCTGGCGTACGGCCTCCAGCTCCATCACGGCGTCCCCGACCGCGGCCAGCACGGCGGCGGTCTCGTCGGCGAGTTCACCGGCGGGTTCCTCGCCGATCCCGGCGGCGGCCGCCAGTGCCGCGAGGACGGGTTCGCCCGCCGCCCAGCGTTCCTCGGCCTGCTGCCGGGCCGCCGAGTCGACCAGCTCCGTCCGCCCGGTCCGCAGCGGGATCCGCCGACCGCGGCGCCGGCTCGCGAGCCCGGTCCGTTCCAGGTCGTCGACGTAGGCCGCGGACAGCCCACGGCCCCGGCGCCACAGCCAGTCCTCGACCGACTCGTACGGCTCCTGCCGTACGAGGGTCTCGGCGGCGTCGTCCAACAGGCGGTCGCCCGTGGGGGATTGGGCCTGGGGCAGGATGCGGTCGCCGTCCAGGACGAGGGCGCGGGCGTCGAGGAGGTCGAACACCTCGGCCCCCGCCAGCGCGAGCGAGAGATCGCCCTGCTCCACCGGTTCGTCGGCGGTCACGTCGAGGGCGACGATCGCGAGGTCCCGTGCGGTGGTCATCGGCGGCTCCAGGTCAGTCGGCCGGGTACGGCGGTGCGTGCTGAGGGAGGCCGGCCGCGGTGGACCGGGCGTCCTCGGTCGATTCTCGCTGCTGTTCGCGGCCCGTGTGCCCCAAAACGACCATGTGGTGCGGGAATCCGATCCGCAGCACGCCGGCGGCCGCGGCCGCCGCCAGGACCACGAGGGCGGCCGGCAGCAGCGCCCGGTCGTAGCCGCGGTGCAGCAGCGGGGCGACGGCCGGCGGGCCCAGGAGCTGCCCGACCGAGTACCCGGCGGTCAGCAGGGCGACCGAGCGGGGAAACCGCAGGTGGGCCCCGATGCCCAGGGCGAGCGTGCTGATGCCGATGAACGTGGCGCCGAACAGGACCGCCGAGCCGAGGGCCGCGGCCGTGCCGCCGACCAGGGCGGGCAGGGCGATGCCGGCCGCCTGCACCACGAGCGCCGTGAACAGCAGTCCGGGCCGTGACCAGCGGCGACCCAGCCAGGCCCACAGCGCCGCTGACGGTACGGCGGCCAGGCCCACGAGCACCCAGGCACCGCTGCCGACCCAGCCGGGGGAGCCCTGTCCGACGGCGGCGACCAGGAAGGTCCCGGCGACGATGTAGCCGACGCCCTCCAGCGTGTAGCTGACGAACAGCGCCCCGAACCAGCGGTGCGTGCGGGGCCCCGCGGTGCTGCCGTCCACGGCGGCGACGGGTGCCTCGTCCGGCCGTAGGTTCCACGAGACGGCGCCGAGCAGCGCGGTGAGGACGGCGGCGGCCCACCAGGCGGTGCGCCAGTTGGCGACGGGCCGCACGACCAGGACCAGCAGGCCGGACAGCGCGATGCCGGCACCCACCCCGCCGAACGCCCAGCCGGGCAGGTGCGGCGGGTGGTCCCGCAGGTGGTGCAGGAGGGCTGCGGCCGCGACGACGAACACCAGGGCGCTCGCCATGCCGGCCGCCAGCCGCAGCAGGCTCCAGACGGCGGTGCTGTGGGTGAGGGGCATCGCGGCGAGCGTGCCGGTCAGCACGAGGAGACAGGCACGCAGGACGGCGCGCGACCGGACCAGCGCGGGGGCCAGGATGCCCGCGAGGGCGCCGACGAGATAGCCGGCGTAGTTGGCGGTGGCCAGGTTCGCCCCGGCCCCGGCGGACAGGCCCGCCTGGGTGTGCATCAGGGGCAGGATCGGGGTGTAGACGAAGCGGCCGACCCCCATGGCCGCCGCGAGCGCGGCCGCGGCCCGGACAACATGGCTCCAGGGGGATGAGGCGCTCACTTCGTGCCGGGCTCGTCGGGGTGTGACTCGGGCTTCGTGCCGGGGTCGTTGGGGTGCGGCTCGAGCGGGGTGACCGTGAGGGTCATCCACGGGCGCAGGGGCAGCGTGCCGAGCACCTTGGCGTGCAGCTCCTCCTCGTCGGCGGCCCGCCACACGCCGATGCTGCGCAACTCGCCCACCGGGCGCCACAGTCGGGTCAGATGGCCGGTCGCGGCCAGTTCCCTCGCGCGGACGGCCTCGGCGGCCCGCCGCCGGTCCACCTCCGGCTGTCCGATGCCCTCGGGAACGGTGGTGGTGATCTCGACCAGGAACTCTCGCATGACGCGCTCCGCTCGTCGTAGGTGAGCCCATCCTGCGCGCCCCACCTGCGCCGATGCCACGACCGGCTTCCTCGCTGCTGATAGGCGCAGGCTCCCACGGGCGTACGATGGCGCCCGTGGAACTGCGCCAGTTGCGGTACTTCGTCGCGGTCGCCGAGGAGCTGAACTTCGGCCGGGCCGCCGAGCGGCTGCTCATCGCCGGTCCCTCGCTCTCCCAGCAGATCAAGGCGCTCGAACGGGACCTGGGCGTCCGGCTGTTCGACCGGGACCGCCGCAAGGTCTCCCTCACCGCGGCCGGTGCCGCCCTCCTCCCGCACACCCGTGCCCTGCTGGACCGCGCCGACGACCTCAAACACCGGGCCGGCCGCCTGTCCGGCTCGCAGTCGGTGCGGCTCGGATACGTCAACTGGCTTCCCCCGGACCTCATGTCGCGTACGGCGGCGGTGGCGCAGGTGCACGTCGACGCCTGGGTCGCCCCCTCCCACACCCAGGCCGCGCGCGTCGCCGACGGCAGCCTGGACCTCGCCGTCTGCTGGGTGCGCACCGAGGATCTCCGCAGGCTCGGGCTACGGGCACGGCTGATCGGCGCCGACCGGCTCTACGCCGTGTCCAGGGGCGGCGACAGCGGCGACGTGCCTGAGGTGACGGCACGGGACACCGACGTGCTCATCGACGACGACGTCACCGCCTGGGCGTCCTGGAACGTGTACGGAGAAGAGCTCGCGCAAGCCACCGGCGCCCGTACGGTCCGCATCTCCGACGGCGCGATCACCGGCCCCGCCTTCTTCGACCACGTGCGCCGCTGCACCCGCCCGGTCGTCAACTCGCCCAAGGGACAGACGAGTCCGCTCCCGCCCGACCTCGTCCGCCGCGAGATCGTCGCACCGAAGGTCTACTGGACCTGGTCCCTGGTCCAGCGCGAGAACGAGGACCGCGCCCATGTCCTGGCCGTGGTCGGCGCCCTGTGCGAAGGCGTCGGTGACCTCGGCCTCCATGCCCCGGACGCCTGGCTGCCCGCCGACGATCCGTACGCGCTCCCCGGCTGACCTGCGCTGGGAGCCGGTGCCTCCCAGACGGGAGGAAGCCGATCCTTCCGTGTCGTGCCGGGACCGGCCTACCTTCCAAATAGTCGACCGGTCGGCTAGGACCGGTCACCGACTCGGAGAAGGTCACCATGAGCACGCAGAACCAGAAGGTCGCCATCGTCACCGGCGCCTCGCAGGGCATCGGCGCCGCGCTCGTCGAGGGCTACCGCAAGCTCGGATACGCCGTCGTCGCCACCTCGCGCACCATCGCGCCCGTCGACGACGCGGACGTCCTCACCGTCCAGGGCGACATCGCCGACCCGGCGACCGCGGAGCGCGTGGTCGCGGCCGCCGTGGAGCGGTTCGGCCGCGTCGACACCGTGGTCAACAACGCGGGTGTCTTCGTCGCCAAGCCGTTCACCGAGTACACGGCCGAGGACTACGCCGCCGTGACCGGCATCAACCTCGCCGGTGTCTTCCACCTCACCCAGCGGGCCGTCCCGCACCTGCTGGCCCGGGGCGGCGGCCACATCGTCAATGTGACCACCAGCCTGGTCGACAACGCCGACTCCAGGGTCCCGTCGGTGCTGGCCTCACTGACCAAGGGCGGTGTCCAGTCCGCCACCAAGTCGCTCGCCGTCGAGTACGCCACCCGCGGCATCCGCGTCAACGCCGTGTCGCCCGGCACCATCAAGACGCCCATGCACACCGAGGAGGCCCATGAGTTCCTCGCCGCGCTGCACCCGGTCGGACGGATGGGCGAGGTGAGCGACATCGTCGACGCCGTGCTTTTCCTGGAGACGGCGCCGTTCGTCACCGGCGAGATCCTGCATGTCGACGGCGGTATGAGCGCGGGTCACTGACGAACCGTCAACGCGCCTACAGGGAAGCGAAAATGATCACTACACTCGACGAGAAGACGATCCTGAGCGGCGTCCTCGACCGCTGGAAGTCCGGCGTCGACGCCCACCGACCGGACCGTGTGGCCGCCCTCTTCACCGAGGACGCCGTCTTCCAGGGACTGCACCCGTACAGCGTCGGACGGCAGGGCGTCGCCGAGTACTACGACTCCCAGCCGCCCGGCATGAAGGCGGCCTACCGGATCCTGGAGACGCGGCGCCCCGCCGACGGCCTCGTCCTGGGCTACCTGGACGCCGAGTTCACCTTCACGGACCGCCCCCCGGTCACGGTCAAACTGGCGGTTCTCCTGACCCGCACGGGCGACGACTGGTCCATCGCCCACTACCAGGTGTCCCGCCTCGACTAGGGGCCGCGGGGGCGTCGGTGGGCTGTGTCCTCACGTCGGGCCCGCAATGATCGCGGGCCCGGTCGTGGGGTGCCGGGTGCCGGCCGGCGCCGGTACTGCCCAGGCTCACTCCGGTGGCCTACACCGCCGACCCGGCGCTGGTCGGCCAAAGGCTCGGCGGACCGTTCAGCGGCGGCGAGTTCCGGGTCCCCGTGCGAAGGTGTGAAGCGGAGCTGTGGCACCGCTTAAGAAAGTCTCGATGGACCGCGGCGGTGTCGTACGGCAGATTGCTGGGCGTTTCCACCCCTCGCACCCACAGGAGCCGTACCTTGAAGGCGCTGGTCAAGGAGAAGGCGGAGCCCGGGCTGTGGCTCGCGGACGTTCCGGAGCCGGCCGTCGGGCCCGGTGACGTGCTGATCAAGGTGCTGCGTACCGGTATCTGCGGCACCGACCTGCACATCCGGAACTGGGACGGCTGGGCCCAGCAGGCGATCCGGACCCCGCTCGTGCTCGGGCACGAGTTCGTCGGCGAGGTGGTGGAGACCGGGCGCGATGTGCCGGACGTCCGGGTCGGCGACCGGGTGAGCGGCGAGGGGCACCTCGTCTGCGGCAAGTGCCGCAACTGCCTCGCCGGGCGGCGGCACCTGTGCCGGGCCACGGTCGGGCTGGGTGTCGGCCGGGACGGGGCCTTCGCCGAGTACGTCGTCCTGCCCGCCGCCAACGTGTGGGTGCACCGCGTCCCCGTGGACCTCGACGTGGCCGCGATCTTCGACCCGTTCGGCAACGCCGTGCACACGGCGCTGTCCTTCCCGCTGGTCGGTGAGGACGTGCTGATCACCGGGGCCGGGCCGATCGGGCTCATGGCGGCGGCGGTGGCCCGGCACGCCGGTGCCCGCAACGTCGTCGTCACCGACGTCAGCGAGGAGCGCCTCGAACTGGCCCGGAAGATCGGCGTGAGCCTCGCGCTGAACGTGTCGGAGGCCCAGATCGCCGACGGACAGCGGGAGTTGGGGCTGCGGGAGGGCTTCGACATCGGCCTGGAGATGTCCGGACGGCCGGAGGCCCTGCGCGACATGATCGCCAACATGACGCACGGCGGCCGGATCGCGATGCTGGGACTGCCGGCCGCGGAGTTCCCGGTCGACTGGGCCCGGATCGTCACCTCGATGATCACCATCAAGGGCATCTACGGCCGCGAGATGTTCGAGACCTGGTACGCGATGTCGGTCCTCCTGGAGGGCGGCCTCGACCTCGCCCCCGTGATCACCGGCCGGTACGGCTACCGCGACTTCGAGGCGGCGTTCGCCGACGCGGCGAGCGGCCGCGGCGGCAAGGTCATCCTCGACTGGACCAACTGACTTGACTGGACGACGGACTTAGGGACTGACGATGTTCGACTCCGTGCGCGACGACCTGCGCGCCACCCTCGACGAGATCCGCGCCGCCGGGCTGCACAAGCCCGAGCGGGTGATCGACACCCCGCAGTCGGCGACCGTGAACGTCTCCGCGGGCGGCCGCCCCGGCGAGGTCCTGAACTTCTGCGCCAACAACTACCTCGGTCTCGCCGACCATCCCGAGGTGATCGCCGCCGCGCACGAGGCCCTGGACCGCTGGGGCTACGGCATGGCCTCGGTCCGCTTCATCTGCGGCACCCAGGAGGTCCACAAGGAGCTGGAGGCACGCCTTTCCGCCTTCCTCGGCCAGGAGGACACGATCCTGTACTCCTCCTGCTTCGACGCCAACGGCGGTGTCTTCGAGACGCTGCTCGGCCCCGAGGACGCGGTGATCTCCGACGCCCTCAACCACGCGTCCATCATCGACGGCATCCGGCTCTCGAAGGCCCGCCGCTTCCGCTACGCCAACCGCGATCTGGCCGATCTGGAACGGCAGTTGAAGGAGGCCGCGGGCGCGCGCCGGAAGCTGGTCGTCACGGACGGCGTCTTCTCCATGGACGGTTACGTGGCGCCCCTCCGCGAGATCTGCGACCTCGCCGACCGCCACGACGCCATGGTCATGGTCGACGACTCCCACGCGGTCGGCTTCGTCGGCCCCGGCGGCCGCGGCACCCCCGAGCTGCACGGCGTCATGGACCGCGTCGACATCATCACCGGCACCCTCGGCAAGGCGCTCGGCGGTGCCTCCGGTGGTTACGTGGCCGCCCGCGCCGAGATCGTCGCACTCCTGCGCCAGCGCTCACGGCCGTACCTCTTCTCCAACACCCTGGCCCCGGTGATCGCCGCGGCCTCCCTGAAGGTCCTCGACCTGCTGGAGTCGGCCGACGACCTGCGGGTGCGGCTGCGGGAGAACACCGCGCTGTTCCGGCGCCGGATGACGGAGGAGGGCTTCGACGTCCTGCCCGGCGACCACGCCATCGCGCCCGTGATGATCGGGGACGCGGCGAGGGCGGCACGCCTCGCGGAGCTGCTCCTGGAGCGGGGCGTGTACGTGATCGGCTTCTCGTACCCGGTGGTGCCGCAGGGCCAGGCGCGGATCCGTGTGCAGCTGTCGGCCGCGCACTCCACGGACGACGTCAACCGCGCGGTGGACGCCTTCGTCGCGGCCCGGGCGGAACTCGATGGCTGAAAAGCCCCCGTGACCTGAGAGAATCGTTCACATGATCGAAGCGCGGCGGCTGCACATCCTCCGTGCGGTGGCCGACCACCGCACGGTCACGGCGGCTGCCGCCGCGCTGTATCTCACACCCTCGGCGGTCTCCCAGCAGCTCACGGCCCTGGAGCAGGAGACCGGCCACCGCCTGGTGGAGCGCGGCGCCAAGGGCGTACGACTGACTCCCGCGGGCGAGATCCTGCTCAGCCACACCAACGCCGTCCTTGCCCAGCTGGAGCGGGCGGAGGCCGAGCTGGCCGCCTACAGCTCGGGCGCGGCCGGCACGGTCACGGTCGCCTCCTTCGCGACCGGGATCGCCCTGGTCGTGGCGCCCGCGGTGGCCCGCCTCGCCGCGACCGCCCCCGGCATCCGCATCCGCGTCCAGGACGCCGAGGGCGACGCCAGTCTGCCGATGGTCCTGGACCGGCAGGTCGACGTGGCGGTCGCGGTGGAGTACCGCGGGGCACCCCCCGCCGACGATCCGCGTCTGGCGCACGTGCCGCTGTACGCCGAGCCCTTCGACGCGGTCGTGCCGGTGAGCCACCGGCTGGCCGACACGGACGAGGTGCCGCTGGCGGAGCTCGCCAAGGACCCGTGGATCGGCCCCTACCCCGGCAACCCCTGCCACGACGTCGTGGTCCTCGCCTGCGAGCACGCCGGTTTCCAGCCACGCCTGGAGCACTCCTCGGACGACTTCCGCGCGGTGGTCGCACTCGCGTCGGCCGACGCGGGGGTGGCGCTGGTGCCGCGCTCGGCGCTGATCGGCATGGACCTCGCCGGAGTCGTCGTACGGCCGGTCGACGGGGTGGCCCCGACCCGCCGGGTCTTCGCCGCCGTACGGCGCGGAGCCGAGGAGCACCCCCTGATCCGTCCGGTCCTCGACGCGCTCGAAGCGGTCGCCGAGGGATAGGCAACCTTGGGACTGGAGGAGATCCCGGATATGGGATAGCGTCCCGAATGTGAGACAAGACGACTCCGTGCCCGATCCCGTCGACACCCGGCTGGGCGTCAGGCTCGCCGAGCTGCGGGCCGAACGCGGGTGGTCGCTGGGCGAGTTGGCCGAGCGCAGCGGCGTCAGCAAGTCCACCCTCTCCCGTGCCGAGCGGGCCGAGATCAGCCCCACCGCCTCGCTGCTGAACCGGCTGTGCGGGGTGTACGGGCGGACCATGTCCCAGCTGCTCAGCGAGATCGAGGCCGAGGCCGAGCCCGTGCCGCTGGTGCGCAGCGCCGAGCAGCCGGCGTGGGAGGATCGGGCCTCCGGGTTCCTGCGGCGGTCCGTGTCGCCGCCGCACCCCGGGCTCCGCGGCGAACTCGTCGAGGGACGGCTCGCGGCCGGTGCCGACATCGCCTACGACCGGCCGCCCGTACCCGGCCTGGAGCAGCACATCTGGGTCCTGGAGGGCGTGCTCGACGTCACCGCCCAGGACGTCGAGCACCACCTCGACACGGGGGACTGTCTGCGGCTGCGCGTGTGGGGGCCGACGCGGTTCCGGTGCGCGGGCCCGGACGCCGTGCGGTATGTGCTGGCGGTGGTCCTGCCGTGATCGTCAACCGACTCGACCAGGGCCAACTCGCGCACTGCGTAGCTGAGTTGGCCGATCTGCTGATCGACACCGTGGACGGCGGCGCCTCCATCGGGTTCCTCGCGCCGATGGACCGCGCGGCGGCCGTCGCGTGGTGGAAGGAGCGCGTCGGCGCCGTGGCCGCGGGACACCTGGCGGTGTGGGCGGCGTACGACGGTCGCCGCGCGGTCGGCACCGTCAGCCTGGCCTTCCCCGACAAGCCCAACTCCCGCCACCGCGCGGAGCTGGTCAAGCTGATGGTGCACCGGGACGCGCGGGGCCGGGGCCTCGGGCGGCGGCTCCTCGGTACCGCGGAGGAGGCCGCCCGCTCGGCCGGGATCACCCTGCTGCACCTGGACACCGAGACCGACAGCCCCGCCGAACGCCTCTACGGCGCGGCCGGCTGGACCCGGGCCGGTGTCATCCCCGACTACGCGGCCGACCCCGCCGGGGTGCTGCGGCCGACGACCCTGTACTACAAGCGGCTCGGAGCGACCGCTCCGACCAGGTGATTGTCAGTGCCAGCCGCTACGGTGCCTGTCATGCCGGACGCCGAAGACGTACGCCGTATCGCCCTGTCCCTGCCGGACACGACGGAGAAGATCGCCTGGAGCATGCCCACGTTCCGGGTAGCGGGCAAGATGTTCGCCACGCTGCCCGAGGACGAGACCTCCATCGCCGTGCGCTGCCCCAAGGAGGAGCGCGACGAGCTGGTGCTGGCCGAACCGGGGAAGTTCTGGATCGCCGACCACGAGGCGCAGTTCGCCTGGGTGCGCGCCCGCCTCGCCGCGATCGAGGACGAGGACGAACTGCGCGACATCCTCGCCGACTCCTGGCGGCAGGCCGCCCCGTCCCGGCTCCTCGACGCGTACCCGGAGCTGGGGCTGTCCGATCCGCCCAGGGGGTGAGGCGGACGAAAGGGGTGCGCGACCACCGACCCGAGTGCGGTATGGTTTCTCTGCACGTTCGGCCAGGGGAAACCCCAGGTCAGGCGGGCATCGGGACGTGGCGCAGCTTGGTAGCGCACTTGACTGGGGGTCAAGGGGTCGCAGGTTCAAATCCTGTCGTCCCGACTGGAGACAGTTGCAGGTCAGGGCCGGTTTCGGAGGTATCCGAAACCGGCCCTTGATCGTTTTTGAGGGGCCGGCGGACAGGACGCGCTGAGCGGCCCCGCGCAGGGAACCGGGATGATCGGCCGATCGTCCTAGTGGTCGTGCCTCGTGCTCTCACCCCTGGAATCGGCCCGTACACGGTGCCTGGCACGGGTAACGACGTCATGCGTGCGGCTTTTGACCAGAAACCGGCGCGCCGTGGCGAACGTTCCACTCACGAGGCGGCGGCGAAGGGGCGACCGTGACCGAGGGGTGCGCCCTGCCCCGTGCGCAGGCACCGGGTCGGCGGAAACCTCCAGGCGTCTCTACAATCCTGGCGACCACATCGGGGGAAAGGCCGTATGGAAACGATCATTGTGCAACCGCCCGGCCCGTCACGGCCGAGTGAAGTCGACGTCGGCGGACCCGGGCTGCTCCACATGGGACCGGGGGACGTGGCCGACTTCGGGCGCGGGACGCCCGGCGGCCGGGCAGTCTCCATCGTCCTGCCCGACCCCGGGATCTCCCGGCGTGCGGGACGGCTGGAGGCGGCCGAGGACTACTGGCGGCTGTCGAACTTCAGCCATGACACCGCGTATGTGGTCGAGAACCTGGAGGGGGCCGGCGAATACATCACCGTCGCGCCAGGTCGGCTCGGAGCGCCGGTGCCCTTCGAATTCTCCAGAGTCGTCCTGCCCGCGCTGGGCGGGACCGTCGACTTCAAGGTGTTCGCACCGCAACACGCCTATCTGGACGAGCAGTCTCCGCCCGGCGCCGGGGAGTTGACCGTGCATCCCTACGCGCTCGACGCGACGGCGAAGTACTTTCTGGTGCTGGTGGCCCTGTGCGAGCCGCGACTGCGGAACCCCTCGGACGACGTACTGCCGGGCGCCGGGGACATCGCGGAGCGACTTCGCCCGCTGGAGAGCTGTCGTGGTCTGACCCGCTCCGCGGTGAACTACCACATCGACTACCTGGCCTTCGCCAAGCTGCGCCTGGACCTCGGCGACGAGCCCGGCGCCGACGCCAACGGCCGCACCGGCGTCAAGCGCGCTCGACTGGCCTCCCTCGCCCTGCGCTTCGGCCTGGTGCGCGAAGAACACCTCGCCCTGTTGCCGTCCCGCAGACGGCCCGTCTCCCAGGAGAGCGACGCATGACCTCCTCAGGCGCCGAGCGGGGCGCTCTCGAATCGCCGCGGCTGCCCACGGGTTTCCGCATCGAGGGCTGGCAGGTGGACGCCGTCATCGGGTCGGGCGGCTGGGGGACCGTGTACGAGGCCCACGCGGTCGACGATGACGCGGTCGTGGCGGTGAAGGTGCTGCCGACGAACGCCCTGGCACCCGGTCAGCGTGCCGCGCTCGGCGAACTCGTCGCGCGCGAGGTGCGCTTCAGTGCCGAGGCGGACCACCCGCACCTCGTACGGACCCATGCGGTGTGCACCGTGGACGCGCCCGAGCTGCCCGCGCTGGACGGTGCCATCGCGCTCGTCATGGACCGGGCCGAGGCCAGTCTGCGTCAGGTGCTGGACGCCGCCGCGACAGGCCGCCCGATCCCGGACGCCGTGCGGGTCCTGCGCGGCGTCGCCGCCGGACTCGCCCATATGCACGGCGCCGGTTGGGTGCACGGCGACCTCAAACCCGCCAACGTGCTGCTGGGCACGGACGGAGCGGCCTGGCTCGCCGACTTCGGCCTGGCCGCCGAAATGGAGGGCACCCACGCCTATGTGCCGCCGCTCGGCACGCTCGACCATGTGCCGCCCGAGTGGTGGTCCCAGCGCACCGGGGCGGCCGGGACGATGGTCCGGCCGACCGCCGACATCTGGGCCTTCGGCGTCCTCGCCCACCAGGTGCTCACCGGTGGCCTGCACCCGTTCCCCGGCGCCACCGCCCGCGCCCGCTCGCTCGCCGCGCAGGCCTACGCCCGGGGCACCGCGCCGCTGCGTCTGGACCCCGGGCTCGACGACAAGTGGCGCCGGCTCATCGAGGACTGTCTGGCGCCCGATCACGCGGGCCGCCTGCGCCACACCGCCGCGAACCTGTCCGCCCGCATCGAGCGACTGGCACACCCGGGCAGTCGGCGCCGCCTGCTGCCGGTCGCCGCCGTGCTCGCCGTGCTGTCGGTCGCCGCCGTCGGCGGGGCCGCGCTGCTCGGCGGCGGAGGCGGAGGCGGAGGCGGGGGAGGCGACGAGGAGGACCAGGGGCGGCGCGCACCGGCCGTCGTCACGGGCGCGCACAGCCCGGCCGCCGGGGAGATCCCGGAGGACTCCGACGTACCCGAGGCACTGCGACCGGTCATCGTGAAGGCCGCCCACCGTTGCACCGACGCGGAGGTCACGCCCGCGTTTCTCGCCGCCATGCTCAAGGCGGAGAGCGGGTTCGACGTGAACGCGGCCCGCCCGGCCAGCGAGGAGTACGGCATCGCCATGTGGACGCCGTCGGTGTTCCGGGCCTGGGCGGTCGACGGCGACGGCGACGGGGACAAGGACTACCGGTCGCCGCCGGACGCGATCTCCACGATGTCGCTGTACGTGTGCTGGCTCGACCAGCAGTTCAAGGAGGCCGACATGCCCGCCAAGGACCTTCAGGCGCTGATGGTGGCCGGCTATCGCACGAGCGACCGCACGGTCATCACGGAGGGCGGCGTCCCCGCACGGGTGCGTCCGCACGTCGAGAAAGTGCTCCGCTACCTCGCCGACTACGAGCGGTGAGGTGGCGGAGCTGTCGCCCGGGGCCGTTCAGCAGTCCTTGACGTCCGGCATCTTGTTGTCGGGCGAGTTGATGTAGATGTTGGAGATCCAGCCGTCGTACCGGGGGAGGTACGCCCACCACTCATTGGTGTAAGGCGGTACGTTCACCACCTCGCCCCTGGCCTGGCAGCCCACCAACACCTCGACGCCCGCCGGGAGTTGGGTGATGGCTGCGTCACCTGTGCCGGGCTTGGGGCGGACGTTCACATGGTCGCTCCACGTGCCGTACCACCATCCCGCGGGCCGCGCGGCCCCCGGGACGTTCAGGGAACGGGTCAGCCGTCCGATGTCCGTGTACGCCTTCCCGTACGAGGTGCCGACGGGATGCAGTGTGAACACGGCCACGATGGACCGGTCACCGGCGCCCACGGTGCCCGTGCTGTGCAGCGCGGGCCGCGTCAGATCCACGTCCGCGGCCGGACTCCCCGCCCGCGCCACGGACGCGGTCACGGTGCGCTTCGGGCCGCAGGTGCCTTTCTCGTACGAGGATCCCGACCAGCCCTGCTTCACCGCCCACGGCTTGTCGAACGCCCCGGCGATGCCGAAGTGCTGGTCGAAGCCGTCCGAGGCACAGCGGGTGGACTGTCGCAGGTTGCCCATCATGAAGTCGCGCACGGGGCCGGGCGCAGAGTCCAGGAGGTAGCGGTAGATCGTCACCGTGTCGCGGGCGGAGAGTGCGGTGTAACCCCAGTAGCCCTCGTACCCGGTGGGCGGCGGTGCCGTGTCCTTGAGGCCGAGGCGGTCGACCATGCGGGTGATGATCGCCGTACCGCCGTGGTCCGACCAGTAGGCGCTGGCCGCGTCGTCGTCGCTGGCGCGCAACATCGGCTCCAGCCATGCCCGGTCGGCGGCCGGCACGGTGTAGTCGGGGCCCCGGTTCCACAGGTGGTCCAGGGCCAGCAGCAGCTTGACGACCGAGGCGGACCGGAAGCGGGTGCTCGTGTTGAGCTGCTCGGTGAAGGTACCGGTCTGCCGGTCGAAGACGGCGACCCCGGCACTGACACCGGCGGGTACCTCGGCGGACGCGGTGGCGGGACGGGCCGGCTGTCCGGCCGGGGCGTCGGCAGCGGCGGAGCCCGCCGCGCCGCCGATCAGCAGCAGCGCGGCGGCCCCAGCGAGAAGTCGGCGCCTCACTGGTAGTGCTCCCTGAGGTTGAGGGAGTTGATGGGCGTGAGGTCGACGTACCAGCCCTCCTGCGGAGGGATGGACTCGTGGCAGTCCGTGTTGACGGACTTGCACAGCTCGACGAGGGCGCCGTCGTACTGGTTGTTGAGGATCCAGTGGTTGCCGTACTGGTTGTAGATGGGGTGGAAGCCGTAGGAGTAGAAGATGTGGCTCGGGTGCGGGTTGGTGGCCGGCGTCACGTTCTCCGGGTAGATGCAGACGGCGCCGTAGGGGCAGCCGTCCCATGTGCCGCCCTCGGCCTGGGCCTGGGCGGCTCCGGTGAGAACGGCGGCGGCGGTGAAAGCGAGCGCGGCGGCGCCGCGCAGGATTCTGCGCATGGTCATGCCTTTCGGGTGAGTGCCGGGAAGCGGGAACGGCGGGCGGGCTCTACCACCAGTCGGAGCAGCGGACCACGCCGTCCGACTTCAGCGAGCCGCAGACGCGGAACTGGTACTGCGGGTCGGTGCTGGTGCGGCGGAACGGTGTGGTCAGGCTCTGCCCGGCCGAGCGGACGGTGAAGGGCCCGCACTGCAGCCAGGGGGACACGGCGTTCCGGTCGCGGTCCCAGCCGTCGGCACGCCAGTCCATCCAGAGGTTGTCGCCGGGCTGGGTCCGGCCGCTGATCTTTCCGAAGGCGATCTGCTGGCCGACGTAGGCGCCCTTCTCCAGCGTGATGCGGACGCTGCCGAGGCTGAAGTCGGCGGGCTTGTCGGTGTCGCCCTCGGCGTTGTCGGGGTGGTCGCGGAAGCCATGTGCGCCGCCTTCGCAGTCGGAGGCCAAGGCGTGTGCGGGCTGCGCCGGTTGAGCGACGAGGACGCCGCTCGTGATCGCGGTCAAGGCGGCGGCCGTGGCGAGAGCGGAGCGGAACGGGCGCATGGGAGCTGTCTCTTCCTGTCTGTGGAGGGTGCCCTGCGATACCGCCGGGCCTGGAAGACGACTCGAACCTTAGAAAGGGGAAGGGGACCGGCGGTCCTGACGGATGTCAGGGTGGCGGTCGGATGCGGTGGCCCCCTCGGTTGCCCTGACATGTGTCAGGACCTCGTCAGCCGCGCCCTCGCTAGGTTCTGTCCACGTCGCTGTTTCGGGTCAGCACCTTTGCTTCCAAGGCCTGTTGGGCCGTCCCAAGGGGGAATCACTCATGATCAATTCCGTGAGAGCCGCCGCCGCGGCCACGGCGTCCACCGTCATCGCCGCCGCCGGCCTCGTCTTCGGTACGGCGGGCTCTGCCCACGCGACCGGTCACGGCGAGGGCTACTACGGCGTCTGGGCCTCCGGCGTCAATGTCCGTGCCGGTGGCGGGGAACAGTGCTACCTGTATCCGTCGGCCGCCAACTGCCCGGACGTGCAGACCACAGTGAGCAGCCCGGCCCAGGTGTGGGTGTACTGCCAGCAGGAGGGGGCTCAGAGCGTCGGCGGCAACCCCTACTGGGTCTGGGTGCTCACCCCCAGTGGTCACCGCGGCTACATGGCCAGCTACTACACCGACAACGCCACCAACTCGATCGACGGTCTCGAGCGCTGCTGACCCCTTTCCGGGCCGGTGCGCGCACCGGCCCGGGCAGTCGTCAATCCCGCCGCAGCCAAGGTGCGCGTGAAAGGACACAGCATGGCCGACCAAATGGTCATCGAGGCACAGAGATTCATCAACTCCTACAACGTCGCAGGAATCCCGAAGGTCGAGGAGAACGGCCGCACCGGCTGGGCCGTCATGTTCGCGCTGACCCGGGCGCTCCAGTACGAGCTGGGCATCACCTCCCTGTCCGACAGCTTCGGCCCGACGACGCTCGCCACCCTCCAGGCCCGCCACCCCGTCATCAACGCGGGCACCCGGCACGAGAAGGTCCTCAAGATCGTGCAGTCCGCGCTGTACTGCAAGGGCTACGACGGCGGCGGCATCGATGGCACCTACAACGACTCCGTGGCGGCGTCGGTCCGCGAGCTGAAGCAGAACATGGGCGTCGGCGGCGCCTTTGCGGACGGGGTACCGCCGAAGGTGTTCAAGGCCCTGCTCACCATGGACGCCTATGTCGTCACCGAGGGCGGGAGCGAGCCGACCCGCGCGGTACAGCAGTGGATGAACGGCCGCTATGTCGGCCGCCGGAACTTCTTCATCGTGCCGTGCGACGGTCACTTCTCACGGGACGTGCAGAAGGCACTGATGCTTGCGATCCAGTACGAGATCGGCATGAGCGACGACGTCGCGAACGGTGTCTTCGGCCCTGGTACCCAGCAGGGCATCAGGAACAACCCCCTCTCGGAGGGCTCCTCGGGGACCTGGGTGAGTCTCTTCACCGCCGCCATGATCTTCAACAAGCGCGCCGGGGTGTCGTTCAGCAGCGCCTTCGACGCCGACCTGGCAACACGCGTGCGCAGCTTCCAGAGTTTCGCGAAGCTCCCGGTAACCGGCCGAGGGGACTTCCAGACCTGGGCCTCGCTGCTGGTGTCCACCGGTGACGCCACCCGCAGGGGGACCGCGGCCGACTGCGTCACCGAGGTCACCGACGCGCGGGCGGCGGCGCTCAGGGACGCGGGGTACCAGATCGTGGGGCGCTACCTGTCCAACGTCCCGGGCACCTCACTCGACAAGAAGATCAAGATCGGTGAGCTGGGCCGGATGGCCGCGTACGGTCTGAGCTGCTTCCCGATCTACCAGACCTGGGGCGGGGAGGCGGCCTACTTCCGCCGCGCGCAGGGAATCGCCGACGCCTTCGCGGCCATCGAGCGGGCCAAGTACTACGGCTTCAAACCCGGCACCCGCATCTACTTCGCCGTCGACTTCGACGCGCTCGACTACGAGGTGACCGACAACATCCTGCCGCATTTCCGTGGCATCCGGGACATCATGAACGAGCACGGCCAGGGGTACCTGACCGGCATCTACGGACCCCGGAACGTGTGCAGCCGGGTCGCCGCCGCGGGCTACACCTCGGCGAGTTTCGTCTGCGACATGTCCACGGGCTTCTCCGGGAATCTCGGCTATCCGCTGCCCGACGACTGGGCCTTCGACCAGATCTCCACGGTCTCGGTGGGAGCGGGCAGCGGTCTCATCGAGATCGACAACGACATCGTGTCGGGCCGTGACGTCGGCCAGAACACCTACGGCACCGGGCAGGTCACCGGAATCCTGGACGTCAATATGGACATGTCCATGCGGGGCGCCCTGCTCGCGGACGTCCAGTCGTATCTCCTCAACAGCATGGGCGTGCCGGAGACGGGCGGAAACCAGGGCGCCCAGGCGCTCACATACCGGTCGACCACCGAGGCGTTCGACCTGCTGATGAGCTTCGACGGGCTGGTGACCCAGCTCGCGCGCACCTTCAGAATGCGCAAGGCCATCATCCAGGCCCCGCTCCTGTGGGAGATGCGGATGTACAACACCCTGGACGTCGTCGGCGACGAGGCGGTCATCGACCACTACGACGGGACAGGGCTGAGCACGAAGACCGACTCCAGCACCGGTCTCGCGCAGATCTTCGCGGCCACCGCCATCCGCGGCCGCAACCACTGCATCCTGGCCGGCCTGATCGGCGGCAGCCTCATGCTCCCCTCCGACGAGGACGACCTGTGGAACGTCTGGCAGCAACTGCACAACGACCACGACTACAACATCCGGACCGTGCCGACGGTCCTGATCGAGGGTGCCAACGACGTCGGCGTTCCCCGGCCGTCCATGTTCACGGGCGAGGAGGACACCCGCCGCACACTGGCCCGCTACAACGGCACCGACGAGCGAGCTGAGGACTACGGCCGAGCGATGCTCGGCCTCCACCAGGTGTTCGAGAAGTACAACGCGCCCCTGCGCGGCCTGTGACGCACCGATCGCACCCATCGCAGTCCACACTCTCAGACAGGACGGACGTGACCATCTCATCCCCACACCCGCCGCGCCGCCGCGTACTGCGCACCGGCCTCGGCCTGACCGCGGCGGCGGGCCTCGCCACTGTCGCGGTCCCCTCTCCGGCGTCCGCGTCCACGCGAACGGCCGCGGACGGCTCGCCCGCGCACCACACCAGCGCCAACGGCTGGCCGACGGAATCGCAGGCCGACACCTCGGGAGCCATCTGGACCCGTCAGGTGCCGGGCAGTTCGGTCTCCGTGGCCCTGCGCATCGGCGAGGCCGCCACCGTGCTCGTACACGTCATCCGCCGCTACCACTACGAGATCGACACACTCGTCGACGGGGAGGTGATCGGCTTCCGCCCCCCGGACAGCACGCTGAAGGGCCACGCGACCAACCACGCCTCGGGGACCGCGGTCGCGATCCGCCCGACCTGGTACCCGGACGGCGCCAAGGGCGGTCTCTTCCCCCACCAACTGGCCACGGTCCGCGACATCCTCAAGGAATGCCAGGACGTGGTGGCCTGGGGTGGAGACTTCCGCCGTCCGAACGAGTCCCACTTCCAGATCGACGTAGCCCCCTCGGACGCGCGCCTGAAGCGGCTCGCGGCCAGGATCCGAGGCTGGGAGGACGTACCCGGCCAGGGGGCGGGGACGCTCTCCCTGGGCGCCTGACAGCCGATGTCGGGGACCCCACGGTGTGCGCGACGGCGCACGGCGGAGCGTCCGCCTTACGGTCGGCCGTACTCGCTCATCGCGTCCATCAGCCAGCGGGCCAGGTAGTCGGCGAACGAGGACCGCGGCAGCAGACGGTACGTCGGGGTGTCGTCGGTCTGCCAGAGCAGTACCGCGATCGGGCCGACCGTGGTCGACACCGCGCTGCCGGGGCCGAAGGCACGGGGGTGCAGGTCCAGCGGGCAGCCCTTCTCCAGCACCTCCCGGGCCGACGGGCCGCTCAGCTCCAGGGTGGTGCGGTTCGCCGAGACGTCCACGACCGAGCCGGGGTCGCCCCGCAGGGCTTCCCGCAGCTCGGTGGTCACGGTGCCGGCGTCGGCCCGGGAGAGCACGAGCCACTCGTCGGGGCCCAGCCAGACGGCCGTACGGTCGCCGTGGGTGGCGGTGTCGCCGCAGCGGCGGGGGAGCGGGGCCCCCAGTGCTCGCCCGATCCGGTCGGCCGCGTCGGAGGCGGGGTCGACCCGCACGTTCACCATCGTGAGGAACGGCAGCTCGGCCAGCGTCACGCCCCGGGAACCTGGGACGGCGGCGGCGCGCATCCGCTCCTCCAGGTGGGCCAGGGGGCTGGTGCGCAGGGCCACCGGGCCCGCCGTGATCGGTTCAGCCATCTCGCCTGGTCCCTTCGGGGTCGTAGAGGACGAAGTCGGTCACCTCGACCGGCACCAGCGCCTCGCCCACCGGGGCGAGCAGCGTCTGGCCCTTCCGCGACTGCCCGTCGGCGACGAGGGCGAGGGCGAAGGGGCGGCCGAGGGCCGGGCTGTGGTAGCTGGAGGTGACGTGGCCGAGCATCGGCACCGGCACCGTCCCCAAGTCCACGTCCGGTGCGACGAGTTGGGTGCCCTCGGGCAGCCGGGTCGTGCGGTCGGCCGGGAGCAGGCCGACCAGTTGCCTGCGGTCGGTGCGGGAGGTGTCGGCGCGGGCGAAGGACCGTTTGCCGATGAAGTCCTTCTGCTTCGAGACCACCCAGCTCATGCCCGCGTCCTGCGGGGTGACCGTCCCGTCGGTGTCCTGGCCGACGATGATGTAGCCCTTCTCCGCCCGCAGGACGTGCATGGTCTCGGTGCCGTACGGGGTGATGCCGTACGGCCGGCCGACCGCGTCCACCTCCTCCCAGACCGAAAGGCCGTACCAGGCGGAGATGTTGATCTCGTAGGCGAGTTCGCCGGAGAAGGAGATCCGGCAGATGCGGGCCGGGATGCCGGAGGCCAGGGTCGTCTCGCGGAAGGCCATGAACGGGAAGGCCTCGTTGGACAGGTCGACGTCCGGGGCGAGGTGGGCGACGACCGCGCGCGACTGCGGGCCGACGACGGCGATGGTCGCCCACTGCTCGGTCACCGAGGTGCAGTGCACGTCGAGTTCGGGCCACTCGGTCTGGAGCCATTCCTCCAGCCAGTCCAGGACGTTGGCGGCGCCGCCGGTCGTGGTGGTCATGAAGTACCGGTTGTCGTCGAGGCGCAGGGTCACACCGTCGTCGAAGATCATGCCGTCGGGCTTGCACATGACGCCGTAGCGTCCGGTGCCGGGCTTCAGCTTCTTGAAGGCGTTGGTGTAGATCCGGTTGAGGAACTCGCCCGCGTCCGCGCCCCAGATCTCGATCTTGCCGAGGGTGGAGGCGTCCATGAACGCCACCCCCTCCCGGGCCGCCCGGCACTCGCGGGCCACGGCAGCGTCCATGTCCTCACCGGCCTGCGGGTAGTACCGGGGGCGCTTCCACTGTCCGACGTCCTCGAACTCCGCGCCGTGCCCCACATGCCAGCCGTGGATCGAGGTGGTCCGCTCCGGATCGAACAGGTCACCGCGTTCCCGCCCCGCCAGGGCGGCGAAGGCGATCGGCGTGTACGGCGCCCGGTAGGCGGTGGTGCCGATCTCGCCCAGTGAGCCGCCGAGGGCCTCGGCGATCACCCCGATCGCGTTGACGCCGGACGTCTTGCCCTGGTCGTTCGCCGTGCCGAGGGAGGTGTACCGCTTGACGTGCTCGACCCCGCGCATGCCGGCGCCGGTGGAGCGCCACACGTCGGCGACGGTGACATCGCGCTGGAGGTCGACGAAGTGGCCGTCCCAGGTGCCGGGTTCGCCCTCGGGGGCGGGCACCAGCCACAGGGCGCGCGTCGGGCCCGGTGCGCGCCGCGTTCCCTCGGCCGGCACGGTCACCGGGAAGCCCGCCGCCGTCGCCGCCAGCGCCCCGGCCCGCGCCCCCTCGGCCAGGCAGCCGTCGAGGTCGTACGTCCCCCGCGCCGCCCCCACGACCTGCTGGTCCCGTACGCTCCCGTCCGGCACGAACGCGACGAGCTCCGCGTCCCAGCGCAGCCTGCCCTGGCGCTGCGAGTGCAGATGCACCACCGGGCTCCAGCCGCCCGACACGGCCAGCAGATCGCAGTCGAACGAGTCGGCCCCACCCGTGAGTTGCCCGTCGGCGTCGAGCGCCCGCACGGTGACGCCGGTGAGCCGGTGCTCGCCGGAGGTGTCGACCACCGCGCTGCCCGTCAGCACCCGCACGCCGGTCGCCGCCACCACCTCGGCGGCCCGGTCGGACAGTTCGGGGCGCGCGTCCACCACGGCGGCGATGTCGATGCCGGCCGCGTGCAGATCGGCGACCGTGTCGTAGGCGCTGTCGTTGGTCGTGCCCACCACGGCCCGCGAACCCGGCGCCACGGCATACCGGTCGAGGTACGTGCGCACGGCCCCGGCGAGCATCACACCGGGCCGGTCGTTGCCCGCGAAGACCAGCGGCCGCTCGTGCGCGCCGGTCGCCAGGACGACCTGGCGGGCGCGGATGTGCCACAGCCGCTGCCGCGAGACACCCTCGGGGGCGTCCGCTCCGAAGTGGTCGGTGCGGCGCTGGAGCGCCAGCACGTAGTTGTCGTCGTACGACCCGAAAGCCGTGGTCCGACGCAGTACGACGGCCTCGGGCGCGGCGTCGAGCGTCGCGCGCAGCTCGGGGGCACCCTCCCAGGCGCCGGGCTCGGACTGCTCGTCGACGAGGATCACGCGGGCGCCGGAGGCGGCGGCAGCGGTGGCCGCAGCGAGGCCGGCCGGTCCGGCGCCGACGACCAGCACGTCGGTGTGGACGTACTTCTTGTCGTAGACGGCGGGATCCGGAGTGGGGTCGAGTCGGCCCATGCCGGAGAGCGTGGTGGCGGACAGGCCGTCGTACAGCTCGACGGTCGTTGCCGGGAGCATGCCCTCCGAGCACGAACCACCCAGCTGCACCAGGGCGTTGGGCTCCTCGACGCCCGCGGCGACGATGCCGCGCGGGCGGCCGCGGTAGAGCGAGGGAGCGACCTCGACGAGGCCGTTCGCCAGCATCGCCGAGGCCAGGGTGTCGCCGGGGTGACCGGTCAACTCCCGCCCGTCGACGGTGAATCGCAGCAGGGTGCCGCGGTCGACACGGCCGCCTCGCGGCAGCCGGAAGCGCTGGTGGTCGGTCATCGGTTCCCTCCGGCCTGGGGCATCTCGGGGCGTGGCTCGTCGGGCCGGTACGAGGTCAGCACCTCGTGGGTGGCGGTGTCGCGCAGGACGTTGAACCAGCGGCGGCACCCGATGCTGTGCATCCACCGTTCCGCGAAAGGGCCCTTGGGATTGTCACGGTAGAAGACGTACTCGGCCCACTGCTCGTCGGTGAGGTCGGCCGGGGACGCGGGGTGGGGGACGTGTGCCTGTCCGCCGTAGCGGTACTCCGTCTCGTTGCGCGGACCGCACCACGGGCAGGTGATCAGCAGCATCAGGTCCTCCTCAGTGGGCCACGGCCGCGGCGCCGTGTTCGTCGATCAACGCGCCGGTCGTGAAACGGTCGAGGGCGAAGGGGGCGTTCAGCGGATGCGGTTCGCCCGTGGCGATGGTGTGCGCGAAGGTCCAGCCGGCCGCCGGAGTCGCCTTGAAACCGCCGGTTCCCCAGCCGCAGTTGACGTACAGGCCGTCCACCGGCGTGCTGCCGATGATCGGCGAGGCGTCCGGGGTGACGTCGACGATGCCACCCCAGGTGCGCAGCACATGCGCCCTCGCGAAGATCGGGAACAGCTCGACGGCGGCGGCCATCTGCTGCTCGATCACGTGGAACGAGCCGCGCTGGCCGTAGCCGTTGTACGAGTCGACGCCCGCGCCCATCACCAGCTCGCCCTTGTGGGCCTGGGAGACGTAGACGTGCACGTGGTTCGACATGACGACGGTCGGGTGCACCGGCTCGTGCAGTTCGGAGACCAGTGCCTGGAGGGGGTGCGACTGCACCGGCAGCCGGACGCCCGCCCGCTCGGCCAGCACGCTGCTGTGTCCGGCGGCCGCGAGACCGACCCGGCCCGCGTGGATGCGGCCGCGGTTGGTGTCGACGCCCACGACCCGGTCGCCGTCCTTGAGGAAGCCGGTGACCTCGCAGCCCTGGATCAGGTCCACGCCCAGTTCGTCGGCGCGGCGGGCCAGCGCCCAGGCGACGTGGTCGTGCTTGGCGATGCCGGCCCGGGGCTGGAAGGTGGCGCCGAGCACCGGGTACCGGGTGCGGGAGGAGACGTTGAGGATGGGGCAGACCTTGGCGACCTCGTCCGGCTCCAGCCACTCGGCGTCGACCCCGTTGAGCCGGTTGGCGTTCGCGCGGCGCACGCCCTCGCGGACGTCCTGGAGGGTGTGCGCGAGGTTGAGGACACCGCGCTGGCTGAACAGGAAGTCGTAGTCCAGCTCCCCCGGCAGCCCCTCCCACAGCTTCAGGGCGTGCTCGTAGATCGCCGCGCTCTCGTCCCACAGGTAGTTGGAGCGGATGATCGTGGTGTTGCGGGCCATGTTGCCGCCCGCGAGCCAGCCCTTCTCCAGGACGGCCACATTCGTGACGCCGTGGTTCTTGGCGAGGTAGTAGGCGGTGGCCAGGCCGTGCCCGCCCGCACCGACGATGACGACGTCGTACGACCGCTTCGGGTCGGGGTTGCGCCAGAGGAAGTCCGGGTGTTCCGGCAGCGGTTCGGCACTCATGCCGCGCCTCCGTCGAGGTGGGGGTAGAGGGGGAAGGCGGCGGCGAGCTTCTCGACCCGGGCGCGCAGTTCGTCCTCGGGGCGTTCGCCCTTCAGGGTCTCGGCGATGATGTCGGCGACCTCGCGGAACTCCGTCTCGCCGAAACCGCGGGTGGCCAGGGCGGGCGTACCGATCCGCAGGCCCGACGAGACCATCGGCGGGCGCGGGTCGAACGGCACCGCGTTGCGGTTCACGGTGATGCCGACGCGGTGCAGCCGGTCCTCGGCCTGCTTCCCGTCGAGCTCGGACTTCCTCAGGTCGACGAGGACCAGATGCACTTCGGTACCGCCGGTCAGGACGGAGATCCCGGCCTCGGCCACGTCGTCGGCCAGCAGCCGGCCGGCGAGGAACTTCGCGCCCCGCAGCGTCCGCCGCTGGCGCTCCTTGAACTCCTCCGAGGCAGCCACCTTGAAGGCCACCGCCTTCGCCGCGATCACATGCTCCAGCGGACCGCCCTGCTGACCGGGGAAGACCGCCGAGTTGATCTTCTTGGCCAGGTCGGCGCGGCTGAGGACGACACCGCCGCGCGGGCCGCCGAGGGTCTTGTGGGTGGTGGTCGTGACGACGTCGGCGTACGGCACCGGGCTCGGGTGCAGGCCCGCCGCGACCAGCCCCGCGAAGTGCGCCATGTCCACCAGCAGGTACGCGCCCACCGCGTCGGCGATCCGCCGGAAAGCGGCGAAGTCGAGCTGCCGGGGGTAGGCCGACCAGCCCGCGACGATCATCTTCGGCCGGTGCGCGAGCGCGAGCCGCTCCACCTCGTCCATGTCGATCCGCAGGTCGGACTCGCGGACGTGGTACGGCACGACGTCGTACAGCTTGCCCGAGTAGTTGAGGCGCATGCCATGGGTCAGGTGCCCGCCGTGCGCCAGGTCGAGGCCGAGGATCGTGTCACCGGGCTTCAGCAGGGCGAACATCGCGGCCGCGTTGGCCTGGGCGCCCGAGTGCGGCTGGACGTTCGCGGCCTCGGCACCGAAGAGCTCCTTCACCCGGGCGATGGCCAACTGCTCGACCACGTCGACGTGTTCGCAGCCGCCGTAGTAGCGGCGACCGGGGTAGCCCTCGGCGTACTTGTTGGTCAGGACCGAGCCCTGGGCCTCCATCACGGCGGCCGGGGCGAAGTTCTCCGAGGCGATCATCTCGAGGGTGGACTGCTGGCGGTGCAGCTCGGCGGCCACGGCGGCGGCGACGTCCGGGTCGAGTTCGCTGAGGGGGAGGGTGAGCGGCGAGGTGGGCGTGGTGAGCGACGTACTCGTTGCCATCTGTGCACCATCCTGAGAGCCAGCTAATGGGCAACTGATATATCAGCCTGTGCGGTAAGGTATGGGAGCTCGCCCGCACAGGTCAAGGGGGCATCGATGCAGCAGGTCGCGACCGAGATCGAGGAGCTGTCGCTCGCCGAGCGCGCATACCGCGCCATCCGGGACCGGCTCGTCATGCTGGAGATCCGGCCCGGCGCGCCGATCAACGAGGAGCAGCTCGGGCAGTCCCTCGGGGTCGGACGCACCCCCGTGCGCGAGGCACTCAAGCGGCTCCAGTACGAGCGCCTGATCACGACCTACCCCCGGCGCGGCACCTTCGCCACCGAGGTCAACATCACCGACCTCGCCCACATCTCAGAGGTGCGCCAGGAACTGGAACCCCTGGCCGCGGCGCAGGCCGCCCGGCGCGCCACGGCCACCGACCGGGCGAACCTGACGGCCCTGCGCCGGGAGCTCGACACCGCCGGGGCCTCGGGACGCACCTCCACCGAGCTCATGCACCTGGACCTCCAGGTCCACCGCGCCATCTACACGGCCACGCACAACCCGTACCTGGAGGACACCCTCGTCCGCCACGACAACCTCGCCACCCGCATCTGGTGCCTGTTCGTGGACCGGCTGTCCGACATGGCCGGCCACGTCGAGGAGCACGGACCGCTGATCGAGGCGATCGTCTCCGGCGAGGCCGACACGGCGGCACGACTCGCCCGCAGCCATGTCGAGGGTTTCGAGCAGGCGATCCGCGAGGCCATCTGAGCTCGGCGGGGCGGTGTGCGGCGGCTCTCTACTCGCCCGAGGGTGACGTCAGGGGGACTCCCAGGGCCACCGGGG
Organism: Streptomyces sp. NPDC006335; assembly: GCF_040612795.1. NCBI lineage: Bacteria > Bacillati > Actinomycetota > Actinomycetes > Kitasatosporales > Streptomycetaceae > Streptomyces > Streptomyces sp. NPDC006335. Next base: position 142,930 of record NZ_JBEXQX010000004.1, read on the forward strand.
TGCCGAAGTTCGGGGTGCCGTCGGCGTTCCAGGTGAACTTCTGGGCCCTGGTGGTGCGGTTCATGTCGCAGCCGCCGTTGGTGGAGTTGTTGGCGTGATAGACGATCCAGTCCTCGGTGCCGTCGGGCGACTTGAAGAAGCCGTTGTGGCCGGGGCCGTACACCCCGTTGGCGTTGAACCGCTGGAAGACCGGGTCGGGCGACTTGACCCAGGAGGAGGAGCTGAGCGGATCACCGCCGTTGTAGGTGAGCATCCCCAGCTTGTAGTCGGGCGTGGAGCAGTGGCTCGCCGAGTACACGATGAACGTCCTGCCGCCCCGCTGAAGCACCTCGGCACCCTCGTTGACGGCGCCGCCCACGGTCTCCCAGCTGTAGGTCGGCGTCGACAGCACACGCCGGGTGCCGCTCGCGGTCCACGGGTTCGACAGGGGCCGGATGAACATGGGCTGGGAGCCGTTGTAGAAGGTGCCCAACAGGTAGAGCTGTCCGTTGAGTTGGAGGATGCCGGGGTCCAGCTCCCAGGTGTTGTCCTGGCTCGGGTCGAGCAGGTCGGCCTTGAAGGTGTAGGGGCCCATCGGGTCGAGCCCCGCGCTCTCCAGCACATGGATCCGCTGGGTGCCGAGGTCGTACGGCTCTCTCCCGGCCGTGTAGTAGAAGTACCACCGCTTGCCGTTGGGACCGTCGAGCAGGTGGAACTCCGGCGCCCACATGGTGCCCGCCCCGTTGGGCCGGGTCAGGTTGAAGATCACCTGGTCGGGAGCGGTCGCGAGCCCTGCGAGTGTGCTCGCCTTGCGCATGGTGACCGTCGAGTTCCAGGTCGTCGTGGCGAGGTAGTAGGAGCCGTCGTAGTACGTCAGCCAGGGGTCGGGCCCGTGCTGGGAGAGCGGGTTGGTGAAGGTGCCCGGCGTGGTGCCGCCCCCGGTGAAGGCGGGCAGCCGCCACACCCGGCCGCCGCTGGTGGAGCACGGCAGTTGGACCAGGTCGGTGTTCGACGCCGACGAACCACCGCTCGGCGCGACGCACTTGCCCGAGCCGACCGACACCAGGTTGAAGGTCCTGTCGGTGCCGGAGACCGTGACCGGCACCAGCCGCCACCGCTGGTTGGCGCCGCTGTGGCAGGGCCACTGGATGATCGCCGCGTTGTCCGCCGTGGACGCGCCGGAGACGTCGACGCACTGACCGGACTGGGTGGTGATCGTGTAGGTGTCGCTCGTACCGGAGACGGGCGTGTAGGCGAGGTTCTGGTTGGCGCCCGACGAGCAGGTGGAGGCGCGGAGTTGAGCACCCGCCGTCGTCGAACCGCCCGGCAGGTCGAGGCAGTTGCCGCCGTTCTGGTTCACGGCCGTCGAGGTGAAGGTGACGGCGGCGGAGGCGGGCGGTGCGACGAGGAAGGCCGTCGCCAGGACGAGCAGGGCCAGGAGGAGTCTGGATCTGGTCACGGGCCGTACACCTTTGCTTCGAGGAGGCCGACGGAGTTGGTGCCGTTGCTCGTGAGCAGCACTCGGAGCCGCGTGGTGTTCGTGGCGGTGAAAGTGACGCTGTTGTACTGGTTCCTGGCGAGGGGATAGCCGCTCGCGCCCGGCACGTCGACGTAGGCGCTGCCGTTCCAGTACTGGAGCTTCCAGGAGCTCGGCATGTCGATGCCCTGGTCGTCGTCGAAGAAGTACACGTCGGCCTTGTTCAGGGTCTTCGCCGCTGGCCAGGTCAGTTCGGCGTACTGCTGGCCGGTCTCCGGCCAGGTGCCCCAGCGTGGGTTGGCGGTGTCGTTGGAGGAGGGCGGGTCGATGCCGTCGTTGATCGCGGCGACGCTCTCCCAGGGGGAGGTGTACGACGCCGAAGCCGTCGCCGAGGTGGCCTGGTTGGCCGGGGGCTGGACCCCGCCCCGGTTGTACACCTTGACCTCGGTCAGGCCCGTCCTGGCGCCGGAGGCGTTGGTCGCCAGGACGCGGACCCGCTGAGCGCTGATCGCCGGGAACTTCACCAGGTTGTAGTTGGCGCGCGGCGCGGCCGGACTCCTCGTCTGGCTCGGGGCGTCCACCCATGAACTGCCGTTGTGGTACTGGACGGTGTACGACGACGGGGCTCGGTAGGTGGTCGAGGCCGGGCGGCTGTCCTTGAAGTACAACCGGACCTCGTTGAGCGTGCGGGCCGTGCCGAAGTTCAGCTCGTACCAGTCCTGCGCGGCCGAGCCGGCGGCGCCCCAGAACGGCTCGTTGGTGGGGTACCCGTCGACCGCCCCGGCCGCGCTGCTGCCGGAACCGGTGGAGGAGGCGGTCACGGTCGCCCCGGCGGCGAGGTTGGTCAGGTCGGCGGTGAGGTCGACGCCGGCCTTGGCGAGCATGTCGGCCATGCGCGGGCTGTCCTGCACGACCTGGTTCGCCGCCTTGAGCCCGGAGACCGCCGTGTGGTGGGTGACCGTGCCGCTGGTGGTGACGTCACCGGTGGCCGGATCCCAGGTGAAGGGGACCAGCGAGCCGACCGTGGCGACCCGGTTGCCGTTCACGTAGATCGAGTAGCCCTCCGGGATGCCCGGGTAGCGCACCACGCCGTCGGCCGGGTCGTCCCAGACGATCGACAGGTCGGTGCCCCGGTAGCGGAGGTTGTTGACCGTGAAGTGGTCCCAGCCGATGTCGATCGGGGAGAGCTCCACCTTGGCGTCGCTGCGCGGTCTGAGGCCCGCCACGTCCTCGATCACGGTCCAGTTGCTGCTGCCGAGGATGTTGTGGTGGATCCAGGAACGGTAGTCGATGCTGCTTCCGTTCCAGTCGGCCCAGAACTCGTTGGCGTCCGGCCACTGGGTGTTGCCTCCGACGTACTGCGCCCAGGCGTTCCAGTAGAGGAGCTTCTTGTAGTCCGTCGCGTTCATCCAGGAGTTGGGGTAGTTGCGCAACACCGAGGAGTAGAGCCGGAACTGGACCGTGGAGTTGATGGTGGAGAAGTTGTTGGAGCCGGGCTCGCCCGCGTCGGCGGCCGCCTTCTTGTCGACCTGGTTGGCCGTGTAGAAGGGGAAGACCGGGTACTGGGCCGGGTCGTCGTACAGGCGCAACGCCTGCTTGTACTGGGTGGTGTTGGGGACCGCTCCGACCGCGAACGGGTAGTAGTTGTTGATCTCCTTCCAGGGCACCCACTCGTTCGTCGACTTCAACCGGTGCTCGAACAGCTGCCGGTCGGGGTTCCACAGCACGTTGACGATGGCGTCCTTGATCTGGTTCGCGAGCGTGCGCATCTCCGTCGCCTTGGCCGTGTTGCCGGTCGCCTCGTAGGCCTGTGCGGCGGCGAGGGCGCCGCTGTACTGGTAGGCGGACTCGGCCCGGTCCATGTTTCCGGGCTTCCAGTGGAAGGAGACGGCGTCGGCGTCGTTGCCGGTCAGGGCGCCCCAGTCGTACTCGATGAGCTTGTTGTTGTCGTGGTCGTAGTAGGCCAGCTGTCCCTTCACGTCGCCCTCGGCGTAGTGGGCGAGCTGGTTCGCGATCGCCGGCTGGCCACCGTGGATCTGGTAGCTCTTCCAGGCCGCCTCGGCGATGTACTGGGTGTAGCTGTTGGACCAGTTCGCCGGGTCACCCGGGTTGTCCAGGAACCGTCCGCCCTTGGACACCTGGCCGACGCTAAGCCAGTCGCCGTACGCGTAGGCCGGGTCGCGCAGGTACTTGAGGTCGTCGATGTGCATCGGCTGGGTCAGCGCGATCGCGTTGTTGTAGCCGAGGACGCCCTCGGTGGAGGTCGGGAACTGGAAGGTCTGCCCGGGGATGTCGGCGTCGAGGTTGTTGAAGCGCATCAGCCACCAGCGGTAGTAGATGCTCTTCTTGATCGCCGGTTCGGGCACGTCGATGTAAGGCACGTTCCGGGCCCACCACAGGTTGTAGGCCCGCACGTGCGTGGCGAACGCGGGGGCCGCGGAATAGCCCGCGTAGGCGTTGTACTCGGTCAGTGACTGCGGGATCTCGTCGGTGACGAAGCCCATCACCACCTTGGCGGTCACCGTGGCCCCGGCCGCGACGGTCACCGAGCGGTTCAGGCCGCCGCCGGAGACCATGAAACCGTCGCCGGTCAGCCGGGGCCGGACGGTGGTGAGGTTGTTGTAGGCGTTGACCTGGCCGGTCAGCTCGCTGCCGGTGCCCGTGGTGGCGTACGGCGAAGTCGCCCGCAGTTGCAGGGTGGTCGAGCTGCTGCCGTTGTTCTTGATGGCCAGGTTGGTCACGGCCACGTTGTTGTCGGTGATGAACTTGGTCTGCTCGACCGAGACCGAGCCGCCGGTGTGGACGCTCTTCCAGTGGCTGGGCGTCTGGCGGCGCTGGGAGACCTGCTCGGTGAAGGTGCCCGGGGTGATCGCGACCGTGTACGCGCTGTTGTCGTTGACGCTCTCCCAGTAGGCGACCTTGCCGGCGAAGCCGAGGCGTGCGGGGTCGTGCTCCTTCATGAAGAGGGCACGCCCGCGGCTCATCAGCCAGGGCCCGGCCGGGTCGTCGCCGGTACGGGCGAGCAGGCGGTCCATCCAGAAGTCGGTGCCCGAGCTCTCCGCGTCGTAGATCGCCCGCATCATGTCGCCGGTGGTCTGGGCGACGGGCGGGGCCGGGATCGCGGGCCCGGTGAAGGTGGGGAAGCCGATGGTCTGCGCGGCGCGGGCGGGGGCCGCGAGGGAGACGGAACAGAGCAGGAGCGCCAGGACCACGAGGAGGCGCTGGGGGACGGTCCCTGCTCGTCGTCGCGCCGGAGTTCGTCTTCGCATCGGCTGCTCCCCTTTGCTGAAACGACCTAAAAGGTTTTCGCAACGTAGGAGCGAGCTGATGGAGTGTCAAGGGAGGCCGTTGGTGGCGGTGTTGGCGGACCGCGCGGTTCAGGACAGGTGAGCCGTGGACCCCCGGATCACGACCCGGCAGGGCAGCGTCTCCACCCCGGCGCGCGGAACGCCGTCGATCGCCCCGAACAGTGCCTGCGCGGCCGCCCGCCCGACCTGCTCCAGGTTCATGTCGACGCTCGTCAACGGCGGCCGGGTGGCCGAGGTCAGGATCTGCCAGTTGTCGAAGCCCATGACGGCCACGTCCTCCGGCACCCGGTGACCGCGCTCCCGCAGGATCTCGACGGCCCCGCGCGCGATCTGGTCGCTGCCGCACAGCACCGCGTCCACGTCCGAGTGGCGCTCCAGCAGCATGGCGGTGGCCGCCCGCCCCCACCCTTCCGACCACTCCGAGAACCGCGGCTCCCCGACGAAGGCCAGTCCGGCCTCGGCGAGCGCCGCCCGCGCCCCGTCCGCCCGCTCCCGGGCCGCCAGATATCCCGGGTCACCGGTGATGTGCGCGATCCGGGTGCGGCCGCAGGCCAACAGGTGCTCGACCGCGATCCGGCCCGCGTCCACGTTGTCGGGCACGATCGACAGATCCGCCGGATCGTCCGAGGGCGCGTAGGCGTACACGACGGGAACGGGCAGGTCACGGCCCAGGGAGGGCCGCGGATCGGTCCGGCTGCCCACCACGATCAGACCGTCGACCCGGCGCCCGAGCAGGGCCCGCACATGGTGCTGCTCGCGGATCGCGTCCCCGCGCGCGTCGCACAGGAACACCGCGACCTCGCCCGCGCCGAAGGCGTCCTCCGCGCCCATGAGGATCGGGATGCTGAACCTGCCCTCCAGGTCACTGGTGAGCAGTCCGACGGTGCCCGTGCGCCCGGCGAGCAGTCCGCGGGCGAGCTGGTTCGGCCGGAACGACAGCCGCTCGGCCGCCTCGACGACCCGCTGCCGGGTCTCGGCCCGCACCTGGCTGCGGCCGTTGAGGGCCTTGGACGCGGTGGCCACGGAGACGCCCGCCAGCCGGGCCACGTCGGTGAGGGTGGCGGTGTGCGAACGAGAGGGGCCGGGGGTGGGTGTCATGCGTGTCTCCTGTCGCTCGTCGCGTGTCCAAACGGTACGCGAGAATTTTCGGCCGCTCACCCGAACCCGTTGTCGTGCCAAAGGGATTGACGGGTCTTCAGCTCGGTTCTAGCTTGACGAAAGCCTTTTCGGCTCGTTTCTTCCGGGTGCTCGTCACGAAGGGGGATCGTCATGGGGAGCCCGACCGGATCACCGGGGCCCGTCCGCCGTCTCGTCACCGCCGCAGTCGCCCTGGTCGCCACCGTCGGCCTGGCCACGGCCTGCGGATCGGGGGACGACGACCCGGGCGGCGGGGGAGGAGGGGGCAAGGCGGACGCGAAGGGCGTCGACGACGGGGCCACGCTGACGATGTGGACCCGAGCGGCGACCCGTCCGCAGAGCGAGGCCCTGGTCAAGGCGTACAACGCGAAGCACAGGAACAAGGTCGAGCTGACCGTCGTGCCCACCGACGACTACCAGGCCAAGGTCGGCGCCGCGGCCGGCTCCAAGGACCTCCCCGATCTCTTCGCCTCCGACGTGGTGTTCGTCCCGAACTACACTTCCAGCCGGCTCTTCGCCGACCTCACCGACCGCATCGACGCCCTCCCCTTCGCCGCCGACCTCGCCCAGTCGCACATCAAGGCGGGCACGTACGACGGCAGGAAGTACGTCGTCCCCCACACCCTCGACCTCTCGGTGCTCTTCTACAACAAGGACCTCTACCGCAAGGCGAAGCTCGACCCCGGCAAGCCGCCCACCACCCTTGCCGAATGGGACCGACAGGCGCGTGCCGTCGACAAGTTGGGCGGTGGCGTCAACGGCACCTTCTTCGGCGGCAACTGCGGCGGCTGCGGTGTCTTCACCTGGTGGCCTTCGATCTGGGCCGCCGGCGACGACGTGCTGAACGACGACGGCACCGAGGCCGACCTGGCCTCCGACACCGCCAAGAAGGTCTACGACACCTACCGCGGCTGGGTCCAGGACGACATCGTGGCCCCCGGCGCCCGCGACGAGACCGGCGTGACCTGGACCGGCGTCTTCCCGAAGGGCGAGGTCGGCGTGATGCCCATGCCGTCGACGACGCTCGGTCTGATGCCCAAGGACCTCGACCTCGGCGTCGCCCCGATCCCGGGCCCCGACGGCGGCAGGTCCACCTTCGTCGGCGGCGACGCCATCGGCATCTCCGCCACCAGCGACAAGATCGACCAGTCCTGGAACTTCCTCGCCTGGTCCCTCGGCGACGAGGCCCAGGTCGACGTGGTCGCCGCGCACAAGGACGTGGTGGCCCGCACCGACCTCGCGTCCAACAAGTACTCCGCGGCGGACCCGCGCCTGGTCACCATCAACGAGCTGGTCGCGGACGGCCGTACCCCTTACGCCCTGAAGTTCGGCCAGACCTTCAACGACCCCAACGGGCCCTGGCTGACGCTGATGCGCGACGCCGTCTTCGGCGACGCGGCGAAGGTCGACCAGGACAACGAGGCCGTCACCGCCTCCCTGGGCGACTGACATGCGGGTGCAGACAGCGGACCGGGCGACCACCGAAACCCCGGTCCGGACGGACCCGCCGCACCGCCGCCGCGCGATGCGATGGCACTCCCGCACCCTCCAGGGCCTCGGATACGCAGCCCCCACGGCCGCGTTCGTCGCCGTCCTCTTCGTCCTGCCGCTGCTCCTCGTCGGCCGGATGTCGCTCCACGACTGGCCGTTGCTCACCGGCGACCAGGGCGGCAACGCCCCGGAGAACTACTCCGACATCACCGACAGCACCCTGTTCTGGCCCGCCGTCCGCTTCACCCTCCTCTACACGGGGATCGTCACGGTCCTCCTCCTCGGCCTCGCGCTCCTCCTGGCCCTGCTGGTGCAGCAGTCCCGCCCCGGCACCGGCTTCTTCCGCACCGTGTACTTCCTGCCCGGCGCCCTGGGCCTCGCCTCCGCCTCCCTCCTCTTCTGGGGCATGTACAGCCCCACCACCGGCCCCCTCAGCCACCCCCTGGAGCACCTCGGCCTGGTCGACGGGCCGGTGTCCTTCCTCGGCACCCCGACCTCCGCCCTGCTGGCCACGGTGTTCCTCGTCGTCTGGAAGTTCGCCGGCTTCTACATGCTGATCCTGCTGGTGGGCCTCCAGCGCATCCCGCACGAGCTGTACGAGGCGGCCCGCATGGACGGCGCGAGCCGCGGGCAGGTCTTCCGCTCCATCACCCTGCCCCTGCTCCGGCCGTCCCTCGCCCTGTCACTGCTGCTGTGCGTGACGGGATCGCTGCTCGCCTTCGACCAGTTCTTCGTCCTGACCAAGGGCGGCCCGGACAACAGCACGGTGACCGTGGTGCAGTTGATCTACCGGGAGGCCTTCCAGCGGCTCGACCTCGGTACGGCGGCGGCCCTTTCGATCATCGTGCTGGCCGTGCTGCTCCTGCTCAACGTCCTTCAGTTCCGCGGTCTGCGCCACACCGACGCGTCATGAAGGGAGACCTCGCCGTGCGCACCCGCGCTCTCGGACAGACGCCGTACTACGTCGTCGCCTCGGGTCTGGCCGTCATCTTCCTCTTCCCGTTGCTGTGGAACACCTGGGCCTCGGTCAGCGCCCAGCCCGGCACCGCCCAGGAGTCCGGCTACGGCCTCGGCAACTACCGCACCCTCCTCGACTACGACGCCGGCCTGTGGCGCTACCTCCTCAACTCGACCCTCGTCTCGGCCCTCACGGTCGCCCTCACCGTCGGCGTCTCGCTCCTCGGCGGCTACGCCTTCGCCCGCTTCGGCTTCCCCGGCAAGAACCTGCTGTTCCTGCTGACCCTGGCCATCCTGATGGTCCCGTACGCCACCCTCCTCATCCCGCTCTACGTCCTCCTCGGCCGCCTGCACCTCCAGAACTCCCTGATCGGGCTGAGCCTGGTCCTCGCCGTGTTCCAACTCCCCTTCGCCACCTTCATGATGCGGATCTCCTTCGAGTCGGTCCCCCGCGAACTGGAGGAGTCGGCCCTCGTCGACGGCTGCGGCACCGCGGGCGCCCTGCGCCGGGTACTGCTCCCGGCGGTCAGGCCCGGTCTGATCACCGTGGGCCTGTTCGCCTTCCTCGCCGCCTGGAACGACTTCATCGCCCCGCTGATCCTCATCTCCGACAGCGAGAAGGCGCCCCTGCCGCTGGCCGTGGCGAACCTGCGGCAACAGAGCATGGGCGCCGTCGACTACGGCGCCACCGAGGCGGGCGTGGTGGTCCTCGCCGTGCCGTGCCTCCTCGTCTTCCTGCTGCTGCAACGGCACTACGTGCGCGGATTCATGTCGGGCGCCCTGAAGGGATGATGCGTTGAAGCCGAACCCGAGGTCGCAGCACACGCACACGCACACGGACCGTGCCGTACCGGTCGCCCCGAGCCGAAGCCGCCTGCGGCCCCTCGGCCTCGACGAGGTCCGGATCACCGGCGGCTTCTGGGCCCGGCGCCGGGAGGTCAACGCCACCGCCACCCTCGACCACTGCCGCGACTGGATGGAACGCGTCGGCTGGCTCGGCAACTTCCGCGCACCCGTGCAGGCCCGCCGGGGCCGGGAGTTCGCCGACTCCGACGTCTACAAACTGCTCGAAGCCATGGCCTGGGCAGGCACCGGGTCCGACCCGGTCACCGAGACGATCGCCGCCGCCCAGGAACCCGACGGCTACCTCAACACCCACTTCGGCCGCCCCGGCCAGCAGCCCCGGTACAGCGATCTCGAATGGGGCCACGAGCTGTACTGCTACGGCCACTTGATCCAGGCGGGCGTGGCCCAGATCCGCACCGGGGGCGAGGGCGAGCTGGCGAAGACCGCCCTGCGGGCCGCGGACCACGTGTGCGCCACCTTCGGCCCCGGCGGCATCGAAGGCGTCTGCGGACACCCGGAGATCGAGACCGCCCTGGTCGAACTGGCCCGCGCCACCGGCGAACAGCGCTATCTCGACCAGGCGGCGCTCTTCATCGACCGCCGAGGCCGGGGCACGCTCGCCGACGGCGAGTTCGGCCGCGCCTACCACCAGGACGACATGCCCGTCCGGCAGGCCACGGTCCTGCGCGGCCACGCCGTCCGCGCCCTCTACCTCGCCTGCGGGGCCGTCGACGTGGCCGTGGAGACGGGCGACGAGGAACTCCTCGCGGCCGTCGTACGGCAGTGGGAGACCACGGTCGCCCGCCGCACCCACCTGACCGGCGGCATGGGCTCCCACCACCGCGACGAGTCCTTCGGCGACGACTTCGTCCTCCCGCCCGACCGCGCCTACTCGGAGACCTGCGCCGGTGTCGCCGCCGTGATGCTCGGCTGGCGCCTGCTCCTCGCCACCGGCGAACCACGCTTCGCCGACCTCGCCGAACGCACCCTGTTCAACGTCGTCGCGACCTCACCCGCCGAGGACGGCCGCTCCTTCTTCTACGCCAACACCCTGCACCGCCGCCGACGCGGCACCGTCCCCGCACCTCACGCCGTGAGCCCACGCGCCGAATCGGGCCTGCGCGCCCCCTGGTTCGAGGTGTCCTGCTGCCCGACCAACGTGGCCCGCACCCTGGCCCTGCTGCCCACGTACCTGGCGTCCGTCGACGACCACGGCATCCAGCTCCACCAGTACGCCGACGCCGAGATCTCCGTCGACGGCGTCGCCCTGCGGGTCCGTACCGACTACCCGTCCGGCGGGACCGTGACCGTCCGGATCGCCCGGTCCCCGGACCACCCGTGGACCCTGTCCCTGCGCGTCCCGGCCTGGACGGAGGGCGCCACGACATGGCTGGTCGACGCGGACGGCACCCGCCCTACGGTCGCGCCGGGCACGGCCGCGGTCACCCGGGTCTTCCGCCCCGGCGACGAGATCCGGCTCGAACTGCCCGTGGCGCCCCGCTGGATCGCGCCGGACCCCCGCGTCGACGCGGTCCGCGGCACGGTCGCCGTCCAGCGCGGCCCCCTGGTGTACTGCGCCGAGTCCGTGGACCTGCCGGACGGACGGGAGGTCGACGCCGTACGGGTGGACACGAGCGCCGAGCCCGTGGACGGCCCGGAGGACACGGTCGTGGCGCCGGGTGAACTCGCCGAGCCACCGGACGGGCCCTGGCCGTTCCGGCCACTGGACCAGGTGGACGCGTCCGCCGCCGAAAGCCGGGGGATCGTGCTGGTGCCGTACCACTCCTGGGCGAACCGCGGCCCTTCGACGATGCGCGTGTGGCTGCCGACGAACCAGCCCTGACGGAACCGACGATCGGAGACCGAGCATGTCCCGACCCCCCACCCGCAGACGCGTGTTAGGTCTGGCCGCCGCGACGGCGGCCGCCGTGCCCCTCGCGCAGACCGCCACGCCGTCCTACGCGGCCGCCCCCGCGACCCGGTCCGCGTCCTGGGCGGTGCGTCCCTTCCCCCTCGACCAAGTCACGCTCGGCGAGGGCGTGTTCCGCCGCAAGCGCGACCTCATGCTCGACTACGCCCGCTCCTACCCCGCCGACCGGATCCTCGCCGTCTTCCGCGCCAACGCCGGCCTCGACACCCGGGGCGCCCGGCCGCCCGGGGGCTGGGAGACCGCCGACGGCAACCTGCGCGGCCACTACGGCGGCCACTTCCTGTCGCTGATCGCCCAGGCGTACGCCGGCACCGGGGACCCCGCGCTCAGGACCAAGCTCGACCACCTGGTCGCCGGTCTCGGCGAGTGCCAGCGGGCCTTCGCCGAGCACGGCTCGCCGAAACCGACCCACCCCGGCTACCTGGCGGCGTACCCGGAGACCCAGTTCATCCTGCTGGAGAGCTACACGACCTACCCCACGATCTGGGCGCCCTACTACACCTGCCACAAGATCATGCGCGGGCTGCTCGACGCGCACACGCTGGGCGGCAACCAGCAGGCGCTGGGGATCGCCTCGGCGATGGGCGACTGGGCACACAGCCGCCTGTCCCGGCTGCCGAAGGCCCAGTTGGACCGCATGTGGTCGATCTACATCGCCGGTGAGTACGGCGGCATGAACGAGGTGCTGGCCGACCTGTACACCCTCACCGGACGCCCCGAACACCTCGCCGCCGCCCGCTGCTTCGACAACACCGCGCTGCTGGACGCCTGTTCCGAGAACCGGGACGTCCTCGACGGACGCCACGCCAACCAGCACATCCCCCAGTTCACCGGCTACCTGAGGCTGTTCGACGAGACCGGGGAATCCCGGTACGCCGACGCGGCCCGCAACTTCTGGGGCATGGTCGCGGGCCCCCGCACCTACAGCCTGGGCGGCACCGGGCAGGGCGAGATGTTCCGGGCCAGGGGCGCCGTCGCGGCCACCCTGGGCGACAACAACGCCGAGACCTGCGCGACGTACAACATGCTCAAGCTGAGCCGGCAGTTGTTCTTCCACGACCCCGACCCGAAGTACACGGACTACTACGAGCGGGCCCTGACCAACCACATCCTCGCCTCCCGCCGGGACACCCCGAGCACGAGCAGTCCGGAGGTCACCTACTTCGTGGGCATGGGCCCGGGAGTGGTGCGCTCGTACGACAACACCGGTACCTGCTGCGGCGGCACCGGCATGGAGAACCACACCAAGTACCAGGACTCGATCTACTTCCGCTCCGCCGACGGCACCGCCCTGTACGTCAACCTCCACCTGGCCTCCACCCTGCGCTGGCCGGAGCGCGGGCTCGTCGTCGAGCAGACGAGCGCCTACCCGTACGAAGGCGTCCGCACCCTGACCTTCCGCGAGGGCGGCGGCAGACTCGACCTGAAGCTGCGGATCCCGTCCTGGGCCACGGCAGGCGTCACCGTCACGGTCAACGGCGTAGGGCAACGGGTCGCGGCCGTACCGGGCAGCTACCTCACCCTGAACCGGGACTGGCGGACCGGCGACCGCGTCGGCCTCTCCACCCCCTACCGGCTGCGCGTCGAGCGGGCGCCGGACGACCCGACGGTCCAGTCGCTCTTCCACGGCCCGGTCCTGCTGGTGGCGCAGAGCCCGGCCACGACCCTCCGCGAGTTCTCCTTCTACAAGGACCTCACGCTCCGAGGCGACCTCGCCGACGTGATCCGCCCCGAGGGACGTCCGCTGCACTTCACCACGCACGGCCTCACCCTCGCCCCCTTCCACATCGCGGACGACACCCGGTACCACGCCTACTTCAGACGCGCGGAACCGGTCGTCGTCTTCGGCGGAACCGACTCTGGCGTTCCGAACCGGGCCCGCGGCGACGGCCTGACCTTCCTCGACGTGCTCTGGGCCCAGGCGCCCTTCGCGTCCTCGGGGGCCTTCGTGCGGGCGGTACGCGCCCTCTCCGGCACCTGGGTCTCCGCGGGGCTGTTGAGCACCGCGGAACGGGACCGGGTGATCACGGTCGCGCGGAACGCGGGCTTCAGGCGCTGACCCCGTCGCCGTCGAGGTCGGTGCACTGCCGCAGCACCCGCAGCTCGTCGCCCTCGACCCGCATCTCGTACAGCTTCCCGCGCGCGTTCTCGAAGGGACGGTGGAGGATCATCATCAGCCGGCCGTCGAAGGCCCGGAACAGCATGCCGTGCCCGCTGTCCTCCCGGACCAGCGGCCGGCGCTGTTCCCAGGGCCCGGTCAGCTCACCGGACCTGGAGACGGCGTAGGTCTGCACGTACCCGCCGCTGACGGTGCCGTCCGCACCGGCGGTGTTCTTCTCGTACGTCGACCAGAGCATGAGGAGGGCGCCGCCAGGGGTGCGGTGCAGCTGCGGACCGTCGGTGACGTAGGGCGCGAGCTGGTGCGGGACACCAGCGGGGATCTGCTCACCGAGCCAGAACGCGTCCGAACCCTTGAACAGGAAGACGGGCTCGCCGACCGTCCGGGTCAGGTCGGGGGCCAGCCGGACGGCTTCCATCGTCCCGTCGACGGTCTGGAGCCACTCGTGCGCGTACACCATCCAGGGCTGCCCGTCCGGATCGACGTGGAGGGTGCCGTCGAGGGTCATCAGGTGCGCGGGCGGAGTGGGCCCGGACGGGTCGACGACGGTGAAGGGCCCGAGCAGCGAGTCGGACACGGCGGTGATCGTGCCGCGCGCGTGGTTCGGCAGCGGGAAAGGCGTACCCCAGCGCCCGGCCGGTCGCACCGGCAGCATCCGGCCCTCGTCGTGCAGGGTGGTGAACAGGTAGTACCTGCCGGCCCACGTGTGCACCTCCGGCGCCCACCCGCCGTCCCGCGCCCAGATCCCCTCCTGGTCGTCCGTGCGGAACACCACGACGGGCCGCGTCCAGTCCCGCAGGTCCCGACTGCGGTAGACCATCGTCCCGACACCCTCCACACCCGACACGGAGGACTCGTTCGACGTGTACAGGTAGTAGGTCCGCGTCGCCTCGTCCGCGACGACGAACGGATCGTGCAACGGCATGTCGGGCAGCCGCAGGGGCTCGATGTCGGTCACGGCTGAACGATACGGGGACGTCAGCGGACGGAAGTCCCGGGCCGCGAGGGGCCGCGCTCCACTAGAAGCGGACCGTCATCTCCACCCGCACCTCGTCCCCCGCAACGAGCCCCTCCGGCTTGCGCACCGCGTTCTTCAGGGGCAGCAGATACCCGCCGTCCTTCGGGAACAGAGACGTAGTGAAGGCGACCTCGCCGATCCGGGCCTCGACCGGGATCACGCCCCAGCCGTACGTCGCCGTGCGGGCCACCTCACCGATGTCGGCGGACTCCTGGTCGGGCACCGGGACGAAGTAGTAGGGGGCCGGGCCGCGCCATTCGATCACCTGGCCGGTGAAGGTGAGCTGCATGAGACCCCGTTGTCCCGACGACGTCAGGACCGTCTGTACCGCGCCGCGATGTCCGTGAGATATCCGCGCAGCAGGATCTTCGCCTCCTCCAGCAGGGCCGCGTCCCCCTTGGTGTCCCGGCGGAAGGCCTCCTGGGCGAGCGCGTCGGCGGCGAGGATCGCGGCGTGGCAGACGCGGGCGAGGGTCTCGTCGTCCTCGGCGAGACGCAGCGCGAGCAGGATGCGGCGGATCCCGTCGGCCATCCGGTGCTTGTGCTCGCGGTCCGCGGCCCGGGTCCGCTCGGTCAGTCCGCTGCCGAACCACAGGGCGCGGAAGCCGTGTTCGGTGCGGTAGATCTCGGCGTACGCGTCGATGAGGACGCCCACCGGGTCCTCCCAGCGCTCGGCGGCCGCGGCCTCCACGAGCGCGTCCATCGCCGCTTCCAGCTTCGCGAAGTATCCGGCCGCGAGCGCCTCGATGATCGCCCCGCGGTCGGGCAGGTACTGGTAGAGCGAGCCGACCGACACCCGTGCCTCGGAGGCGATCCGGGTGGTGGTGAGCGACTCGACGCCCTCCTCCACCAGGATGCGCTCCGCGGCCTCGAGCACCCTGGCCAACCGGGCCCGGCTGCGGGCCTGTTGGGGAGTGCGGCGCAGAGACGCGATCCATGCGGCCGGGTCGGTGTCCGGGACGGACTCAGCCACGGCACGACCTCCGCTCACCACGTGACAGCCTCACGCGACAACCTCCGAACGTGAACGTGACTTTGTTTCAGGTTTAGGTTAGCGTCGCGCGCATGACCGACTCAAGCCCGGCGCTGAGCGAGGAGCGGGCCGCCGTGGCCGACGCCTGCCGCCGTCTGGGGGCCGAGGGGCTGCTCATCGGCACCGCGGGGAACGTCAGCGTCCGCGTCGGGGGCCGCGTGGCGATCACCGCGACCGGCGCGGTCCTGGCGGAACTCACCCCGGACCAGGTGACCGTCGTCGACCTAGACGGGGAGATCGTGACCGGCAGCCTCCTGCCGACCTCGGAACTCGACCTCCACCTCGGCGTCTACCGCCGCTACGGCACCACCGCGGTCGTGCACACCCACGCCCCCATGGCCACCGCGCTCTCCCTCGTCCTCGACGAACTGCCCTGCATCCATTACCAGTTGCTGGCCCTCGGCGGCACCGTCAGGGTCGCGCCCTACGCCACCTTCGGCACCCCGGAACTCGCCGAGTCGGTCCTCACCGCGCTGGAGGGCCGGGGCGCCGCCCTCATGGCCAACCACGGGGCCGTCACCCACGCCCCGAGCCTCGACAAGGCGGTCGAGCACGCGCTGCTCCTGGAGTGGGCCTGCGGTGTCTACCAGCGCGCGGCCGCCCTGGGACCGCCCCGCGCCCTCGACGAACAGCAGCAGATCGCGGTGATCGAGGCCGCCCTCGCCCGCAACTACGGCACCACGCAATCCGCACAGGAGGGGAACAGATGAACGTCGTCACCATGGGCGTGCACGTACTGGACGTCCTGGTCCGGCCGGTCGAGGAGATACCCGAGGGCCAGGGCGCGACCCTGGTCGAGGACATCCGCATGACCGCCGCCGGCACGGCCGCGGGCACCGCCCTCACCCTCGCCAAGCTGGGCGCCACGGTGCGCACCGCCGGAGCGATCGGCACCGACCCGACGGGCGACCTGCTGACGCGGCTCCTCGACAAGGCGGGGGTCGACACCGGGCTGCTCGTCCGCCGCATCGACACCTCCACCTCCGCGACCGTCCTGCCCATCCGCCCCAACGGCGACCGCCCCACCCTCCACCTGCTCGGCGCCAACATCACCTACGGCCTAGACGACGTCCCCTGGGACGCGGTCGCCGAGGCGAGCCACCTGCACCTCGGCGGCCCCGAGCTCATCGGCGCCGACGTCGCCGCACGCATCCTGGCGCACGCCAAGGAACACGGCGTGGTCACCTCGGTGGACCTCCTCGCCCCGGGAGAGCTTGGCACCTTCGACCAGATCGAACCGCTGCTCCCGTACGTCGACTTCCTGCTCCCCAACGAGGACCAGGTCCTCGGCTTCAGCGAGGAACAGGACGTCGTCACCGGCGCGAAGAAGTTCCTGGCCGGCGGGGTGGGCCTGGTCGCGGTCACCCGTGGCGGCGAGGGCGCCCTGCTCGTCACCGCGTCGGGCACGGAGACGGTGCCCGCCTTCGAGGTCGAGGTCGTCGACACCACCGGATGCGGCGACGCCTTCTCGGCGGGCTTCCTGCGCGGGATGAGCCTGGACCGCACGCCACGCGAGGCGGCGATCCTGGGCAGCGCCGCGGCAGCCCTGGTGGCGCAGGGCCTCGGCAGCGACCACGGCGACTTCGACCTGGCGGAGGCCGACGAGTTCTCCATGACGAACAGGACCCGCTCCTAGCCGGGCCGCCCTTGCCGCGTGGTGTGCGAGGGGTGCGGAATGGGCTTGGGGCGGCCGGTGTTGCGGCAGCATCGGGTCCGTACCGCGCCCCCCCGCACTCCTGGGAGTTCCCATGCCCCGCTCCGAAGCCCGCGTCGCCACCGACCGTCCGCACCGCTACGCCAAGCAGCTCGCCTCGCACCTCGGGCGCCGCAGCGAGGCCACCTGGGACGAGGAGAGCGGTGAGGGCAGCCTGCTCTTCCAGAACGGAGGCAGGGGCTCCCTCACCGCCACCGAGGGCGCGCTGCTGCTGATGCTGGAGACGGAGTCCGAGCACCTCGATCTGCTGGAGGGTGTCGTCGGCAGCCACCTGGTCCGCTTCGGCAGCAAGGACGAACTCGTCGTCGAGTGGACCCGCGACGGCGGCGAGCCCGGCACGACACAGCGCAAGGAGACCGACTGACCGGGGGCGCGCGGGGGCCTCAGATCGCGCAGCCCACGTGCGCCAGCGCCTGCTTGAGCAGCACCCCGTGACCGCCGGGCATCTCGCTCGACACCGCCGGTGACAGGGCTTCCTGAGGGCTGAACCACACCAGGTCCAGGGCGTCCTGCCGCGGACGGCAGTCGCCGGCCACCGGGACGACGTAGGCGAGGGACACCGCGTGCTGACGCGGGTCGTGGAACGGCGTGACGCCCTGGGTGGGGAAGTACTCCGCCACCGTGAACGGCTGGAGCGAGGACGGGATCCTGGGCAGCGCCACGGGTCCCAGGTCCTTCTCCAGGTGGCGCAGCAGGGCGTCCCGGACCCGCTCGTGGTGCAGAACGCGGCCGGAGACCAGCGTCCGGCTGACCGTTCCGTCGGGTCCGATGCGCAGCAGCAGGCCGACGCTGGTGACTTCGCCGCTGTCGTCGACGCGCACGGGCACGGCCTCGACGTACAGGATGGGCATCCGGGCGCGCGCCTGCTCGAGATCGTCGGCGCTCAGCCAGCCGGGCGTGGTATCGGTCAAGTCAGACATTGCTAGATCATACTTTCCGGGGACGGCGGGCGCTCAGGCGCGCCCGCCTGGTGGGACGGGGACGGGGCGGGAAGTCCGTAGAGGCGGCGGGCGTTGTCGCCGCTCGTCCAGGCCGCGATGCGCAGCGCGTCGGACAGGCTCAGCTCGTCGGCGTCCACCCGCTCCTGGAGCAGCCCGGCCAAACCCTGCCGGAAGGACACCGCGCCGAGCAGGTGGAATTCGGCCACTCCGTACGCGTCGGAGCTGTACAGCAGCTTGCGGAACGGCGTGATCTCCAGCGCCTCCGCCAGGATCGCCCGGGACCGCGCGGGGCCTACATGGTGCAGGGTCAGGCCCACGTCCAGGTACACCTGCTCGAACACCGCGGACAGATAGGCTGCCTGCCGCTGGTACGGCCAGCAGTGCAGCAGCAGGACCGGGACGGTGCCCGCGGTCAGGTGCAGCCAGTCGGTGAGGTGGGTCGGATCGACGCGGTGCATCCGGATGTCGCTGTCGCCGAACCCGGTGTGCAACTGGAGCGGCAGCCCCAGGTCCACGGCGGTCCACAGCAGATGCCGTACGAGAACGGGGTCGGCCAGTCGTCCACCGTGGGCCAGCCAGGCGGCGGCGGCTCGGGTGACCTCCGCGTCCGAGGGGCGCGCCGGGTCCAGGTCGAAGCCGGTGCGGTAGGCGGCGACCGACTTCACCGCCACCACGTCCGGACGCCCCACGGCCTCCAGAGCGGCCGCCCGGAACACGTCGGCGTACGCGCCCGGCTCCACGCCCCGCGCCGCCACCGCCTCCGCGACGCTCTCCAGCCGTACGACCTCGTAGGCCGTCCCGCCCGCGATCGCGGCCAGTTCCCCGGGCGAGGTGATGCGGTCCGGCGTGTACCCGGTGTCGACGCAGAACACGTCCGTGCCGGCGGCGGTCAGGAAGCGGCGGTTGACCTCGTGCGGGCCGAGCTCGGCACGGCGGGCCAGGTAGGCGTCGGCCGGCGCGTGGCGGGGGAGGTCCAGCAGGGGTGCGCA
The DNA here is from genome assembly GCF_040612795.1 of Streptomyces sp. NPDC006335. Classification (NCBI taxonomy): domain Bacteria; kingdom Bacillati; phylum Actinomycetota; class Actinomycetes; order Kitasatosporales; family Streptomycetaceae; genus Streptomyces; species Streptomyces sp. NPDC006335. The sequence goes on from NZ_JBEXQX010000004.1 coordinate 161,868, forward strand.
GTGCCGGCGGACCGCCACTCCGACGGGGCTGTCGAAGGGTGAGATCCCGGGCCAGACCGTGCCCTCGGTGAGCAGTGACTCGAAGCCCGTCCGGTCGAGCCCGTCGGTGACGACGCCGTGGCAGTGGTGGTCCACCAGCCGGGCGGCGGCGAGGGCCTCGTGCACACGTCCGCTCATGCTCAGTACTTCCACCGGTACGCCGCCGCGATCTGCTCGTCGTCCAGGTCGGCAACGCAGTCGCTCTCCCCGAAGCGCACGGCGACCACGGCGTCGGCGAGGACCGGCCCCAGAGCGGCCCGCAACCGCTCGTCGGCGCGGAACGCCCGGACCGCCTGGGACAGGGAGGTCGGCAGCCGGCGTACGCCCAGGGCGGCGGCCCGGTCGGCGGCGAGCAGGGCCGGATCGCCGGTGATCTCCCCGGGCAGGGGCATGGCCGAGGTCAGCCCGTCGAGTCCGGCGGCGATCAGACCGGCGAGGGCGAGGTACGGGTTCGCGGCCAGGTCGACCGGCTTCAGCTCCAGGTTCGCGGCCCGGTCGGTCAGGCCCGCCGTGCCGGTGACGATCCGCACCGCCGCCTCCCGGGCCTCGCGGCCCCAGGCGGTGAACACCCCGGCCCACTGGGAGGGTTGGAGGCGCAGATAGCTGGCCGGGCTCGGCGCGGTCAGGGCCGTGAGCGCGTGCAGGTGGGCGAGGACACCGGCGACGAACGACTCGGCCTCGCGCGTCATGCCGTACCGGCCCTTGCCGCCCGAGTGCAGGTTCACGCCCTCGCGCCAGGCGGAGAGATGGAGATGGCCGCCGTTGCCGACGCCCTCCGCGAAGACCGCGGGGGAGAAGGAGACGACGAGCCCGTGCCGTTGGGCCACGGCACGGATGGTCTGCCGTACCAGGACGCTGACGTCGGCCGCCGCCACCGGGTCCAGGGCACCCGTCGAGATCTCGAACTGCCCCGCCGCGTACTCGGGATGGAGCTGCTCCACCTCGACACCCTGCGCGGCGCAGGCCGCCAGCAGGTCGGCCGTGTAGTTGCTCAGCTCCACCTGCCGGGTGGCGCCGTATGCCGGTCCCGACACGGCCGGCACGAAGTCACCCTCCGCCGCCGGGCCCCGGCCCACCGCCCACTCGATCTCGATGCCCGCCTTGAAGGTGATCCCGTGCCGCTCGGCGGCCTCGGTGACGATTCGCCTGAGGACCGTGCGGGAGCAGCCCGGGTGGCGCTCGCCCTCCTGCGTGATCCGGTCGACCGGAGCCCACGCCCAGCCGGGTTGCCCGGCCAGTGCCACGAGCCGGTCGAGATCGGGATACAGGCGCAGATCGCCGTCGGGGGAGCCCAGGGTGTCCGTGGTGACGATGGAGTCGTTCGCCAGGAACGTGTCGAACACCGGCGACATGCCCACACCCCAGGCCGCGGCGGAGGCCAGGTTCGCCGTCGGGATCGTCTTCACCCGGCAGATGCCCGCGGTGTCGACATAGGCCAGCACCACACCGTGCACGCCCTTCGCGGACAGCTCTTCGCCCAGTGCGGTGGCCCGGTCCACGTCCCCGGGACGGCCTCCGGGGACGGGGTCGGCAAGGGTGGTCATACGTCCTCCACGACGGGCTCGGCCGATCGGATCCCGCGTCAGGGTTTCACGGCCACCGCGCCGAACTGCGGTACCACGGCCGGGGAGTCGGACTCGGCACGCCACTGCGAGCAGGAGACCAGACCCGGTTCGAGGAGGTCGAGTCCCTCGAAGAACGTCGCGATGTCCTCGCCGCTGCGGGCCGTGATCGGCGGAGTGGCGTTCTCGTTCCAGAACTTCATGGCCGGGATCTGGCCCTCGCCGCCGAGCTCGGCGTCGAACGTGGGGTGCGTCAGGGCCAGATGGCTGCCGGCGGGCATCGCGGCCATGATCTCGCGCGCGATCCTGCGCGCCTCGTCGGTGTCGAGGACGAAGTTGAGGATGCCGAGCATCATCACCGCGACCGGCTTGCTGAAGTCCAGCGTCCGCGCGGCCCGTTCGAGAATGGCGGCCGGGTCGTGGACGTCGGCGTCGATGTAGTCGGTGACACCCTCGTGCGTGCTGGTGAGCAGGGTGCGGGCGTGGACGAGGACGATCGGGTCGTTGTCGACGTAGACGATCCGCGCGTCGGGCGCGATGCGCTGGGCGATCTGGTGGGTGTTGTCCACCGTGGGCAGCCCGGTGCCGACGTCGAGGAACTGCCGGATGCCCTGCTCCTCGGCGAGGAAGCGCACCGAGCGGCCCAGGAACCAGCGGTCCGCGCGGGCGATCTCCCGGATGATCGGGAACATCCCGGCGACGTGGTCGCCGACCTGCTGGTCGACCTCGTAGTTGTCCTTGCCGCCGATCCAGTAGTTCCACACGCGCGCGTTGTGCGCCACACCTGTGTTCAGCCTCGCCGACGCACCCGACGGGGTGTGGCTCTCGCTCACGACTGTGCTCCTTCTCGCGCCTGCGGCCGTTGCCGCCATTGTGCCGTCCGATGATCAGCTTGTCCCGGAAACCTCAGCTCTCCGGACGTGCGTGCCCGTGCTGCCAGGCCCAGGCGGCGATCTCCACGCGGTTCCGCGCGGCCAGTTTGATCTGGACGCTGGAGAGGTGGGTCTTGACCGTGGAGAGCGAGACGTACAGCTCGGCGGCGATCTCGGCGTTCGTACGGCCGAGTGCGACCAGGCGGACCACGTCGAGCTCACGGTCGGTCAGGGGCTCGGTGGCCCGTGCGGGACGGGCCGCGACGACCGGCTCGGGCGCCGGTTCCGCCGTGACGTGCCGGAGCAGGCGCACGGTGACCGACGGGGAGACCAGCGAGTCACCGGCCGCCGCCGCCCGGACCGCCTCGGCGAGGAGGGTGGGCCCGGAGTCCTTCAGCAGGAACCCGCAGGCGCCGCCGCGCAACGCGCCGTAGACGTACTCGTCGAGATCGAAGGTGGTGACCACGACCACCCGCAGGGGGTCGGCGACATCGGGCCCCGCCAGCAGCCGGGTCGCCTCCAGCCCGTCCAGCTTCGGCATCCGGATGTCCAGCAGACACACATCGGGCCGCACCTCCCGGGCCAGCCGCACCGCCGTCTCCCCGTCGGCGGCCTCGGCGACCACGGTGATGTCGGGCTGCGCGTCCAGGAAGAAGCGGAAGCCGGTACGGACCATGTCCTGGTCGTCGGCGATCAGCACACGGATGGGCGCGCTCGGCGGGGTGGGGCTCGTCATGCGTCGATCATGCCTCAGGGAGAAACGGACGTGGGGCGGCTGTGGACAGGGCCGGGACGAGCGGTGGCCGCTTCGTCGGCCGGTGCGGTCGCAGGCCCGGTCCGGTGGTGGCACCGGGCACGGTTCGGTGGTGGCACCGGACACGGCCGGAGAGTAACGGCCGGCCCGGTGTCGGTCCGCGGCCCGGGGTGCTCGTGAGGCCGGCACAGCCTCCGCCGCACATCCGCGGGGGCGGAGAGGCCGGGGCGGCCCTTCCCCGGGCGACACGTCAGTCCGCGCTCCGCACCGCGTCCTGCGTCACCCTCCGCAACAACGGCCTGCTCCCGCCGATCGCCGCGAACATCGCCAGCGCGCCCACGGCCACGCACGCGGCCAGCTCCAGGGCGCCCGTCACGTTGAGCGAGGCGCCGAAGGCCTTGTTGAGGCGGTAGGAGGCGTAGACGCCGGTGGCGGTGGTGCCGCCGGCCAGGACGACGAGGGGGATGACCGTCTCGCAGACGCGGGCCCGGTCCAGCACCTTCAGGGGCGTACCGGCGAGGCGGAGGAGACCGTAGATCCGGCGCCGGTCCAGGACACCCGCGGCGGCGGTGAGGCCGGCGGAGGCCGTGGCGACCAGGAAGCTCAGGGCCAGGGTCGCCGTGCTGACCTCGGCGAAGCGGCCGATGGCGGTACGGTCGCCCGCCGTCGCGTAGTCCTGGGTCACGGGCGGCCGGGCCGGGTTCGCGGCCGTCAAAGCGGTGACGGCGGTGTCGAGTCGGGCCTGGCCGCCGCCGGATATGTGGGCGATCACGCCCGGCGTGCCCGTCAGCAGCCCGTCCCAGTCGTCCTCGCCCACCGTGTCGACGGTGGCGGTGACACCGGCGTCCCGCAGGAGCGTACAGACCTGGGAGGCGTGCGCACCGGCCACCGCGACCTGGTCCCGGTGCGTGGAGCCGTCCATGCCGACCATGCTCACGGCGAAGAACCCCGCCGCGAACCCGGCCAGCACCAGACCGCTGACCGTGCGCCACGCGCCGCGCGGATCGTCGCTCAGCCGACGGCCCGCCAGCAGGGTCGCCGGGCCCCGGGCGAAACGGCTCACCAGTCGGCCCAGCCGGTCCACCACCCACGGCCCGAACAACCAGAACGCCCCGTAGAACAGCAGCAGCAGACCGACCACCTGCCGGGTCGACAACTGGCCGCCGCCGGTGGAACCCCAGACGTAGAACAGGACCGCGACGAACAGCACGAGCCGGATGAGCCGGGTCCGCCGCGGGTCGGCCTGCTGGGCGACACCGAGCGGCGAGGTCGCGACCTGACGCAGCATCGACACCGCGCTGACCGTGATGAGTCCGGTGACCGCCACCACGACCGTCACCAGCCACCGCAGCCCCACCCAGAGCTGACTCACGTACCAATCGCCGACGCCGTACGGGATCTCTGCGAGCACGGGCAGCAGCACCCCGTACACCACCGCACCGGTCAGGGCGCCGACCGCGCCGAGGGCCGCGGTCTCCAGCACGGTCATGCCGATGATCTGCCGCGGGGTCGCCCCGGCCAGCCGCAGCGCGGCCAGTTGCTGCTCGCGCCGGGCCGCGCCCAGCCGCCCGGACGCCGCCGCGAGAACCACCACCGGCATCACCAGCAGCGCCACACCCACCAGGGCCGTCTGCTGGTCGTAGGCGGTGAACAGGCTCGCCCGGGTACCCGAGAAACCGGCGATCGAGGCACGCGCGGACTGATCGATGTCGGACACCGTGGACCCCTCCGCCTCCTTGGACACGGCGGGATCGGTCGGCGCACGCCCGACGACGGCCACCAGTTCGTCCGGCGAGGCCAGACCGGCGGCGCCGATCGTGCCGTACGAGGACACCTTCGGGAAGCGGTCGGCCAGTTGGTTCGCGGGCAGCCTGTGCAGCAGCGAGGCCAGGGCGGGGGAGACGTACACCTCGCCCTTCTCCGGGAAGGAGGCCAGGCCGGGCGGGGCCGGGGTCTCAGGGCGTCCGGGGAGCTGGGCGAGGGAGACGACGGTGACAGGCTCGTGGCGGACGTACGTCGTCGCCAGGGCCTGGACCGCCGTGGCCTGTCGCGCGGGCTCGGGGGTGCGCCAGGCGGTGCGGTCGGCGCGGGCGCCGGAACCGAGGGCGGCGGCGACCATCACCAGCAGGACGAACGTGCCGACGGCGGCCGCACCGGCCGCGAGCAGCCGGCTCTGCAGTCCGCGGCGACCGGAGGACCGGACGATGTGCCATGTCAGGGGCAGGACGGGGGAACGCATGACATCTCCTGCCGCTCAGGCGACCGTGTACTGGCTGTGGCCGCTGATCCGGCCGTCGCGTACCTGAAGGACGCGGTCGCAGTGGGCGGCGACCTCCGCGTCGTGGGTGACCATCACCAGGGCCGCGCCCTGCTCGCGCGTGACGGACGTCAGCAGCCGGACCACCTCGGTGCTGGTGGCCTGGTCCAGGGCGCCGGTCGGCTCGTCGGCGAAGACCACGTCCGGTTCCACGGCCAGGGCCCGGGCGATCGCCACCCGCTGGGCCTGACCGCCGGAGAGCTGGCCGGGCCTGCGGTGCGCGAGGCCGTCGAGGCCCAGGGGCGCGAACCAACGGCGGGCCTGCTCGACGGCCTGCCTGCGAGGCATGCCCTCCAGCATCAGCGGCAGCGCCACATTCTCCTCGGCGGGCAGCTCCGGGAGGAGTTGGCCGGACTGGAAGACGAACCCGAACCGCTTGCGGCGCAGCGCGCTCAGCCGGTTCTCGCCGAGCCGGTCGATGCGCGCCAAGCCTTCGGCCGGGCGGGCCCCGGTCTCGCTTCGTTCACCGCGCAGCAGCACCTCGCCGCCGTCCGGGCGGACGATCCCCGCCAGGGTGTGCAGCAGGGTGGACTTGCCGGAGCCGGAAGGCCCCATGATCGCCAGCGAGTCCCGCTCGCGGACCTCGACGTCCACCCCGGCGAGCGCGGTGGTGGAGCCGTACTTCTTGACGAGGCCGTAACCGGCCAGGACGGTGTTCAGCACGTGAGCCGGTCCTCTGCTAGCGGTCGAACTTCCAGGTGACGGACTTGGCCGTGGCCTTGACCACGCTGACGGGTATGTCCACGGTCCCGCCGCCGCTCTTCGTGCCGGTGCAGGTGAGGGTGGCACCGGGGACGGCCTTGAGCCCGCTCGGGCAGGAGACGTCGGTGACCTTCACACCGATCCACGGCAGCGGGTGGTACTTGCTCCGGGTGCGGCCCTCGACGACGTACGCGGCGAGAGCCTTGTGACCGCCGACGGACGCCGTGCTCCGTCCGTCCAGGGCGGTGGTCGACTCGGTGCCGGCCAGGAAGTGGCCGCCGAGTCCGAAGACGACGGCCGCGCCGGCCGCCGCGCCGACGGCACCTACGAGGTACTTGCTCTGCATCGCGTACTCCTGAGGACAGGGGGAGAGGTGCCTCCGGGGAAGAGGCGTCTCCTCGGAAGTCGCTCCACTCTCGCCCGCGGGGCCGGGCAGCCGCCTCGGCCGAACGGCCATGGTCCTGGGGCCCGGCACGGGGGCGCCTCGACCGTTCGGCCGATCCGCCGTGCGGCGGCTGCGCATACGGTGATCGGCATGAAGTCCGTTTCCGCCCGGGGCTGCGCGGGGGCCGCAGGCATCGGTGCCCTCGTCGCAGCGGCCGTCATCGACCTCCTCGCCTCGGCCTCCGCCCAGGGCGTCGCCTGGGCGCAGGCGGCCGTGCTGCTGCTCGGCGCCGCCGCAGTCCTGTGGCCGGCCCACCGGCGTCCGCCCTGGTTCACCCCGCAACTGCGCGTGGTCGTACCGGCCGTGGCGTCCCTCCTGTGCACGGTCGACTCCGTGGTGCGCACCGGTGCCCTGTTCGGGCCGGGCGAGCTGGCGATCCTGCTGTGCCTGCTGTTCGTCGCGGTACGGCACTGTCCGCGCACCTCGGTGGTGGCGTGCGCCTCGCTCGACGGCGCCGCGGTCCTCGCGCTGCCGGTACGGCCGTTCCCCGACGACGACGACCTGATGATGGTGTACATGCTGATCGGGTTCGTCCTGATCGGCCTCACCGTGGCGTTCGCCGCGTATCTGCGGTCGCAGGACTACCGGCGGACCGTGGCCGTCAGTGAGACCCGGCGGGCGGAGCGGCTGGCCATCGCCGCCGACCTGCACGACTTCGTCGCCCACCATGTCACCGGCATCCTGGTGCAGACCCAGGTCGCGCGCATGATGGCGGACACCGACGCCGACGAACTCGACCCCGTCCTCGCCGGCATCGAGCGGGCCGCGACCGAGGCGCTGGCGTCGATGCGCCGCACGGTCGGCGTGCTGCGCGACACCGAGGACGTGGCCGACCGCCGCCCCGTCGGCGACCTCGCCGGCATCGCCGGGCTCATCGAGGGTTTCTCCAGCCCCATCCAGAAAGCCACCCTGCACCGCGAAACCGCCGTGCCCGACGACCTCCCGCACGAGGTCCAGGCGGCCGCGTTCCGGGTGGTGCAGGAGGCCCTGACCAACGTACGGCGCCACGCGGGCGACGCCACCCGCGTCACCGTCGGGCTGCGCTACGAACAGGCCCGCCTGGAGGTGTCCGTGTCCGACGACGGCCGCGGCGGCAGCCAGTTGCCTGCGGCGGCTCACGGGGGTGGGTTCGGGCTCGTCGGCCTGAAGGAGCGGGTGACCGCACTGGGCGGCGAACTGCGTGCGGGGCCGCGGGCGGAGCACGGGTGGGAGGTGCGGGCGCTGTTTCCGGGGTGATGGGGGCGGGGGTGTCTGGGGGCGTGGTCTTCGCTGGGTGGTGCGGGCATGCCTTCCGGGAGCGCCGAGCACGTTACGCGCGCTTGGCACCGGGTGGACGGGAGCTCGACCGGGGGCGGGTGCTGTCCTCGGGTAGGTGCGCTTGTCGCCGTGTGGGCGGAGCTCGTACCGCGGGTGCCGTCCCGGGGTGCGTGGCGCTTGGCGCCGGTTCCATGGGAACTTGCTCCGACCGTGGGTGGTCTGTCCCGGGGGGTGCGCACGCGGTGCCGGATCCGCGGGAGCTCGTCCCGGCCGCGAGCCGCCGCCCCCGGGGATCCGCGCGCTCGTCGCTGGACGCACATCAGCTGGCCCGCGTGCGGGCACCCGGTGTCCGGTTCACGAGAGCTCGTCCCGGCCCGCGCGAGCCGCCGCCCCCGGGGGTACGCGCGCTCGTCGCTGGACGCACATCAGCTGGCCCGCCTGTGGGCACCCGGTGCCGGATCCGCGGGAACTTGCCCCGGCCGTGAGCCGCCCCCCGGGGATATGCGCACCCGTTGCTGGACGCACATCAGCTGGCCCGCCTGCGGGCACCCGGTGCCGGATCCACGGGAGCTCGCCCCCGCCGCCAGACGCCCCCGGGATACGCGCGCTCGCTGCCAGACGCGCGACTGATCACCCCACCGTGGGCGGCCCGCCCACCTCCCCGTACCCGCCCCCGACCGACGCGGGCACTCTTCCCCGCGTGAAGGTCCCGGTTGTTCAATGGGGCTGCACAGGAGAGGAGGGTGGCCGTGTCGCCTGGTCCCGTGCCGTCCGTCGGGGGGCGTATCCGGCAGGTGCGGCTGGAGCGCGGGGTGGGGCTGCGCGCCCTGGCGCGTGAGGTGGGCGTCTCGGCGAGTCTGGTCTCCCAGATCGAGACCGGTAAGAGCCAGCCGTCGGTCAGCACCCTGTACGCGATCACCACGGCCCTGGGAATCTCCGTGGAAGCCCTCTTCGAGGGGCGGGAGACCGCCGTGGCGGCGAGTGAGGCCACCGTCGTACACGCCCTGGCGGCCTTCGCCGCGGATCCCGGCCGACGCATAGGTCCCCTGGTCACACCCGGTGAGCGGGAGGTGCTGGAACTGGACTCCGGTGTCGTGTGGGAGCGGCTCGGGCACGTCCCCGGCACCGACGTCGACTTCCTGCTCGTCACGTACCGGCCCGGCGGGTCCTCCTCCACCTCGGGCGGTCTGATGCGGCACCCCGGCACCGAGTACGGCTATCTGACCTCCGGCGAACTCGTCCTCACCCTCGGCTTCGAGGAGCAGGTCCTGCGCCCCGGCGACGCGGTCTGCTTCGAGTCCACCACCCCGCACCGCTACCGCAACGACGGCGACGAACCGGCCGTAGGGGTCTGGTTCGTGGCGAGCCAAAGTGTTCAGTGACACTTGACACTCCCCATGGACGGTCGTTGACTCGATGGTGGGGGTGGTCGCGATGGCGATCCGCACATACGGCCCCAATGCCGTCGACTGGGAAGAGCGCGTCGACCTGGACCGACTGCGCCGACAGCGCCTGGCCCGGCTCCACGACACGCTGAACCGCTCCGAGCTGGGCGCCGTGCTCAGCTTCGATTTCGCCAACATCCGCTACATGACCGCCACCCACATCGGCACCTGGGCGATGGACAAGCTGATCCGCTTCGCCCTGCTGGTCCGCGGCGGCGAACCGATCGTCTGGGACTTCGGCTCCGCCGCCCGTCACCACCAGCTCTACAACCCGTGGCTCGACTACAGCGACGGCAAGGAAGGCCCGCCCACCGGGGCGCGCGCCGGCATCTCCACCCTGCGCGGCGCCTTCCACCCGGACGCCGGCATCGCCGAGGACGTCGCCGCGAAGATCGCCGCCGAACTCCGCGCCCACGGCCTCGCCGGCGAACCGCTCGGCATCGACGTGGCCGAGATGCCCGTCCTCGCCGCCCTGCGCGCCGAGGGCATCGACGTCGTCGACGGCCAGCAGGTCTTCCTGGAGGCCCGCCGCGTCAAGACCGGCGACGAGATCTCCCTGCTCGCCCAGGCCTGCGCGATGGTCGACGCGGCCTACGAGGAGCTCTACGCCCACCTTCGCCCCGGAGTCCGTGAGAACGAGTGCGTCGGACTGGTCAGCAAGGTGCTCTACGACCTCGGCAGCGAGTACGTCGAAGGCGTCAACGCCATCTCGGGAGAGCGCTGTTCACCTCACCCGCACGTCTACAGCGACCGCCTGATCCGCCCTGGAGACCCCGCGTTCTTCGACATCCTGCACAGTCACCTCGGCTACCGCACCTGCTACTACCGCACCTTCGCCGTCGGCAGTGCCTCCCGTGCGCAACGGGACGCCTACGTCCGCTGCCGGGAGTACATGGACCAGGCCATCGCACTCGTCCGGCCGGGCGCCACCACCGCCGACGTCGTCCGCGTCTGGCCGCGCGCCGAGGAGTTCGGCTTCGCCGACGAGACGGCGGCCTTCGCCCTCCAGTACGGCCACGGCGTGGGGCTGTCCATCTGGGAGAAGCCCATCTTCAGTCGCCTGGTCTCCCTCGACCACCCCGAAGTCCTCGAAGAGGGCATGGTGTTCGCCCTGGAGACCTACTGGCCCGCGGCCGACGGCTGGTCCGCCGCCCGGATCGAGGAGGAACTGGTCGTCACCGCCGACGGCTGCGAGGTGATCACCAAGTTCCCGGCCGAGGAGCTCCTGGTCGCGGGCCGCAAGTACTGGACGGTGGGCGGCGAGCTGAACACCGCCCGCGAGGCGCAGTCCCACCTGAACACCGTGAACAGGCGGAACACCGGGACCGCGGACGGACACGGGGTGACCGGCGATGGACACCGCTGAGGAACCGGCGATGGACACCGCTGAACTCCTCACCCTGTACGAGCAGATGGCCCTCATCCGCCGTACCGAGAAGGCCGCCCACGACCTGTTCCTCCAGGGCCTGGTCAAGGGCACCACGCACCTCGCGGCCGGTCACGAGGCGATCGCCGTGGGCGCGAGCGCCGCCCTGCGCGACGACGACTATGTCTTCGCCACCTACCGGGGCCACCACCACGCGATGGCCCGGGGCGCCACCCCCGAGGAGTGCCTCGCCGAACTCATGAGCAGAGCAACGGGGTTGTGCCGGGCCAAGGGCGGCTCCATGCACCTCACCAAGGCCGCCACCAACATGCTCGGCTCCTACGCCATCGTCGGCGCCCACCTCCCGATGGCGGTCGGCGCCGCCTGGTCGGCGAAGCTGCGCGGCACCGGACAGCTCGCGGTCGCCTTCTTCGGTGACGGCGCCACCAACATCGGCGCCTTCCACGAGGCGTTGAACCTGGCCGCCGTGTGGAAGCTGCCCGTGCTGTTCGTCTGCGAGAACAACCTGTACATGGAGTACACGCCGATCGCCGACGTCACCGCGGTGCCCCGGCCCGCCGCCGACCGGGCGCCCGCGTACGGCATCCCCGGCGAGGTCGTCGACGGCAACGACGTCGTCCTGGTCCGGGAGACGGTGGCACGGCTGGCGCGGCGGGCCCGGGCCGGAGACGGGCCCGCCGTGCTGGAGGCCGAGACCTACCGCCACTTCGGGCACTCACGGACCGACCCGGCGACCTACCGCCCGGCGGAGGAGGTCGAACGCTGGCTCAAGCACGACCCGTTGGACATCGCGCGAGGACGGCTCATCGAGGCCGGGGTCCCCGAGGAGACGGTCACCGCGGCCGACGAGCGCGCGCGGACCGTCGTACGGGAGGCGGTCGAGGCGGCGAAGAACGCGCCGCCGCCGGATCCGCGCGAGGCCTTCACCGACGTATGGGCCGACGGAGGTGCCGCATGGCGGACGTGACGCGGGAGCGGGCAGCCGCCCCCCGGCAGATCAGCTACCGGGACGCCGTCGCCGAGGGCATCGCGCGGGAGATGCGGCGCGATCCGTCGGTCGTGTGCCTGGGGGAGGACATCGGCGCGGCCGGCGGGGTGTTCAAGACGACCGTCGGGCTGCACAAGGAGTTCGGGCCGGAGCGGGTGTGGGACACGCCGATCTCCGAACAGGCCATCGTGGGCGCGGCGATGGGTGCCGCGATGACCGGGATGCGTCCCGTCGCGGAGATCATGTTCTCGGATTTTCTGGCCTGTTGCTGGGACTACCTCGCCAACGAGATACCCAAGGTGCGTTACATGACGGGCGGTCAGGTCACCGTGCCCCTCGTCGTGCGCACCGCCAACGGCGGCGGGCTCGGTTTCGGAGCCCAGCACTCGCAGGCCACCGAGAACTGGGCGCTGACCGTCCCCGGCCTGAAGATCGCGGCACCCTCCACTCCCGCCGACGTCATCGGGATGATGGCGGCCGCGATCCGCAGCGACGACCCGGTCGTGTTCTTCGAGCACAAGGGGCTGCTGGCGAGCAAGGGACCGCCCCCGCCGCCGGACCACGTCGTCGAACTGGGCCGCGCCGCCGTCGTGCGCGAGGGCGCCGACGTGACGCTGGTCGCGCTCGCCTCCATGGTGCCGGTCGCCCTCACGGCCGCGGAACGGCTCGCCGAGGAGGGCATCGGTGTCGAGGTCGTCGACCTGCGCACCCTCGTGCCGCTCGACATGGCCACCGTCCTCGCCTCGCTCGGCCGGACCTCCCGGCTGGTGACCGTCGAGGAGAACCCGTACCAGGGCGGCTGGGGGGCGACGGTCGTCTCCGTCGTGGCCGACGAGGGGTTCGGGCTGTTGGACGCGCCGGTGCGGCGGCTGGCGGGGGAGTGCGTGCCGCTGCCGTTCGCGGACGCGCTGGAGGAACAGGTCATCCCCACCGTCGACAAGGTCGTGGCCGCCGTCAGGGGCCTGGCCGCGTACTGAACAGCCGCTGACACCCCCAGCGTCGAACACCCCCTAGGAGGAAGCGCGATGACCCATCGGACACTCCTTCGAGCCGGACACGTGCTCTCCATGGACCCCGCCGTCGGGGACCTGCCGAGGGGGGACGTCCTCATCGAGGACGGGAGGATCGCGGCCGTGGACCGCGAGATCAGCGCGGACGCCGAAGTCCTCGACATGACCGGCCGCATCCTGATCCCCGGCTTCGTCGACACCCACCGCCACACCTGGGAGGCATCGATCCGGAACGTGGCACCGGACGCCACCCTCGACGACTACTTCGTCGACATCCTCGACACCTTCGCCCCCCTCTACACCCCCGAGGACGTCTACGCGGCCAACCTCGCCGGCGCCCTGGAGTGCCTCAACGCCGGCATCACCACGCTCGTCGACTGGTCCCACATCAACAACACCCCCGAGCATCCGGACGCGGCGATCCGGGCACTCACGGAGACCGGCATCCGCGCCCAGTACGCGTACGGAAGCGCCAACACCTCCCTCGCCGACTACTGGTTCGAGAGCAAGATCGCGATCCCGGGCGACGACGTACGCCGGATCCGCAGCGAGTACTTCGCCTCCGACGGCCTGTTGACGATGGCCCTCGCCACCCGCGGCCCCGGCTTCTGCGTCAACGACGTCGTCACCTCCGAATGGGCCCTCGCCCGCGAGCTCGACATCCCGATCACCGTGCACGTGGCCATGGGACGGCTGGCCGGCCGCTTCGGCATGGTCAAGCAGCTCCACGACCTCGGACTGCTCGGCCCCGACACCACCTACATCCACTGCTGCTACTTCAGTGAGGAGGAGTGGCGGCTGGTCGCCGACAGCGGCGGTACGGTCTCCATCGCGCCCCAGGTGGAGACGCAGATGGGGCACGGCTGGCCGCCGGTGATGAAGGCGATCGAGCACGGCCTGCGCCCCTCGCTCAGCATCGACGTGGTCACCACCGTGCCCGGCGACATGTTCACCCAGATCCGCGCGGCCTTCGGCGCCGAGCGGGCCCGCGTCAACGCGGACAGCTGGCAGGCCGATGTCCCGGTCCCCGACACCATGTTGACGGCACGTCAGATGCTGGAGATCGCCACCCGCAACGGTGCCCACGTCGCCGGCCTGGAGGACCGCACCGGATCGCTCACCCCGGGCAAGCGCGCGGACGTCGTCGCCATCGACGCGACCGCCCTGAACGTGGCGCCCGTTCACGACGCGGCCGCCGCGGTGGCCCTCAGCGCCGACGTGTCCAACGTGGACACCGTCATCGTCGACGGCGTGGTCCGCAAGCGCGACGGCAGGCTCACGGCCGACGTGGCGCGGGCCCGGCGCCTGGTCGAGGAGTCCCGCGACCGGCTGCTGGCCGCGAAGGAGGCCCGGGCGTCGTGACCCGGCACCTGGTGCGCCGCGCCACCGACCTCCCGGAGCCGTCGTACGACGAACACGGCTATCGGCGACGGGAGTTGGTCGGCGAGGCCGACGGCAGCTCGCACACCGGTTTCGGGGTGTGCGAGCTGCGCCCCGACGGCGTGGTGGCAGCCCATGTGCACTCGTACGAGGAGAGCTTCCACGTCCTCGACGGAGCCGTGGTCCTCGATGTGCCCGAGGGGTCGTATCTGCTGGAGGAGGGCGACTACGGGCTCCTCCCGACCGGCGTCCCGCACGCCTGGCGTGGTGCCGGGGACGCTGTCGCCCGCTGGGCGGACATGCTCGCGCCGGTACCGCGGGCCCGGTACGGGTACGACACCCAGACGGTCCCACCGTGGCCCGTGCGCCCGCCCGTCCGCGTCGACGTCCGCGACCCGCGCACCCGGTCCTTCGGGCACTTCGAACCCGCCCAGATGGACCCCGGGAAGCAGTCCCAGGACCTGCTCGCGGTGTCGGCGAGCATGCGCACCGCGCTCCTCGTCTACAGCGGGATCACCGTGAAGATGATGGTCGACGGCGACCTCGGCGCGGTCGCCTCGACGATGTTCATGGTGCAGTACGCGCCCGACGGTGTCGCGGGCACGCACGACCACCCCTTCGAGGAGACGTACCTGTTCCTCGAAGGCGAGGCGGACGCGGTCTTCGACGGCACCCGGTACCGGCTGGGACCGGGCGACTGCGCCTGGGCGGGCGCCGGTTGTGTGCACGGCTTCGCCAACGCCGGTGACGGACCGCTGCGTTGGCTGGAGACACAGGCGCCGCAGCCGCCGGTGCGGCACTCGTACCGGTTCACCCGGGACTGGGAGTACCTGAGGGAGGCTTCCCGATGAGCGCAGTGGTGGTGATCGGCGGGACCTCGGGCATCGGGCGGGAGTTCGCGCGCGTCCGGGCGGAACGCGGTGACGAGGTGGTGATCACCGGGCGGGACACCCACCGCACCGACACCGTCGCCAAGGAGATCGGCGCCCGGGGGCTCGCCCTGGACCTGGCGCGGCCGAAAGGGATCGTCGACGCGCTGGGCGACGTGGGAGCCGTCGACCATCTGGTGATCGCGGGCATCTCCCGCGACGAGAACCGGGTGACCGCGTACGACATCGACGCCGCCGTCCACCTCGTCACCCTCAAGCTCGTCGGCTACACCGCCGTCGTGCACGCGCTGCGGTCCCGACTGCACGACGACAGCGCCATCGTGCTGTTCGGCGGCCAGGCCAAGGAGCGGCCGTACCCGGGCGCGACGACGGTGGCGACCGTCAACGCCGGGGTGACCGGACTGATGCACACCCTGGCCGTCGAACTCGCCCCGGTCCGCGTCAACGCGATCCATCCCGGTGTGGTGGGCGACAGCCCCTACTGGCGGGCCAAGCCGGAGCAGGTCCTGGCGGGCCTGCGGGCCAGGACCCCGACCGGACGGCTCGCGACCGTGGCGGACGTGGTGGACGCCGTGGACTTCCTGCTGCGCAACGGCTCCGTCAACGCGGTGGAGTTGAGCGTGGACGGCGGGTGGCTGCTGGGGTGAGCGCCGGCCTGCGGGCTCAGCGCTTGATGCCGACCGCCCCGTACAGCGACACGAGTTCGCCGTCCTCCCGCTCGTCCGGACGCCATCGGGACAGGGACACGATCCCCGGCTCCAGCACCTCGAGTCCCTTGAACAGACGGCTCACTTCGTCGTGCGAGCGGGCCACCAGGGTGACCCCGCTCGCCGTGTAGGCCGCGATACCCGCGTTGACCTTCTCCGGATCGAAGTCCGCCGTCATCGCCGACAGCACCAGACAACTGCCCGGTGCCAGCGCGCCGACCAGCGTGTCCACCAGTTCTTGGGCACCGTCCTCGTCGGGGATGAAGTGCAGCAGCGCGACCAGTGACAGCGCGACGGGCTGCTCGAAGTCCAGTACCGCGGAGGCGCCTTGCAGGATCCGCCGCGGGTCGCGGGCGTCGGCCTGGAGGTAGTGCGTCGCCCCCTCCGGGGTGCCGTGCAGCAGGGCCGCCGCGTGGGCCAGGACGATCGGGTCGTTGTCGACGTACACGATCCGGGCGTCCGGTACGGCGGACTGCGCGATCTGGTGGAGGTTGGGCTCGGTGGGAATGCCGGAGCCGATGTCGAGGAACTGGCGGATTCCCGCCTCCCGTACGACGACCCGGGTGGCCCGCTCCATGAAGCGGCGGTTGGCGCGCGCCTGCCGGGGAGCGTCACCCTGCGCGGTGATCTGCCGTCCGAGGGCCTCGTCGACCGGGTAGTTGTCCTTCCCGCCGAGGAACCAGTCGTACACCCGGGCCGGATGCGGCCTGCTCGTGTCGATCCGCCGGCCGGCCGACTCGGTCCCGGTCACGCAACACTCCCCTGCTCGACAAGATGTGCGAGCAGTGTGCCATGTCACCCGGCGCGGCGGAGGCTGTCTTCGGCCACCTCGCGGTCGATCGCCGCACGCACCAACGCGGCGGCCAGGACGTCCGGGCGGACGTCACCGGCCAGTGACAGCAGCCGGTCGGGATCCTGCGGCAGGCCGAGCCGCTCCGCACCCGCCAGCGTCTTGCCGTCCAGACAGGGCGCGACCTCCGGCCAGACGCCCTGCACCTCACGCAGGAAGATGTCGGCGCCGGCGGGCCCGATGCCGGGAAACTCCTGGAGCAGCCGCCGCAGTTCGGCGACGTCACCGTCCGCCTCCGCGCGCAGTCGGCGCAGATCACCGCCCCATCGCTCGATCAACAGCTCGGCGCCCTCGCCGAGTTGGGTCGCCGTACGTTCGTCGTAGCGCCGATAGCCGCCGCGGCCCAGCGCGTCCACCCGCTCCCGCCAGGTGGCCCCGGCCATGCGGCGGGGATCGCGCAGGCCGGACCGGTGCAGTTCGCGCGCGGTGGCGAGCGCGACGGAGCCGCGGATACGGGCACTGAGCAGAAGGGACAGCACCAGCAGCCGGTACAGGGGCTGCGGGGCGTCCTTGAGCGTGATGCCCGCCTCCGCGGCGTACGTCCGTCCGTGCGCGCCGACGAGTTCCCGTACGACGCGCTGCGCCCTGGTCACCGCCTGAGCGGATCGTGTCCGACGGACATCAGACGCTGCCTGCGGACACTGTCCTCGGCCCGGGGTTCGTCCTCCACGTCGGCATCCGCGGTCACGGTGTCCACGACCTCGTACATCACCTCGATGTCGTCGTCGGTCAGGTCCGTGCGCCGCTTCTGGAGGATCGCGAGGACATGCTGCCCGGTCGGCTCACCCGCGTGCTCCGGCAGCGGTTCCGCGGACTCGTCGGCCTCGCTGACCCGCAGCCAGGCGGCCAGCTCCTGTGAGGTCATGTTCACCGCGCGGTGGAAGTCCTCCCACAGCGCGTCGAGTTCGAGAGCGTCGGTCATCGCATGCGCCTTTCCGTGGGTGTTCTTCCGGGACGGTCAGTCCTTGGGCCAGTTCTCGGCCTCGAACATCCAGCGCTGCTTCTCCAGCTCGGCGGTGATGCCGATGAGCAGGTCCTGGGTGACCGGGTCGGCCTTCTCGGTGGCCTCGATGCGCTCGCGCAGCCGGCCGATGGCCGCCTCCAGCGTCTCCACGATCAGCCGGACGACGTCGTCGTCCCGGATCCAGCCGTTCTTCGAACCGGGCAGCGTGTAGGCGGCGGCGATCGTCTCCGGTCGGCCGTCCGGCGGCACACCCAGGGCCGAGGCCCGCTCCGCCACCGTGTCGGAGAACGCCCGGGCCGTCGACACCACCTCGTCCAGCTGGAGATGGATGGACCGGAAGCGCGGGCCCACGATGTTCCAGTGCGCCTGCTTGCCGATCAACGACAGGCCGATCAGATCCACCAGGGTGCTCTGCAGGGCCTCCCCGGCCGTCTCGCGGGCCGAGTCGGACAGGGTGCTCCTGACCACAGTCATACCGTGCTCCTCCTTCTGGCATGGTCAATGCCGTCACGGAGCAGTGCGTCGCGTTCCTGCTCGCAGGTTCCGCCCCACACGCCGGAGGTCTGCCCACTGCTGAGCGCCAGATCGAGGCACTCCCGGGCGACCGGGCAGCGCGCGCAGACGCGCTTCGCCGCCACTATGTCCCGCAGCGCGGGTCCTTGCGTGCCCACGGGGAAGAACAGCTCGGGGTCCTCGCCCACGCAGGCCGCTCGACGCAACCACTCCATGGGGGCGCGAGTGCCCCGGGCGTACTCGTGCAAACAGCGATGTCTCAGTGGGTGAGCACACCGTCGAGGAAGTCCGTCACGTCTGCGAAGACCTGCTCCTTGTTCGTCTCGTGGAACACCTCGTGCCGGGCACCGGCGTAGATCCGTTCGGTGAGCCTGTCGCCCCTGATCTCCTCGACCCCGACGCGGCTCCCGGCGAGCGGGACCAGCCGGTCGTCGTCCCCGTGCAGCCACAGCAGCGGGAGCGGGCCGATACGACCGCCCCGGGACACGGCCTCCAGGGTGCGGGCGAACGCCTCCACCGTCGGCCGTTTCATCGGCCCGTGCCAGACGAGGGGATCCGCCTGGTAGGCGGCGCCGACCCGCGGGTCACGGGAGAGCGCGGCCGGGCCGATCGGCGTGTCCGGGATCTCGTCGGGGGCGAGCAGCGCCCCGGGCAGTTCCCACGCGCCGATCACGGGCCCCGACAGCACGAGCGCGGCGAGCCCGGTGCCGTACCGCTGGGCGAAGCGGGCCGCGATCAGACCGCCCATGGAGTGCCCGACCATGACGAGGGGCAGGCCGGGGTGGGTGCCCCGGGCCAGCTCCGCCACCGCGTGCACATCCGTGACCAGGTCCTCGAAGTCCTCGATCAGGACCCGCTCGCCGGCGGACTTCCCGTGCCCGGCGTGATCGGGCCCGAAGACGGCCGCGCCGTGCGCCCCGAGGACCCCGGCGAGCTCCTCGTACCGGCCGACGTGCTCCCCGTACCCGTGGACCACGAGGGTCACGTACCGGGGGCGGTCGTGCGGCCACTCGCGCACGGTGAGGGGCCCGTGGACCCCGGCGAGGACGTGTTCGGCCATGTCTGCTCCCGCTGCGCTATAGTCCGAAACTAGCGGTGCTAATTAAAGCTGTCCGGAACCCCGATGACGACGGTCAGGAGTCCCCCGTGCGCCCCGTCCACTTCGCGGCCGCCCGCCGCACCCCCATCGGCAGACTCCGCGGCGCCCTGTCCGCCGTACGCCCCGACGACCTCGCCGCGACCGTGATCCGCGCCCTGGTCGCCGACGTGCCCGCGCTCGACCCGGAGCGTATCGACGACGTCTACTGGGGCGCCGCCAACCAGGCCGGCGAGGACAACCGCAACGTGGCCCGCATGGCCGCCCTGCTCGCCGGACTGCCCGAGACCGTGCCCGGCGCCACCGTCAACCGGCTGTGCGCCTCCGGCCTGGAGGCCGTGACGACCGCGGCCCGCACCATCGCCGCGGGCGAGGCCGACATCGTGCTCGCGGGCGGCTCCGAGTCGATGAGCCGCGCCCCCTTCGTGCTGCCCCGCCCCGACGAGGCCCTCCCGCACCGTATCGAGACCCACGACACCCGGCTCGGCTGGCGCCTGGTCAACCCGGCCATGAAGGAACTCCACGGCCTGCTGCCCATGGGCGAGACCGCCGAGGAGGTCGCCCGGCGCCACGGCATCACGCGCGAACGCCAGGACGAGTTCGCCCTGCGCAGCCACCGGCTCGCCGCCGAGGCCCGCAAGAACGGCCACTTCGACGACGAACTCCTCCCGGTGGAGCGCCCCGACGGCGTGCTCGTCCACAGCGACGAGTGCATCCGCGAGGACACCTCCTACGACAAACTGGCCCGTCTGAAGCCCGTCTTCAGGGCCGATGGCACCGTCACGGCGGGCAACGCCTCTCCCATGAACGACGGCGCGGCAGGACTGCTCCTGGTCAGCGAAGAGGCGCTGAACGACCTGGGGCTGGAGTCCCTGGGCCGCTACGTCGCCGGAGCCTCGGCCGGGGTCCACCCCGACGTGATGGGCATCGGCCCGGTCCCCGCCACCCGAAAGGCGCTCGCCCGCGTGGACTGGAGCATCGGCGACATCGAGGAGGCCGAGTTCAACGAGGCCTTCGCCGCCCAGGCCCTCGCCTGCGTCGACCAGCTCGGCATCGACCCCGACCGCGTCAACCCGACCGGCGGCGCGATCGCGCTGGGCCACCCGCTCGGCTGCTCGGGCGCCCGCATCCTCACGACCCTGCTGCACCGGATGCGGCGGACGGGGGCGGCGCGCGGGCTGGCCACGATGTGCGTGGGCGTCGGGCAGGGCAGCGCAGTCCTGGTGGAGCGGCACTAGCCCGAGGATCCCGACAGGACCACTGGGTGAGTCGGCACCAGGCCGAGGGCGGCTTCGGGACCACTGGGTGAGTCGGCACCAGCCCGAAGGCGGCTTCGGGACCACTCGGCGAGTCGGCACCAGCCCGTACGAGCCAACAGGACCACTCGGCGAGACGGCACTTACCGGACCGCTGACCTGCACCTAACATCGGTCTCCGCATGGACACGATGACGCTCTGGCACATTTCCGGCTGGGAGTTCGCCGCCCTCGCCGCCGCGGCCCTGCTCGTGGGCTTCTCCAAGACAGCCGTGAGCGGGGCCAACACGGTCAGTCTCGCGATCTTCGCCGCGGTACTGCCCGCCCGCGCCTCCACCGGCGCGCTGCTGCCGATCCTGATCGCCGGGGACGTGCTCGCGGTGCTCACCTACCGGCGGCACGCCCACTGGCCCACCCTCTGGCGGCTGTTCCCGGCGGTCGCGGTCGGCGTGGTCGCCGGCACGCTGTTCCTGCAGTGGGCGGACGACGGCATCGTACGGACGTCGATCGGCGCGATCCTGCTGTTCATGGCCGGGGTGACGGTCTGGCGTCGCCGCACGGCCGACACCGAGGAGGAACCCGACTCGGTCGCCACCCGGGCGGGCCGCGTCAAGGCCCGCTCCTACGGCGTCCTCGGCGGCTTCACCACCATGGTCGCCAACGCCGGCGGCCCGGTCATGTCGATGTACCTGCTGTCGGCGGGCTTCCGCAAACTCGGCTTCCTCGGCACCTCGGCGTTCTTCTTCCTTATCGTCAACGTCTCCAAAGTGCCCTTCAGCGTTGGCCTCGGCCTGATCGACGCCCACTCGCTGCTGCTCGACCTCGCCCTCGTGGCGTTCGTCGTCCCCGGCGCGCTTTTCGGCAAATGGGCGGTGAACCGGATCAACCAGCGGCTCTTCGAACAGCTGGTGATCGCGGCGACGATCGTGGGCGGCGTCCAGCTACTGCTCCGCTGACCCGCCGAGCAGCGCCGGCAGGTCCGCGAAGGAATCGATCACGTGATCGGGCCTGCCACTGGCCGAGCGGTGGGTCTCCGGCAGGTACTTGCCGGTCTTCACCAGCACCCCGGTGAGACCGGCGCGCTGCGCGGCCAGCACGTCCGACTCGACGTCGTCCCCCACCATCAGCGCCTCGTCCGCCCCGACCCCGAGTCGTGCCAGCGCCGCCTCGAAGAACGCGGGCGACGGCTTGCCGGTGACCGCGGCCTCGGTCCGGGCGGCCTTCTCCAGACCGGCCAGGAAGGCCCCGGCATCGAGCTGGAGCCCGTCGGCGGTACGCCAATACAAATTGCGGTGCATCGCCACCAGCCGGGCCCCGCGCTGGAGGTGCCCGAAAGCCTGGTTGAGCGCGGTGTAGCCGAACTCGGGCCCGGCACCCCCGAGGACGACGGCGTCGACACCCTCCGCCTCGCCGCCGACCAGTGAGACGCCCGACAGATCCTCGGCGATGTCCCCGCTGGTCAGCAGCATGCAGCGAGCCCCGGGAAGGCGGTCGGCCAGATACGCGGCGGTGACCGCGGGCGCGGTGAGGATGTCCTCGGCCGACACGGGGAACCCCGCCCCCACCAGCACCGAGGCGATCGACGCCCGCGTCCGCGAGGTCGTGTTCGTCACCAGCGCGACCCCGAAACCGGCCTCCCGAACCTCCCGCAACGCCGCCACCGCCCCCGGCAACGGCTCCCACGAAACGGTGAGAACCCCGTCGATGTCGATCAGGACCGCGCGCACGGATGTCATGCCCGGACGATAACCACGGACGGGTGGCAACGCCTGTTGTCGTGCGTCTCGCATGCCCGCCGAAGGGTGACCGCAGGCGGCGTGCCCCGTACGTCCGTGACCTCGTACGCTGACCGCCATGTCCCCGCACATCCTGATCCTCGGCGGCACCACCGAGGCCCGCGAACTGGCCGCCGCCCTCGCGTCACGGCCGGGAGTGCGCGTCACCACCTCCCTCGCGGGACGGGTGATCCGGCCGGGCACACTCGCGGGGGAGGTGCGGATCGGGGGATTCGGCGGGGTGCAGGGGCTGGCCGACTGGCTGCGGGAGGAGCACGTCGACGCACTGGTCGACGCCACGCATCCCTTCGCCCGTACGATCACCACCCACGCGGCCCAGGCAGCCGCGGCGACCGGTGTGCCCTCCGTGGTGCTGCGCCGCCCGGGGTGGCGGCCCGGACCGGGAGACCGCTGGCATCCGGTCGACTCCCTCGACGAAGCCGCTCGGTTGCTCCCGGGCCTCGGCCGACGGGTGTTCCTGACCACCGGCCGCATGGAGCTCGCCGCCTTCGCCCACCTCACCGAACTGCACTTCGTCGTACGGTCGGTGGAGCTGCCCGAGCCGCCCATGCCCCCGCACACCGAAGTCCTCCTGGCCCGCGGCCCGTTCACGGTGGCCGACGAGTCGACGCTCCTCCACGACCACTGCATCGACGTCCTGGTCACCAAGGACAGCGGGGGAACGGCCACGTCCGCCAAACTCACCGCCGCCCGCGAACTGGCCCTGCCCGTGGTGGTCGTACGCCGACCGGCCCTCCCGGACGGGGTGACGGCGGTGCCGGACGTGGCCGGGGTCGAGAGGTGGCTGGCCCTCAACCGGCCGTGACGGACTCCCGCATGCGGTCGATCGCGCGGAGCACCTCGTCACGCTTCTTCGTGCGTTTGCCCCAGACGGGCAGACGGGCAGACGGGCAGACGGGCAAACGGGCGACGCCATCCGTGCATGCGGGACGGATCGCCCGGTGCCTGCCCGGTAGCCGGTGCCTACCGCTCCTTCGGCCTGCGGCGCAGCAGATACGTGTCCATGATCCAGCCCTTGCGCTCCCGCGCCTCGGCCCGCAACCGCTCGATCCGGGGCGCGGCCTCGGCGATCGGCCCGGAGGCGAGGATCTCGTCCGGCGTGCCTATGTAGGCGCCCCAGTAGATGTCGATGTCCTCGTCGGCGTACGCACGAAAGGCCTGGTGGGCGTCGAGCATCACCACCACGTCGTCCACCCCCTCCGGGAAGCCCTCGGCGAGGCGCCGCCCGGTGGTGATCTGGACGGGCCGCGCGACCCGGTTCAGCCCGGTGCGATGCCGTGCCACCAGCGCCGACACACTGCTGATGCCGGGCACGACGTCGTACTCGAAGGGCACCGAGCCCCGCTCCAGGATCTCCTCCAGGATGCCGAGCGTGCTGTCGTACAGCGCCGGGTCCCCCCACACCAGGAACGCGCCGCTCTCCTGCTCGCCCAGCTCCTCGGCGATCAGCCGCTCGTAGATGTCGGCACGGGCGCTGCGCCAGTCACCGACGGCGGGGGAGTACGCGGAGCCGCCCGCAGCGCGGTCCCGCTCCGGGTCCCGAGCCTCCACCACCCGGTACGACCCCTCCGGTACGTGCGCGTCCAGCATGTCCCGGCGCAGTTGTGTGAGATCACCCTTCACCTCGCCCTTGTCCAGGACGAAGAACACGTCCGTGCTCCGCAGCGCCCTGACCGCCTGGAGGGTGAGCTGCTCGGGGTCGCCCGCGCCGATACCGATGACATGAATCTTTCGCACACCCCGAGTCTGCCCCACGCCACTGACAGCGACGGCACCGCGTCCGCCTTCTCGGCAGCGACGGCGACTTTGCGGCTTGGGCTGGGCCTGGAGCTGGAGCTGGAGCTGGAGCTGGGCTGGGCTGTGGCGGGCGGGGCTGAGGCTGTGGGGGCTGGGGCTGGGGGATTGGGGGGCGTCTCACCGCTGTCGAGCACCTCCGCGCTCCGCCTCGCGCCCGCCTCACCCCCGCAGCCGGGGACCGCGTACCCCGGCGTCCACCGCCGAGCCGCTCTCCTCCACGTCCTGCGCCAGCCGGCGTGCCCACCCCGTGAGCCCGGCCAGATCCATCCCGTACGGCCGTTCCCGCCCGGTGGCCGAGGCGGACCACTCCTCGACGGCCCCGGCGCCGCGCCGCAGCAGTCTCGCGCCGCCCGTGACGTTGCCCCGGGCCGCGTGGGTCAGGCCGACCGCGAGCTGGGCCAGCCCCCGCCACAGGGCGCGTTCCTCGTCGGGACCCGACTTCCAGGCGTCCTCGAAGACCTCGTGCGCATGGAACGGGCGCCCCGCGTCCAACAGTTCCTGCGCTTCGGCCACGGTCTCCTGCGGAGTGCGCACCACGCCCTCCGGCTGCCGGGCGACGCCGTCCGTGCCGTACGGAAGCGGTCGCCCGAGCCCGTCCCGCGGCCGGGCGTTGCGTGCCCGCCCCTCGCTGTCCCGGTCCCGCGCGCCCGTTTGCCGTCCTGAGGATGTACTGGCCATACGTCGATTGTCCCGCGCCCGGCGCCGGCTTCGGTCCGGCCCCCGACGTGGGGTAAAGTTCTGTACGCGCGCGTTCCCGCGGTCCACCGCGGGGCAGCGCACCGGGACGTGGCGCAGCTTGGTAGCGCACTTGACTGGGGGTCAAGGGGTCGCAGGTTCAAATCCTGTCGTCCCGACGGTGCGAAGGGTCTTCGCAGGCGAGAGCCTGCGGGGGCCTTTTTCGTGTGTCCGGCCGCTCTGGACGTCGCTCACCCCGGCGTCCACCACACGCGGCAACCGCGTCATGCGTGACGTGGACCTCTTCGTCGGCGGGGACCCGAGCGGTTGTACTGGGAGCGGGCCGGGTTCGGTTCGTGGAGCTGACGGCGAGCGCGGAGACACGTCGGCGACACGAAGATCACCGACACGAAGATCACCGATCCTACGATCGTCGCGCAGTCCGGGCGGCGGGTCCGAACAGGTGCGGACCGCGAGGCCATGCCCGTCGGATCAGCCGCGATGCCGATGCCCCACCGCACCGGCCGCGCGGCCGTCATTCCGTCGGTTCGGTCGCAGCCCGGCGCCCGGTCGACTCACACCGGCCCCCCGATGCCCCGGCGGGCCGGTTCGGGGCGGTGGATGCCGCGGGGGCGGTAGCCGAGTTCGTCGGAGCGGCCCAGCAGATCGGCGAGGTACCAGGCGATGGCCAGCCACATCTCCGTGCCCTGGAGACCGGGCTCGGGGCCGGGCCCGGCGGCACCCGGGCCGAACCCGAGGCCCCGGCCGTCCTGCCAGCGCGACAGAACCGTGGCCAACTGCCGTCCGGCCCAGTCGCGGACCTCGCCGGAGCGATAGCCGTCAGCGGTACCGCCGAGCTGCTGGGTACACAGCCACAGGGGATGGGCGACGTCGAGCACATTGCAGGCGTTCTCCCGCCCGGCACCGAAATGCCGGGCGTCGCGCGCATGGTCCAGGACCGTGTCCACGACCCGTTCCGGGTACGGCACCGGCAGCCCGAACTGGGCGAACGACCCCCGTGTCAACCGGTAGTAGCCGTTGACCACCTGGAGCCGTCCCTCCTCGACCGAAGGGGTACCCCACATCCCGGTCCATGGATCGACCCTGGTCAGCAGCCAGCCGAACAGTGACTCCGGTATCCCTTCGCCGCCGTCTCCGGTGCCGTGCCGCAGGTTCCAATGGGCGGCCGTGGCAAGGCTGTCGACCCAGGCACCGGCACCCCAAGCCGCGGTCCGCCACGGCAACGCCTCCAACCGCACCAGAAGTTGACGTGCCGTCATGTCACGTACACCACGCACCGGATGAGGGAAACCTGGACCCAGCAGATCGAGGGCGTACCCCACGCTCAGCACGTGATAGAGCGCCGCCCCCTCCCCTATGAACCCGTCGGCGTCCGCCACCGGAAGCGGTTCACCGAACTCCGGCACGAGACCGCTCTTCGCATCCTGGAGCCCGCTCAACCGCTCGATGTGCTCCCCGGGGGACAAGTGCTCCGGCACCTCCCCGAGCAGCAGATCGGCGATCTCCACGGCATCGCAGTGGGCCCGTACGGTGGGCGCGGCGCCGGGCCGGTCGACGTACCGCTCACCGTCCCAGCAACGGTCGAGGATCTCGCCGACCTGGCCCCGCGCGAGATCGGCGAAGGCGGTCAGGGCGCCCGCGCGGGGCCCAGGGCGACCGGACACAGGCATACGGCCGCCGCCTCCCGGCAGCGTGTCCGGACCCGCCGCCGTGGCCGCGCTTCCGGCCATGGCCGCCGCCGCACTCCCTGCCGCCCGCGCCGAGCTGGCCTCCGTCACCCTCTCGGGTTCGGGGGTGGGGTCGGCGGTTGGTTGGGTCGTGGCCGTGGGGTTGCCGTCCGGCCGTACTCCTGTTCCCGGCACCGCATCCGCAGCTGCTGCGTCTTCCTGTCCCGCCGACGCTTCCCGCTGGTCGTGCGGCGCCCGTGCCGGGCTGCTCTCGGTCGCCGTGTGTGGTTCGGGGGTGCGGCCGGGGGTTGGTTGGGTCGTGGCCGTGGGGTTGCCGTCCGGCCGTAGCCCTGTTCCCGGCACCGCAGGCGTAGCCGTAGCCGTAGCCGCAGCCGCCGTCCCTGCGTCCACCTGGCCCGTCGCCCCCGCCTCCCGCCGGTCCCGCAGGACCCGGGCCGGGTTCCCCGCCGCCACCGACCACGCCGGCAGGTCCTTCGTGACCACCGCCCCCGCCCCGATCACGCAGTGATCGCCGATCGTCACGCCGTCCACGACGATGACGTGCGAGCCGATCCAGACGTCGTCCCCGACCCGGATGCCCCGGCTGGTGAGCGGCTGGCGGAAGACGGGCCGGTCGGGGGCCATGGAGTGGTTGAAGCCGAGCAGCGAGGTGTGTGCGCCGATGCGGACACCGTCGCCGAGGACGACGTTCCCGCGCACCGTGGTGAACGGGTTGAGCGTGCAGTCCGAGCCGGTGGTCAGCTCGCCGGTGACATAGGCGTGCGCGGCGATGTACGAGTCGTCGCCGAGCCGCAGCCGGTCCGGGAACACCGCCGCGGACTCGGCGACGTAGCACCGCTCACCGATCCCGGTGTCGCCGCCGATCGCCCGCTGAACCTCCCGCTGCGCCATGCGCTGTTCCTCGGTCGCCTCGCCGGCGAAGAGCCAGGGGCAGTGATCGAAGTGGCGTACGGACGGGCGCGGCGGATGATCCATGGGAGCACGCTAAGCAGCGCGGGGCCCGCCGGGGAAGGGGTGCCGTACGCGACGCCGGTCGGCCCGGAATGGTAGAAGCGGTCATGACCAACTCGCACCACGACAGGTTCTCCCGCTCCTCATCCCGTCCGGCGGGTGTCCGATGACCGAGGGCGTCGACCTCCCCGACCGCCGGGGCCGCACCGGACTCGACCGCACGGGCCTCGACCTGACCGGCAACCCGCGCGTCAAGGTCCGGGAGGTGAAACTGCTGTCCAGCCACTGGTACGTCGAGCGGGCCACGACCTTCGACCTCCAGCGCGCCGACGGCACCTGGAGCACCCAGCAGCGCGAGACCCACGACCGCGGCAACGGCGCCACCATGCTGCTGTACGACACCGAACGCGAAACCGTCCTGCTCACCCGCCAGTTCCGCTTCCCGGTGTATGTCAACGGACACCCCGACGGAATGCTGATCGAGACCCCCGGGGGTCTGCTCGACGACGATGACGAGCACCCCGAGATCGCCGTTCGGCGCGAGGTCGTCGAGGAGACCGGGCACACGATCGGCGAGGTCCGCCACGTCTTCGACGTCTACATGAGCCCCGGTTCGGTCACCGAGCGTGTCAGTTTCTACGCCGCCGAGTACGCCGCGTCGACCCGCACCCACGAGGGAGGCGGTCTCGACGAGGAGGGCGAGGACATCGAGATCCTCGAACTGCCCTTCCGCAGGGCCCTGGGGATGATCCGTACCGGGGAGATCGCCGACGCCAAGACCATCATGCTGCTCCAATGGGCGGCTCTGGAGGGCCCGTTCGCCAAGTGACCGCGACAGCCCTTGACTTGAAGTGCGCTCCAGCATGAAGACTCCCGTGTGCACCCGTTCTCGGGGCACACACGGGAGGACATCACCATGCGCTACCGCACCATCGGCACCGACCCGGCGACCCGCCGCGAGGTCAGCGTCCTCGCACTCGGCTCGATGCTGTTCGGCTCACGGACCGACGAGGAGACCTCCTTCGCCGTCCTCGACCGCTATGTCGAGGCCGGCGGCAACTTCATCGACACGTCCGACAACTACGCCTTCTGGGAGGACGGCGGCCAGGGCGGCCAGAGCGAGGAGCTGCTCGGCCGGTGGCGGCGCAGCCGCGACATCGGCGACGAGATCGTCATCGCCACGAAGCTCGGCGCCCGCCCCCTGGCCCCCGGCACGAGCTACGTCGACAACGCGGAGGGCCTGTCGGCCAAGGTGATCCGCGAGGCCGCGGAACGCAGCCGGGAACGCCTGGGCGTGCCCAAGCTGGACCTCCTCTACGCGCACATAGAGGACCATGAGGTCCCGCTCCAGGAGACGGTGGAGGGATTCGCCGAGCTGGTGGCCGAGGGCACGGTGGGCCTGCTCGGCGCGAGCAACCACGCGATCTGGCGGGTGGAACGTGCCCGCGCCCTGGCGGCAGCGGCCGGCCTGCCCGGGTACGAGGTCCTCCAGTACGCCCACAGCCATCTGCGCCCCCGCACCGACGTCCCGGAACCCCTGTTCCCCGACGGCAGCCTCGGCCACGCGGGCGCGGACCTGCTGAGCTACCTGCGCGCGGAGCCCGCCCTCACCCTGGTCGCCTACTCACCCCTCCTGAAGGGCGCCTACACCCACCCGGACCGCCTCCCCGCGGACTTCGACCACCCGGGTACGCCGCCCCGCCTGAAGGTCCTGGCCGAGGTGGCGAAGGAAACGGGCGCCACCGTCAACCAGGTCGTCCTGTCCTGGCAGATCGGCGGCGACCTGCCCATCGTCCCGCTCGCCGGGGTGTCGTCCCTGGCCCAGCTGGAGGAGAACCTGGCGGCGGTGGATCTGGAGCTCACGGGAGAGCAGCGGGCCCGGTTGGACGGGGTTCACTGACGGCCTGGAGGGCTTGGACGGCTTGTGAGGGGTACGCCGGGCCCGTCACGCCGTGTCGACGAACCGGTCGAGCAGCGCGTCCAGCCCCGCCGCCAGCCCCTCCGGACCGCCGCGGTCGGCGAGCGCGGGGGCGATGTCCCGGAGGGCCGGCAGCTCCTGCGGTGGCATCCGGTGCAGGCCCAGGCGGAACGCCGGGTCCGACTCGTCGGGGTTGTCCACCATCGGACGCAGCTCCACGGACACGTAGCCGAGGAGCCAGGCGGTGAAGGCCCGGAAGACGACGGCCACCCGGTCGTCGTCGAACCCGGCCTCCCGCAGCAGCACCAGCACCCGCTCGTGGTCCCTGAGCACGGCCGGCGGCCGACGGGCCAGCGGCACCGCCAGCATGCGCGTGGACAGCAGCGGTACCGCCCGGGGGTGGTCGAAACAGACGTCGTAGGTCGCCCGCGCGACGCGGTGGAGCCCCGTACGCCATCCGGGTGCTCCGGTGGTCTCGTCCCCGTGCGCCTGCTGGGCGGTCAGCCGCTCCTCCAGTTCGAGGTAGAGGGCCTCGACCAGACCGTCCAGCAGGGCCTCCTTGCTGGCCGCGTACCGGTACAGCGCCATTGCCTCAACGCCGAGCTCGGCCCCGAGGCGCCGCATGCTCAGGGCCGACAGCCCCTCCTGGTCGACCAGGTCCAGGGCGGCGGCCAGCACGCGCTCGCGATTGAGCCTGCCGTAGCGCCCGCGATCGCTCGCGCGACGCGCGGGGTTTCCGGATCCGTCAGCCATTCCGCGCCTCCTTGCCCCCCCAGCCCAGCAGGGGCGACCGTATGCGTATACGCCGTAAACATACCCGGCGTGGGCCATCTGTTGGCGTCGGTGCGGGGATCGGCGGAGCATTGACCAGGTGGGACCGGCCGGTGGCGGGCACGCCGGAGCTGCCGCTGCCGCTCGGTGTTGAGCAGGAGGGCCCGATGAACCGTCCACTGCGCGTCACGGTGGTGACGCACGCCGGGGTCATCGGCGGTGCGGAACTCTGGCTGCTGGCGCTGCTCGACGCCACCGACCGGCTGGACGTGGACGCCGTCATGCTGGGCCCGGGACCGCTGGACGAGCAGTTCCGCCGCAGGGGCGTGCCCTGCGCCACGCGCTCCACGGGCCGGACCGGAGCGGCCGTGGCGGCCTCCGCGGTGTCCCTCGCGCGCCGGTTGCGGGTGAACCGGCCGGACGTGGTCCTCGCCAACGGGGTCAAAGCGGCGTGCGTGTGCGGACCGGCGGCGTGGCTCGCCGGCGTGCGATGCGTGTGGGCCAAGCACGACTACACCCACCCCCGCCTGATGAGCTTCCTGGCCATGCTCACCGACGATTGCGTGGCGACGGCGGAGGGACTGGTCCTCGCCTCGAGACATCCGCGGGCCGTGCTCGTACCGTTCCCCGCGCCGGAAGGCACCGCGCTGTCCCGCGAGGCCGCCCGGGAGGAGCTGGCACGACACGGTGCACGGCTCGCGGAGGGCCATGACGAGCCGCTGTTGCTCGCCGTCAGCCGTCTGGTCTCCAACAAGGGCGTGGACGACGCGATCGAGGCCCTTGCGAAGCCCGGGGGCGAGCGCTGGCGACTGGCCGTGGTCGGCGACGACGCGCCGACCGAACCGGGGGAGCGGAGCCGGCTCTCCCGGTTGGCCGCCGACCTCGGGGTGGGTGACCGCGTCGACTTCACGGGCTGGATCCAGGACGCCTGGCGGATCATCCCCGGTGCTGACGCGGCCGCGGTGCTGACCAAGCCCACACCGTCCATGCCCTATCCGGAGGGGTTCGGTGCGGTCGCGCTGGAGGCGATGCGCTCCGCGGTCCCGGTGATCACCACCGCGGGCAGCCCCGTCGCCGAGCGGGTGGCGCAGCCGGGTGCGGCGAACGCCGGTATCGCCGTGCCGGCCGGCGACTCCACCGAGGTGGCTCGGGCGCTGCGGCGTCTGGCGGACCGTGACACCCGTGCCGCCATGGGCGCGGTCGGACGCCGCCTGACCGCTGCTCACCCCGGCCCGGCCGAGTGCGCCGCACGGCTGGCGCAGGTCCTGTCCGAGGCCGCGCGGCTACCGGGAGCGGGGCTGATCGGGACCGCGCCGGTCTCGGTGGTGACCACCGTGCTCAACGAGGCCGACGTCATCGACCGGCTGCTCGGCCTGCTGGTTCCCCAACTGGTCGAGGACGGCGACGAGATCGTCGTCGTCGACGGCGGGTCGACCGACGGCACGGCCGACCGGGTCGAGGCCTGGGCCTCGAAGGACGCCCGGATCCGCCTGCTCCGGCTCCCGGGCTCGGGCATCTCGGCCGGACGCAACGCCGGCGTGCGTGCGGCGGGCAACGCACTGATCGCCTGCACCGACGCGGGCTGTCACCCCGCTCCGGACTGGCTGGAGCGGCTTCGCGCCGCGGCGGCGGAGCCCGTCCCGGCCGACCTGATCACGGGTGCCTACCGAGTGGACGGCCACCGGGCGTCGGCCCGGGCCATGTCGGCGGTGGGGTATCCGGTCCCCGAGGAGGCCCGCCATCCGGGACCGTGGACCCGCCTGTACTGCCGGCTGTTCGGCCGCGGACTCGACGCGACCATGCCCACCGGGCGTTCGATGGCCTTCTCCAGCGCCGCCTGGCAGGACGCCGGGGGCTTTCCCGAACATCTGCGGACCTGTGAGGACGTGCTCTTCGGCCGCGCCGTGGTCGACACCGGCCGCCGGGCGGTCCTTGCCTCCGCGGCCGAGGTCCGCTGGGAACAACGGCCGACCCTGCGCCGGACGGCGGCGATGTACTTCCGTTACGGCGAGGGCGGCGGACAGTCGGCCGACCCGCGCCTGGTGGGCCGGGACCTGGCCAGGGCGTTCGCCTACGCCACCGCCGTCGCCGCGGTGATGACCGGCCCGCGCGCCCGGTCCGCCGCGATCACCGCGTTCGCGGTGTACGTGTCGGTGCCGCTCACCAGGGTCGTGCGCCGGCGCCACTGGGCGGCGCTGCCCCTGGTCCCCGTCGCGGCGGTGGTGCGCGACCTGGCCAAGGTGGCCGGCGCCGGGCGCGGACTGGTCCGGGGGACGAGAGCGGACGGACCCGCCGCGGACGTTCCGGATACGGACGGTTCGCCATGAGTGGTGCCCTCCCGGTCAGGTCGCCGCTGGTGCTGATGTACCACGGTGTCGGCACACGGCCCGCCCAAACGGACCGGAGCTGCTTGTTCGTCCCGGCCGACACGCTCCGCAGACAGCTGCGGCACCTCCTCGACCGGGGCTGGACGCCCCTGACGCTCGACCGGTACCTGCGCGGCGACTTCCCGGGGCGCAGCGTGCTGGTGACGTTCGACGACGGTTACCTGGCCCTGGTGGAGGAGGGGCTGCCGGTCCTGTGCGAACTGGGGGTACCCGCTACCGCCTTCGTGCTCGGCGGCATGCTCGGCGGCACCTCCACATGGATGGCCGGGATGCCCGACGAACCACTCCTGGACGTGCAGGGCGTGCGCGCCCTGGTGGACGCGGGGCTGGACGTCGAGTGCCACGGGTGGGACCACTGCGACCTGACGAACGCCACGACCGGGACCTTGGCCCGCAGCCTCGTGGACGCCGCCGCGGTGTTGGCCGACATCACCGGCAGGCGTGTCCGCGCCTTCGCCTACCCCTACGGAACGCACGACGCCGCCACACGCGCAGCGGTGGCCGAAGCCGGATACGAGATCGCCTTCAGCGTGCACGACGGTGCCGGACGCTACGCCGTGCCACGCGTCGACATCAACGCTACCGAGACCGACGCGACCTTCCGCCTGAAGACCTTGCGGAGCTATCCCGCCATGCGCCGGATGGTCGGGGCGGTGCCGTCGTTGCGCCCCGCCCTGCACTCGCTGATCGGCCGCGCCCACCGGCCGTGACCACCTCTACCCGGCCCGGGCGTCCACCGCCGCAGGGTCCGCGCCGTGGAGCCCCGCGGCCCACACCCGCTGGGCGGCGTCGTACACGGTGTCCATCCGCTCGACGACCTGGCGCACCCCGTGATGGCGGCGGACGTGTGCCTGCGCCTGGGCGCCGAGGACACGACCGGTCGCCGGATCGGCCAGCAGACGTGTCACGGCGGCTGCCAGAGCGCCCGGCTCCTCCAACGGCACGACGGCGAACGGCACATGAGAGGGCGGGAGGAATTCCCGCGCTCCCGGCACATCGGTGACGACCACGGGGCGGGAACATGCCATGGCTTCCAAAGGGGCCAGTGCCATCCCCGCTTCCCACCGCGAGGCCAGCACCACGAGATCGGCCGCGAGATACCAGTCACGGGGATCGACGACGGCCCCGGCGAACCCGACTGTCGGCGACGCCCGTGCCGCCAGGAGCGAACGGTCCGGACCGCCCCCGACCAGCACCAGCCGTGCCTCCGGTATCCGGCCCGCCACCTCCGCCCAGGCGTCGAGCAGCACGTCCTGCCCCTTCTGCCGGCACAGACGCGCCACGCACACGGCCAGTGGTCCCGTGCCCAGGACGCCGAGGCGGTACCGTGCGGCCTCACGCGAGGAGGCATCCGGCGGGGTGAGCCAGTCGAGGTCCACCCCGTTGCGGACAACGGTGTACCGGCACCGGATGCCCGCGGCCACCCCCTGGGCACGCTCGCCCTCGCTGACACACACCACCTGGTGCGCCCAGCGCGCTCCCGCCCTCTCCCACCGCACGGCGGCGGTCCGCAGAGCGGCGGACACGGCGGCGAACGGCCAGGCATGCGGTTGATAGACGGTGGGAAGGCGCCCGCGCAGCGCCAGGCGGCCCGCGAGGCCCGCCTTCGCGCTGTGCAGGTGCACGACGTCCGGCCGCACCAGGTCCACGATGCGGCGCACTCCGGCGACCTCGTGCGGAAGCGCCGGACCGGGCGACCGTACGGCGTCCCAGCGCACCGTTCGGGCCCCGCGCCGTGCGGCTGTCCACGACAACGTGCCGACGCCCGGACACGCCACGGTCACCCGGTCGCCTTTCGCGCACTGCCCGGCGGCCAGGTCCGTGACCACTCGGGCGACGCCTGCCTCGCTCGACTGGGTGATGTGCAGGATGGCCCGTGTCACTTCGCCGCACCCTTCCGCGACAGGAGCGGACCTGCGGGGGCACGGACCGGCCCGTGCGGTGGTTCATGCCCGTCCGGGGCACCCTTGTCCGGCACGCGCAGGGTGCGCAGCGGTTTTGTGAGCCGCCGGGCGACGGTGCCGCTGAAGCGCACCGACTCGGCGACCGCGGGCAGGGGATCGTCCCGGCTCAGCCAGGCCCGTTCGAGGTCGCGCCGCGGCAGCGCTGCCGGGAGCCGGCGTTCACGCCAGGCGGTCACCGTCGCCGATGCCGCGTCCAGATTGCCCACGATGAAGCCCCGGTCGTCGATCTGTGTGCCGTCCGGGACGTGCCGACCTGTCAGGTCCAGGTACATCGCGCGGACCACGTCCAGTCCTCCCGCGGTGCTGAAGAGGCGGAACTGCTGTCCGAACCGAGGGTTGAAGTCCACCAGCTTGTAGCTGCCGTCGCGCAGGTCGAAGCGCCAGTCGAGGTCCGCGATCCCGCGGTAGCCGAGGGCTCGGCACAGCTCTGCGGCCAGGGTGGCCAGGACGGTGTTGGACCGGGCCCGCGCCCGGGTGGTGAGCCCTGTCCCGGGCGGCCAGGAGCGGAGCTTGTGCCCGGTGAAGACGAGCCGGGGTATGCCTCCCGCGTCCACGTAGAGGTGGGTGAACCACTCCTCGGCACGTTCCAGAGGGATGTACTCCTGCACGATGACGGAGGGGGACCCGGCCCTCCCGCACCGGGCGAGCAGCTCGGCCTCGTCGTGGACGACTGTGGTGTGCCCGACAGCGGAGTCGTTGAGCTTGGTGAACGGCTCCCTGTCCTTCAGGACCACGGGAAAGCCCCAGTCCCGACTCACGGCGACCAACTCGGCGAGGTCGACCGGCGATCGGGTCCGGGGGGTGGGCACCCCGTGCTCCTGGCAGATCCCGTGCAGCCCCTCCTTGCTGGCCAGTCTGCGGGGCAGCTCGGGCGGCACGGGGGGAAGCACGAACCATTCGGCCAGGCGGTCGGCGTTCTCCGCCAGCAGGACGGCGGCCTCGTCGCCCTCCGCCACGGCGACGGTGGGGCGCCCGATCTCCCGGCCGATCCGCAGGAGGGCGGAGACCAGCTCCGAAGTGGCCTCCCCTCCCGTCGTCGGTCGGACGAAGCGGCCGGCGAGATGGCGTGAGAGGGCGACCGGGGTGAAGCGGTCCTCGACCATGGCGTACGTCAGGACGCCCATACGCCCCAATGTGCGCACCACCCCGAGACCGCCGTGAAGCTGCGGAAACTGCCCCACCTTGACGAGCAGTGCCGGTGCCTGGTCGCTCATGGGGGCTCCTTCGGTGGGCGCGTCGAGTGGGGCTCACGCCCACGGCACGGGTCAGCTCGCGCCGGTCCGGCGCACGACCGCGGCCGGCGTCCGCAGCAGGATGGACAGGTCCAGGGCGGCCGACCAGTTCTCGACGTAGCTCACGTCGAGTCGGACCCGCTCTTCGGTCGGCAGGCAGGAGCGGCCGCTGACCTGCCACAACCCGGTCATGCCCGGCTTGACCAGAAGCCGGTGACTCCCGTCTTCGCTCAGGGCGGCGACCTCGTCCTTCACCAGGGGTCTCGGACCGACCAGGGACATCTGGCCCGCTACCACGTTGAACAGCTGAGGCAGCTCGTCCAGTGAGGACGAACGCAGGAAGGCCCCCGCTCCGGTGACCCGCGGGTCGTCCGTGATCTTGAAGAACCGGTCGCTGCCGTAGTGGTTGAGGTGGGCGAGTTCGCCCTTGCGCCGGTCCGCGCCACGGTGCATGGTCCGGAACTTCAGAAGAGTGAACTCATGGCTGTCGCGCCCGATTCTGCGTTCCCGGAAGAACGCGGGTCCTGGGCTGTCGAGCCGCACCCAGGCGCCGATGACCACCATCAGCGGAGCCAGCAGCAGGATGCCCAGCAAGGCCAGCAGACGGTCGGTCAGCTCTTTGAGGAGGCGGGGCAGCCCGGAGAGCACGGGCGGGCGCAGTTGCAGAAGGGGCACTCCGGCGACCGGACGCACGGCCAGTCTTCGGGCCGCGACGTCGGCGAGGACCGGCGCGAGCATCAGGTCGACGCCCTCCGCCCCCAACTCCCAGGACAGGCGCCGCAGTCGCTCGGCGCCCAACTCGGGGCCCGGCAGCGCGATGACCGCGTCGCAGCCGGTCCGCCGTACCACCCTGAGCAGGTCCGTGGCGTCGCCGGACGCCCCGGCGTCCGTGTCGGCCCGGCCGTCGGCGGCCGTCGGGCGGGCCTGGTGGACTGCGACGACCTGCGGTCGCGGCCCGTGTCCCGCGCGCAGTGCCGCGATCAACTCGGCGGCGGACTCGGCGGGGCCGAGCACGAGCACCCGGTCGGTGCTCCGGCCCGAGCTGGAGCGCAGAAGAGCCGGTCGGTACCGGCGCAGGCCGACCGTCAGTCCGGTGGCGAGCGGCAGCGCGACCAGTGTGTCGTGCAGCAGTTCGTCGCGCGGCGCGAACCACCATGCGGTGCCGGCCGCGGCGGCGGCCAGGCAGGCCGCCCCCACAACCCGGCGGGAACACTCCGTGTCGGTGGCGGGCCCGTAGGCCCGCTGAGACGCCAGCGAGAGGAGCCACAGCGGGACGAGCAGGGCCGGGACGAACCAGCGATGGAAGAGCAGCTGCACCCCGCACGCGGCGACGGCCGCGGCGATCGCGTCGACCGCGACCAGGAGCGGGACGGAAGATCCGCGGTGACGGCGCACGCGCGTGCTTCCCGCGGTCTTCGCCGGTCCGGCGCCGGTCGTTTCGTCCACGACGGCCATGTTCGCTGCCTCACCTCTTGGCCGGTCCCGTCCCGGCCGGCCTTGAATGCCCAAACCTGTACGTTTACGATGTATACATACATACGCCGCACAAGGGTCGACAGTCAAGAAAACCGGGAAACCATGAAGCCTTCAGGACACACCGAAGTCGCCGTGGTCGGAGCAGGCCCCTACGGACTCTCGATCGCCGCCCACCTCCGGGGCCGCCGAGTGCCGTACCGGATCTTCGGGGAGCCGATGGAGGGCTGGCGCTCGCACATGCCGCGCGAGATGCACCTCAAGTCGTCCCCGTTCTCCTCGTCGATCGCCGCCCCCGCACCGGGGCACGGGCTCGGGGATTTCCGGGTCCAGGAGGGACGCCACCCGGGCCGCGAGCGGGAACCGGTGCCGCTGTCCGAGTTCGTGCGCTACGGGATCTGGTTCCAGCAGAACTGCGTCCCCGAGCTGGAACGGACCGCGGTGCGCTGCCTCGACCGCACCCACGACGGCCGGTTCCGGGTCACGCTGGACTCCGGGGAGGAGTTCACCGCGCGCGCCGTCGTGGTCGCCACCGGCGTCCATCCCTTCGCGTACGTACCACGCGAGTTGACCGGGCTGCGGGAGGACGGCCTCGTCTCGCACACGGCGGATCACACCGACCTGGCGGCGTTCGAGGGACGACGCGTCGTCGTGGTGGGCAGCGGCCAGTCCGCCCTGGAGACCTCGGCTCTGCTGCACGAGGCCGGAGCGCGGCCCACGGTGGTCGCCCGCACCCGTCCGTCCTTCGGACCTCCTCCCGAGGCCGACTGGGCGCGGGACCGTCCGCTCCACGCTCGACTGATGTGGCCGGAGGCCGTGATGGGCACCGGATGGCCGCTGGTGGTCTGCAGCCGTGGACCCGCGGCCATCCGTCACCTGCCGGCCCACATCCGTGCCCACCTCCTGCGCACGGTGCTGGGGCCGTCCGGCGCATGGTGGCTCCGGGAACGCGTGCAGGGCCGTGTCCCCGTGATGTCCGGCCGTAGTCTTCACTCGGCGGCGCGCGAGAACGGCGGTGTGCGGCTGCGGGTGTCGGATCCCGGCGGAGACGTGGAGACCCTGTACGCGGACCACGTCATCGCGGGGACCGGATACCTGGTCGACATCGACAGGGTGGCGCTGCTGAGTCCGGAACTGCGCCGGGCGGTACGCAAGAACGCCGTAGGTCCGCCCCAGCTGGCCGGTGCGCCGCAACTGTCCGCCGACTTCCAGTCCTCGCTGCCCGGCCTGTACTTCGCGGGGCTGGCCGCCGCTCCCACCTTCGGCCCGCTCCTGCGATTCGTGTGCGGGACCGGCTTCACCGCCCGCCGGATCAGCGACTCACTGGCAGCGGGCAACGCGGCACAGAACAAGTGAGGCGACGCATGACCCATGGGACGGACGCCCGCGGCGGACGGCGCGTCGGCGACCGGGGACGCTACGGGCGGCTGAGCCGCGAGCGGGTGCTGACGGCCGGTCTCGATGTGGTGGACCGCGAAGGACTGTCCGCGCTGAGCATGCGCAGGCTCGGCGCGGAACTGGAGGTGGAGGCCATGGCCCTCTACCGTTACGCGGCGGGCAAGGAGGCACTGCTGGACGGCCTGGTCGAGGCCCTGTACCTCGAACTCGAGGAGAATCTGGCAACCTCCGTGCCGGCACCGGGCGAAGGATTCGGCGAGCCCGTTCCATGGCGCGAGGAGCTGCACCGCATCGCCCAGGAGACCCGCCGCGTCTCGCTGGCACACCCCCATGTCGCGCCGCTGCTCGCCACCCGCATGCTGGCTGTGCCCCTGGCCCGGCGCCCGATGCCGGTGCTGCGGTTCCACGAGCGCCTCCTCGCCCTGTTCGACCGGGCCGGCATGGACGAACGCACCGCCGCGCTGGTCCTGCAGGCGGTCACCGCCTGGCTCCTCGGCTATTTCCTGGTCGAGCTGCGGGCCATGGTGGACAACCCCGAGGAACCCGAGCCCGCGTTCCGGCTCGGCCTGCACCTCATGCCCGCGCAGGAACTCCCCCGGCTGCGCGCCATCGCACCCGGGCTCGCCGAGCGCGGAGGGCCCGAGCCGCTGGCCGTAGGTCTGAATGCCCTGCTCGACCGGTTCATCGCGGGCACGTGACGCGGGGCGCGTGACGGCAGGGGTCAGGTCATCCCGACGTCGGTGTGGGCGCCGGCACGGCGCGGAAGCCCGCGAAGAGCAACTCGGTGTTGTCCGCCCTGAGTCCCACTCCGCCCGGCCGGCGCAGCGGCCCCGGGGTGCGGTCCTCGGCCGTGAGAACCGTCTTCCCGTCGATGTCGAGTCGGAGCCGCACTGATCCCGAGGGCAGGTTGGCGGCGCTTGCCGACACCCGGTGCCAGGCGTCGTAGGAGATGGCGTGTCTGCCCTCGGCCAGGGTCGCGTAGCCTCCGGTGTCCTCGTCCTCGGGGCCGAAGCCCGGAATCTTGCGTTTGATCACCACCGCGCCGTCGCGGCGGCGGAAGCTGATCGCGTACAGCTCCTCGGGGCTGTGGTACCGCAACCAGATGTGGCCGCCGTCCCAGTCCCGGGCGGGGGTCTTCGGCGTGGTGACGGGCGGTTGCAGTCGACTCCGCACACTCACCGTGACCGCACCGAAGTCGCGCCGGCGCGAGACCAGACGGAAGACGGCCGAGTCGGTGTGACGGGCGGAGTCGGCGCCGGTGTCGCCGACGTCGGGCACGCCCGTCCAGCCCGCGCCGTCCTTGGCGAAGAGGGAGCCGCTGGTGGCGATCCAGTCGCGGGACACCCTCGCGTGCCGGTTTCTCGGGTGGAGGAAGGCGAACTCGTTGGTGACCAGGCCCCCCTCGGCGAAACGCGGCTCGAACGGGGCGAAACCCTGCTCCCCGTGG
The DNA here is from genome assembly GCF_040612795.1 of Streptomyces sp. NPDC006335. NCBI lineage: Bacteria > Bacillati > Actinomycetota > Actinomycetes > Kitasatosporales > Streptomycetaceae > Streptomyces > Streptomyces sp. NPDC006335. Next base: position 201,820 of record NZ_JBEXQX010000004.1, read on the forward strand.
GCTGCGGGCTTGCGCGGTGTCTCCCCGGTCATCCTCATGACCAGGGCCGTGCCGGTTCCGATGATCGCGGTGGTGGCCAGCAGCAGGACGACGACGAGTGTCCGCCGGGAGGCCCTCCGGCCCTCGGTTCGGAGGACGGCTCTGCGTGGCTCGTCGCTCATCCGCCCGCCACGGGTAGGACCTCGAGGTCGGCGAGGGGCGGCCAGGAGAGCCGGGTGGCGTCCCGGTACGCGGCGTAGGCCACGCCTCCGGCCTCTCCCTCGGCGGGCAGCGTCATCCGGACCGTGCCGTCCACCCTGAGCACCGTGGACCGGCCGGTCACCGTGACCGACACCTGGTGGGAATCGGCAGCCTTCAGGTCGCGGGTCCCGACCAGACTCTGACTGTCGGCGTCCCCGGAGAGCACCTCCAGCCGGCTGTGGGAGACCTGCACGCTGATCACCTGCGGACTGCCCACCCTGACCTGAATTGCACCTTTCACCCCAGGATCGTACAGCTTGGAGATCGTGCCGCTCGCCGTGTAGTCGGTCCATTCCTGTGTACGGGCGGGTTCGTACGCCCCTTGGCACGACAGGGCGACACGGCCCAGTGGCGTGATCACACCTTCCTTGATCTGGAACGGCGCCCGCACTCCGGGGGCGCTCTGCCAATAGGCGTTGGGGGCGAGCAGCGCCGATTCGGTCACGGTCTGCCGGCTGACGGCGGCCGTGGGGGTCCTGTGCGGCAGGGGGGAAAGACGCAGCTTGCTGAAGGCCGGGTGTGCGGCGCCCTGACGGTTGCTGCCGACCCGGATGCCGAAGCCTCCGGTGAGTTCGGTGGCGGGGACGTTCTCGGCGACCCAGTCGAGCTCGGTGGTGCCGTCCACCCGGGCCGTGGTGGTGGCGCCGTGCACGCTGACGCTCAGGGTGTGCGCACTCTTCGGCGCCAGCTTGCGGACGACCACCTTTCGTCCGCCGTGTTCGAGTGTGGCCGTGTCCTGGCTGACGCTGATCACGACCAGGTTCTTGGTGCGGTTGCGCACCGAGACGGCGGCCTGGTTGGCCCCGTTCGCGAGCCCGGTGACGGTGGCGTCCACCCGGTAGTCGGTCCAGTCCACGCTCCCGAGAGGGCGGTACACGGCGGCGGCGTAGTGGTCCGTGCCCGCGAAGGGCCTGCGCCTGGTGAAGACGTCGATGCCGTGTCCGCCGGTGCCGTCGTCGCGCGTCCACAGCGCGGGTTCGGTCAACGGGGAAGAGGCGACGGGTGGCCTCTGGGTCCACTCGGCGACGTCGGAGAGCAGTTCGTCAGGGGTGGTCGCGGCGGTCACCTCGAGCCGCTGGACCGTTCGGTCCGCTGCGGCGCGTCGGCTGGCGGCGACCGGCGGCCCCAGCGGATCGGGGGACTTGTTGGACAAGGTGGCCGCGTAGTGCTCGGACAGCAGGCCCTGCAGCGTGGTCCCCGGAGGCAGGTTGCCGCGCTCGGATGCCTCGCTGAAGGGGTAGGCGAAGAGCTGGGGCCTCGGCAGGTCGTGGCTCTTGAACTTCTGGATGTTCGTCCTGATGTCCGCGGACACCCGTGCCTGGTATTCCGACCAGGTCTCCAGCCGGTGCCGGTCAGTCAGCCACAGTCGGTTGGAGAGGGCGGAGCCGCGGTGGTCGGCGGCGTCCGTCCGGGCACGGTGGTGCAGGTCGTGGGTGTGGGCCTGGAAGTCCCACCGGCCGGAGCCTGCCATCCGCCCGATCTCCCGCCAGGAGAGGTAATAGGGGCGATCGTCCACCCGGGAGGTGATCAGGAAGACGGAGCCGTGCAGGTGATGGCGGGCCAGGATGCGGTCCGCATTGCTCCACAGGCCCCGCGGGCCGTCGTCGAAGGTGATGAAGACCGACCTCGGCGGAGCGGGGCCGCCCTTGAGGTAGTTGACGAACTCCTGGCTGGTCAGACCGCGGTACCCCGCCTTCTTCAGCGCGGCCATCTGGGCGTCGAAAGCGGCGGGCGTGACCACGTACTTGCTGGGGTTGCCGCTGTTGATGTCGTGGTAGGTCAGCACGACCGGGGCCGTGGCCGCCGGCAGCTCCAGGGCCAGCCGTGACGCCGTCGTGGCCGCGGTGGCGTCGATGTGGGTCACCGGCGGGTCGGCCTGCTTGCTCACGTACTTCTGCTCCAGGTAGTACTGCGAGGCCACGTAGAACGGCAGCATGAGGACGGACAGGGCGAGCAGGATCAGTCCGGTGCGGGCCGACCAGTGGGTGAGCAGGCGGACGCTTCGTCCGGCCCGACCGCGGCGGACATCGAGCAGCGGGTTCGGCTCCGGCGGGGGCCCGGTCGCGGTCACGAGAGGATGCCTCCTCGGGTGAGCACCATGGAGTACAGGAATCCGACCACGGCGAGGGACAGCAGGAGGCCGAGCAGGCGTCCCGCCTTGCGGAGGTGGACCTTGTACGGGTTGATCGTCGGGTGGCACTCCTCGACCGGCCGCATCGCCGCGGGACGACGGGGCGATCCGGCGGTTGTCGCCATCTCGGCCGGTCCTGAAGGCGAGCCCGTGGCGGAAGGCCTCCCCGGGTGAGCACCGTCGAGTCTCAGGAGGCCGACCACGGCGAGGGACAGCAGGAGGCCGAGCAGGTGTCCGGCCCTGCGGAGGTCGACCTTGCGCCGGGTGTCCATCACGTAGCACTCCTCGACCAGACCCCTCGCCGGATGGTGGCGAAGGAGTACGGCAGCATCCAGGCCAGGAGCAACGTGGAGAGCAGGCCCATCGCCGGCCGGTAGATCCAGCGGCTGTCGCCGGGGTTGTCGATCAGGAAGGCGATGCCGTAGGCACAGCCCTTGAAGATGATTCCGCACAGGTAGAGCAGGGTGAGGAAGGCCGCCCCGTGCATCGGCGCCCAGATCATGTGCCGGAAGGCCATCAGCGGTGCGGCGGTCACCCACAGGACGTGGCCGTAGTAGAGGGTCGCCGGCCCCGGGCCCATGCGCCACATGAAGGTGCCGGTGAAGCACAGGTTGCGGATGAAGCTCTTCTTCCAGCGGATCTGCTGCTTCATCAAGGGCCGGAAGCGGGGCGGCGCATTGGTCCACACCTTGGCCGAGTAGACGTAGCCGACCCGCCATCTGCGCTCCGGGTAGTCCCGCTCCGTGACGAACGGCGAGTTTGCGTACTGGGCCTTGAGCGACTGGCCCCTCCACACCTGGCCGAGGACGTATCCGGTGAGCTGGCGGTCGGTGGAGAAGCGGAAGGGGGCGCCCATGAAATGGTCGTCGGCCCAGGCGGGCAGGTAGTTGAAAATGGCGTCGCGCCGGAACACCGCCAACGGGCCGGAGACGCAGGTGACGGTGCCGAAGGTGGCCTCGGTCGCCTTCACCACCCGGAACTGGCCCTCGAACCAGACGTCCTGGGCCTTCGTCCAGAAGCTGAAGTCCGCGTTGAGCGCGCGGGCGTGGCCGCTCACCGCGCCCAGTTCGCGGTGCGCGACGAGCGCGCGTACGCAGCGGGTGAGCGCGTCCGGGGCCAGGAAGCAGTCGGAGTCGGTCATGGCGATGATGTCGCCGTCGGCCTCCTCGCAGGCGCGGACCAGGGCACCCTTCTTGCCGAGGTTCTCGTCCAGACAGATGACCCTGATGTCGAGCTCCGCCTCCAGTCGGCGCAGTACGTCCTGGGTGCCGTCCTCGGACAGGTCGTCCACCACGACGACCTCGAGGTTCGGGTAGTCGCTCGTGGCCATGGAGCGCACGCAGTCCTCGATGCACTCCACCTCGTCCTTGACCGCGAGCAGGAAGCTCACCTTCGGCGTGGTGGGCAGTGCGGGAAAGCTGTCGAGATCCTTCGGCCGTTTGCGCAGGGGGCGTTCGGACGGATCGTCGTAGCGGGTGTAGGCGAGGTAGAACATGGTGATCGTGCCGAGCAGGACCATGAAGCCGTAGCTCAGCAGCAGGGGGTCCTGCAGCAGCGCCGGCGCCCCGCGGGCCAGGAGCACCAGCAGCGGCAGCAGACAGATCAGGGTCAGCACGCGCCGTGCGTCGAAGCGGGTGTCCGGGTCCATCCGGTCCAGGCAGCGTCGCACGGGTCCGGGGCGGTGCGGCCGTGCCGAGCGAAGGGGTGGCAGGGGCGGCGGCGCCGGCTTCGGCCGGGTGGGGACGCCCTGATCCGGTCCGGACCGTTCCGGTCGCGGACCGGTGAGCTGCGCCCCCGACCCCTGCGAGGCCGACACCGCGCCCGCACCGGGAGGTCTGCGGTCGGCGTACGCGGCGTTCACAGAACCGCCTTGGCCTTGAGCGGTCCGAGCCTGTAGGTGGCGTCCAGCACGGCCGGCTGATCGGCGAGCCATTCCAGTGCGGCGCCGGGCTGCACGGTGTGCACCACGACCAGGTCCCACTGCTCCGCCTCCGGCTCGGTGACACCGGCGAAGAGGTACGGGCCGAGCTTGAGCGTGGTGATCAGCGGATCCGTGAAGTGCACCTTGGCGCCTTCGTCGGCCAGCTCCGCCAGGATCTCCAGGGCAGGGGACTCGCGCAGGTCCGCGACGCCCGACTTGTAGGTGACGCCCACGACCAGGATCCGGGCGCCCGCGGTGCTGGTGCCCCGATCGGCGAGGACGTCGTGCACGCGCCGCACCACCTGCCGGGGCCGGGCCGCGATCGCGGACATGGCGGTTTCGACGAGCGGGGAGGTGACGCGCAGCGCCCGCAACTGCCAGAGCAGGTAGTGCGGATCGCAGGGGATGCAGTGGCCGCCCACGCCCGGCCCGGGGTAGTGCGCCACGAAGCCGTAGGGCTTGGTCGCCGCCGCCTCGATGATCGGCTGCGGCTGCAGGCCGAGAGCCCGGCAGTCCTCGGCGAACTCGTTGGCCAGTGCGAGGTTGACGGCCCGGAACGTGTTCTCCCACAGCTTGGTCATCTCGGCTTCCTCGGTCGAGGAGAGCACGTGCACGGCGGGTGCGGTCCGGCGCAGCACGGCCGCGGCCAGGCTGGTGCTCAGCTCACCCATGCCGCCGACCACGCGGGTGGTGCGGTTGTGCGGGTGTTCGGCACGGCCCGGGTCGATGCGCTCGGGCGAGAACGCCACGAACACGTCGCTGCCGACCTGGAACCCGCGCTCGGTCAGTGGCTGGGCCAGCAGATCCCGGGTGGCGCCCACGTAGGTGGTGGAGGTGAGGATCAGCAGCTGACCGGGCACGGCGTGCTCGACCACCGAGGAGCAGGCCGCGGAGAGCGCGCGAAGGTCGGGTACGAGGTGGCGGTCGATCGGGGTCGGCACGCAGATCACGACGGTACGGGCCCGGGCGATCGCGGCGTGCTCCGACGTGATGGTGAACCGCGGGTCGTCCACGTACGCGGCGAGGCGCTGGTGGTCGGCGGGCAGCAGATCCACCTCCTGGCGGCGGATGGCCTCCAGCCGGTTCTCGCTGAGGTCGACGCCGATGACCTCGTTGCCTGCCGCGAGCAGGGCCAGGCTGGTGGGCAGACCGACGTACCCGAGGCCGACGACAGCGACGGCTGCCGCGGCATGGTCGACCTGTGCGGACTCGTGGCCGTTGCCGACATCAGGGACCCGCTGGGCGCTCTGCGGGGCAGGAAGTTGAGGCATCGGTGCTCACCGACCTGGAGAGTGAATGGACGTATCCTGATGATGTATGTTTACAGCGTATATGTCCATGTTGGCACCGTGTGGGTGGGGGGTCAAGGGGTCAACGGCCTGCCCGTACGGAGGTGGTGGGCCCGGCGTTGACTCGCGCGTCCCGTCGTGTGACGATGTTCGTATACGACGTAAATATACGGCTTATCCTGCTTGTGGGGCGATCATGAGTGCTCCCATTGAGGACTACGCCCTCATCGGTGACCTGGAAACGGCCGCCATGGTCGGCAGGGACGGCTCCGTCGACTGGTTGTGCCTGCCCCGCTTCGACTCGCCGGCCTGTCTGGCCGCGTTGCTCGGCACGCCCGACAACGGGTTCTGGCGGGTCGCCCCCCTCGCCCCCGTCACAAGCGCACAGCGGGCCTACCGGCCGGACACGCTGGTTCTGGACACGCGGTGGGAGACCCCGACCGGGATCGTGCGGGTCACCGACTTCATGCCGCCCCGAGCCCAAACTCCCTGCGTCGTGCGGGTGATCGAAGGGCTTTCGGGTGCCGTGCCCATGCACAGCGAGCTGCGGCTGCGCTTCCACCAGGGCCGGGTCGTGCCCTGGATCCGGGCCGTCGACCGGTGCGCGGTGGCGGTCGCCGGCCCGGACGCCGTCTGGCTGGACGCCGACGGCCCGGTGTCGGCGCTCGACCGCGAGGACTCCACGCTGTACGACTTCACGGTCCCGGCCGGACGGCGGCTGGCGCTGACGCTGGCGTGGTCGCCCTCCCATGTGCCGCAGACGCCTGCGCCGCTGAGTGTCCCGGCCGAGACCCTGCTGAAGGAGACCGGCGACTTCTGGCGGCGCTGGAGTGCCCGGTGCCGCTACGAGGGGCCCTGGCGGGACGCCGTCGTACGCTCCCTGATCACCCTGAAGGCGCTCACCTACGCACCCACGGGTGGCGTCGTCGCCGCCCCGACGACGTCTTTGCCCGGATGCATCGGCGGCGAACGCAACTGGGACCACCGCTACTGCTGGCTGCGCGACTCCACCCTGACCCTGTCCTGTCTGCTGCGCAGCGGTTACCGCGACGAGGCGGCGGCCTGGGTGGGCTGGCTGGTGCGGGCGATCGCGGGCGACCCCACCGACCTGCAGACCGTGTACGGCGTGGGCGGGCAGCGGCTGCTGCCGGAGACCGAGGCGCCCTGGCTGCTCGGCTACGAGGGGTCGCGGCCCGTCAGGTTCGGCAACTCCGCGGCGGGCCAGTTCCAGTTGGACGTCTACGGCGAGGTCCTGGACGCCCTCTGCCTGTCGCTGCGGGCCGGGATCCCCATGCCGGCCCACGTGTGGGGCCTGGTGGAAGCGATGATGGGCTATCTCCAGCGGCACTGGCGGGAGCCGGACCAGGGGCTGTGGCAGGTGCGCGGGCGGGGACGGCAGTTCGTCCACTCGAAGGTCATGGCCTGGGTGGCCGCCGACCGGGCGGTGCGGATGGGGGAGTTGCTCGGCCGCAACGGCTCCTCGGGCCAGTGGCGTGCCATGCGGGACGAGGTGCACCGCCAGGTGTGCCGGGAGGGCTGGGACGCGCGCCGGCAGTCGTTCGTGCAGTCCTACGGCTCCTCGGCCCTCGACGCCTCCGCGCTCTTGATGCCGCGGCTCGGTTTCCTGCCGGCTCGGGACGAGCGCGTGCGCGCAACGGTCCAAGCCATGCGGGGCCTCGAACACGGCGGCTTCGTGCGCCGGTACGCGGCGAGCGGCGAGGGCGCCCACCCGGTGGACGGCGTACGGGGACCGGAAGGAGCCTTCGTGGCGTGCTCCCTCTGGTACGCCGATGCCCTCGCCGAGACCGGGCGTGCGGAACAGGCCCGGGAGGTCTTCGAGCGCGTGCTCGCCATCCGCAACGACGTCGGCCTGCTGGCCGAACAGTGGGCCCCGGACGCCGGCCGTCAACTGGGCAACGCACCGCAGGCGTCCAGTCACATCGCCCTGGTGGAGACGGCGTTCGCCCTCAGCGCTTCGAGTCCGGGCCCCGCGCCGCGCCGGCACGCCCGTGCGGGTTGAGGTGCTCGAAGCGCCAGACGTCCTGGCACATGTCGGCGAGGTCGTGTGTGGGACGCCAGCCCCAGTCGCGCGCCACGGCGCTCGCGTCGGCGACCAGTTCCGCCACGTCGCCCGGACGGCGGGGCACGATCTCGTACGGGATGGTCCGGCCGCACACGTCGGCGAACGCGGCGACGACCTCCAGTACCGAACTGCCCCTGCCGACGCCCAGGTTGTACACGTGCATGCCGGGTGAGTCGGCGAGGTGGTCGAGCGCGACGCGGTGCGCCTCGACCGTGTCCATGACGTGGAGGTAGTCCCGGATCGCGGTCCCGTCGGGCGTGGGGTAGTCCCCGCCGAACACCTGGAGCCGCTCCCGCCGACCCACGGCCACCTGGGCCAGGTACGGCATCAGGTCGTGGGGATCGCCGAGGGGCTCGGGGCCGAGCAGTCCGCTGGGATGGGCACCCGCCGGGCTGGAGTACCGCAGGGACAGCACGGTGTATTCGGGGCGCCGTCGGCACACGTCGGCGAGGATCTGTTCGCAGGCCCACTTGGAGGCCGCGTAGGGGGTGGTCGGCCGGGCGGGGGTGGCCTCGTCGAGCGGGCCCGGTCCGGCGTCGCCGTAGACCGAGCAGGACGACGAGTAGACGAGCCGGTGCACCCCGTGTTCGTGCATGGTCCGCAGCAGGGACGTCGTGCCGCCGACGTTGACGTCGTAGTACTCGACGGGCATCCGGGTCGACGCGCCCACGGCTCTCACACCGGCGCAGTGCACGACGGCGTCCAGGGCGTGCCGGTCGAAGACGGCCGACAGGGCGCGCTGGTCGCGGATGTCCAGCTCGTAGACGGCGCCGAAGTAGCGGCCCGCGATCCGCTCCGCCCGGGTCAGGGCCTGAGGCGTGCTGTTGGAGTAGTTGTCGACCACGATCACCTCGTAGCCGTGGTCGAGGAGTTCCACGCAGGTGTGCCCACCGAGGAAACCGGCCCCGCCGGTGACGAGGACGGTCGACGGCAGTGGCTCACTGCGTGCCATACCAGGACGCTCCCGCATGTGCAGACGTCGTATGTTTACGACGTATACCCATGACTTTCCACCTGTTCGCCCGCCGAAGTCAAGTGGTGCGGCGTGCCGCCCGCGGCCGGGCAAGCCGGTCCATCGGGCCGCCGGTTCAGGCCCTGACCAGCAGCTGGAAGTCGAACGCGTACCGCGAGGCCCGGTAGATGTGGGTTCCGTACTCGACCGGGCGGCCGGTGTCGTCGTAGGCCGTGCGCTGCATGGTCAGGACGGCCGCGCCCTCCTGTTCGTCGAGGCGGGCGGCCTCCTCGGCGGTGGCGGAGCGGGCGCCGATGGTCTGGCGGGCGCTGTGGAGGGTGATGCCGACGGCGCGCAGCACGCGGTAGAGGCCCGTGGCCTCCAGGCGGTCGGTGTCGAGGTGGAGGAGGTCGGCGGGCAGGTAGTTGCAGAGCAGGGCCACGGGCTCGCCGTGGGCCAGGCGCAGACGCTCCAGCACCGTGACCGCGCCCCCCTCCGGGAGGGACAGCGCGGCCGCCACGTCGGCGGACGCCGGGACCGTCTCGTTGCGTACGACCCGGGTCGCCGGCCCCTGTCCGGCCGCCTCCAGGTCGTCGTACAGGCTGCTGAGCTCCAGGGGGCGCTTGACCTGGCTGTGCACCACCTGGGTGCCCACCCCCCGCCGTCGGACCAGCAGGCCCTTCTCCACCAGGGTCTGGATGGCCTGGCGGACGGTCGGGCGGGACAGGCCGAGGCGGATCGAGAGGTCGATCTCGTTGCCCAGGAGGTTTCCCGGGGCGAGCACGCCGTGCTCGATCGCCTCCTCCAGCTGCCGGGCGAGCTGGTAGTACAGCGGCACCGGACTGCCCCGGTCCAGGGCGAAGTCCAGGCAGTCGAGCGCGGGGGTGGTCGCGGCACGTGACGTGCCGCCGGGCTTCGCCATGGAGGTACCTCTCTCGAGGAGTGGGGCCGTCAGAGGTGGGTGCGGCGGGCGGACACCTGACGGTCGTACTCCGTCCTCGCCTCCACGGCGGCCTCGCGCGACGCCGTCTGTGCCACCGGCACGTCCCACCAGGCCTCGGCCGGGGGAGTGGTCGCGGTGGCCGTGTCCGTCTCGACGTAGACGCACGTCGGGCGGTCCGACGCCCGAGCCGTGGCCAGGGCCTCCCGCAGCTCCCGCACGGTCTTGGCGCGCAGCACGTCCATGCCGAGGCTCGCCGCGTTCGCGGCCAGGTCGACCGGGAGCGGGGCCCCGCTGAAGGTGCCGTCGGCGGCCCGGTAGCGGTAGGAGGTGCCGAAGCGTTCGCCGCCCACCGACTCCGACAGCCCGCCGATCGAGGCGTAGCCGTGGTTCTGGATGAGGACCAGGTTGATCGGCAGGCCCTCCTGGACCGCGGTGACCAGCTCCGTCGGCATCATCAGATACGTGCCGTCGCCGACCAGCGCCCACACCGGGGTGTCCGGGGTCGCCTGCTGGACGCCGATCGCCGCCGGGATCTCGTACCCCATGCAGGAGTAGCCGTATTCCAGGTGGTACTGGCGCGGGCTGCGCGCCCGCCACAGCTTGTGCAGGTCGCCGGGGAGCGAGCCCGCCGCGTTGATCACCACGTCCTCGTCGCCCACGACCGCGTCCAGCGCGCCGAGCAGCTGGGTCTGGGTCGGTACGGCGTTCTCGTCGGCGGCGCGGTAGGCCTGCGCCACCACCTGGTCCCAGCGCTCCTTGCCCGCGCCGTACTCGGCCTCGTACGCCGCGTCCACGCGGTGGCCCTCCAGCGCCGACGCGAGCGCCTCCAGACCCGCCCTCGCGTCGCACACCACCGTCCGCGCGGCCAGCTTGTGGGCGTCGAAGCCGGTGATGTTGAGGTTGAGGAAGCGCACGTCCGGGTTCTGGAAGAGGGTGCCGGAGGCGGTGGTGAAGTCGGAGTAGCGGGTGCCCACGCCGATGACCAGGTCCGCGGTGCGCGCGAGGTCGTCGGCGACCGCCGTACCGGTGTGGCCGATGCCGCCGAGGTCCGCGGGGTGGTCGTGGCGCAGGGAGCCCTTGCCGGCCTGGGTGGACGTGACCGGGATGCCGGTGGCGTCCACCAGCGCCTTCAGGGCCTTCTCGGCCTCGCTGTGGTGGATCCCCCCGCCCGCCACGATCAGGGGGCGGCGGGCGGACCGGATCGCCTCGACCGCCGCCGCCAGCTCCACCGGGTCCGGCGCGGGTCGCCGTACCCGCCACACGCGCTCGGCGAAGAACTCCTCCGGCCAGTCGTACGCCTCCGCCTGCACGTCCTGGGGGAGGGCGAGGGTGACCGCGCCGGTCTCGGCCGGGTCCGACAGGACGCGCATGGCCTGGAGGGCCGACGGGATCAGGGCCTCGGGGCGGTGGATGCGGTCGAAGAAGCGGGAGACCGGCCGCAGGGTGTCGTTCACCGACACGTCCGCCTCGGTGGGGTGTTCGAGCTGCTGGAGGAGCGGGTCGGCGGCGCGGGTGGCGAAGTAGTCGCCGGGCAGGAGCAGGACCGGCAGGCGGTTGATCGTCGCCAGGGCCGCGCCGGTGACCAGGTTCGTGGCGCCCGGGCCGATCGACGTGGTGACCGCCTGGGCCGAAAGCCGGTTGAGCTGGCGGGCGTGGCCGACGGCCGCGTGCACCATCGCCTGCTCGTTGCGGCCCTGGTGGAAGGGCATCGCGTCCTCGCCCGCCTCCAGGAGGGCCTGTCCGATCCCCGCCACGTTGCCGTGGCCGAAGATGCCCCAGGTTCCGGCGATCAGCCGGTGCCGTACGCCGTCCCGCTCCGTGTACTGGACGGACAGGAACCGCACCAGGGCTTGGGCGACGGTCAGACGGATGGTGGTGCTCATCAGGACTTCTCCGGTGCGGTGTAGACGGGGAGGTGGGGGTGACCGGCCGGTCGGACCGGGTGGCGGGGACCCCCGCGTGGTCGGGGCGGGCGTGGATCAGCCGGGCGCGCCGCGGGCCCGCCATGACGTCGAGGCGGTACGCGGGACGGCCGGGCAGTGCCGCTCCTCGCCCGGGCGGAGCCCGTCCGGTGGCGGGCGGGGGCCGACCCGGCGGGCCGCCCGTGGGAGCGGCGCGCGCACGCGGGCGTGCGGCCTTCGCCGTGGGGCGCCGGGGTCGGCGTACGGCCCTCACCTGGTCCGTACGCGAAGCCGTCGGCGGGCCGGGCGGTCATGGGGTGACACCGTTCAGGAGTCCCTCGACCTCCGCCGGTGTCGGCATCGCGGAGGAGCAGGGGAGGCGGGCGGCCACATGCGCGCCGGCCGCGTCGGCGTACCGGACGGTCCGCTCCAGCTCCCATCCGGACAGCAGCCCGTGGCACAGTGCGCCGCCGAAGGCGTCGCCGGCGCCGAGACCGTTGACCACCTCGACCGGGAGGGGCGGGACCTCGGCCGTGGTCCCGTCCCGGTGCACCGCGAGGACGCCCGCCGGGCCCTGCTTGACCACGGCGAGCTCGACGCCCGCCGCCAGCAGGGCCTCGGCGCACGCCCGGGGTTCGCGGACCCCGGTGGCACTCGCGCACTCGTCCAGGGTGCCGACCGCGACCGTCGCGTGCCGAAGGGCCTCGGCGTAGTACGGGCGGGCCGCGTCGGGGTCTGCCCCGGCCGGGCCGTTGCTCGGCGCGGGCCGCAGGTGGAGGTCGAAGACGGTGGTGCCCGCCCTGTCGCGGCACTTGAGCGCGGCGAGCGTGGCCGAGCGGCTCGGCTCCTCGCTCAGAGCGGTGCCGGTGATCCAGAAGACCCGAGCCGCCCGGATGGCGAAGTAGTCGAGCTCGTCGGTGTGTATCTCCAGGTCGGGGGCCTTGGGGTGGCGGTAGGAGTACGGCGGGACCTCGTCCGGCGGAAAGATCTCGTAAAAGGTGACCGGGGTCGGCCGGGCCTCCACCGGTGTCACCCAGCGGTTGTCGACGCCGAACTCCGTGAGGGTCCGGTGGAGATACGTGCCGAAGGGATCGGCGCCGGTGCGGCCGATGAGCGCGGTGGAGCGGCCGAGCCGGGCGGCGGCGACCGCGACGTTGGCGGCCGAGCCCCCGAGGGCCTTCCCGAAGGACCGGACGCGGGCCAGCGGGACCCCCGACTGCTGCGGGTAGAGATCAACTCCGATACGGCCCATACTGATCACGTCGAACTGCTGCACTGGCTCGACCATGCGCGACGCTCCTCGGTCCGGGCTGGGGACGCAGGGCCCTCCGGGCCCGTTGCATCCCAGGTGTAGGACCCGAAGGGCGACGCTGTCAATAGTTTGTACTTACATTCGGACCTGATCGTGAAATGATGTCTTAACAAAGTATTGACAGCGGCCGCGCCAGGGGAGTTGGATCCCGTCCCAACGCAAGTTGGCGCGTTTTCACAGATCCCGCCCCCCTTTCCCGACGTTCTCCCCGTCGCACAGTGAGGTGCAAGGAAAGATGGACCGCTCTTCTCTCTCCCGTTCGCGGAGATTCGCTCCCGCCGTGGCCCTGGCTGCGGCCGCGGCCCTCACGCTCGCCGGCTGCTCCAGCAGCTCCGGCGGCAAGAAGTCCGAGGAGAGCGCGGACGGCGCCTCCGCGGGCAAGGCCACCACGCCCCGGATGACCATCGCGCTGGTCACCCACCAGTCGCCCGGCGACACCTTCTGGGACATCGTCCGCAAGGGCGCCCAGGCCGCCGCCGCCAAGGACAACGTCAAGCTGGTCTACTCGGCCGACCCGAGCGCGGCCGCCCAGGCCAACCTGGTCCAGAACGCGATCGACCAGAAGGTCGACGGCATCGCCATCACCCTGGCCAAGCCGGACGCCCTCAAGGACGTCGTCTCCAAGGCCAAGACGGCGGGCATACCCGTGGTCGGCCTGAACTCCGGTGTCAGCGAGTGGCAGAAGCTCGGCCTGATGGAGTTCTTCGGGCAGGACGAGACGGTCGCCGGCGAGGCGCTCGGCAAGCGCCTGAACGACGAGGGTGCCAAGAACGCCGTCTGTGTCATCCAGGAGCAGGGCAACATCGGCCTGACCCAGCGCTGCGACGGTGTGAAGAAGACCTTCACCGGCAAGCTCCAGACGCTGAACGTCAACGGCACCGACATGCCGTCCGTGAAGTCGACGATCACCGCCAAGCTCTCCCAGGACAAGTCCATCGACTACGTCGTCGCCCTCGGCGCGCCCTTCGCGCTGACCGCGGTGCAGTCGGTGTCCGACGCGGGCAGCAAGGCCAAGATCGCCACGTTCGACCTCAACAAGGACCTGACGGGCGCCATCAGCAAGGGCACCATCCAGTTCGCCGTCGACCAGCAGCCCTACCTCCAGGGCTACCTGGCGATCGACTCGCTGTGGCTCTACAAGAACAACGGCAACTACATGGGCGGCGGTGAGCAGCCGGTGCTGACCGGTCCGGCCTTCGTCGACAAGACCAACGTCGACACCGTGGCCAAGTACGCCGCGAAGGGCACCAGGTGATGGGGATGACCCAGCACGCCGAGCCGGCGGTGACCACACCGCCGGCCTCCGGCCCCGGCAAGGTCAAGGACGGGCGGACCGCGGAACGCCCCCTGGCCCTGCGCCTGTTGGCCCGGCCCGAGGTCGGGGTCTTCCTGGGCGCGGTGGCCGTGTGGGTGTTCTTCCTGATCGCCGCGCCGCCCGTGCGCGAGGGCAGCTCGATGGCGACGATCCTGTACCAGTCGTCGACGATCGGGATCATGGCCCTGCCGGTCGCCCTGCTGATGATCGGCGGCGAGTTCGACCTGTCGTCGGGTGTCGCGGTGATCACCTCGGCACTGACCGCGTCGATGTTCGCCTTCCAGCTCACCCTGAACGTGTGGGCGGGCGTGTTCGTGGCCCTCCTGGTGTCGCTGGCGGTCGGGTTCCTCAACGGCTGGCTGGTCGTCAAGACCGGTCTGCCCAGCTTCCTGATCACCCTGGGCACCTTCCTGATCCTCCAGGGCGCCAACCTCGCCGTGACCAAGCTCGTCACGGACAACGTCGCCACCGACGACATCAGCAACATGGACGGCTTCGCCGGGGCGAAGAAGGTGTTCGCCGACTCCTTCGAGGTCGGCGGCGTCCAGATCAAGATCACCGTCGTGTACTGGCTGGTCTTCGCCGCGCTGGCGACCTGGGTGCTGCTGCGCACCAAGTACGGCAACTGGATCTTCGCGGTCGGCGGGAACAAGGACTCCGCCCGGGCCGTCGGTGTCCCCGTGACGTTCACGAAGATCTCGCTGTTCATGCTGGTCGGCTTCGGCGCCTGGTTCGTCGGCATGCACAACCTGTTCTCCTTCAACACCGTGCAGTCCGGTGAGGGCGTCGGCCAGGAGCTGATCTACATCTCGGCGGCGGTGATCGGCGGATGCCTGCTGACCGGTGGTGCCGGTTCGGCGATCGGCCCGGTGTTCGGGGCGTTCATGTTCGGCATGGTCCAGCAGGGCATCGTCTTCGCGAACTGGAACCCGGACTGGTTCAAGGCCTTCCTCGGCGTGATGCTGCTCGGCGCCGTCCTGATCAATCTGTGGGTCAGCCGCACGGCGACCCGGAGGTGACCCACCCCATGACCAACAGCAACGAAGAAGCGGGCACCCACGGCGCCATCCTCGCCGACACCCCCGAGACCGCCCCCGGCGGCGACGGTGTGATCGTCGAGCTGCGCAACGCGGGCAAGTCCTACGGCAACATCCGTGCCCTGCACGGGGTCAGCCTCCAGGTGCGGCCCAGCCAGGTGACCTGCGTGCTCGGCGACAACGGCGCCGGCAAGTCCACCCTCATCAAGATCATCTCCGGGCTGCACCAGCACACCGAGGGCGAGTTCCTCGTCGACGGCGCCCCGGTCCGCTTCTCCACCCCGCGTGAAGCCCTCGACAAGGGCATCGCCACCGTCTACCAGGACCTCGCCGTCGTCCCCCTGATGCCGGTGTGGCGCAACTTCTTCCTCGGCTCCGAGATCACCAAGGGTCCCTGGCCGATCCGCCGCCTGGACATCGAGGCGATGAAGAAGACCGCCGACGAGGAACTGCGCGAGATGGGCATCGTCCTCGACGACCTCGAACAGCCCATCGGCACCCTGTCCGGCGGCCAGCGCCAGTGCGTCGCGATCGCCCGCGCCGTCTACTTCGGCGCCCGCGTCCTGATCCTCGACGAGCCCACCGCCGCCCTCGGCGTCAAGCAGTCCGGCGTGGTTCTCAAGTACGTGGCCGCCGCCCGCGACCGGGGACTCGGGGTCATCTTCATCACCCACAACCCCCACCACGCCTACATGGTCGGCGACCACTTCAGCGTGCTGCGCCTGGGCACCATGGAACTCTCCGCCGCCCGGGACCAGATCACCCTGGAGGAGCTCACCAACCACATGGCCGGCGGCGCCGAACTCGCGGCTCTCAAGCACGAGTTGTCCCAGGTCCGCGGTGTCGACACCGAAGCCCTCCCCGAGGAGGACGACCTCACCGTGGCGGCCGGCGGCGAGGGGAAGGCCTGAGATGGCGGCCTCGCTCGACCGCATCCGCGTCGGTTCGGCCCCGGACTCGTGGGGCGTCTGGTTCCCCGACGACCCGGCGCAGGTGCCGTGGGAACGCTTCCTGGACGAGGTCGCCGAGGCGGGCTACTCCTGGATCGAGCTGGGGCCGTACGGCTATCTCCCGACCGATCCGGGCCGCCTGACCGACGAGATCGCGCGGCGCGACCTCAAGGTCTCGGCGGGCACGGTCTTCACCGGCCTGCACCGCGGCCCCTCGGTCTGGGAGTCGACCTGGGCGCACGTCAGCCAGGTCGCCGCGCTCACCCAGGCCATGGGCGCACGGCACCTCGTCGTCATCCCCTCCTTCTGGCGTGACGACAAGACGGCCGAGATCCTGGAGCCGCCGGAGCTGACCCACGAGCAGTGGGCCCACCTCACCAAGGGCATGGAACGGCTCGGCCACGAGGTGAAGGAGACGTACGGGCTCGACATCGTCGTCCACCCGCACGCCGACACCCACCTCGACACCGAGGACCACGTCGAGCACTTCCTGGACTCGACGGACTCCGACCTCGTCAACCTCTGCCTGGACACGGGTCATTACGCCTACTGCGGCGGGGACAGCGTCAAGCTCATCGAGACGTACGGCGAACGCATCGGCTATCTGCACCTCAAGCAGGTCGACCCGGAGATCCTCGCGGACGTCGTGAAGAACGGGGTGCCGTTCGGTCCGGCCGTCCAGCGCGGGGTGATGTGCGAACCGCCGTCCGGCGTACCCGAGTTGGAGCCGGTCCTGGTGGCGGCGCAGAAGCTCGGCGTGGAGCTGTTCGCCATCGTCGAGCAGGACATGTACCCGTGCGAGCCGGACAAGCCGCTGCCGATCGCGGTGCGCACCCGCAAGTTCCTGAGGTCCTGCGGCGCCTGAAGGGATCACCATGACCGAGCGAGCCACCCTGGGCGTCGCCGTCATCGGCACCGGCAAGATGGGCGCCGACCACGTCCGCCGTATCCAGGAGGTCGTCAGCGGCGCCCGGGTGAGCGCCGTCGTGGACCTCGACGCCGAACGCGCCAAGCAGATCGCCGCCCGGGTCGAGGGCTGCACCGCCTACACCGACCCGGCCTCCGCGATGGCGGCGGCAGATGTCGACGCCGTCCTGATCGCCTCACCTGGCCCCGCCCACGAGGCGGCACTGCTCCAGGCCTTCGAGCACGACCTGCCGGTGCTGTGCGAGAAACCGCTCACCCCCGACGCGGCCTCCGCGCTGCGGGTCGTGGAGGCCGAGCGGAGACTGGGGCACAGGCGTGCCCAGGTGGGCTTCATGCGGCGCTGGGACGCCGAGTACATGAAGCTCAAGTCCCTGCTGGAGACAGGCCAGTTGGGGCGACCGCTCATGCTGCACAACCGGCACCGCAATGCCGCGAGCCCGCCCTTCTTCACCAGCTCCATGCTGATCAGCGACTCCGTGGCCCACGAGACCGACGTGACGCGCTGGCTGCTCGGGCACGAGATCACCGCGGTCACCGTGCTGCGCCCGACGCCCTCGGCGAACGCCCCCGACGACCTCCAGGACCCCCAGTTCGTCGTCTTCGAGACCGACGGCGGCGCCCTCTCCGACGTGGAGATCTTCGTCAACTGCGGCTTCGGCTACCAGGTCCAGGCCGAGGCGGTCTGCGAACGCGGCACCGCCCGCGTCGGCGACGGCCACGCCATGGTCACCAACATGGCCGGGCGCTGGGGCGGCACCATCGCCCAGGACTTCGTCGAACGCTTCGCCGACGCCTACGACCGCGAGGTCCAGGCCTGGGTCGACGCCACCCGCCGCGGCCAGGTCACCGGGCCCAGCGTGTGGGACGGCTACGCGGCGGCCGCGGTGTGCGAGGCGGGCGTACGGTCGCTGAACGAGGGCGGCCGGGTGCCGGTGGAGCTCGTCGAACGGCCCGCCCTGTACGGCTGACTGCGGGCTGTACGGGGGCAGTTCGGCGAAGTTCCCCCGTGCTCGCTACGTACCCGGAGAATCGCGGCATCGGTGTGATGCCTTGTGCCACCATGGCGCGGCTGTCCTCGGCGGGGCGGCGAGGGGGTGGTCATGGGACTCGTACGGATACTGCTGCCGTTGCCGCGCGCGGCGGCCCGGCTGGCGCCGGAGAGGGGCGGACCGCTGCTCGGGGCGGCACTGTCGTACTGCGTCACGCCCTCCTGGGCGGGGCTGCGGTCGCCGTCGCCCGAGCGGCGGCTCGCCTGGGCCGACGAGGCGGTCGCGGTGTACCGCGCGACGGCCGACGCGGACGGGCTGAGCCGCGCCCTGGCGCTGCGCGCCCACGCGTTGCTGCTGTCCGGCCGGTACGAGGAGGCGTGCGCGGCCGCCGTCCTCGCGGGGGAGCAGGCGTCCCCGGCGGCGGCCGCCTTCGCCGACGATGTGCGGGCACAGGCCCTCGCGGGCGTCGGCCGGACCGAGGAGGCCGCGTCGGTGGCACGCGCGTGCGTGACGGCGTACCGCGGGCTGTCCGCCCCCGACCGCCGGGAGCGGGCGCTCGGCAGCCTGCCCGGCGCGCTGCGCACCTACGGGATGCTGCTCGCCGCGGTCGGCCGCACCGAGGAGTCCGTGGCCGTCTACGAGGAGTGCGCCGCGCTCCTCGCCGCCATGTCGCTCAGGGAACTGTCCCACGTCGAGCTGGTGCGGCCGCGGGTGCTGGCCGAACTGGTCGGCGGGCTGCGGGCGTCGGGGCGCCACGAGGACGCGCTGGGCGTGGGCCCCGAGGCCAGGGAGGCACTGCGGGGCGCCGTGGCGTGGACCGCGCCCGAGATCGTCCTGCCGCTGCGGGTACGGCTCCTGGTGGACCTCGCCCGCTGTCACAGCGCCACCGGCGACCCGGTCGAGGCCCGCGCCCGCGCCGTGGAGGCGGTGGCCGAGGCCCGCAGACCACTCGGCGCGAGCGCGCTGGCGTCCGCGCTGGCCTGCCTCGCCGACGTCCTCGGGGAACTCGGCGAAGAGGACAGGGAGTCGGACGTCCGGCGCGAACTCGCCGCGCTGGAGGCCGACCTCACGGCGGACCGGGCGGGAGGATAGGCAGACCCCCCGGACAGGCAGGCCCCCGGGACGGACAGGCCCCTCGGGGCTCAGCCGGCCTTGTACCGCGGCCGCGGCTCGAACCCGGCCGCCCGGTACGCGGAGTCGATCAGCGTCATCGTCGCCACCGCGTCCTCCGCGCCCAGCGGCAGCGGGGCGCCCCCGCGGACCCGGTCCGCGAACGCCTCGAGCTGGTAGGTGTACGACGACCGGGTGCCGAGCCGCTCGGTGCGCTCGCCGTCCGCCGTGCGCACCACGACCCGGTCGTCCGTGTGGGGCAGCACGAAGTTCGGTGCGAGGACCTCCCCCCGCGAACCGGTGATCCGGCAGCTCATCTCCAGCCGGTCGTACGCCATGTGGCAGCGCGCCGAGCCGGTCGCGCCGCCCGGGAAGGCCAGGTCGGCGTCCAGCCACTCGTCGACGCCGGGGGCGCCCGCCCGCTCGCCGCCCCGCGCGGACACCAGGCGCGGCGCGCCGCCCGCCCAGGGGGCCAGTACGCGCAGCGCGTGCAGGCTGTAGCAGCCGAGGTCCATCACCGCGCCGCCGGCCAGCGGCAGCGACCAGCGCGGGTCGGAGTCCGCCGGGGCCGGGATCGCGACCATGGTCTCGACGTGCCGCAGCTCGCCGATCTCCCCGCTCGCGAGGACCTCGTGCAGGCGCCGGGTGACCGGGTGGAAGAGGTAGTGGAAGGCCTCCATGAAGACCGTCCCGGCCTTCGCGGCGGCCTCCCGCACCTCCGCGGCCTCCTCGGCGTTGCTCGCCGACGGCTTCTCGCTCAGCACGTGCTTGCCGGCGGCGAGCGCCGCGAGGTTCCACGGCCCGTGCAGTCCGTTGGCGAGCGGGTTGTAGACGACCTCGACCTCGGGGTCGGCGATCAGTTCGGCGTACGACCCCGCCACCCGCTCCACACCGTGCTCGGCCGCGTAGGCCTCGGCGCGGGACCGGTCGCGCGCGGCCACCGCGACGACCCGGTGGCCGGTCACCCGGGCCGGTCCGATCAGCGAGGACTCGCTGATCCGCGCGGCTCCCAGGACTCCGATGCGCAGCGGTTCGCTCATGTCTGCCGTTCCTCCTCGATCAGGGCAGGGCCGTGGTCCTGCCGGGTCAGTGTGCCCCGCGCGGGCGGGAAGTGGCGGCGCGCGAGGTCCTGGGCGTGGGCCACCGCGCACTCGACGAGCTCGAACGCGGGCAGCCCGCCGACGTAGTAGGTGCGGTGACGCCCCTGCAGCGCGTCGAGCCGGTCCAGCGCGCCGTCCATGAGGTCGGCGCCGCCGAAGTGCGGCATGAACGCCCACTCACGCCGCAGGTGCACCCGCTCCAGCCGCCCGCCGAGGGCCGCGACGTCCTCCCGGAGCAGCGCGGTGACGTCGCCGGGGCGGCCGTAGGAGTAGAAGGTCCGCACCTCGCTGCCGGGGTAGCGGTGGTGGTACGAGACGCAGTGGCCGGACGACTCACGGCTCGAGGTGTGGGCGGCGAGGAAGTGGAACCCGTCCTCGGGGAGGCCGGGCGCGGCGGCGAGGGTGGTGTGGTAGGCGTTGCTGCGGATCCGCGCGGCGAGGTCGCGCTCCTCGTCGGTGGCGTCCAGGACCGGCAGGATCCGGTCCGGAGCGACCGCGAGCACCACGTCGTCCGCCTCGACCGCACCCGAGTCGGTGTGCACCCGCACCCCGTCCGCGCGGCGTTCCACCGCCGTCACGCGCACCCCGCACCGCACGTCCTTCAGCTCCTGCGCGATCCGGCGCCACAGCGTGGCGAACCCGCCCGCGACCGTGAAGTCTCCGGCGTGGCCGAGGACTTCGGGGCCGGGGTCCAGCAGCCCGGTCATCTCCGCGTACTTCACGAAGTACAGCGCGGGTATGTCGTCGTCGAGATGGCCGTACCCGGCGGCCGTGTATCCGGTGCCGAAGGACTCGGCCATGGAGTGCAGGTCGTGGTCGGCTATCCACCGGGCGACGGGGGCGGCGAGCGCTCGCGCGGAGTGGGCGAGCCCGGGTTCGGCTATGCGAGGGAACTCCCGTGCGCGCAGCGCACGGTAGCGCTGGAGGGAGCCGTCGCGCAGGAACGCCATCGGCTGCCGGACGGCACGTCCCGCGGTGTCGAGGACGCGATAGCGGCTGGTGCGCTCCGTCTCCACGTCCAGTTCGGCCAGCAACCGAGCGATCCGTTCGTACCTGTTGGTGCAGATGTGGCCGCCGAGGTCGAAGGCGTGCCCGTCGACCAGCACGCTCTGGCACTTGCCGGCCACCGTGTCCTGTTCCTCCAGCACGGTCACCCGGTGCCCGGCGCGTTCCAGTTCGCGGGCGACGGCCAGGCCGCTCGGTCCCGCGCCTACGACGGCCACGGTTCGGGGGCCTGCGGTGCCGGGTAACTCCTGCATGCTCGTGACTCCTGGGTCGGTCGGACGTGGGTGGCTCTCATGGTCGTACGGAGAGATCACGTGACCGTAAACGGGCGTCGCGGGCGGAGCGTTCACCCCTGGTGTCCCGGGCACGGGCGCCCGGGACACGGCCGGGGACTCAGGCGGCGCGGACCTCGGCGATCGTCACCGGGCGGTGCTCGTGCAGGGACAGCGTGCACGCCTCGGCGATCCAGCCCGCCTCCAGGGCGTCCGCGATGGTGCACGGCGAGGGCCGGGTGCCGGCCACGACCTCGGTGAACGCGGTGAGTTCGGCGCGGTAGGCGGCCGTGAAGCGGTCCATGAAGAAGTCGTGCGGGGTGCCCGCCGGGAAGGTCACACCGGGCTCGACCGAGCGCAGCGGGAGCTTGTCCTCCAGGCCCACCGCGATGGAGTCCTGGAAGCCGTGGATCTCCATGCGGACGTCGTAACCCCGGGCGTTGTGGCGGGAGTTGGAGACCACCGCGATCGTGCCGTCGTCGAGGGTGAGGATGGCGCCGGTGGTGTCGGCGTCGCCCGCCTCCTTGATGTAGTCGGCGCCCCGGTTGCCGCCGACGGCGTACACCTCGACGACCTCGCGGCCGGTCACCCAGCGGATGATGTCGAAGTCGTGCACCGAGCAGTCCCGGAAGATGCCCCCGGAGGCGGCGACGTACGCGGCCGGCGGCGGGGCCGGGTCCAGGGTGGTCGAGCGCACGGTGTGCAGCTTGCCCAGCTCACCCGACTGCACGGCGGCCCGCGCGTTCACGAAGCCGGTGTCGAAGCGGCGGTTGTAGCCGATCTGGATCGGTACGTCACTGCCCTGGACGGCCTTGAGGACCTCGACGCCGTCACTCATGTGCTTGGCGACGGGCTTCTCGCAGAACACGGGGATGCCGGCCTCGACGCCGGCCAGGATCAGCCCCGGGTGGGCGTCGGTCGCCGCCGCGACCACGATGCCGTCCACGCCGGAGGCCAGCAGGGCCTCCGGCGAGTCCACGACCTCGCCGCCGAACCGGTCCGCGGCGGACTTGGCGGCCTCCGCGAAGGGGTCGGTGAGGACGAGCG
The DNA here is from genome assembly GCF_040612795.1 of Streptomyces sp. NPDC006335. Taxonomy (NCBI): domain Bacteria; kingdom Bacillati; phylum Actinomycetota; class Actinomycetes; order Kitasatosporales; family Streptomycetaceae; genus Streptomyces; species Streptomyces sp. NPDC006335. Next base: position 224,344 of record NZ_JBEXQX010000004.1, read on the forward strand.
ACTCGACCGCGTCGAGTCCGGAGAGGGTCTCGGCGTGGAAGGCGCCGATGCGGCCGAGGCCGAGGATTCCGATACGCATGGGGATGCAGCTCCTAGCAAGCGGTACGTGCGAGCGGTACGTGCGAGCGGTTCTCGCGAGGGGACGGGGAGGTCAGTCGAGGCCGCCGAGGACGTTCTGGTCCCAGTCGATCACCGATCCGGTGACCACGCCCGACCGGTCGGACAGCAGGAGGACCACGAAGTCGGCGATCTCGTCGGGCTGGCCGAGCTTGCCCATCGGGAGCCTGGCCGCGGCCTCCTCACGCCAGTCGTCACCGGCGCCGTGGAAGGTCTTCTGGGTGGCGTCCTCGCCCTCGGTCGCCGTCCAGCCGATGTTCAGGCCGTTGATCCGCACCCGGTCCCAGCGGTGCGCGTGCGCCGCGTTGCGGGTGAGGCCGATCAGGCCGGCCTTCGCGGCCACGTAGGGCGCCAGGAACGGCTGCCCGCCGTGCGCCGAGGACGTGATGATGTTGACGACCGTGCCGGGTGCCCCCCGGCCGACCATGTCCGCCACGGCGGCCTGCATGGCGAAGAACGGCGCCTTCAGGTTGATCGCGATGTGCTGGTCGAACAGCTCGGGCGTGGTGTCCAGGAGCGTGCCCCGCGAGGTCAGCCCGGCGGAGTTCACCAGGCAGTCGACCCGGCCGTACGCCTCGACGACCCGGGTGACGGAGGCCTTGGCCTGCTCGGCGTCGGCGAGGTCGGCGCGGACGAACAGCGCCTTGCCGCCGGCCGCCTCCAGCTCCGCCACCAGCGCCTCACCGGGCTCCGGCCTGCGGCCGGTGACGGCCACGACCGCCCCCTCCCGGACCGCGGCCCGGGCGATGGCGGCGCCGACGCCCTGGCTGCCGCCGTTGACGAGGACGACCTTGTCGTCGAGAAGTCCCATGAATGTGCCGGTGCCTTTCGAGTAGTGCGAAGCCGGTTCAGCTCGTGCGCCGGTCGGCGGCCGCCCGCAGCTCGTCCCGGAGCGTCCGCGGGGTCCAGCCCTCGGCGAGCGCCCGCCGTACGAGGTCCGCCTGGGAGGGCGGGGCGAGTCCGTCGACCGGCGGGTCGCTGTCGAGGTTGGTGGGGAAGGGGTAGCCCTCGGCGCTCGCGGCGATCACGTTGTCCAGCCACTCCGCGTCGGCGCCGTCCGCCTTGCGGCGCAGCAGCGCCGGGTAGACGGCGTTCGACACCGCCTCCCGGTCCACGGTCTCCATGGCACGCCCGAAGGCCGAGGACACCTGGAGCAGGTTGGCCATGCGCCGCACGTCCGTCGTGCGGTTGGTGCCGGCCGCGTGGAACAGCGCCGGGTTGAAGAAGACGGCGTCGCCCTTGGCGAGCGGCAACTGGACGTGGTGCTCCTTGAAGTACGCCTGGAACTCCGGCCGCCGCCACGCCAGATACCCGGGCTCGAACATCTGTGAGAACGGCAGGTACAGCGTCGGCCCCGATTCCACGGGCATGTCGCAGTGCGCGACGGCGCCCTGGAGCGTGAGCACGGGGGAGAGCCGGTGGACGTGCGCCGGATAGGCCGCGGCGACCTCGTCGGAGAGGAAACCGAGGTGGTAGTCGCGGTGCGCGGTCTGCGCGAGGCCGCCCGGGTTGACCACGTTGACCTGCGAGGTGACCTGGTAGCCGGGTCCGAGCCAGGCCTCGGACACCAGGGCGACGACGGGGTTGGCGTAGTAGTCGGCGAACGCCGCCGGGTCGTAGAGGGCGGCCTTCTCCAGCGCGTTCCACACCCGCTCGTTGGCGCCGGGCTTCGCGAAGTGGTCGCCCGCGGTCGTGCCCGCCGCGTACTGCTCGCGGATCAGCGAGTCGAAGACCTCGGTGAACCGGTCCACGACCGCGTGATCGGGAAACGCTCCCCGGAAGACCACGACACCGGGGCCGTCGGTCAGGGCCCGCACCAGCTCCTCCTGCACCTCCCGGCGGTCCTTGGCGCCGCGGACGCGCTCGGTGTCGTACAGCAGGACGTTCCGGTCCACGGCCGAGGCGTGCGGGTAGTCGGCGGGGTCGGCCGTCCGCTCGACGAGCGCGCGGAAGGAGTCGAGGTCGCAGTCCTGCTCGGACAGCCAGGCGCGGTGGTGTACGGCGGTGAAGGACATCGGCGTCCTCTCGGTGACAGGGGCGACTCAGCGCTGTCATTCTTGTCATGACAAAGCCGTCGAACAACCAGCAGGCAGCCATCAAAAACCCCTCAAGGAGCAGTCGCGTGGGCCACCCCTATCCGATCCGGGAAATCGCACGTCAGGCGGGGCTGAGCGAGGCCACCGTCGACCGGGTCCTGAACGGCAGGGGAGGGGTCAGGGAGAACACCGCCCGCGAGGTCCGCCAGGCGATCACCGACCTGGACCGGCAGCGCACCCAGGTCCGGCTGGTCGGCCGCACTTTCATGATCGACATAGTGATGCAGACGCCGGAACGCTTCTCGACGGCCGTGCGCGCAGCCCTGGAGGCCGAGCTGCCCGCGCTGCACCCCGCCGTACTGCGCTCCCGCTTCCACTTCCGGGAGACCGGCCCGGTGGCGGAACTGACGAAGACCCTCGACCGGATAGCCCGGCGCGGCTCCCAGGGCGTGATCCTGAAGGCCCCGGACGTCCCCGAGGTCACGGCCGCCGTCGGCCGGCTCGCGGAGGCGGGCATCCCCGTGGTCACCCTGGTCACCGATCTGCCCTCCACGGCCCGCCTCGCCTACGTGGGCATCGACAACCGGGCCGCGGGAGCGACCGCCGCCTACCTCATGGGCCAGTGGCTCGGCGACCGCCCCGGCAACGTCCTCACCAGCCTCAGCAGCGGGTTCTTCCGCAACGAGGAGGAGCGCGAGATGGGGTTCCGCAGCGCCATGCGCACCCGGCACCCGGAGCGGGCGGTGGTGGAGATCGCCGAGGGCCAGGGCCTGGACGCCACGCAGTACGACCTGGTCCGGGCCGCGCTGGAGCGGGACCCGGAGATCCGCGCGGTCTACTCGATCGGCGGCGGCAACATCGCCACCCTGCGGGCCTTCGAGGACCTGGGCAGGGAGTGCGCGGTGTTCGTGGCCCACGACCTCGACCACGACAACGACCGGCTGCTGCGGGAGCACCGGCTGTCGGCCGTGCTCCACCACGACCTGCGGCAGGACATGCGGGAGGCGTGCCACATCGTGATGCGGGCGCACGGGGCGTTGCCGCCGGCGGGGCCGACGACGCCTTCGGCGATACAGGTGGTGACGCCGTACAACATGCCGTACTGAGTCGTCCGGCGTGCCGTGCGGAGGAGACTCCTCCTACAGGTCCACCCACGCGCCGCTCCGCGCGGACCGGGACATGGCGTCCAGTACGGCGGCACTGTGCACGGCGTCCTCCAGAGTGGCCCCGTACGGCGTGCCCTCGGCGACCGAACGCAGGAACCGGTACGCCTCCACGACCTTCAGGTCGTCGTAGCCCATGGCGTTGGCTGCGCCCGGCTGGAAGGCGCCGAACTCGCCGTCCCGCGGGCCGACGTACACCGTGCTGACCGGCTGGTCCTGGTAGCGGGTGCCGCGGCTGACGCCCAGCTCGCCCATGCGGCGGAAGTCCCAGAACACCGCGCCCTTCGTGCCGTGCACCTCGAAGCCGTAGTTGTTCTGCTCGCCGACCGAGACCCGGCAGGCCTCCAGGACACCCCGGGCGCCCGAGGCGAAACGCAGCAGGCAGTTGACGTAGTCCTCGTTCTCGACCGGCCCGAGCTCCCCGGTGGCGAGGGTGTGGCCGGCGGTCGCGCCGGTGGGGCGGGCGCGCTCCGGCACGAAGATCGCGGTGTCGGCGGTGAGGGAGACGATGTCACCGAGCAGGAAGCGGGCCAGGTCGGCGCCGTGCGAGGCGAGGTCGCCGAGCACCCCGCTGCCGCCGCGCGCGCGTTCGAAGCGCCAGCTCAGGGCGCCCAGCGGGTGGGCCGCGTAGTCGCTGAAGAGGCGGACGCGCACATGGGTGACCGTGCCGATCTCCCCGGCCGCGATCAGGTCGCGGGCGGCCTCCACGGCGGGCGCGTTGCGGTAGTTGAAGCCGACCGTGCTCCGCACACCGGCCTCGGCCGCCGCGTCGGCCACCGCCCGGGCGTCCTCGGCGGTGAGGCCGACCGGCTTCTCGATCCAGATGTGCTTGCCGGCCTCGGCCATCGCCACACCGATCTCGCGGTGCAGGAAGTTGGGCGCGGTGATGCTGACCGCCTTGACGCGCGGGTCGGCCGCGACGTCGCGCCAGTCACGGGTCGTCGAGGCGAACCCGAACTGCGCGGCCGCCTCCTCGGCCCGCCCCGGCACGTCCTCGGCGACGGTCACCAGCTCCGGACGCAGGGGCAGCAGCGGGTAGTGGTGCGGGACACGGGCGTACGCCTGGGTGTGCACCCGCCCCATCCAGCCGAATCCGACGACGGCGACGCCGAGCGTGTCCACCATGACTGACAGCCCCTCTTTGGACCGGTCCATATTCTGTCCCGGTCACCTTGGGTGCCGTATTCGCCCGCTGTCAACCCTTTGACAAGCCGCACCGCCCCATGGAACGGTCCATCTCCATGAGACCGCCGACGATCCGTGATGTGGCCGACCGGGCCGGTGTCTCGAAGTCGCTGGTCTCCCTCGTGCTGCGGGGATCCGACCAGGTGCGCCCGGAGAAGCGGGAGGCCGTGCTGCGGGCGGTGCGCGAGCTCGGCTACCGGCCGAACGCCGCCGCCCGCAGCCTCAGCGAGCAGCGCACCCGCACGGTCGGCGTCCTCCTGAACGACCTGCGCAACCCCTGGTTCGTCGACCTGCTCGACGGCCTCAACTCCCTGCTCCACGACAACGGCCTGCGCATGCTCCTGGCCGACGCCCGCCTCAACCGCCGTACCGGGCAGGACCCGGCGGGCCCCTTCCTGGACCTCGGTGTGGACGGCCTGATCGTGGTCGGCACGCTGCCCGAACCCGCCGCGCTCCAAGCGGTGGCCGAGCGCCTCCCGGTGGTCGTGGCCGGAGCGCGCGAGCCCCGGCTGCCGGGCGTGGACGTGGTCGCCAACGACGACGAACGCGGCGCCCGCCTGGTCACCGAGCACCTGATCGGCCTCGGCCACCGCCGGGTCGCGCACATCGCGGGGTACGGGGCGGTCGGCGAGCTGCGCCGGCGGAGCTTCGAGGCGACGATGCGGGCGCACGGCCTCGCGCAGGAGGCGGTCGTCGAGCCGAGCGACACGACCGAGGAGGGCGGCTACCGCACGACGGTCCGGCTGCTGAGCCGCCCCGACCGGCCGACGGCCCTCTTCGCCTTCAACGACATCGCCGCGGTCGGCGCGGTGTCGGCCGCCGAGGAACTGGGCCTCGCCGTCCCGCGCGACCTGTCCGTCGTCGGCTACGACAACACCAGCATCGCCCGGCTGCGGCACGTCTGGCTCACCACCGTCGACAACGCCAGCCACGAGGTCGGCCGCCGCGCCGCACGCTGTCTGCTCGACCGGTTCGAGGGGCGCGGGGGAGCAGGCCGTACGGATCTGGCCGCGCCGGCGCTGGAGATCCGGGGGACGACGGCGGGCCCGCCCGACGTCGAGTGACGGCGTCCCGGCACACGTCACAGGTTGATCGCGTACGCCTTCCGCAGCGTCTCGTGCACCGTCCACGTCGTACGGTCGCCCTCGCGCAGGACGGCCATGTCGCCGGGCCCCACGTGCAGCGTCGGCCCGCCCTCGACCTCGATGGTCGCCGAGCCGCTGACGACGACGAACAGCTCGTCCGCCTCCGTGTCGGTGACGACGCCGGGGGTGATCTGCCAGATGCCCCGGATCTGACGTCCGTCCGCCGACTCCCAGACCACCTTCCCGGTCACCTCGGGCGTCCCGGAGACGATCTGCTCCCGGGCGAGGGGTTCGGACGCGAGCTCGGCGTCGGGGACGTGCAGTACGAAGCTGTGATCCATGGGGGCGACCCTAGCGAGATCGTTCCCGGCCCGTCCGTCGACAGTGTGTGGAGTGTCGGCGCAGGTGGAAGGACACTTCGTCGCCGACTGGCGGCACCTCGCGGCCCGGGTGATCGTGGAGGGCATGGCGGACATGACGGACGCCGAGGCCGCCGCGTCCCGGCCGCACCGGCACGACACCCGTGAGGCCGTCCTCTTCGGCGGGGTCTACGGCTCCGTCCTGGCCTGCTCCATGGTCGCCGCCCTCACCCAGTACGGGCACACCTCCCGCGACAGCCGCCGCTACGACGCCGCGTGGCTGCTGGTCACCGCCCTGGCCTCCGCCCTCGCGCACGGCTACGCCCACTACATCGCCGAGCGCGCCCCGCACCGCCGCGGGGACGCGCTGCGGAGCCTGGCCGACGAGTGGCCCCTGGTCACCGCGGTCCTGCCGACGGTCGCCCTGCTGGCGGGGGCCGGCTGGGGCTGGTGGCCCGCGAACGGCGTCGAGTACCCGGCCTTCGTCCTCAACATCACGCTCCTGTTCACCCTGGGCCTGGTCACGGCCCGCTGGTCCCGCCGGCCGTGGCTGACCGCGGTCGCCGTCGGGGTGGTCGACGCGATGTTGGGGGTGGTGGTCGTGGTGGCCAACGCGGTGATCAAGTAGGGGGCGGGTGTGGGGGGACGTGCGGGGGTGGGGTGGCCCGCGCTCGGTCGCCCAGGTCGAGCCGAGCTGTTCGCAGACAAAATTGTTGACAATCTTGTCTGGCTAGATTTAGGTTCGACAGGCACTCACTCAGGGAGGGCAACGATGCCGAAAGAAGCCCGTCCGAGCACCGGAGAGCAGGCCAAGCAGCATGCGTTCGCGCAGCTGCGGCAGGCGATCCTGCACGGCGAGATGGCACCGGCGCAGCGGCTGGTGGAGAACGAGCTCGCCGAGCAGTTCGGTGTGACACGGGCCAGCATCAGGGCCGCGCTCATCGATCTGGAGGCCCAGGGCCTCGTCGAGCGGATCCGCAACCGGGGTTCCCGGGTGCGGGTGGTGACCGTCGAGGAGGCGGTCGCCATCACCGAGTGCCGCATGGTCCTGGAAGGGCTGTGCGCGGCCAAGGCGGCGACCCTGGCCAGTGACGAGCAGCTCGCCGAGCTGACCGAACTGGGCACGGCGATGACCAAGGCCGTGGCCGACGGTGAGCCGGTGACCTACTCCGAGCTCAACCAGGAGCTGCACACCAAGGTGCGGGAGTTCTCCGGCCAGCAGACCGCCGTGGATCTGCTGGAGCGGCTCAACGCCCAACTGGTGCGGCACCGCTTCCAGTTGGCGCTGCGTCCGGGACGTCCGCAGCACTCCCTGAACGAGCACCTGGCGATGATCGAGACGATCAGGGCCAGGGACCCGCAGGCGGCCGAGAAGGCCGTCCGCGCCCACCTCGCCAGCGTGATCGAGGCGCTGCGCGACTGAGCCGCGCGAGGCGGGCGCACATCTGTCGACTCCAAGGAGATTCGAGCAATGACGCAGTCAGGCGCGCCCGCCGAGCCACGTTCGACACTTGTCATCACCGCGCACGCCGGGGACTTCGTGTGGCGTGCCGGTGGTGCCATCGCCCTGGCCGCCGCCCGCGGCGAGAAGGTCACCATCGCGTGTCTGACCTTCGGCGAGCGCGGTGAGTCCGCCAGGGCCTGGCGCGAGGGCAGGAAACTCGACGAGATCAAGGCGATGCGCCGGGACGAGGCCGAGCGCGCCGCCGCCACCCTCGGCGCGGAGGTCCGTTTCTTCGACGCCGGCGACTACCCGCTGGTCGCCACCGCCGAGTTGACCGACAAGCTGGTCGAGGTCTACCGGGCCACGCAGCCCGCCGTGGTGCTCACCCACCCGGTCGAGGACCCGTACAACGGCGACCACCCGGCCGCCAACCGCATGGCGCTGGAGGCCCGCATCCTCGCGCAGGCCATCGGGTATCCGGGCGAGGGCGACATCATCGGCGCCCCGCCGGTGTTCTACTTCGAGCCCCACCAGCCCGAGATGAGCGGCTTCAAGCCCGAGGTCCTCCTCGACATCACCGAGGTCTGGGAGACCAAGCGCAAGGCCATGGAGTGCCTCGGCGCCCAGCAGCACCTGTGGGACTACTACACCGACCTCGCCGTCCGCCGGGGCGTCCAGCTCAAGCGCAACGCGGGCCCGAACCTGGGGCTGGCCCACAGGACCCTGGCCGAGGCGTACATGCGTCCCTACCCGCAGATCGCGAAGGAGCTGGCGTGAGCGGCGTGATCGTCACCAACCCGCCGAAGGCGGAGCTGAAGGACGTCGACGCGCTCGCGCGGTACGGCGTGGCCACCGTCAGCGAGGCGATGGGCCGAACGGGCCTGCTGGGTCCGGCGATCCGCCCCGTGCAGCAGGGTGTCCGGGTCGCGGGCACCGCGGTCACCGTGCTGAGCTGGCCCGGCGACAACCTCATGATCCACGCGGCCGTCGAACAGTGCGGCGAGGGCGACATCCTGGTCGTCACCACCACCTCCCCGTGCACGGACGGCCTGTTCGGCGAGCTGTTCGCGACCGCTCTGCGGCAGCGCGGGGTGCGCGGGGTCGTCACCAACACCGGCATCCGTGACACGCAGGAACTGCGCGAGATGGGCTTCGCCGCCTGGTCCCGCGCGGTCTCCTCACAGGGCACGGTCAAGGCCACCGGCGGCTCGGTCAACGTGCCGATCGCCATCGACGGCCAGGTGATCCATCCGGGTGACGTGATCCTCGCCGACGACGACGGTGTCGTGGTCGTCCCGCGTGAGCGGGCCGCCGAGACGGTGGAGAGGTCCGCGGCCCGCGAGGCCAAGGAGGCCGCCACCCGTGCCGCCTTCGTCGACGGCCAACTCGGCCTGGACCGCTACGGGTTGCGGGAGACGCTGAAGAACCTCGGTGTCGAGTACCGATCGTACGAGGAGTACGCGGGGGAGCGATCGTGACCCCGCTGCCGGAGGAGGTGCCCTGCATGCTGATGCGGGGCGGCACCTCCAAGGGCGCCTACTTCCTCGCCGAGGACCTGCCCGCCGAGCCCGCCCTGCGCGACGACCTGCTGCTGCGGATCATGGGCAGCCCGGACGACCGGCAGATCGACGGCCTGGGCGGCGCGCACCCGCTCACCAGCAAGGTCGCCGTGATCTCACCGTCCGCCGACCCGAAGGCCGACGTCGACTACCTCTTCCTCCAAGTCGCCGTCGAACGAGCGGAGGTGAGCGATCGTCAGAACTGCGGGAACATCCTCGCCGGCGTCGGCCCGTTCGCCGTCGAGCGCGGACTCGTCCCGGCGGGGGAGAAGGACACCTCCGTCCGGATCCGCATGGTCAACTCCGGCGACCTCGCCACGGCGACCTTCCCGACCCCGGGCGGCCGCGTCGACTACGCCGGGGACGCGGAGATCTCGGGCGTACCGGGGACGGCGGCGCCCGTGGTGCTCGAGTTCCCGCCGGGTGGAGGGGAGTTGCTCCCCACCGGCAACGCCGTCGACGTCATCGACGGCGTCGAGGTGACCTGTGTGGACAACGGCATGCCGACCGTCCTCATCGCGGCGACCTCCCTCGACGTCACCGGCTACGAGCCGCCCCGGGACCTGGAGGAGGATGTCGCCCTGGCCGACCGTCTGCGCACCATCCGGGCGGCGGCGGGTCGCCTGATGGGCCTCGGTGACGTCTCCGACGCCACCGTCCCCAAGCTCACACTGCTCGCCCCGCCCCGGGACGGCGGCGCGGTCACCACCCGCACCTTCATCCCCGTGCGCTGCCACACCTCCATCGGCGTCCTGGGCGCGGCGAGCGTGGCGGCGGGCCTGCGGATCGAGGGCGGGGTGGGCACGGGAATCGCGGCGATCGACCCGAGAAGCGACCGCGTGCGCATAGAACACCCCACCGGATTCCTGGACATCGAAAGCAGCGTGGCGGCCGCCCCCGAGGGCTCGCCCTCGGCCCGCCGCACCGCCGTGGTCCGCACCGCCCGCAAGATCTTCGACGGCACCGTCTTCCCCCGGGCCGCCGACCGACCCTCAGGAGCTCACCGATGACTCCGCCGCTCGGCGACATCGCCCACATCGGCCACACCCAGCTCTTCACGCCCGACCTGGACGCCAGCGTCGCCTTCTTCACCGACTTCCTCGGCCTCACCGTCAACGGCCAGGACGGCGACACGGTCTACCTGCGGACCTTCGACGACTACGAGCACCACAGCCTGGTCCTCACCGGCCGCGAGCAGCCGGGCCTCGGCCGGCTCGCCCTGCGCACCTCCAGCGAGGAGGCACTGCACCGCCGAATCAAGGCAGTCGAGGACTCGGGCGGCACCGGCACATGGGTCGAGGACGAACCCGGCCTCGGCAAGCTCTACGTCACCACCGACCCGGACGGCCACGAGCACGCCCTCTACTGGGAGAGCGAGCACTACCGGGCCCCCGAAGAGCTCAGGCCCGCGTTGAAGAACCAGCCGCAGGCCAAGCCCAACAGGGGAGTCGGCGTACGGCGGTTGGACCACGTCAACTTCCTCGCGGCCGACGTGCTCGCCAACGCCGAGTTCCAGCAGAACGTCCTCGGCGCCCGGCCCACCGAGCAGATCCGGCTGGACAGCGGGAAGATCGCGGCGCGCTGGCTGACGTACACGAACAAGTCGTACGACGTCGTCTACACCTCGGACTGGACCGGCAGCGAGGGGCGGCTGCACCACATCGCCTTCGCGACAGACACCCGCGAGGACGTCCTGCGCGCGGCCGATCTCGCCATCGACACCGGGGTGTTCATCGAGACGGGACCGCACAAGCACGCCATCCAGCAGACGTTCTTCCTGTACGTCTACGAGCCCGGCGGCAACCGCGTCGAGCTGTGCAACCCGCTCACCCGGCTGGTGCTCGCGCCCGACTGGCCGCTCGTCACCTGGACCGAGGAGGAGCGGCAGAAGGGCCAGGCCTGGGGTCTGAAGACCATCGAGTCGTTCCACACGCACGGGACTCCGCCGGTCGGCTGAGGTACCGGGAGCCACCCCCAGCGCATTGATGGTCGATGAGATTGTTGACAAAAACGTTGACACTCGCGGGGGTGGCTCCCTAGCGTCTGGCGCACCACGTACGAGAGGTAACCAACGATGTCCTCCTCCCCCTCCCCGCTCTCCGCCCGCGGCAGCAGGCTGGCCCTCCTGGTCGTCGGTCTGTGCTGGCTGGCCGTGCTCTTCGACGGTCTCGACATGTTCATCTACGGCTCGGTGCTGCCCCACCTGCTGGCGACCGGGACCTTCGGCCTCACCCCGGACCAGGCCGGCGACCTCGGCAGTTACGCCACCTTCGGCATGCTGGTCGGCGCCCTCGTCGCCGGCACGATCGCCGACCGCATCGGGCGCAAGAAGCTGATGGTCTCCTGCGTGACCCTGTTCTCGCTGGCCTCCGGCGTGTGCGCGCTGGCCGACAGCGTGACGGTCTTCGGCCTCGGCCGGACCCTCGCGGGCGTCGGCCTCGGCGGACTGCTGCCGACCGCGATCAGCATGGTCTCCGACTACGCACCGCGCGGCCGTGCGGCCCTCGTCATCGGCCTGCTGATGACCGCCCACCACGCCGGCGGCATCCTCTCCGCCTACGTCGCCAAGTGGCTCATCGACCCGGTCGGCTGGCGTGCCGCGTTCTGGGTCTGCGTGCTCCCGCTGCTCTTCGCCCCGGTACTGGCGAAGCTGCTGCCCGAGTCGCTGAGCTTCCTGGTCGCCAAGGGCCGCGCCGAGGAGGCCAGGGCCCTGGCCGAGCGCTACGACGTCGAGGTGCCCGTCGCGAGGACCGGCGGCGCCGGTGACCGCTGGACCAACCTCGCGAACCTGTTCCGCGGGAACGAGTGGATCCAGACCCTGCTCTACTGGGCGGCCTCCTTCGGCGGTCTGCTCCTCGTCTACGGAGTCGCCACCTGGCTGCCCACCCTCATGCGGGCCGAGGGCTACGCACTGGGCTCCGCGCTGTCCTTCGTGGTCGTCTTCAACCTCGGCGGCATCGTGGGCATGCTGGTCGCGGGCCGGGCCGCCGACCGCTTCGGCGCCCCGCGCATCTCCGCGCTCTGGTTCGCGCTCACCGCCGCGGGCGTCTTCCTGCTCAGCGTCCACATGCCGATGACCGTCACGATGATCGTCGTCTTCCTGACCGGCGTCTTCCTCAACAGCGCCCAGACGATGATCTACGCCACGGTCTCCATCCGCTCCGACGCGGACAACCGGGCCACGGCCGTCGGCTGGACCTCGGGCATGGGCCGCTTCGGCGCCGTCTTCGGCCCCTGGCTCGGCGGACAGCTCCTCGCGTCGGGCAACGGCGACCGGGGCTTCGCCGCCTTCGCCGTCGCCGGCCTGTCGTCCATGGTCTTCATCGGGCTCGCCGCCCTGCGCGGCTCCCGGCAACCGACCGCCGACACCGAGCACGAACTGGTCGCCGCCCACTGATACCCACCTGGGGGCGCGGGGAACTGCGCGAACGACCCACCGCGACCCGCACTCGCAAGGCGGCCGGTCGCCCCGAGCTCTCAGACGCCCGTCACTTCCTGACCCGCACCCCGTCCAGCGCGATCGACAGCACCCGGTCGCGCTGGGCGTCGTCGTCGAAGGTCGTCGCGGTGATCCCGGCGACCATCCGCAGCAGCTCCACGAAGTCCATGTCCGGCCGTGCCAGGCCCGCCTCCTGGGCGCGCGCGAACAGCGGCCCGCCCGCCGCGTACATCGAGTCCCGGCACGCGGCGAAGATCTCCGACTCGTCGTTGAGCGCCTCGCGCACCGCCCGCTTGGTCACCATGTAGCCCGCGAACCGGTCGAGCCAGGCCGTGAGCGCCTCCCAGGGCTCCCGGTCGGCGAGCTCCTGGGCCGCCTCCACCAGGGTGTTCACCTCGTCCGCGTACACGCTCTCGAAGAGGTGGCGCCGGGTGGGGAAGTTCCGGTACAGCGTGCCGATGCCCACGCCCGCCCGCCGCGCGATGTCCTCCAGGGAGGCCTCCGCGCCGTGCGCCGCGAACGCCTCGCGGGCGGCGGCCAGCAGGGCGTCGTAATTGCGGGCGGCGTCCTTCCGGTGCGGCCGCCGGGACGCGACGATCTCGCTGACGGGGAACGGCGACGGGGCGGTCACGACTGCCTCCCGGGACATGAAACGGAGGTGCACCTCCGGAACGGGTTGAAGCGGAGGGTTGCCTCCGTTAGAGTGGAGGCATGCCTCCACTTTAGCAGTCGAGGTCTTCCATCGTCCTTTCCGCGACCGCTTCCCATGAGGCTCCGGCCGCACCCGTCCGTTCGGAGAGGCTCTCCATGCCCCGCACGTCCACCCGTCTCACCTTCGCCGTCCTCGCGGCCGGCGCCGGCGTGTTCTCCATGCTCCAGTCGCTGATCGCACCGGCCCTGCCGACCGTCCAGCACGCGCTGCACACCTCGCAGTCCACCGCGACCTGGGTGATGACCGCGTATCTGCTGTCCGCCTCGATCTTCACGCCGATCCTCGGTCGCGTCGGCGACCTGATCGGCAAGAAGCGCACGCTCGTCGCCGTCCTCGTGACCGTGGCCGTCGGCTGTCTGCTCGCCGCCCTCGCCCCGAGCATCGGCGTCCTGATCGTCGCCCGGGTCGTCCAGGGCGTCGGCGGCGCCCTGTTCCCCCTCTCCTTCGGCATCATCCGGGACGAGTTCCCCGCGTCCGAGGTCAGCGGCTCCATCAGCAACCTGTCCGCCGTGATCGCCGCCGGCGGTGGCGTCGGCATCGTCGCCGCCGGTCCCATCGTGAGCGCGCTCGACTACCGCTGGCTGTTCTGGATCCCGGTCGCCATCGTGATCGCCGCGACCCTGATCGCCGTACGCTATGTGCCCGAGTCGCCCAACAGGGCGCAGGGGAACGTCAATTGGCTCGGTGCCGTCCTGCTGTCCGCGTGGCTGGTCGCGCTGCTGCTGCCGCTCAGCCAGGCCGGCGAGTGGGGCTGGGGCTCGGCCCGGGTGCTCGGCCTGTTCGCCGCCGCCGTCGTGCTGTTCGCGCTGTGGCTGTACTCCGAGGCCCGCTCCCGCACCCCGCTGATCGACCTCAAGGTGATGCGCCTGCCCGCCGTCCGGACCACCAACGCCGCGGCCCTGCTCTTCGGCGCCGGGATGTACTCGATCTGGTCCTTCCTGCCGGGCTTCGTGCAGACCCCTTCGTCGGCCGGGTACGGCTTCGGCGCGAGCGTCACCGCGGCCGGGCTGCTCATGCTGCCGATGCTGGTGGCGATGTTCCTCGCCGGTGTCCTGAGCGGCCGCCTCGAGCCGGTCGTCGGCGCCAAGGCCCTGCTCACCACGGGTGCCGCGCTGGGCGCGGTGTCCTGCGGGTTCCTCGCCCTCTGGCACGACGAGCAGTGGCAGATCGCCGTGGTCGCGGGCCTGTTCGGCCTCGGCATCGGGCTCGCCTTCGCCTCCATGGCCAACCTGATCGTGGGCAGCGTCCCGGCCGACCAGACCGGCGCCGCGACCGGGATGAACGCCAACATCCGCACCATCGGCGGCTCCATCGGCGCGGCGGTCACCAGCGTCCTGGTCACCGGTCACCTCCAGCCCTCCGGTCTGCCCCACGAGTCCGGCTACACACACGGCTTCTCGCTGCTGGCGGCGCTGTGCCTGGCGGCGGCACTGGCCGCCCTGCTCGTTCCGGCACGGCGGTCGGCGCGCCGAGTCGTCATGGCGGCCACGGAGGTCCGCGAGACCGTCACCACCCGGGGCTGACGTCCGGCGAGTCCGGTCCGGCCGTGTGCGTGAGGTAGGGTTACCTGCGCGATCACACGGAACACCCGTGGGGATCGCGGCCGGGACGTGGCGCAGCTTGGTAGCGCACTTGACTGGGGGTCAAGGGGTCGCAGGTTCAAATCCTGTCGTCCCGACTGGAGACAGTCGGAGGTGAGGGCCGGTTGCGGAGGTTTCCGCAACCGGCCCTTGATCATTTGTGGGGACCAGTTCGGGACGGGTACGCGTTACGGGGTCGTGTAGGGGTCCTGGCTGATCAGGTGGGCCTTCAGCCCCTCGCCGATGCCGGGCTCCGGGGTTCCGGCCCAGTCCTTGATGAGCACGGCGCCGGTGCTGCAACCCCACGGGTTCCAGGTCCATGCGAGATACCCCATGTGGTGCGCGTCGGCCCAGTCGACCAGCCGCTGCATGTAGTCGAAGCCGCAGTTGTCCTGGCCGAACTCACCGATGACGACCGGCACTTGTTCCGCGAGCGGCGCGACCTGGCTGTCCCAGCAGGATTCGGTCGCGCAGGCGTTGAAGCTGTAGGAGTGCCAGGACGCGGCGAGGTTGTTCAGCGGGTCGGTCGGCTTGTACGTCAGCCACTCCCGCAGGTCGTTGGCCCACTCCAGGCCACCCAGCATGAGGACGTTGGTCGCGCCGGTGGCCCGGACGGCGTCGACCAGGTCCTGCATGCCGGCGGTTTCATAGGGAAGACCGGTGCAGGTGCCGCCGTCCCGCCAGCACGTCCAGCCGAGGGTCTTGTCCCAGTTGGCGGCGACCTCCGGGTACGGCTCGTTGAACAGATCGAGAACGACGGCGTCGTTGCCCTTGAACGCGTTGGCGACACCGGTCCAGAACCGGGTGGCGTACTGAGCGTCCGGCATCGGCTTCTGGCACGTCGCGGTCGCGTCCTTGCAGTGCCAGTCCGGCCCGTTGGTGTAGGCACCCCGGGTCCAGTGCAGATCGAGGATCGGGGTGATGCCGTTGGCCACCAGCAGGTCGACGTAGTCCTTGACGCCCTGCTGGTAGGCGGATCCACTGGGCGAGCCGTTGATGCCGAGCCAGCATTCCTCGTTCAACGGCACGCGTACCGCGTGGATGTTCCAGGTCTTCATCGCGTCGACGGACGCCTGGTCGACCGGGCCGCTGTCCCACAGCCCCTTGCCCTGCACACAAGCGTATTCACCGCTGGAGCGGTCCACACCCAGCAGCCGGTACTGCTTGCCGCTCGCGGTGACGATCTTGTTACCGGAGACCTTCAGCTCCGGGGCCGGATCACTGGGACCGCCGGTCGCAGTGGAGGTGGGGGTGGGGGACGGGGATGTCACCGAGCCGGTACAGGTCACGCCGTTGAGCGCCACCGACGCGGGTTCCGGATTGGAGCCCTTCCACGCACCGGTGAACCCGATGGAAGCAGACCTGCCCGTGTCCAGCGCTCCGTTCCAGTCGAGGCTGGTGGCGGACACGCGGGTTCCGGACTGTGTCCACGTGGCACTCCAGCCGTTGGTGACCTTCTGGTCGGAGTTCGGGAAGTCGAACGTGGCGGTCCACCCTCGCACGGGGGAGCCGAGATTCGTGATGGTCAGGTTCGCGGTGAACCCTCCCGGCCATTCGCTCTGCACCTTGTACGCGATCGAGCAGCCGGTGGAGGCTGCCGATGCGGGCAGGGTGGCGATCGCAAGGCCACCCAGGATCAGTGCACCGGAGGCACCGGCGGCCATCAAGGCGTGACGACGTTTCACTTGATCTCCTCGTTGCCGTAAGGGATCGATGAGCTCGATACCCAGCTGATCGACGAGCTGGTGAGCCGGGCCGGGCCCAGGCCGAGGGCCTGCGGCTGACCGGTCCGCCAGGCGGGTACTGCGTGTCAATCTCCGGGAGTCAGGACGCGGTGCAGGAGAGTGTGCCGAGGTCTCGGTCGTCGCCGCTGAGCGTCATCCCCCAGGTCGTCGAGCCGCCCGGTGCCAGCGAGCCGTTGTAGGAGGCGTTGTGAACGGTGGTGGCGGGGCCGGACGGATCCAGCACCGCGTTCCAGCGGTTCGCCACGGTCACGCCGTCCGGCAGGGTGTGGCGCACCGACCAGGCGGTGGTCGGCCGGGACCCGGTGTTGGTGACCGTGACATCGGCCTGGTACCCGCCCTGCCATGAGCCGGTCAGCTTCCACTCCGCCGTGCAGGCGGTGTCGCCGGAGGGGCTCGGCGCGGGAGTGGGAGGTGGTGTCTCTCCGGAGCTGTCGGTGGTGTAGGCGACGGCGGTGTAGTCCTGCGAGCAGCCTCCCGCGCAGCCTGACGGCAGCGAGAAGGAGTACGTACGGCCGCCGCCCAGCCAGGCGTCGGCCGCGTCGCGGATCCGTATGGTGAAGCTGCTCTGGCCGGAGGCCGTCGCGCCGATGACGTAGGACTGCCCCATGTCGCTGTTCATCGCGGCGTCGGTCCAGGTGCCGTTCGCCAGGTACTGGACGCCGTGGATGCCGTTGGGTAGATGGGAGAGGGCGATGGCGGGCCAGTACCGCTGGGCTCCCCTGACGAAGCCGATACGGATGTCGCCGCTGTAGTCCGGGGCCGGGACGAAGCTCCAGGAAACATGACGGTTGTTCCAGTGGTCCGGGTACATCGTCCCCACTGGGGTGCCGCCGATCCGGAAGCGGTTGAGGGAGTCGGTTGCCAGGTCCAGGTGGTGGGGGTCGTCCCGGCACCAGGCGTTGGAATCGGCGCAGCTGTCCGCGACGAGCATGGTCAGGGTGGCCCCGTTGTACTTGTCGGCCACCCAGGAGCCGCTGCGGCAGAAGGAACGGCCCGGAGCGCCGTCGTTGGTGCCGGTGCAGTAGTCCCCGATGGTGACCCTGACCCAGCGACCGCAGTTGCGGCCGTTGTCGAAGACCCCCTTGACCGATGCGCTTGAGTCCGGCACCGGGCGGGGGTAGGTGCTCGAGTAGTCGCGGGGTGTGTTGAACACGTTGAGCGCCACGAAGTCCTGGCTGTCCAGTTCACGCTGTGGCAGACCGCAGCCGCCGTAGGGGCTGCCGAGCCCGGCGAAGTGGGTGGCGTTGCCCAGGACCTCAGCGGCCGCGGCACTCGCCGCGGGCGGCTGGGCCGCCGAGGCCAGCACGGGTGACGCGGCGCAGCAGAGCGCTGCCAGCAATGTGGCGGTGCGTCTTCTGGCGGGCGAGCGGGGGGTCGAAAGAAGCTGCATGGGGGGATCCGCCTTCTTCGTGACGGGGCGCCGTGACGTTCGTATGGGAGTCCTTGGGAGTCCTCTGGGAGGGAGGGGAGTGAGCGCTGGGACACCTCGCTGGTGGGAGCGCTCCCACGACTCCGTATCCGGGGACTGTAGAAGAGGGTCATGCCCCTGACAAGGGGGTGGGTCGCAGGTTCGAATCCTGTCGTCCCGACGGTGATGAGCGGCGGGTCTGCCGGAAGTGGCGGGCCCGCCGCTCGCGTCGGTCAGGCCTCCTCGCGGACCAGTCCGTCGTAGGCGGCGCCGAGCCTGCTCACGAGCTGTTCCACACCGAGGGTGTCGAGGCCACGCTGACCGGACAGCGCGGTCCTGGCGGCCGTGCGCGCGGTGGCGAACAGGGCCCAGGAGTCGGCCGTGTAGTCGGTCCGGTCCGGGGAGCCCACCGCCTGCAGGGCGCCGCGCAGCGGGGCCGTGTCGACCCGCCCGTCCACGTCTCCGGAGAGCGCGGTGAAGGCGTCGAGGACGATCTTCCCGGACTTCAGCGTGAACGTCACCGCGTGCCTGCCGTCGGGCAGACCGCGCAGCGAGTACGTCGCCTGACGCTTGTCGGTGGCGGTGGTCCTCGCGTCCCGGGCGACGGGCCGGCCGTCCACGGAGACGTCGAGGACGGCGCTTCCGTCGTTGCCGCCGATGACGTCGACGCCGGTGCCGCGGAACGGGACGGTGACCGTCGCGCCGGCCGTGGTGCTGGTGGACGTCGAGCGGTACCAGTTCATCGCGTCACCGAGGGACGCGTTGCGGCTCCAGGTGCCGCCGTAGGCGACCGAGCCGTCCATGTTGTCGGTCAGCGTGGTGGCGTACGGGGTGTGCCCGGCGACCTTCTCGACCTTCAGGTTGTCGAACGCGGTCCGGTGGAAGTCGGTGCCGAGCTTGACGCGCCCCCCGGTCACGGGTGCCGGGTCCTGGTAGGTGGCGACGGCCTGTCCGTCGACGTATGCGGTGACGGTCGCGCCCCTGGCCTCCAGAGCGAGGTGGTAACCGCCGGACGCGGCCACCGTCCCGGTGCGGACGGCCGTGCCGTACCTGGAGAGGGTCCAGCTCCCGGCCGGGCCGATCCCGACGCTGTACGCGGCGTCCGTCGCGGCCATGCCCTTCTGTTGGCGCACGCCCAGGGTGGCGAGGCCGCCCTGCGGGTCCGGGAAGGAGACGTCGACCGAGGCCTTGTAGTTCTCCCAACGGAAGTCGCCGACCGTGGTGTTGGGGGTGTTCCGGTTCCAGGCGCCGGTGTCCTTCATGGACTGGTCGAGGTACTGGTACAGGACGTTGTCGCCGTCCTTGTCCTTGCCGACCTCCCAGGCTCCGGTCTGGTCGACCATGTAACGGGGCTGGTTGCCACGGGACATGAGATACGACTGGGAAGCCTTGCGGGCGCCGTTGTCGGTGCCGACCCGGACCCTGCCCTCCTCCTCGTACCCGAAGTCGTCGGCGTACAGGACGGTGTCGTGGGTGTCGTGCCGCTTGCCGCTCGCGTCGGTGTCGAGCACCGTGCGGGCGGCCGAGGAGGGCAGGCGCTGGGTCGTCGCCTTGTCGCGGCTTCGGTCGAGCGTGGTGAACGTGACGATCGAGCGGGGCTTCACCGTGTAGGTGTAGTAGCCGTCGGCGTCGGGGCGGATCTCGGCTGCCAGGTGCTTGAAGTTCGCGTCGTAGGCCTCGCCGGGGTCTGCCGCGCGGGTCTCCCAGACCTCCATGGTGGGGTCAGCACCCAGGTCCATGTTCTCGGCCTTGATGCGGTAACTCTTCGTCCGGTCGCTGTCGTTGACGGCGATCGTCGAGAAGTCCTTCTTCCTCGGGTCGGCGAGCGTCATGTAACTGGGCGCGCCGTTCGAGCCGTCGACGTTCTCGGTGCCGCTCACCCCGCTGTAGCTCGCCTCCGGCACGGTGCGCCAGATGCCGGCCGTGTTGGTGTCGTTCTCCCAACCGGTCTTCGCGAACTGGGTGAAGTGCTGCATCACGTACACGGCCGCGTCGTAGTGGATGCTCCCGGACCACGGGTCCCGGGCGCTGACCAGCTCCTTGTGGCTGTACTGGGCGCCCTCGTAGAAGGCGCCGATCGCAGGCTGGAAGATGTAGTGCGTCCGCTTGGAGTTGGCGTAGCTCTTCACGGAGCGGTTGGCGAGGTCGAGGGCGCTCTGCACACCGCCGATGCCGGTGCTCGCGCCGCCGGGACCCTCGGTGTTGTTCACCCGGTAGTCCGTCCAGCCGAAGGAGCCGACGCCCTCGCTGTACCAGACCTCCTTGTCCTGGCCCCGGGCGTTGTCGCCGGTCGCCAGCTTCGTGTAGGGCCGGTAGGTGGCGCTGTCGGGAGCGCCGTCGAGCCGGTCCTCGGTGGTGTAGTGGTAGCCCACCGCGTCGACCATGCCGAAGAGTTCGGTGTCCGTGAGCATCGCCGGGCCGATGTTCTTCGTGGTGTTCTCGTCCGACGCGACGATCTTGATGCCGTGGTACGCCTTCGCGGCCGCCTGCTGCTGACGAGGTGTCAGTCCGTAGCGGGCGTCGGCGAATTCGGTGTCGTTCACCAGGGCGTTCTTGTACCACTTGACGAAGGAGATGTCGGGTTTGGTGGTCTCGTTGGTGTCCGGATTGACGTAGTCGACCATGTACCCGTACTTCTGGTACGCGTCGAGGATCGTCTCCTTGTACCACTTGTACATCTCGTCGGTGCCGGTGCCCTTGTTCCACTCGGTCTGGACCCACTGGGGCATGACCCAGCGCAGGATCGAGACCTTGAGCCCCGGGTTCACCGTCTTGGCGTCGGCGGCCAGTTGGAAGCCGGGGGAGCGGGACGCGTCGGCGAGTTCGTCCGCCGTGCGCATGGTCGCCGGATCGGAACCGGTCGACGTGTTGGTGTCCGATCCCATCTCGATCTTGACGTGGTTGATGAGCGGGTTCTTCCCGCCGAACAGCACTCTGACGAGCTGCCAGTAACGGTCGGGGTGCTCCGCCTTGTAGTCCATCAGCAGATTGCTCGTGCTGTTGCAACTCAGCAGGCCCAGGCCCTTGTAGGTCAGGCCGTTCACGTTGTCGGCGCGTACGTCGTTCCCGTCGACCACGATCTGCACCGGATCGTCCGCCGAGTGGGCGGCGGGGGCCGCGGTCACTCCCGCCGCCAGTGCCATGGTGGTCGCCGCGGCGAGCGACGCCCACCCGAATCTTCGCTGCATACCCATTCGGGGGACCGTAGGTGGCAAGCGCTTTCTAGGTCAATCCCCCTGCGTCACTTGAGATTTGAGGCGCCTCGGCGCACGTGACCTGTCGAAAAACGCGTGGACCGCGAGGTCGCCGTCGCGGGACACTGCCGAACTCGGACCGCGACACCTCGAACACACAGGGTTAGGATGCAGACGTCTGAGGCACAGAAAACCGCACCGCGCAAAGGCGCGGTGCTGCTCGCACTTCGTTACTACGGACGGGAGTTGGCCCGGCTGCGGCGGCTGACCGCGCCCGCCATGCTGCTGTCGGCGCTGGGCAGCATCGGCATCAACTACATCGCGCCGCTGATCGTCGCCAAGCTCGCCGGAACCATCGCCGACGGCGGCGACATGACCGTCGGTTCCGCGCTGCCGTACGTCCTGGGGTTCGCCGGTGTCCTGCTGCTCGCGGAAGCGCTGTGGCGGGTCGCCCTGCACTGTCTGAACCGTCTCGACGCCCTCGGCATCGAGCACTTGTACGTGATCGGGATGGACGAGCTGTTCGCCAAGGACGCCTCGTTCTTCCACGACAACTTCGCCGGCTCGCTCACCAAGCGTGTCCTGAGCTTCGCCACCCGTTTCGAGCCGTTCGTGGACACCCTGGCGTTCCAGATCGTGGGCAGTTTCGTCCCGCTGCTGTTCGGCTCGGTGGTGCTGTGGCGCTACGAACCACTGCTCGTCGTCGGGCTGTTGACGATGATCGCGGTGACGGCGCTGTGCGCGGCACCCCTGATCCGGCGCCGCCAGGCACTGGTCGCCGAGCGCGAGGCGGCGGTCGCCCGGGTGTCGGGGCATGTCGCCGACAGCCTGATGAACATGGACACCGTCCGGGCGTTCGGCGCCGAGGCCCGTGAGGCCGCCGAACACCGCTCCCGGGTCGCGGTCTCACGCCGGCTCATGCTCAGGTCCTGGGACTACGGCAATCTGCGCATCGACACCTTCGTCGCGCCGATGTCCGTGCTGACCAACGCGCTGGGGCTGCTGCTCGCGGTCGCCCTCGGCGGGGGAGAGCACGGCGTGGAGGCGGTCGTGGTCGCCTTCACCTACTACTCCAACGCGACCCGGATCATGTTCGAGTTCAACCAGATCTACCGTCGCCTGGAGGGCTCGATGACGGAGGCCGCGCAGTTCACCGAACTGCTGCTGACCTCGCCGACCGTGCTCGACCCGCCGTCGCCCGAGCCGCTGCTGCCCGGGGCCGCCGATGTCCGCTTCGAACAGGTGAGCTTCGCGCACGGCGGCGCCGAGCGGCTCTTCGAGGGACTGGATCTGGTCGTGCCCGGCGGGACGAAGGTGGGGCTCGTCGGCCGGTCCGGCGGCGGCAAGACCACACTCACCCGGCTGCTGCTGCGGATGCAGGACATCGACGGAGGCCGGATCCTGGTCGGCGGACAGGACATCAGCAGGCTGCGCCAGACCGACCTGCGCAGTCTGATGGCCTACGTTCCGCAGGACCCGGCGATGTTCCACCGGTCCCTGCGGGACAACATCGCCTTCGCCCGGCCGGACGCCACCGACGCCGAGATCCGCCGCGCCGCCGAGGCGGCCCATGTCACGGAGTTCGCCGACGCGCTGCCGGAGGGCTTCGACACCCTCGTGGGGGAGCGCGGCGTCAAGCTGTCCGGCGGACAGCGCCAGCGCGTCGCCCTCGCCCGGGCGATCCTGCGCGACGCGCCGATCCTGCTGCTCGACGAGGCGACCAGTGCGCTGGACTCGGAGAGCGAGGTCCTGGTCCAGGAAGCTCTGTGGCGGCTCATGGAGGGGCGGACCGCGCTCGTGGTGGCCCACCGGCTGAGCACGGTCGCGGGCATGGACCAGCTCGTCGTCCTCGACCGCGGGCGGATCGTGGAGCAGGGCAGCCACCAGGAACTGCTCGCCCTGGACGGCCCGTACGCGAAGCTGTGGCACCACCAGTCGGGCGGCTTCCTCGACGAGGACCCCGTGGAGGCCGAGTTGCACTGAACGCGGGCTGCGGACCGGCTGAACGGTGGCTGCGGACCGGCACGAACGGTGACTGCGGACCGGCGGGGAACGCGCGACTGCCGGCTTCCGCCGCTACAGGGGAGCCGGGGAGGACGCTCCGGCGATCAGCAGACGCGGCTTGCCCTTGCCGTTCGCCGGGACGCTCCACAGGTCGCTGGTTCCGACCTTGCCCTCGGCGGGGAGGGCGTAGGCGACGGTCTGGTTGTCGAGCCAGGCGGCCTGGTCGTCGACGCTGTGGCGTTCGGCGAGCGGCGTCTCCTTGAGGGTGCGCAGGTCGAGGACGTACTCGTGCCAGAGGTCGGTACGCGACAACACCCGCTTCTTGAACGCCACTCGGGTCCCGTCCGGGGAGAGCGAGGGGCACTCCACGTTCTCGGTCAGAGTGGTGACCTCGCGGCCGGAGAGCGAACCCCGGACCAGGTAGGTCTTGTTGGCGGTGTTGAGGGTGGCGTAGAACGTGTCGTCGTCCGAAGCGAAGGTGACACCCCAGAAGTTGACGTCCGCGGCCTGGTAGGACCTGCCGTCCAGGGTGATGGAGAACTCCTCCAGGCTGGGCGTCAGTTTCATGGTGCGGGTGTCCAGGACCGAGGTCCGGGTGGAGAAGAAGGCCGACGCGTACGACTCCCCGGAGACGAACACGGTCCACGCGACGAAGCGTCCGCTGGGGGAGACCCGGGCCCGGCTCGGGGTGCCCGCGAGCGCGTAGGTGTGCCGGGTGCGCAGGTCGGCGTCCAGGAGCAGGGCGCGGTTGCTCTGCTTGAGGACGCCGGGGTTGGACTGGAGGCAGACACCGGTGCCGGCCGCCGCGTAGAAGCGCGCGCACTTGAGGTCCGAGGCGGTCCGGCCGCCCTTCGGATCGGCTGACGGGACCGAGGCGACCGCGGTGCGGTGCGGGCCCGCGGCGGCGTTGATGAACGTCAGGCGGTTCTTCTGGTCGAGCGTCAACTTGCCCGAGCCGACGGAGGGGCCGCCCGCCGCGGGTCGGTTCGCGCGGTCCGCCCGGTCGGCGGCGTGCAGCACCATGCCCGTACCCACGCCCGCGAGCAGCAGGACCGCCGTGAGCAGGACGAGCAGGCGGCGGCGTAGCGGTGTCATGTGGTTCCTCGATGTGGCTGGAGTGGACTGGGGGGCTGCGGGGCCCTGGTGGGTGTGGTGATCACCGGGGCCGTTCTGACCCCGGTCCTTCGGGATGGTGACGGGCATGTGGGGCCCGGGGTTGCCGAGGCCGTGGGGGCTGTGGTGGGCCGCCTTCGTTGCGTCGAGGATGCTGCGGTGGGCGCTGAGGACTCAGTACCGGTGAGGCTGTGTGTCGGCCGTCGAGGACTCCGTGGCGTCCGGACGGTGGCGGGTATGTGGCCCTCGGCGTCGTCGCAGCCGTACTGGGTTGGCCGGTTCTCGGGCCTGTCGAGGCTGTGGCGGCTGGTCGGGGTCGCCCGTGTTCCGTCGAGGACTCCGTACCGGCCGGGCCGTGCGGGGCGTCGGGGAGTCCGTACCGTCCGGACGGTGGCGGGCATGTGGGGCTCGGGCCACGTGCGGCTGTGGTGGTCGATCGGGACTCGGGTCGCCGTAGGTGGGGCCGTCATCGTGGATCCCCGTGCCTCGACGTCTTGTCGCTCATGCGGTGCCGTGCCCCGGTCGCAGGACCCTGCTCGCCACGGCCGCGCAGCACAGCAGGCCGATCGCCGAGGCGGCCAGTGCCGGGCCGTCTCCCCACACCGTCCAGGCCGCGCCGAAGGCCAGGGAGCAGCAGAAGCGGGCCAGCGCCTGGCTGGTGCCGACGATGGCGAGGCCGCTGGCGCGAAGGTGTTCGGGCACGATGTCCGCGAGGGCGGCCGGGAGCACGCCGTCGGTGGCCGCGTAGAAGACCCCGTGCAGGGCGAGCACGAGGAAGGGGAGGGCCGGAGTCGCCGGCGCCCACAGCAGGAGGGCGTAACCGGTCAGCAGCGCCCCGTGCCCGGCGAGGAAGACGGCGTGCCGCCCGACCCGGTCGGCCAGCGCGCCCACGGGCACGGCCAGCAGCAGGAACACGACCGCCGTGCCCAGCGGGAGCAGCGTGAACCACTGCTCGCCGATGCCCGCGCGGCGTTGCAGGAGCAGGTAGACGAAGGCGTCGCTGACGGTGGTCAGGCCGAGGAGCGCGGCGCAGCCGGCGAGGGCGCGCAGGCGGGGCAGACGCAGGAGTGCGAGGGCTTCCCGGACGCGGACGGGGGAGCGGGCGGTGGTACCGGGTTCTTCTTCCGCCTCGGTGCGCTGCCGTCCGCCCGGTACGAGCCCGTCCGTGCCGCCCTGCCGCCTGCCCGGTACGAACAGCACCAGCACGACCACCCCGAGCACCGCCACGCACGCGCTCACGCCGAACACCGCGTCGTAGCCGTCGGCCGCCGCGCTCAGGATGAGGAAGGCGGCGAGCGGTCCGAGCATCGCGCCGGTGGTGTCCATGGCCCGGTGCACGCCGAAGGCCCGGCCCTGTTTCCCGGACGGCGTGGACAGGGAGATCATCGCGTCGCGCGGGGCGGTGCGCAGGCCCTTGCCGGTGCGGTCCAGGGCGAGGACCGTGCCGAGCGCGCCGATGCTGCTCACCAGCAGGAGCAGCGGCTTGCACAGCGCGGACAGGCCGTAGCCGAGACCGGCGAGGAGTTTGTGGTTGCGGATGCGGTCGGCGAGGTGGCCGCCGGTCAACTGGACCAGCGCGCTGACGCCGTTGTAGACACCGTCGAGGGTGCCGAAGGCCAGCGGGCTGAACCCGAGCGTGCTGACCAGGTAGAGCGGCAGGACGGCGGTGACCATCTCCGAGGAGATGTCGGTGATCAGGCTGACCGTGCCCAGCACGAGCACGACCGGGGCGACCCCGGGGCGCAGGCCGCGTCTTCGGCCCTGATCGGTGTCCGCCCCCGCGGGCGCGGAGCGGTCGGTGAGGTACATGTTCGGGAACTCCCGATCTGGTGCGCTTCAGTTCTGTCGGCTGCTCTCGTCCCGCAGCCAGGTGCCGAAGTCCTGGGCGCGGATGGCCTTCGCGGCCCCACGCCGGGCGACGACCGCCGCCGCGACGAAGACTACGACACCCGTGATGAGCCCCGGCTCGGCGCGGACCAGGGCGATCAGATCCGCCTTGCTCGTGCGCGCCGACGCCTCCTGCGGGCTCTGGTGATGTTGTTCGACCTGGGTCGTGGACACCGCCGCGCGGACGCGCCGCTTGATCAGATCCGGCCATGTTCGCGGCGGCTGGACCACGACACGGGCCGCGTCGACCACGAGTCGCTCCTCGGGCGCGAAGGCCAGGGACGCGGCCAGGTCGTCGGCCATCAGCGGCGGCAGCGCGGCGATCCGGGCGTGCCCGGCCTTGGAGACCGCGATGACGCCCCGGCCGAACAGCCCCGCGCGCACCGCGGGCAGCCGCTGCCACACCCGGTAGTAGGCGCGCACCCGCCAGGCGCTGCCGGCCAGCGGGATCCTCCGTTCGGGCGCGGTGGCGAGGATGCCCGAGGTGGGGTCGTCGAGGGGCTCGGTCAGCGCCCGTACGTCGGCGCTCCCGATCACGACGTCGGCGTCCACGTAGAGCCGGGGGAAGCCGCGGGCGTGGTCGTCACCCGCCCGCAGAGCGGCGTGTTTGGACGGCACGGGGATCTCGACCACGCGCACGCGAGGACTGCGCGCGGCCGCGATCCGCGCGGTGTCGTCCGTACAGCCATTGCACACGACCACGATGTCTGTCTCGTCCTCCACGGAATCGGCCAGAAGTGAATCGAGGAGCCGGCCGATGACTTGCGCCTCGTTGTGGGCCGGGATCACGATGCTCGTCACCTGGGCAGTATGCAGTCGATGTCACTATTGCGATGTGTGTTTCGTCCAACTGTTCCCGTGACTGCGTTCGGTGGTCTAGATTGAGGGCCGCCGAACCGGTTTGGGTGGGGAGCTCGAGGTCCAAGCCGACATGTATGGGGACATGAAGCGGTTGGGGAACCGCTGCGGCTTCTTTTGTTTCAACTGCCGCTGTGTCGGGGGCACATCGGTGTTCGGTCAGGGGTAACCGTGCACGTGTGGGGGGCGCATGACCATTGAGGTCACGCATGAGCAACAGCTTGTGGAACATCGAACTCCACAAGGTCGCCGAAGACCTTGGGAGCAGAGGTACCGGATCGTCCTGCTGGTCGCGGACAGCCTTGCCGCTGTTGCCGCGGCCTTCGTGATCCACGCGGCCTACGGCCGCTGGGCGGTGGCCCTGGTGCTGCCCCCGACGTGGATCGTGGCGATGGTCGCCCATCGCACCTACGACCGCAGCGCCTTGGGGCTGGGGACCGAGGAGTACCGACGGGTGCTCCGCGGGGCCGTCGCACTGCCGGCGCTCGCCGCGGTCGCGCACTGGTCGTTCACCCACGATTCGGCCCTCCTTCATGACATGATCATGGCTGCGGTGCCCGCCGCCGCCCTCGCCCTGCTGGTGCGGTACACGCTCCGGCGCCGACTGCACCGCAGATGGGCGAGGGACCGGGGCCGCAGCGCCACGCTCCTGGTCGGTCCGGCGCACGGCATCGCGGACCTGGTCGCCGTACTGCGGCGCGATGGCGGCCAGGAACTCCGGGCCGCGGGCGTGTGTCTGAGCGATCCTCAGAACGCCGCGGAGGTCCGCAGGTTGGGGATTCCGGTCCTCGGCGGTGTGGACACCATGGACGACGTCATCCGGGCCATGGGCATCGGCACGCTGGTGGTGCTGCCCGCGCCCGAGTTCGACGCCTCCGTCCTGCGCCGGATGTCGTGGACCGCCGCCGCGCGGGGCGTCGACTTCCTGCTGGCCCCCGTCCTGGCCGACGTGGCAGCCGCACGGCTCGCGGTGCGGCCCACCAACGGGGTGCCGCTGGTGCGCGTCCAGGCGCCGAACCTCTCCCGGACCGCCCGGCTGCCGAAGGAACTGCTGGATCGTTCCTTCGCGGCCACGCTGCTGCTCCTGCTCGCCCTGCCCATGCTGCTGATCGCCCTGATCGTCCGCCTGGACAGCTCCGGACCGGCACTGTTCCGGCAGCAGCGGGTGGGCCGGTACGGCGACCACTTCACCATGTTCAAGTTCCGTACGATGCGCCCCGATTCGGAGGCCCTGCGCGCGGAGCTGGAGCACCTCAACCAGAACGGTGACGGTCTGCTGTTCAAGGTGAAGGAGGACCCGCGGATCACCCGGGTCGGCTCCTTCCTGCGCCGCAGCTCGCTCGACGAACTGCCGCAACTGATCAACGTGGTCAGGGGCGACATGTCGCTCGTCGGCCCGCGCCCGCCGCTGCCCGAGGAGGTCGACGAGTATCCGGCGGAGGTCAGACGCCGGCTGCTCGTGAAGCCCGGCCTCACCGGGCTGTGGCAGGTCAGCGGCCGCTCGGACCTGCCGTGGGAGGAAGCGGTCCGGCTCGATCTCGCATATGTGGACAACTGGTCGACCAGCCTCGACCTGTCCATCCTGGCGCGCACCACGACAGCGGTGGTGCGCGGAACGGGGGCCTACTGATGGACCGAAGGAAGAGGAACCAAGTGACGCAGACCAGCGAGCCGTTGGGGGTGGCGGTCGTCGGGGCCGGCTACTGGGGACCCAACCTCGTCCGCAACTTCCAGGCCAGCGAGCGGTTCCGGCTGCGCTCGCTCGTCGACCTCGACGTGGACCGGGCCCGGCGGGTCCTCGGCGGCTACTCGACCGTCGAGGCCACCTCGGACTACGCGGCCGTCCTCGCCGACCCCGACGTGGCCGCCGTCGCCGTGGCCACGCCCGCCGGGACCCACCTCGACATCGCCCTGGCCGCCCTGCGCGCCGGCAAGCACGTCCTCGTGGAGAAGCCGCTCGCGGCGACCTACGCCGACGGGATGCGGCTGGTGGCCGAGGCCGAGGAGCGCGGGCTCACCCTGATGTGCGACCACACCTACTGCTACACGCCCGCCGTGGGCCGGATCCGGGAACTGGTCCACTCCGGCGAGCTCGGCGAGATCCACTTCGTCGACTCGGTCCGCATCAACCTCGGGCTCGTCCAGAAGGACATCGACGTCCTGTGGGACCTGGCCCCGCACGACCTGTCGATCCTGGACTTCATCCTCCCGGCGGGCGTCGAGCCGGTCGCCGTAGCCGCCCACGGAGCCGACCCGATCGGAGCCGGACAGGCCTGTGTCGCCTATCTGACGCTGACGCTGAGCACGGGCGCCATCGCCCACGTGCACGTCAACTGGCTGTCGCCGACGAAGGTGCGCACCACCATGGTGGGCGGCTCCAAGCGCACCCTGCTCTGGGACGACCTCAACCCCCTCCAGCGGGTGTCCGTCTACGACCGGGGCGTGGACATGGCCGCGCCGCAGGAGATCGGCGCGGAGGAGCGCCGGGACATGCTCGTCTCGTACCGCTCCGGAGACATGGTCGCGCCCGCGATCGGCGAGAAGGAAGCGCTGCGGAGCATGGTCGACGAGTTCGCCGACGCGATCGGCACGGGCCGGGCGCCGCTGACCGACGGCCGGGCGGGCCTCAGGGTGCTGGACATCCTGGAGGCGGCCTCCCGGAGCCTGGAGTTCAAGGGCGCGGTCGTCGGCCTGCGTGCCGAGCGTTGAGCGACACCCATCAAGCGATGCGATTCCCTGAGAGGGCACAGCAGTTGAGCAGCGTACGTGGCAAGAAGATCCTGGTCACCGGAGGAGCGGGCACCATCGGCTCCAACCTGGTCGACCTGCTGGCCGAGGGCGGCGCCCGCGAGATCGTCGTACTCGACAACTTCGTGCGCGGGCGCCGGGCCAACCTCGCGAAGGCCCTGCCCAGCGGCGTGGTCGAGGTCGTCGAGGGCGACGTCCGGGACGTCGACACCGTCAAGAAGGTCACCGAGGGCGCGGACCTGGTGTTCCACCTCGCCGCGATCCGCATCACCCAGTGCGCGGAGGAACCGAGGCTCGCCAACGAGGTCCTCGTCGACGGCACCTTCAACGTGCTGGAGGCCGCCGCAGCGGCCGGCGTCGGCAAGGTGGTCGCCTCCTCGTCGGCGTCCGTCTACGGCATGGCCGAGGTCTTCCCGACCACCGAGCGCCACCACGCCTACAACAACGACACCTTCTACGGCGCCGCAAAGGCCTTCAACGAGGGCATGCTGCGCAGCTTCCACGCCATGTACGGGCTCGACTACGTGGCCCTGCGCTACTTCAACGTGTACGGCCCCCGGATGGACATCCACGGCCTGTACACCGAGGTGCTCATCCGCTGGATGGAGCGGATCGAGGCGGGGGAGCCGCCGCTGATCCTCGGCGACGGCACCCAGACCATGGACTTCGTCGACGTCCGCGACATCGCCAGGGCCAACATCCTGGCCGCCGAATCCGACGTCACCGACGAGGTGTTCAACATCGCCAGCGGCACCGAGACCTCGCTGCGCGAGCTCGCCGACGGTCTGCTGGAGGCGATGGGGGCCGAGGGCCTGGAGCCCGTGCACGGGCCCGCCCGCTCGGTGAACTCGGTGGTGCGCCGGCTCGCCGACACCACCCAGGCCGCCGAACGGCTCGGGTTCACCGCCGAGATCGACCTGCGCACGGGCCTTCGGGACCTGGTCCAGTGGTGGCGCGCCGAGCGTTCCGCCGCCGAGGAGGCCGCCCGGTGAGCACCGACCGCATCCCCGTCATGATCCCCTGGCTCGGCGAGGAGGAGGCCAAGGCCGCCTCCGACGCCGTGCTGTCCGGCTGGGTCGCCCAGGGCCCCCGGGTCGCCGCCTTCGAGCGGGCCTTCGCCGAGCGGGTGGGCGCCGAGCACGCCGTCGCGGTCAGCTCCTGCACCACCGCCCTGCACCTCTCGCTGGTCGCCCTCGGCATCGGCCCCGGCGACGAAGTGGTGGTGCCCTCACTGTCGTTCATCGCCACCGCCAACGCCGTGCGGTACGTCGGCGCCGAGCCGGTGTTCGCCGACGTCGACCCCGTCACCGGCAACCTGACCCCGGCCACCGTGGAGCAGGTCCGCACCGCGCGCACCGAGGCCGTCCTCGCCGTCCACCAAGGTGGCGTGCCGGCCGATGTGCACGCCCTGCGCGCCGCCTGCGCGGACTGGGACCTGCCGCTCGTCGAGGACGCGGCCTGCGCCATCGGCTCGACCGTCGGCGGCAAGCCCGTGGGCCACGGCGCGCTGCTCGCCGCCTGGTCGTTCCACCCGCGCAAGCTCGTCACCACCGGCGAGGGCGGCATGGTCACCACCGACGACGCCGAGTGGGCCACGCGGCTGCGCCGGCTGCGCGAGCACGGCATGAACGCCTCGGCGGCCGAGCGCCACGCGAGCAACAAGCCGGTGCTGGAGAGCTACCTGGAGGTCGGCTTCAACTACCGGATGACCGACGTGCAGGCCGCGATCGGTCTGGTCCAGCTCGGCAAGCTCGACGCGATGATCGCCCGCCGCCGCGAACTGGCCGCGCGCTACGACGCGTTGCTGCGTGACATCCCGGGCCTCACCGCCGTACGCGACCCCGCGCACGGGCAGAGCAACTTCCAGTCCTACTGGGTGCTGCTCGCCGAGGACTTCCCCGTGGGCCGGGACGACCTGCTGGCCGCGCTCGCCGACGCCGGGGTCTCTGCCCGGCGCGGGATCATGGCCGCGCACCTCGAACCCGCCTACGCGGAGCACCCGAGCGTGCCGCTGCCGGTCACCGAGCGGATCAGCCGCGACTCGCTGATCCTGCCGCTGTTCCACACGATGACCGAGGCCCAGCAGGACCGGGTCGTGGCAGCCCTGCGCGAACAGGCCCGCGGATGACCGGACTCGTCATCGTCGGCGCGGGCGGCTTCGCCCGGGAGACCGCCCAGGCCGTGGCGGCCACGGGCGAGTTCGAGCTGCTCGGACACCTCGACGACAACGCGGACCTGCACGGCACCGACGTCGACGGCGTGCCCGTCCTCGGCGGCTGCGACCTGGTCCGTGAACTGCCCGGGGCGCGGGTGGTGATCTGCGTGGGCAACCCGCGCGACTACGCGGTCCGCGCCCGGCTGGTCCGGCGGCTCGGTCTGTCCGAGGACCGCTACGCCACGGTGGTCCACCCGGCCGCGGTGGTCTCGGCGACCTCGCGGATCGGCCCCGGCTCGGTCCTGCTCGCGCACTGCGTGCTGACGGCCGCCGTCCGGGTGGGCGCCCATGTCGCGGTGATGCCGCACGTCGTGCTCACCCACGACGACGTGGTCGAGGACTACGCGACGCTCACCTCCGGGGTCCGCCTGGGCGGGGGAGTGCGGCTGGAGCGAGGGGCCTACGTGGGCTCCGGCGCGCTGGTCAGGGAGGGTACGACGGTAGGGGCCTGGTCGCAGATCGGCATGGGGAGTGCCGTACTCGACGACGTCCCACCAGGTGAGGTCTGGGTGGGGAGCCCGGCCCGACGGCTGCGCGCGGCGGGGGCGCCCGCGCTGGACGAACTCGCAACACCGACAGTGGGGGGACCGCTGACATGAACCAGATTCCGCTTGTGGACCTCAAGGCTGCCCATCAGGAGGTCGCCGACGAGGTCAGGGCCGGTTTCGACCGGGTGCTGGCGAACACCGCGTTCGTCGGCGGCGACGAGGTCCGCCAGTTCGAGCGCGAGTACGCCGAGTTCGGCGGAGTCGCCCACTGCGTGGGTGTCGCCAACGGCACCGACGCCGTCGAACTCGCCCTGCGCGCCAGCGGGGTGGGGCCGGGCGACGAGGTCGTGATCCCCGCCAACACCTTCATCGCCACCGCCGGGGCCGTGGCCCGGATCGGTGCGCGACCGGTCCTGGCGGACTGCCTGCCCGACAGCCATCTCCTCGACCCCCGGGCCGCGTTGGACGCCGTCGGCCCGGCCACCAAGGCGGTCGTACCGGTCCACCTGTACGGGCAGATGGCCGAGGTGACCGCCCTGGCCGCCCAACTCCCCGACCACGTGCGGGTCGTGGAGGACGCGGCCCAGTGCCAGGGCGCGACCCGCGACGGCCGCGCGCCGGGCAGCGGCGGCGTCGCGGCCACCAGCTTCTACCCGGGCAAGAACCTCGGCGCCTACGGCGACGCGGGCGCGGTGCTGACCGACGACGAGGAACTCACCGGCCTGGTGCGGGCGATCGCCAACCACGGCGGTGTCGCCAAGTACCGCCACGACGTCCCCGGGTTCAACAGCCGCCTCGACGGACTCCAGGCCGTCGTCCTGCGCGCCAAGCTCAAGCGGCTGGCGGACGGCAACGCGGCCCGCCGGGCGGCCGCCGCCCGCTACGACGAACTGCTCGCCGACCTCGCGGCCGCCGGCCGGGTCGTCCTCCCGGTGACGGCCCCCGGCAACGTCCACGTCTGGCACCTGTACGTCGTCCAGGTCGCCGGAACCGACCGCGACGACATCGTCGGCAAGCTCAACGCCGAGGGCATCGGCGCCGGGGTGCACTATCCCGCCCCGGTCCACCTCACACCGGCCTACCGCCATCTCGGCCACGACCGGGGCGACTTCCCGAACGCCGAGAACGCCGCCGAGCGGATCCTGTCGCTCCCGCTCTACCCCCAGATCACCCCCGACCAGCAGCAGCAGGTCGTGGCCGCGCTCGCCGAAGCGCTCCGAGGCTGATCGGTCCCCTCACCACACGCCTCACCCCCGACTTCCGGGTCGGTCCTGCACAGCACCGCTGAGAGGTACACATGAACAGATGGAGCAGACGGCTCCGGGGCGGGCGCCTCGCCGTCATAGCCGCGTTGATATGGGCGGCGCTCCCGCAGGCGGGGACCGCCCAGGCGGCGGCCGATCCCTGCGGCACGGGTTCGAACCCGGTCGTATGCGAGAACTCCAAGGCGGGCAGCCCCATGTCCGACTGGTACTCGCCCAACGCCTACGGTGACATCAAGGGGTTCTCCACCAAGGAGAGCGTCCAGGCCGGTGACACCGTCCAGTTCAAGATCCAGTCACCGGTCTCCTACCGCGTGGAGATCTACCGCCTCGGCTGGTACGGCGGCGACGGCGCGCGCATGATCTCGACCCCGGCCCAGGCTGCCACGACCTACCCGGCCAACTACACGACCAAGGAAGCCAGTTGCACCACCAAGGCCGCCACCGGCCTGGTCGACTGCGGCAACTGGCCCGTGACCGTGAACTGGACGGTGCCCAGCGACGCCGTCTCCGGCCTGTACATCGCGAACCTCACGCAGACCGACGGCGACGGCCTCATGCCCTACCCGTTCGTCGTCCGCAAGGACTCCAGCACCTCCGACGTCGTCGTGCAGACCAGTGACCAGACCTGGCAGGCGTACAACGACTACGGCGGCCAGGACCTCTACGGCGGCACCGGTCCCGCGCCCGACGGCCGCGCCTACGAGGTCAGTTACAACCGGCCGCTGGACATCGGCGGCGACAACGGCATCTACGGCTCCGAGTACATGATGCTGTCCTGGCTGGAGCGCAACGGCTACGACGTCAGCTACCTGTCCGGCGTGGACGTGTCGACCAACGGCGCCACCCTGCTGAAGAAGCACAAGGTGTACATGTCGTCCGGGCACGACGAGTACTGGACGCAGAACCAGTACTCCAACGTCCTGGCGGCGCGGAAGGCCGGCGTCCGGCAGGCCTACTTCAGCGGCAACGAGGTGTTCTGGAAGACCCGGCTCGCCCCGAGCATCGACGGCGCGAACACCGCCAACCGCACCATGGTCTGCTACAAGATGACCAAGATGGTGCAGAACAACGGCATCGCCGACCCCAGCGGTGAGTGGACCGGCACCTGGATGGACCCGACCAGCACCCAGTACGGGCAGGCCTACCAGCCGCCGAACATCCTCACCGGTTCCATGTTCACGGTGAACGGGTACCGCGCCGACGCCATCACCGTCCCCGGCTCGTACGGCAAGAACCGGCTGTGGCGGGGCACCTCCATCGCCAACCTCACGGCGAACCAGACGGCCACCTTCCCGGCCGGCACCCTCGGCTACGAGTGGGACAGCGACATCCCCAACAGCACCCGTCCCGCGGGCGCGATCCACCTGTCGTCCACCACCGTGGACATCAACGACGGGAAGTACCGCCTCGACTGGGGCAACATGTACGGCAACGGCACCGCCACGCACAACCTCGTCGAGTTCCGCGACCAGGACTCCGGCGCCCTGGTCTTCGGCGCGGGCACCGTGCAGTGGTCGTGGGGCCTGACCAACCTTCCGACGTACGACCCGGCCGACACGGTGGTCACCGAGGACGCCCGCATGCAGCAGGCGACCGTGAACATCCTCGCCGACATGGGCGTCCAGCCGCTCACCCGGCAGAGCAACCTCGTCGCCGCCACGGCCTCCACCGACACCACCGGCCCGGCCGTCACCGTGACCAGCCCGGCCTCCGGAGCCACGGTCCCGGCACTGAAGCCGGTCACCGTCAAGGGCACCGCCTCCGACTCGGGCGGCGTCGTGGCCCGCGTGGAGGTCTCCACGGACGGCGGCTCGACCTGGAACGCCGCCACCGGCCTCGCGTCCTGGAGCTACACCTGGACCCCGACCACCCCGGGCTCGGTGTCGGTCAAGGTCCGCGCGGTGGACGACAGCGTCAACATCGGCGCCACCACCACGGTCCCGCTGACCGTCGGCCCGCAGACCTGCCCGTGCACCATCTGGCCGGCCTCGGCCGTCCCCGGCACCGTCAACGCGGGTGACGGCAGCTCCCTGGAGCTCGGCGTCAAGTTCCGCACCACGACGGCCGGTTCCATCACCGGCGTCCGCTTCTACAAGTCGCCCGCCAACACCGGCACCCACACCGGCAGCCTGTGGAGCGCCTCCGGCACCCGCCTGGCCACCGGCACCTTCACCAGCGAGACGGCCTCCGGCTGGCAGCAGCTCAACTTCTCCACCCCGGTGACCGTCAAGGCCAACACCACCTACGTCGCCTCGTACTTCGCCCCCAACGGCGGATACTCCTACGACGGCGGCTACTTCTCCGACAAGGCCGCGGGCCTCGCCCCGCTCACCGGGCTCCAGTCCGGCACCGACGGCGGCAACGGCGTCTACCGCTACAGCTCCACCAGCGCCTTCCCGTCCTCGGCGTCCTCCGGCAGCAACTACTGGGTCGACGTGGTGCTGGACACCTCGACGGCCAGCACGACCCCGCCGGCGGTCACCTCCACCTCGCCGACGTCCGGCGCGACCGGCACGTCGATCACGGCACCGGTGTCCGCGGTCTTCGACCACGCCATCGACGCCGACAGCCTGACGTTCACCGTCAAGGACCCGGACGGCAACACCGTGCCGGGCGCCAAGACGCTCCCCGCGTCCAACAAGGCGACCTTCACCCCGTCGACCGAACTGGCGCTGCACACCACGTACACCGCGTCCGTCCAGGCCTCCGACCTGTGGGGCAACGCCATGGCGGACCCGGTGACCTGGAGCTTCACCACCAGTTCCGAGCCGCCGGCGGTCACCTGCCCCTGCACGCTGTGGAACGCCTCCGCCACTCCGGCCACCGCCGCGGTGACCGGTGACGGAAACTCGGTCGAACTCGGCACCCGGTTCACGTCCTCGGCGGACGGCTGGATCACCGGCGTCACCTTCTACAAGGGCACGACCAACACCGGCACCCACACCGGCAGCCTGTGGTCCGACGACGGCACGCTCCTCGCCACCGGCACCTTCACCGCCGAATCGCCTTCCGGCTGGCAGACGATGACGTTCGCCACCCCGGTGGCCGTCACCGCGGGCACCGCCTACGTCGCCTCCTACCACGCGCCGAACGGCAACTACGCGGTGAACGGCGGCTACTTCACGGCAGCCCACCAGTCCTACCCGCTCACGGCCACGGCCGACACCAGCGCCCACCACAACGGGCTCTACCGGTACGGCAGTTCCACCGCCTTCCCGAACGGCTCCTACGGATCCGCGAACTACTGGGTCGGCCCGGTCTTCACCGCCGACGACCCGAGCGCGTCCCTGGCCACGGCCAACGCCTCGGAGGTGACCGCGTCCTCGCTGGCGCACACCGCCGACGCGACCAGCCCGCTCGTCACGTCCCTGCCCGCCTCGACCAAGCTGTCGTCCGTCACGGCGACCGTGACCGTCCTGAGCGGCTCCAAGGCCGCGAAGAAGCTCCACGTCACGGCCGTCACCTCCTACGACAGGGCCACCCACAAGGTGTCCGTGCACCTGTCGTCGCCGCTGCCGGACGGCACCCGGTTCAAGGTCGCCGTCAAGGCCCAGGACAAGAAGCACCACACGGTGAAGTCCAAGACCTGGACCCTGACCAGCAAGACGACCGTGCGCAAGAAGAAGAACTGACCGACCGACCCCACCGGTGGTGGCCCGTGCCCGGCAAGGCGCGGGCCACCACCGGGGATTGGCTTCCCCACAGATGAGCACCGTCAGTGTTGTCATCCCCTGCTACAAGTACGGCCACTTCCTGGCCGACTGCGTGAGCAGCGTCCTGGACGAGCAGGACGGCGTCGACGTCCGGGTGCTCATCATCGACGACGCCTCGCCCGACGACTCGGCGGAGGTGGCGCAGAAACTGGCCGCCTCCGACCCGCGCATCGACGTCCACGTCCACGAGACCAACAAGGGCCACATCGCCACGTACAACGAAGGCCTGCTGGAGTGGGCCGACGGCGACTACGTGGCCCTCCTCTCGGCCGACGACCGGCTGGTCCCGGGCGCCCTCGTGCGGGCCGCGGCCCTCCTGGACGCCCACCCCGAGGCCGGCTTCGCCTACGGGCGCCCCCTGCGCTTCCAGCACGGTGGCCCGCTGCCCAAGGCCCGTACCCGCAGCACCGGTTCGACCGTCTACCCCGGGCACTGGTGGCTGGACCGGCGCTTCCGCGAGGGCACCGGCTGCATCACCTCGCCCGAGGTCGTCGTCCGCACCGGCCTCCAGCGCAGGGTCGGCGGCTACGACCCGGCGCTGCCCCACGCCGGCGACATCGAGATGTGGATGCGGCTCGCCGCCCACGCCGACGTCGGCTACATCCGCGGCGCCGACCAGGCCTTCTACCGCGTCCACGGCAAGAACATGTCCACCGTCGACTTCGGCGGCCAGCTCGACGACCTGCGCCAGCGGCTCGTGGCCTTCGACTCGGTGCTCACCAAGTGCGCCGACCGGCTGCCCGACGCCGACCGCCTGGCCGACCAGGTCCACACCCGGCTCGCCCGCTTCGCGCTGCGCCGCGCCTACCGGGCCTACGACCGGGGACGTACCGCGGTCGTCCCGGTCGACGAGTGCGTGGCGTTCGCCGAGGAGTGCCTGCCCGGCTACCGGGCCCTGCCCGAGTACCGGGCGCTGCGGCTCAGACGCCGGATCGGTCCCAAGGCCATGCCCTACCTCCAGCCGCTGGTCTGGTCGGCCGTGGCCGAACGCGGGCGGGAGTGGCTGTGGTGGGAGTCCTGGAAGCGCCGCGGAATCTGATGAACCACCCGTACCACTCAGCTCACGACGGGCACCGGCTCGGTGCGACGGCGGCGGCCCGGGGCGTCCTTGCGGCGGCTCAGCAGATACCGGTCCAGCCACAGCGCCCCGAGGATCCCGCCCGCCGCGCCCAGCAGCGCCGTACCCGCCAGGCCCCGGCTCTTGTCGCCCTGCACCTGGGCGGCGCTCGGGGAGGTCAGGACGGTCGCGGTGATCCGCGCGCCCGTGGGAACTCCCTCGGCCTTCTGCAACGCGTCGACGTGCCGGGTGTAGACGTCGATGATGCGGCTCACCGCCGTCACCGCGGCCTCGGCACCGGACGCCTGCGACTGCACCTGCAAGGAGGGGATCAGATAGCGGGGCGTCGCGCTGGTGCCGCTGTTGCGGGGGACGAGATGGTAGGTCCCGTGCACGCCCGCCGCCTTCAACTCCTTGGCCCCGGCGGGGGATTCAAGCCGGCGTACGACGCCGTAGGAGAGCACGGCGAGCGGGGGCTGGAGGTTGGTGAGCTGGTTGGGCTGGTTCTGCGTCACCGGTGGCTTGAGCACCACCACCGCGGAGCCGACGTACTGAGGAGTGGGGCGCACCACGTGGTAGGCCCCGGCGGCCGTCAAGACCATCGCCACCACGAGGACATACCAGCGGCGGAGCAGCGCATCGGCGACGTTCCCGGGCGACATGTGAGTTCCTTCCGTCGCCCCCGATACTGGCAGGACATGTGTCCGGATGCCACCGAAAGGAGGAATGGTTCGTGAGCATTGGTGAGATATGGGCCATTCTGCGCCGACGGTGGTACTTCATGGTGCCTTTCACCGTGCTGAGCCTGCTCGGCGGCGCGTACCTGTACCGGACCGTCCCGGTCTCCTACGAGTCGCAGAGCTCGGTCGCGCTGCTGGACTCCTCGGCCGTCGCCCGGCTGGCCCCCACCTTCGGCAACCCCATCTCGAACGCGGGCGGTTCGCTGATCGTCACCGCCGACGTGCTGATCAGAACCCTCGAATCCAGCGACGCCGCCAAGGAGTTGCACGGCAGAGGCGTCACCGACCCCTACACGACCGGCTTCGCCCCGGACAGCGAGAGCCCGCTGCTCGTGCTCAGCGTCACCGGGACCGACCGGGAGAAGGTCCTCAAGGAGACCGACATCCTGACGGCCTTCGCGGGCGAGCAGCTCGACGCCCTCCAGGCCGCCGCCAAGGTGCCACCCGCCTATCTCGTGCAGACGGCCCCCGTGGTCCTGCCGCAGACCCCGGTGGCGGAGTCGAAGAACCGCTACCAGGGCATCGCGGCCGTCGTCATCGGAGGCGTCGTCAGCGCGTTCCTGCTGTCGATCCTGATGGAGGGCGTGACGGTGGTGCGCCGCCGCCGCAGGGCCGCCACCCCGCGTCAGGCCCGCGCACCCACCCGCGAACGGGTGGGCTGGCTGAACCGCCGCGTCGACGCCACCGCGATCCTCACCGTCTACCTGGCGCTGGCCCTCTTCATCCCCTCGAACCTGGCCCTGCCCGCACTCGGCGGCGTCGGCACCCCGGCCAACGTCTTCGCCCTGCTCGGCCTGTTGTGGTACCTCGCGACCTGGCTGGGCGGCCGCATCCTGCCCGCTCCGGGAACCAGGTTCGTCCGGATCTCGATGTGCGTGCTCGGCACGGCCGTCCTCATGGCCTACATCGCGGACGCCATGCGTCAGAGCTCGCACCAGGAGATCCTCGGCGCCGACCGAGGGCTCATCGGCTACCTGGTGTGGCTGTCGCTCATCGTCCTGACCTCGGCGGCCATGCAGGAACGCGCCCGGCTGGACGTCCTGATGCGCCGCGTGGTCGTCCTGGCCTCCGTCGTCGCCGCGATCGGCTTCTACGACTTCTTCGCGGCCACCAACATCGCCGACTCCATTCACATCCCCGGCCTCCAGACCAGCGTGGCCCAGGTGAGCGTCATGGACCGCGGAGCCTTCACGCGGCCCCGCGCCACCACCGCCCAGCCGCTGGAGTTCGCCGGCATGCTGGCCATCCTGCTGCCCTTCGCGATCCAGCAGGCCTTCGACCCGGTACGACGTCACCTGCACGTCCTGCGCCGCTGGGGCCCGGTGGTGCTCATGGGCGGCGCGCTGCCCCTGTCGGTGTCGCGGACCTCGATCGTGGGGCTGCTGCTGGTCGCCCTGGTGCTGGTGCCGCGCTGGAAGCCCGCCCGGCGCTGGGCCGCGATCGGCGTGATGACCGCCTCCGTGGCCGTCTTCAAGGTGCTCGTCCCCGGACTGATCGGCACGATCACCGGCCTGTTCGCGTCGTTCCTGTCCAACTCCGACAGCAGCACCCAGGCCCGCACGGTCAAGTACAGCGCGATCGTGCCCTACCTGAAGGAGCACCCGCTGTTCGGGCGGGGCTTCGGCACCTTCACCCCGGACCTGTACTTCTTCACCGACAACCAGTACATGCTGACCCTCGCTGAGATGGGCGTGCTCGGACTGATCGCCCTGCTCGTGCTGTTCATCACCGGTATCCACCACGGCGGTGCGATCCGCAGGCTGGCCCGCACCGAGTCCGACCGCGAGCTCGGCCAGGCGTTCTTCGCCTCCTCGCTGGTCGCCCTGGTCAGCAGCGCCACCTTCGACTCGCTCAGCTTCCCCATGTTCGCCGGCATGTTCTTCCTGGTGCTGGGGGCCGGGGGCAGCTACCTCGGTTTCATCCGGCGCGAGGCGGCCGCCGCTGCTCCTCCGGCCGCACCCCGCAGGACCGCCGAAGAGCGGCTTCCCCAACTCGTGGAGTCCCGTTGAGCCCCGTCGCCGTCATCGTCGTCACCTGGAACAGCGCCGAGGTGCTGCCCGGGTTCCTCGCCGCCCTCCCGGACGGCATGGCCGGCCTCGACTGGAGGCTGGTCGTCGCCGACAACGACTCCGCCGACGACACCGTTGAGGTCCTGCGCAAGCTCGCCCCCGACGCGACGGTCGTGCAGACCGGCCGCAACGCCGGGTACGCGGCCGGGGTCAACGCGGCGCTGGAGGCCGCCGGCGAGCACGGGGTGGCGCTGATATGCAACCCGGACATCAGGATGCGCCAGGGCTGCGCCAAGCGTCTCGTCGACAGCCTCGGCGACGGGGTCGGGATCGCCGTACCCCTGCTGTACGAGGAAGGCCGGGACACGCCCCACCACTCGCTGCGGCGGGAGTCGAGCGTGCTGCGGGCCCTCGGCGAGGCCGTCATCGGCAACCGGCGGGCCGGGCGCTTCCCGCGGCTGAGCGAACTCGTCACCGACCCCGGGGCGTACCGGCGGCCCACGCGGGCGGACTGGGCGACCGGCGCGCTCATGGCGATCTCGGCCGAGTGCCGGGCCGCCTGCGGGCCATGGGACGAGTCCTTCTTCCTGTACTCGGAGGAGACCGAGTACTGCCTGCGGGCACGCGATCTGGGCTGGGCCACGCAACTGGAGCCGTCGGCCGAGGCCGTGCACCTCGGGGGCGACTCGCAGGTCTCGCCCCGGCTGTGGTCCTTGCTCACGGTCAACCGGGTGCGGTTGTACCGGCGGCGCCACGGGGCCGTCGCGACCGCCTGCTTCCGGGCCGCCGTCCTGCTGCGGGAGACGTCACGGGCCGCCCTGGGCCGACGGGCCAGCAGGGCCGCGGTCGCCGCGCTGCTGCGACCGGGAGCGCTCAGCTAGACCACGTCGTCCAGAAGCTGCCGGGGTTCACCAGGTACCGCACGGTGGCGTGCGGTACGTGACGGACGGTGTGACCGCGGCTGTAGCGGTACACGAGCTCCCAGTCCTCGCGGGGCAGCACTTCGGGCGTGCGGCGCAGACGGCTGAAGCGGAGGGAGCCGTCGCGCCGGGCGACGAACGCGTTGGTGTCCAGGAAGGACTCCCTCGCGGCCCGGTGGCGGTCGAACTCCACGGACAGGACGTCCCGTTCGGTGCCGTCCGGCAGGACGCGGCGCAGCGCGGTGTAGACGCCGTCGGGGCCGCCGGGAGACTCCAGGACGGCCAACGCCCGTTCCAGATGGTCGGGTTCCCAGAGATTGTCGTCGTCCAGGAACGCCACGTAGCGCGAGCGGGTGAGACGGATGCCGACATTGCGCACGACGCCCGCCACGGCGGTGTTGCGGGCCAGCGAGACGGCGAACAGCCGGGGGTCGTCGGGGAGTTCGGGGAGGCCCGCGCCGTCGTCCACGACGATGACGACCTGGTCGCGCACCGTCTGGGCCAGCGCCGAGGCGACCGCCGCCCGCAGCGCGTCGGGGCGTCGGTGGGTGGCGATGACGGTGGCGACGAGGGCCTCGGGGAGGGGACCGAGGACCCCCTTCAGGCGGTGGGTCTCGGCGTCCTCCAGACGCCGCAGCCGCACGGCCGAGGGCAGGAGCAGGACCTTGTTGCGCAGTTCGAAGAGGACGAGCCAGCCGAAGGCGCGCTTGAGGAGTTCCCAGGGGGCGCGGGCGATGCGTCGCATGATCCTCTTCCTCAGCCTGCCGGTGCGGGGGTGACGGGGGTGCCGTCGGAGAACCGGTTGCCGCGCCAGACGTTGCCCGCGCCGCCCGCGTTCCAGGCGGTGACGGCTCCGTAGACGCCGGAGTAGCGGTGGTACCGAGTGGAGAACACGTTGTTGGTGACGGTGATCCCGGTGGCGCCGTCGCCGCCGCCGTACAGCGCGTAGGCGCCGCCGGCCAGGAGGTTGTTGTCGATGACGGTGTTGGAGACATGGCCGGTGTCCGCGAACAGGCCGACGGCGGCCGACGCTCCCTGGTCGACGGGGACCGGGTTGAGCAGGGTGTTGTGCCGGACGACCAGCGTGCCCTTGCTGCCGCCGCCGCTGATCACCGCGTCGGTGTGCTGCCACTCGCCGCCGTTGTTGCGGAAGGGGACCAGGCCGTGGACGTAGTTGTCGTGCAGGTGCCCCTGGCCCATGGAGAGGGCGTTGCCGAACACGGAGATGTCGCACCAGCCGACCTCGATGGAGCTGCTGCCCATGTTGGAGACGGCGTAGTTCACCCCGCCGTTGTCGGGACCCTTGCCCGGTACGGCGGTGATCGTGGTGTGCAGGACCCGCAGCCCGCTGAAGCCGGGGCGCAGGTTGATCCCCCACCAGTTGGTGGAGGTGATCCTGCTGTCGATGACCGTCACGTCGTTCGCGTAGACGTCGAGGGAGCCGCTGATGTCCTGGCCCCGGATCACGGCCCCGTCGGTCTTGACGCTGATGTTCCCGGCGGCGCGGGGCTTGAGCCGGATACGCGGACCCGTGGTGCCGGCGTTCGGGAAACCGGCCTCCCGGGGCGCGGCGGTGGTGGCCGGGGCGGTGCCGGGAGAACGGGCGGGCACGGACGGCTTGGGCCTGTGGGTGGGCGTCGAGATATCGGGGCTGACGGAGGCCGAGGCGCTCGCGGAGGGCGCCGGGTCGGCAGAGGCCAGGGGCGTCCGCGTGGGCGTGGGATCGGCCCGGTCGGCCTTCTCACCCCCCGAGGAGCAGGCAGCGGTCAGTAAAAGCGCCAGGCCGAGGAGGAATCGGCGGAGCGTGGTCATACGGTCTCCGGGGTCCGGGAGCCGAGCAGGAAACGGCGGCTGGGCAGCACGCACAGCACATAGCAGGCCAGGGCCGCCGGGCCGATCACGAACAGGGCGAGGGTGCCGTCGCCCAGCAGCCGCTTGGTGCCGAGGAGCACCAGGGTCATCGCCACGCCGCCGAGGAAGGGCCAGGCACAGGCCCGCGCGACGGAGGCCAGGCCGATCCCGGCGCGGGCGAGGGCGTAGAGGAACACGGGGACGACGAGGCAGGCGCCGACCAGGACATGGCCCTGGGCGACACCGACGATGCCGCCGAGACGTGCGCCGACGATCAGGACGGGGATGAGGGCGGCGACCCACAGCCCCTGGACGAGGATGAGCGAGCGGCGCTGACCGACCGCCACGAGACAGTCGTAGGCGAGTTCACAGACGATGCGGATCAGCCCCAGGGCCATCAGCCACGGCAGCGCCTCGGCGGCGGGCAGCCACTTGCCGCCGTAGACGAGGTGGATGACCGGGGCCGCCAGGCCGCCCAGCAGGACGCACAACGGCACGGTGCCCGTGACCAGGACGCCCAGGGCGCGGCTGAAGCCCTGGGCCAGGGCCTGCGGCGAGTCGGCCAGGCGGGAGAAGCCGGCGAAGGAGACCCGCCGGGCGGCCTCGGAGATGACGCGGACCGGCCAGCCCGACATGTTGAACGCCAGGACGTAGAAGCCGAGCGAGATCTGGCCGAGGGAGGACCCCACGACCATGGTGTCCACGTTGACCACGGCCAGGGCGAGCAGGCTCGCGCCGGCCAGCGGGAGCCCGAACTTCAGCAGGGCGCGGGCCTGTTCGCGGTCCCAGCCGAACCGCAGGGTGCCGGGGACGGCGATCGCGCAGCCGACGAGCGCGGCCACGTTGCCCACCACCGCGCCGCAGGCGAAGCTCATCGCGCCCCAGCCGGCGAAGGCCAGCACCAGGGTCACGGCGGTGCTCAGGACGAAGTTGAGCGCGTCGATGACCATCCGCCTG
This sequence comes from Streptomyces sp. NPDC006335, assembly GCF_040612795.1. Lineage (NCBI taxonomy): Bacteria > Bacillati > Actinomycetota > Actinomycetes > Kitasatosporales > Streptomycetaceae > Streptomyces > Streptomyces sp. NPDC006335. The sequence continues at coordinate 269,195 of NZ_JBEXQX010000004.1, forward strand.
CCCTGGGCGAACTCCCGGGTCAGGATGCCGGCCGGTATGTGCGCCACCGCGTCGATCACCAGGCACAGGCACATCACCCTGAGGACGCCCGAGGCGTCGGGCGAGCCGAGCAGTCCGGCCACCGTCGGCGCCGAGACGAACAGGGCGACGTACAGCAGACCGCTGGACAGGAGGCTCAGGGTCAGCACGGTCGGTGCGAAGCGGCGCGGGTCGCCCTCCCAGCGGATGATGGCGAGGCTCACGCCCAGTTCGTTCGCGGACAGCAGGACCAGCAGCACGGTCTGGGCGATGCCGTAGACGCCCCACTCGGCGGGCCCGAGCGCGAACCGCGCCAGCAGGATGCCGGTGGCGAAGTTGCCGAGGCGCATGACCAGGGTGTTGATCAGGCTCCAGCGGGCCGCGGAACGGACCTTCGTGCCGAGCGAGTCAGGGGCGGGAGACGACGGTCTGTCGCCCGTCTCAGCTCTCTCGCTGTCCGGTGTGCGAACGCTGTCCATGTGTCGACTCCTCGTCGAGCGCGTCGGCGGCGGGCGCCACGGTCATGACGGACCGCCCGGCCCGCGGCCCTTCGGCGCGCCGCTGCTCGGCGGACCGCTGCTCGGCGGACCGCGACCAACTGGGCGGCGTCCGCAGGGCCATGGTCTGCTCGGCGACCGACTCCGCCGCCTCGGTGACCGGCTCCGGGTCGGCGCCCGTCCGCACGGGTTCGTCCTCCCGCACGGCCGGCCGCGGGCGCCGGCGCGCCTCCACGTAGAAGGTGGCGACGAGGCTGAGGACCAGGCCGAGGCCCCCGGCCATGATCATGTACTCGAGCCGGGTCTTGGTCTGCGGCATCGGGTTCTGCGGGGCCACGATCGTCGTCATGCGGATCATGGCGTTGGTCGTGACCGACTGCTGCTTCTGGAACTGCACCAGCCGCTCCTTGGCGTACGCGGTCAGGACGCGGTTCGACTTCAGTACGGCCTTCTTGTCCGTGCCGGTCACGGTGAGCCACATCAGCGGCCCCTGCGCGTTGTCGGCGAGCTTGGCCTCGAACGTGCCGGTGGCGCCACGGGACTTGAGCTCCCGGAGGGAGGCGTCGGAGTTGAGGTTGCGGGCCAGACTGTCGGCCATGCCGGTCAGCGAGGTCTGGGTGCTGAGGAAGGGGTTGCCGTCGTAGGCCTTGGTGGCCTTCTCGGAGTTGAGCAAGACCACCGTGCTCTGCGACTGGTAGGTGACCGGGACCGTCAGCGCCACGGCCACCGTCAGGCCGATGGTCAGCAGCAGCCCCGGCAGCAGGACGTACCAGCGCCTGCGCATCACCCGGAAGATCTCAGCGAGATCCATGGTGGTCCCCCCTCGCGCCCAAACGTTCGACGAGCATATGTTGCAAGCGGATCATATGGGGAACGTTCGATCGGTGGGCCTCGGTCGGGTGTTCGCCGTGCCTCCCCCCAGCAGGACCTCGGCGATCCGGTCACTGGCGTGGCCGTCCCAGAGCTCGGGCCGGCGCGGCGCGGGCGGTTCGTCCAGCACCCGGTGCACCACGGAGACGATCCGGGCCGGGTCCCGGCCGGCCAGGACGTTGGTGCCCTGTTCGACGGTGATGGGCCGCTCGGTGTTGTCCCGCAGGGTCACGCACGGGACGCCGAGCGCGGTGGTCTCCTCCTGGATGCCCCCCGAGTCGGTCAGCACGACACGCGCCGCGTCCTGCAGGGCGATGAAGTCCAGGTACCCGGCCGGCGGCACCAGTCGGATGCCGCCGGGCACGCCGATCTCGGCCAGCCGGCCGGCCGCGCGCGGATGCACGGGCAGCAGCAACGGCAGCCGGCCGGCGATCTCGCCGAGCGCCTTGAGCAGCCCGGCGAGAACCTCGGGATCGTCCACGTTGGCCGGGCGGTGGAGCGTCACCAGCCCGAACTCGCCCCGGGTCAGGCCGTGTCGTTCCAGGACGTCCGAGGCCCTGGCCCGCTCCAGGTTGGCGAGCAGCGTGTCGATCATGACGTTGCCGACCAGGTGGATCTGGTCCTCCCGGTACCCCTCGGCGCGCAGGTTGTCGGCGGCGTCGGGGGAGGGGGCCAGCAGGTAGTCGCTGACCCGGTCGGTGGCGACCCGGTTGACCTCCTCCGGCATGCCCCAGTCCCGGCTGCGCAGCCCGGACTCGACGTGGGCGAGCAGCGGCCCGGCCTTCGCGGTGACCAGGGCGCAGGCCAGGGTGGAGTTGATGTCGCCGACCACGACGACGATGTCCGGGGCGAGTTCGGCTAGCAGGGGCTCGAACGCGGTCATCACGCGTCCGGTCTGCTCGGCGTGGCTGCCCGAACCGACCCCGAGGAAGCGGTCGGGCGGGCGGATGCCGAGATCGGCGAAGAACACGTCGTTCATGGCCGGGTCGTAGTGCTGCCCGGTGTGGACGAGGATCACCTCGGCGCCCCGGCTCTCCAGGGCGTCCATCACCGGTTTGATCTTCATGTAGTTGGGGCGGGCCCCCGCGACGCAGACGATGCGCGGCATGGTTCAGAGCACCTCGATGGTGGGTCCGGACGGCAGCCGACGGCGGCAGTCGAGGACGAAGGGGGCGTGTTCGGCGACGAGTTCGTAGTCGAACGCGTCGTGGTCGGTGAGCAGGACCACCACGTCGGCGGAGGCCAGCTCCTCCGGCGTCGGTTCGACCCGCACCAGCCGCGTGTCCACCGGCAGGCTCTCGACGACGTGCGGGTCGGCCGCCCTGACCTGGGCGCCCATGTCGAGCAGCAACTGGGAGATGCGCAGGGCGGGCGACTCACGCGCGTCGCCGGTGTTCTTCTTGTAGGCGAGGCCGAGCAGCAGGACGCGCGAACCGTTGACCGAGCGGCGCCGCTCGTTGAACAGGTCGCTGACGCGGCGCGTCACGTACTCCGGCATGTGGTTGTTGATGTCGTTGGCCAGCTCCACGAAGCGGAAGCTCTGGCCGAGTTCGCGCTGCACCCGCCAGGACAGGTACGACGGGTCGATCGGCAGGCAGTGGCCGCCGACGCCGGGTCCCGGTGTGAAGCGCATGAAGCCGAACGGCTTGGTGGAGGCCGCGTCGATGGCCTGCCAGACGTCGATGTCCAGGTGGTGGGCGAACATCGCGATCTCGTTGACCAGCGCGATGTTCACGTGCCGGAAGGTGTTCTCCAGGAGCTTGGCGAGCTCGGCCTCCTTCGGCGAGCCCACCGGCACGGTGGTGTCGACGAGTTCGGCGTAGAAGTCCTGAACGGCCTTCAGCGAGGCCTCGTTGACGCCCGAGACGACCTTCGGGGTCTCCTTGAAGCCCCACACGGTGTTCCCGGGGTCGATCCGCTCCGGGCTGTAGCCGAGCTGGAAGTCGGTGCCCGCGGTGAGACCCGAGCCGTCCTCCAGGATCGGGGCGAACATCTCCTGGGTCGTACCCGGATAGGTGGTCGACTCCAGGATGACGGTCGCCCCGGGTCTCAGATACCGGGCGAGGGTGACCGCCGACTCGCGGATGTACCGCAGGTCGGGCGTGCCCTCGTGCAGCGGGGTGGGCACGGTGACCACGGCGACGTCGAAGCCGCCGCAGTCCCGGGCGGCCTCGCTGGGCCGGTAGGCACCGCTGTCCAGCGCCGCGCGGATCCGCTCGGAGGTGACGTCCTCGACGAAGGACTCACCGGCGGCGAGGCTCTTGACCCGCCGGGAGTCGACGTCGTACCCGATCACCTCGTGGCCGACCTCGGCGGCCCGGATGGCCAGCGGCAGGCCCACGTATCCCTGTCCAACCACGACGACACGCATCAGTGACTCCTGTTCGCGGGAGCGGTCGACGGGGTGGGGCGGATGAACTCCCGCGCCGTCATGAGAAGGAAAGCGGTGTTGGTGGTGAGGTAGCGCTTGCCCAGCCGGCGCGGCTCCTGGAGCGCGCGGTACAGCCACTCGACGCCGAGGCGCTGCCAGGACGCGGGGGCCCGCTTGGTGACCCCGGCGAGGATGTCGAAGGAGCCGCCGACGCCGTGCACCACACGGGCGCCGGTCCGCGCGCCGTGGGCGGCGGTGAAGATCTCCTTCTTCGGCGAGGTCATGCCGAGGAAGAGCATCTGGGCGCCGGACCGCGCGATGTCCTCCGCGATCTCCTCCTGCTGGGAGTCGTCGAAGTAGCCGTTGCGGCTGCCGGCGACCTTGAGGCCGGGGAAGCGGTCGGCCACCCGGCGCAGCATCTCCTCCAGGACCTCCTCCTTGGCGCCCAGGAAGTACACGGAGATGCCCGCCGACTCGGCCTCGGCCAGCAGCCGCAGGAACAGGTCGATACCGGCCACCCTCTCGGGCAGCGGGGCGCGCAGCACCTTGCCGGCCCACACGACGGCCTGCCCGTCGGCGACGACCAGGTCGCAGCCCGACACCGCCTCCGCGAGGCGTGGGTCGCGCCGCATGTTCACCAGCTTCGCGGCGTTGACCACGCCGATCTCGAGCTGCTTGCCCTCGCGCACCGCGTCCAGGCAGCGCTCGACGGTCTCGTCCATGGTCAGCGGGTCCAGCTCGACCCCGAAGAGGGTCTGACGCCCACTCATATCCGGCCCCCCTGCCAGGCGTAGAGCATCCAGCCGAACTCGTACGGACGGCATTCGCGGTCCACCGAGAGCGGGCGGTACACCCGGTCCAGGGTCTTGAGCCGCAGGCCCGGAGCGACTCGGGTGGAGAGCCCCCGGGCGGCGCGTACGGCCTTCCTGGGGTCGCCCCGGTAGACCTTGCGCCAGGTCACGCCGAGCTCGTCGAGGATCAACGGCTCGGGGTGTCCGGCCAGTTCGGGCACCTCGGTCATCCAGCGCAGGCCCTTGCGGATCGCGGCGCCGAAGTCGCTGCCGCCCGCGTCGGTGAGGTCGAACAGCGCGGTCGGCGCCATCGCGTGCTGGTGGACGCTGTAGACCGGGTAGCCCTCCACGACCTGGCCGGTGCGCGCGTCGTAGTGCCACCACCACTGCCCGCCGTCGCCCTGGAGTTCGCAGATGCGCGTGGCGCAGGCCTCGGAGGCGGCCAGTGCCTCCGGGTCGCCGTCGCCGCTGGCGTGCGCCCGGGCCAGGGCCTGGAGCGGGTACGTCTGGTCGGCGAAGCAGGCCACGTGCGCCCGGTACCAGGGCACCAGTCCGGGCCCGGTGGCGTGCGGGAAGAGCGGGCTGTTCCCGACACGGGCCCGCAGCAGCCGGTCGCGGGCCATGGAGAAACGTCTCTCCACGTCGACCGTGTCGCGAGCGGCCGCCATGGCGGACAGCACCCAGGCCGCCTCGACGGTGTACTGCGGCCGGCCCTCCTCGTCCAGGGCGTCGACCCGGGCCACGGCGTCGGACAGCTTGGGGTGCCCGGTCTCGGCGGCGGCCCAGGCGATGAGCGCCGCGTCACCGAGGTTCGTGACACCGGGCAGCGACTCGATCAGCAGACCCGTGAACTCCTCGGCGGTACGCCCCCCGAGGACCGCGCGCTGGCGGTCCTCCGGCAGAAAACGGACACCCAGCGCGGTGATGGCCGCGTACCGGGTGCTGGTCCCGCGCCGCTCCAGGGCCCAGGGACCGGCAGCCGTCTGCCGTCCCGCCATGGTGAAGGCGAAGGCCTCGCCGCCGGGCAGCAGCATCGACGGCAGCCCCGACTCGGCGACCGTGAGCAGTCGCCGGGCGAGTGGGAGCAGCGTCGGATCTTCGTGGCCGAGCGCGGCCAGACGTGTGATGCTCATCGGTTGGACACACCAACCCCCCTGTTTTTGCGCAGACTTGTGAGCGCCACGGCACGGACGGCCGGGCGGTGGAAGGCAGGCGGACGTCAGACGTCGGAGCTGGTGCCGATCCCGATTTCAGGCATAGGTGTTTCCACCCGGTAACCCCCCCTGGGCACTACTGGTTCGTGCGCCCATTGTGCTTGGTCTGCACAGTTCGCACACATGTTATGCCGGTGAATGTTCGAAGATTTGCGATTTGGCGGAAACACGAGTCATGCGCGCTCGACGAGCCCGCCGTCCTTCTCGTCGTACAGCGCACCCGTCTCGGGGCACTCCCAGGCGCCCGACTCGCCCTCCCGCTCCACCAGTCGTACGCCTGCCCGGCCCACCCAGCCGATCCGGCGCGCCGGGACACCGGCCACGAGCGCGTGGTCGGGCACGTCCCGGGTCACCACGGCGCCCGCCGCGACCAGTGCCCAACGGCCGATCCGTACCGGTGCCACACACACCGAACGGGCCCCGAGGGAGGCCCCTTCGGCCACTTCCACCGCCACAGCCTGCCAGTCGCCGCCGCGCTTGAGCTTGCCGTCCGGATCCACCGACCGGGGGAAGTAGTCGTTGGTGAGGACCGCCGCCGGGCCGACGAACACCCCGTCGCCGAGCACGGCCGGCTCGTAGACCAGCGCGTAGTTCTGGAGCTTGACGTTGTCGCCGATCCGCACCCCGGGGCCGACGTAGGCGCCCCGGCCCACGATGCACCCGCTCCCCAGCCGGGCGTCCTCGCGGATCTGGGCCAGGTCCCAGACCGTCGTCCCCTCGCCGATCGCCGCCGTCTCGTCGACCTGGGCGGTCGGCTGCACCTTGAAGTTCACCGGGCTGAACCCTTCGTCTCGTCGAACATGTCCGGTCGTCGAACAGGTCGACGGTGTCCATGGGGGACCGAGTCTGATCACCCCGCCGACGGAATACCAGCCTCCGTTCGTGAGTACGTCCGCTGCGGGGACGGACTCAGGCCAGGCAGGGTGCGTCCGCTGCGGGGACGGAACTCAGGCCAGGCGGGGATCGACGTGGATCTTCGGGCCCGGACCGGCGTCGGGCGGCCGCTCGCCCGCGAGCACGGGGCCGATCGCGTCCAGTGCGACGGTGGCGGCCACGAGCGGCCTCGGGTCGACGACCTTCTCGGCGTACGCCCTGATGGTGGCGTCGAGGCCGGGGGAGGCCGACAGGACGCCGACCGCCGTCACGTCCTTGAGGACCAGCGCGCGGGTGTCGATCCTGCTGGGCGCGCCGGCCAGCCCGATGTACACGAGCCGCCCGCCCGGCTCCACCAACTCCTGGGCCAGGGCGGGCAGATGGGCCGCGTTGGTGGCGTCGACGACCGCGTCGAACGGCAGGCCGGGCAGCGTGTCCTCGCGCCAGGCGTACGGGAAGCCCAGGGAGCGCGCGAAGGCGAGGGAGTCCTCGGTCGCGCCCATCAGGTGCACCTCCGCCCCGGCGGCCCGGACGAACAGCGCGACCAGCAGACCGATGGTGCCCGGCCCCAGCACCAGGACCCGGTCGCCGGGTCCCGCGCCGGTGGCCCGCGCGGCCCGCAGGGCGTTGCCGCCGGGCTCGACAAGCGCACCGAGCACGGGGTCCACCGACTCGGGCAGGGCGTGCAACGAGGCTGCCGGCACGGCGAGTCGCTCGGCCAGGGCACCCGCGCGGCCGCCCCGGATGCCCACCTCCTGCCGCCGCTCGCACACATGCTGCCGGTCGCGCCGACAGCGGCGGCAGGTTCCGCAGCCGAGCATGGTGTCGCCCATGACCCGGCGCCCGGCCCAGCCGGGATCGACCCCGGCGCCCAGCGCGCGCACCCGGCCGGCCCACTCGTGGCCCAACCGCATCGGATAACCGGCGTGTCCCTGGTGGAGATAGGCCATGTCCCCCGTGAAGAACTCCAGATCGGTCCCGCACACCCCGACCCGCTCCACGTCGACCACGACCTCACCGGGAGCGGCCACCGGCACCGGCACCTCCTGGACGGCGAACTCGCCGGGGGCCGTGACGACGAAGGCGCGCATCCACCGGCCCGCTGCCGAGGGGACGCCCGACGCGGCCGCCGCAGCTTCCGCGTCCGACGCAACGGTTCCTTCCGTGTTCGACGCGGCAGCAGCATCCATGCTCAACGCAGCGGCTCCTTCAGCGGACCGAGGGCGTCACGGATCTCCTCGACGGCGTCCACCAGGGTCCCCAGTGGAGTCCGGTACGCCAGCGCGCTCACGCTCACCGCTGCGGACGGGGCCGTGGGCGAGGTGCCGTACACGGGCAGGGCGAGGCAGGTGACGCCGGTCTCGTTCTCCTGGTCGTCCAGGGCGTACCCCCGCTCGCGCGTGGCGCGCAGCTCGCGGTGCAACTCCTCGGCCGTGCACAGGGTTCGGGGCGTCCGCCGTGCCAGGGGCACCTCGCCGATCCATCGCCGTACGGCGTCGAGGGTGCCCAACTCGTGGGCGAGCAGCACCTTTCCGACTCCGGTCGCGTGGGCGGGGTTGCGGCCGCCGACCGTGGAGGTCAACCGGACGGCACCGGTGGGTGGGTCCACCTTGGCGCGGTAGACCACCTCGCGGCCGTCCAGGACGGCGTAGTGGGCCGTCTCGCCGAACCGGGCGGCCAGGGTCTCCAACAGCGGCCGCACCCGCACGTGTTCGGGACGGGCCTCGTGATGGGCGAAGGCCATCCGCAGGAACTCGTCGCCGAGCAGATAGCGGCCGCCGGAGTCCTGGCCGGCCAGACCGGCGCGGCGCAGCGCGGCCAGCGCCCGGTGCACGGTCGGCTTGGGACTGCCGATCACCCGGGTGAGCTCGTCCAGAGCCACCCCGTCCGGATGCCGGGCCAACTCCTTGAGCACGGCGAGCACCCGGTCGGACCCCACGAGGCGATCGCCCTCCGCACCGGCCGTGGCGAGGGCTGTCGAAGCGTGGAACGGCTGCGTATGCTGCATCGTGTTCCGGATAGTAGACCGCCGTACCGATTACCGGAAAGAGCCGAGCGATGACCCTTCGCAGCGCGCAGTGGTACGCGGGACAGGACCGCAACGCCTACATCCACCGGGCCTGGATGCGCCGGGGCGTCCCGGCCGACGCCTTCACCGGCCGGCCCCAGATCGCCATCGCCAACACCGCCTCCGACCTCACCCCCTGCAACGCCCACCTGGACGAGGTGGCCAGGTCCGTCCGCGACGGCGTGTACGAGGCGGGCGGCATCCCCCTCGACCTGCCCGTGGTGTCGCTGGGCGAGACCAATGTGCGGCCCACGGCGATGCTCTGGCGCAACATGGCGGCGATGGCCACGGAGGAGATGCTGCGGGCCAACCCCCTCGACGGAGTGGTTCTGTTGGGCGGCTGCGACAAGACGATCCCCTCGCTGCTGATGGCCGCCGCCTCGGTCGATCTGCCCGCCGTGGTCGTGCCCGGCGGGCCCATGCTGACCGGCACCTTCCGCGGCACCCCGCTGGGCTGCGGCACGGACGTGTGGCGGCTGTCGGAGGAGGTCCGCGCCGGGACCCTGTCCCAGGAGCAGTTCACCCGCTCCGAGTCGTCGATGATCCGCAGCCGCGGGCACTGCAACACCATGGGGACCGCCTCCACCATGGCGCTGATCGCCGAGGCGCTGGGCACGGTTGTCCCCGGGGTGGCGGGCACCCCGGCACCGGACAGCCGGCTGCTGGAGGCCGCGCACGGCACCGGACGCCTCGCGGTGGAGCTGGTGTCCGGCGACCGCCGCCCGAGCACCTTCCTGACCAGGGGGTCCTTCCACAACGCGATCGTGGCGCTGGCCGCCATCGGCGGCTCCACCAACGCGGTCGTCCATCTCCTCGCCCTCGCGGGCCGGCTGGGTGTCGAGCTGACCCTCGACGACTTCGACCGCATCGGCTCCCGGGTGCCCGTCCTGGTGGACCTCCAGCCCGCCGGACGCTTCCTCATGGAGGACTTCCACCGGGCCGGCGGACTGCTCGCCGTGCTGCGCGAGGTCGCCGACCTCCTGGACCCCGACGCGCTGACCGTGACCGGAAAGCCCCTGGTGGACCACCTCGCCGACGCCCCGATCTGGGACGCCGAGGTGATCAGGACCCGGGCCCGCCCTCTCGTCGAGGAGGGCGGCATCGCCGTCCTGCGCGGCAGCCTCGCCCCCGACGGGGCGCTGATCAAGCCCGCGGCGGCCTCACCGCACCTGCTGCGCCATCGGGGCCGGGCGGTCGTCTTCGACAGCATCGAGGACTTCCACGCCCGCGTCGACGACCCGGACCTGGACGTCGACGCCGACTCCGTTCTGGTCCTGCGCGGCTGCGGGCCCAAGGGCTACCCGGGCATGCCCGAGGTGGCCAACATGCCGCTGCCCACCAAGCTGCTGGAGCAGGGGGTGCGGGACATGGTCCGCGTCTGCGACGGCCGGATGAGCGGCACCGCGTACGGCACGGTCGTCCTGCACGTGGCCCCGGAGGCGGCGGCGGGCGGTCCGCTCGCCCTCGTACGGACCGGCGATGTCATCAGCCTCGACGTCGAGGCCCGCCGCATCGACCTGGAGGTGCCCGCCGGTGAACTCGCCGCCCGCACCCCGAACGCGGCCACTGTGGAGGGCTTCGCGAACCCTCGGCGGGGCTGGGAGCGCCTGTACGTCGACCACGTGCAACAGGCCGACAAGGGAGCCGACTTGGACTTCCTCGTCGGCTCCAGCGGTTCTGAGGTAAGCCGCGAGTCGCACTGACCCGCAAGGGGGAGGCGGGGCCCGCCCCGTCCCCGCCCACCTCGTGGACGCCCTCTTGACGTGCGCCCCGGCCCGACCGACACTCCGGATGGGAATCCTAGTGAACAGGTAGGGAAACATGGGGCGCGTTGCACCGGCCGACGGCCGACAGAGCCGTACACCTCGGCCCTCGCCGCTCCTCACCTCCCGCCGGCACATCGATCTGCTGCGCGTGTGCAGCGCGATCAGGCCCCTGGGCTGAGCCCGGCCGCAGCCGCCCCCTGCCTGTCCTGGCCCGCACCTTCGGCCCGACGACGCTTCCGCCGCGCGTACGTCTGCGCACCGACACCCGGGGAGACCCATGTCCGTCACACCGCTCGCCCATGTCCCCGCCGCCCAGCCCGCCCCCGCGTTCCGGGGCCGCATCGGCCGGGACGCGCGCAGTGGGCACTACGCCGTGCCGCGCCGCTACCGCCTCCACCTGGCCGCCGCCTGTGCCGACGGACTGCGCATCGCCGTCGTGCACAGGCTGCTCGGCCTCGACGACGTCTGTCCCGTGACCTTCCTGGACCCGGTCCCCGACTGTCCCGACGGCGGGCACTCCGCACTGCGCCCGCTGTACGAGGCCAGCGCGCACCGGTACACCGGCGCGGCCGTCGCCCCGGTGCTCAGCGACGACTGGTCCGGGCGCATCGTCAGCACCCACGCCGCCGACATCACGCGCGACCTGGCCGGGCACTTCGGCGGCGGCCGCCCGGCGCTGTACCCCTGCGGAGCCGAGTCGGAGACCGAGGCCGTCGAGCGGATGGGCCGGGGCATCGAACAGGCCGCTCAGCAGGCCGGTTCGGCGGGCGGCGAGGACGAGAACCGTGCCGCCGCGCTGGAACGACTGCTGGACACCCTGGGCTCGCTGGAGCGCTGGCTGGTGGGCCGCGCGTATCTGATCCGTGATCATCTCACCGCCGCCGACGTCGAGTTGTGGGTCACGCTGGTCCAACTCGACACCGTGCACCGCCACCACCTCGACGCCGCCGCCGTGCAGCGCATCGCCGCCCACCCCACCCTGTGGGCCTACGCCCGCCGCCTGACCGCCCACCCGGCCTTCGGCGCCCACCTCGACCTCGACGGCATCGCCCGCAGGCACCACGCCCACTGCCGGGGCCTGGAGGCCGCCGGAGCCGCCGTACAGATCCTGGACTGGGCCGCGCACACCGGCCGACGCGCCTGAACACCGTTCCACCTGCTGGACCGGCGTTGACAGGACTTCCGGCAACCGACTTAACCTACGCCCCACAAGAGTTCCTCCGGGACTCCCGAGAACAGTGACGGTGACCGAGATGTACGCAGCCCCCTGGACGGCCCCGGGCTGCGTACGGCCGTACGCCGACGTACTCGTCGCCGATCGCGCCGTCGACCTGCTCCGCGTCAACAGCGCACTGTGTAGCGCACCGGGCCGCGCCCGCTGTCAGGGCTGACGTCTTCTCCCAGCCCCCGCGTTCCTGACGAACACCGCGCCCGCGGTGTGCCGTCGTCCGCCCAGCCCCGGTTCCCGTGCGCCACGTCCTGCTGCCGCAGGGCGCCGTGCCCGCCGCGTCCCAGGGGCCATCCGACTCCGCCGGAGCACCCGCATGAGTGAATCCCCAGGCGCTGCCGTGTCCGTCACCGAGGCCCCGCCGAAAGCCGACGTACCGTCAGAAAGCCTTTCTGCACAGCGAGTTGTGCCGCTGCGGCGGCCCGGCCGCTGGATCGCCACCGCCGTCGTCCTGGTCCTGGCGGCCCAGTTCGTCCACGGTCTGGCGACCAACCCGTTCTACCAGTGGGACCGCTTCGGCTACTGGTTCCTGCGGCCCACCGTCCTCGACGGGCTCCTCATCACCCTCGAAGTCACCCTCTACAGCGCGGTGCTGGGCCTGCTGGGCGGCATTGTGCTGGCCCTGGCCCGGCTCTCGAAGAGCCCGGTGCTGCGGGCCGTGAGCTGGACCTACGTCTGGGCGCTGCGCTCGATCCCGCTGATCGTCGTCCTGCTCTTCCTCTACAACTTCTCGGCCCTGTACCGCACGTTGAGCGTCGGCGTTCCCTTCGGCCCGGCCTTCTTCTCCTTCGACGAGTCCCGGCTCGCCACCGACATGGTCATCGCCGTGATCGGCCTCAGCCTCAACGAGGCGGCCTACGCGGCGGAGGTCGTCCGCGGCGGCATCCTCTCCGTCGACCAGGGCCAGCACGAGGCGGCCTCCGCCCTCGGCCTGCCCAAGAGCTACCAGTTCCGCCGGATCGTCTTCCCGCAGGCGCTGCGCTCCATCACCCCGAACTACGTCAACCAGCTCATCGGCCTCGTCAAGAGCACCTCGCTGGTCTTCTACGTCTCGCTGCTGGACCTGTTCGGCACCGTGCAGTCCATGGGCGCCACCTACCCCGGCGACATCGTGCCCCTGCTGCTGGTCGCCACCGTCTGGTACCTGATCCTCACCAGCGCGGTGTCCGTGGTCCAGTTCTACGTCGAGCGGCACTACGCCCGGGGCGCCACCCGCTCCCTGCCGCCGACCCCGCTCCAGAGACTGCGGGCCGGCCTCACCGACCTGCGCGCCCGCGTCCGCAGGGAGGCCGCCGTATGACCGCCGCAGCTCTCGAGGTGCACAGTGTGCACAAGTGGTACGGCGCCCACCGCGTCCTGGACGGCGTCGACCTGACCGTGCGGCCCGGCGAGGTCACCGTCATCCTCGGCCCGTCCGGGTCCGGGAAGTCCACCCTCCTCAGGGTCATCAACCACCTGGAGAAACCGGAGATCGGCCACGTCAGCGTCAACGGCGAGCTGATCGGCGTGAAGCGGCAGGGCGGCCGGCTCAAGGAGCTCAGTGAGCGCGCCATCCTCGCCCAGCGCGGCCGTATCGGGTTCGTCTTCCAGAACTTCAACCTCTTCCCGCACCTGTCCGTCCTCGACAACGTGGCCGCCGCCCCGGTGGCGACCGGGAAACTCCCCAAGGCCGAAGCCCAGCGGCTCGCCCGTGAACTCCTCGGCAGGGTCGGTCTGGGCGACAAGGCGGGTGCCTATCCACGGCAGTTGTCGGGCGGCCAGCAGCAGCGGGTGGCCATCGCCCGCGCCCTCGCCCTGCGACCGGGCGTGATCCTCTTCGACGAGCCGACCTCCGCCCTCGACCCGGAGCTCGTCGGCGAAGTCCTCGCCGTCATCAAGGACTTGGCGACCAGCGGCACCACGCTCGTCATCGTCACCCACGAGATCGGCTTCGCCCGCGAGATCGCCGACCGGGTCGTCTTCATCGACGGCGGGCGCGTCGTCGAGCAGGGCCCGCCTTCCGAGGTCCTCGACCGGCCCCGGCACGAACGGACCCGGGACTTCCTGAGCAAGGTCCTCTGAACCTCATTCCTCCCTCTCTCACCAACTCCTAAGGACAGCCATGCCCTTTCACCCCTCCCGGCGCAGTTTTGTCCGTGCCATCACCGCGGCGACCGCCGTCACCGCCCTCGCCGCAGGGCTCGCCGCCTGCGGTGGTGACAGCGACGCCGCCACCAGGACGACCGACAGGGCCGGCACGGTCACCGTGGGGCGGCTCTCCAACGGCGCCGCCAAGGAGACCACCCTCAAGGTCGCCGAGGTGAAGTCCATCAGCGCCGAACTGCCCGACGCCGTCAAGAAGAGCGGCAAGCTCGTCATAGGCTCCGGCACCCTGCCCTCCGGTTCGCCACCGCTGGGCTTCGTGGGCAGCGACCAGAAGACCCTCACCGGCTCCGAGACCGACCTGGCCCGCCTGGTCGCCGCCGTCCTCGGCCTGGAACCCGAGGTCAAGCGGTTCACCTGGGAGAACCTCTTCGTCGGCATCGACAGCGGCAAGGTGAACGTCGGCTTCTCCAACATCACCGACACCGAGGAGCGCAAGCAGAAGTACGAGTTCGCCTCCTACCGCAAGGACGACCTCGCCTTCGAGACGCTCAAGACCTCGAAGTGGACCTTCGACGGCGACTACGAGGCCCTCGCCGGACAGACCGTCTCCGTCGGCGCCGGCACCAACCAGGAGCGGATCCTGCTGGAGTGGCAGAACACGCTGAAGAAGGAGGGCAAGAAGCTCACGATCAAGTACTTCCAGGACAGCCCCAGCATCTACCTGGCCCTGGGCAGCGGCAAGATCGACTCCTACCTCGGCCCCAGCCCCAACCTCTCGTACCACGTCACCCAGACCGCGGGCACGCCCAACGCGACGAAGATCGCGGGCCAGTACTCCGGTGCCGGGGAGTCCCTCCAGGGCCTGATCGCCGCGACCGCCAAGAAGGACAGCGGCCTCGCGAAGCCCCTCGCCGACGCGATCAACCACCTGATCGACAACGGCCAGTACGCCAAGTGGCTCGCCGCGTGGAACCTCTCCAACGACGCCGTGACCAAGTCCGAGGTCAACCCGCCCGGGCTGCCGCTCGACAACTCCTGACGACCCCTCAGAAAGCCTCGCCGGAAAGGACTCCGCCTCCGTGGCCCAGTACACCGAAGTCCGCGCGGGCGGAGCCCTGCTGAGACCCGGCGCCTCCGCCGCAGCCCTCCCGGACACGGCCGTCCTCGACAACGCCGTGTGGGCCGCCCTCGACGGCCCGCACGCCGACCTCGCCGACCGAGTCGGCCGTGCCGCCCGCTACCCGAACGACGTCTACGCCTTCGCCGCCCTCGCCGATCCCGACGACCCGGCAGCCTGGGCCGACCTGCGCACGCTCGTCGGACCCGGAACCACCGTACGGATCAAACCGATCGAGAACGTCCCGGAGGGGTGGGAGATCGTCGGCGGGGGAGTGGGCGTCCAGCTCGTCGACACCGCGCTGCGGGCCGAACCCGCCCCCGAGGCGGTACGACTGGGACCCGACGACGTACCCGAGATCCTCGACCTGGTCGCCCGCACCCGGCCCGGCCCCTTCCTGGAGCGGACCGTCGAACTCGGCACCTACCTCGGCATCCGCGAGCGAGGGCGCCTGATCGCCTTGGCCGGCGAGCGCGTCCGCCCGCCCGGCTGGACCGAGATCAGCGCGGTCTGCACCGACCCGGCCCACCGAGGCCGGGGCCTGGCCACCCGGCTGGTGCGTGCGGTCGCCGCCGGGATCCGGGAGCGCGGCGACACCCCGTTCCTGCACGCGGCCGCGGACAACACGAACGCCATCCGGCTCTACGAGTCGATCGGCTTCACGCTACGCCGCCGCTCACCCGTCCTCCTGGTCCGCAGCCCGGGAACATCCCGGAGGAGCACGGTGTTGTGACTCACCACGAGATCCGCCGGGCGCCCTCGCGCGCCCAGAAGGAGGAGGTGACGGGCGTGACCAGCGCACCCCGCTCCGCCCACCTCCACTCCCGGCCGCACATCGATCTCCAGCGCGTGTCCGCCGCGCTCTGTTGTTCCTGACCCGTCACCTGCCTGCCCCCAGCCGCCGAGCCCTGCCCACCCACGGGCCGGCGCCCCCGTACGGATCTCCAGGAAGGCACCCACCCGTGTCCCCTTCTTCTCCGCTGCACCTCGCCGTCGCCCTGGAAGGCACCGGCTGGCACCCCGCCTCCTGGCGCGAACCGGTGGCCCGGCCCCGAGAGCTGTTCACCGCCGGATACTGGGCCGATCTGGTCGCCGAGGCCGAGCGCGGCCTGCTGGACTTCGTCACCATCGAAGACGGACTCGGCCCGCAGTCCAGCCACTTCCTCGACCCGGACGAGCGCACCGACCAGGTCCGCGGCCGCCTCGACGCCGTACTGATCGCCGCCCGCGTCGCCCCGCTCACCCGGCACATCGGCCTGGTCCCGACCGCGGTGGTCACCCACACCGAGCCCTTCCACCTCTCCAAGGCCATCGCGACCCTCGACTACGTCAGCACCGGCCGGGCGGGCCTGCGCGTCCAGATCACCGCGCGCCCCACCGAGGCCGCGCACTTCGGCCGCCGAACCGTCCCGCGCATCGAGTCCTACGACAGCCCCGACGCCCAGGAACTCGTCACCGACCTCTTCGACGAGGCCGCCGACCACGTGGAGGTCGTGCGCCGGCTCTGGGACAGCTGGGAGGACGACGCCGAGATCCGCGACGCCGCCACCGGCCGCTTCATCGACCGGGACAAACTCCACTACATCGACTTCGAGGGCAAGCACTTCAGCGTCAAGGGCCCCTCCATCACGCCCCGCCCGCCGCAGGGCCA
The DNA here is from genome assembly GCF_040612795.1 of Streptomyces sp. NPDC006335. Lineage (NCBI taxonomy): Bacteria > Bacillati > Actinomycetota > Actinomycetes > Kitasatosporales > Streptomycetaceae > Streptomyces > Streptomyces sp. NPDC006335. The sequence continues at coordinate 285,744 of NZ_JBEXQX010000004.1, forward strand.
GCCCCCGGTCACCGCCCTCGGTCACCAGACCGTGCCGTACCGGCTCATCGCCCGCCAGGCCGACGTCGGCTACACCACCCCGCACGACACCGGCGAGGCCCGCGCGATCGTCGCCGAGATCCGCGCCGAGCAGGAGGCGGCCGGACGCGCCGACGAACTCCTGCACGTCTTCGGTGACTTGGTGGTCTTCCTCGACGACGACCCCGCCGAGGCCGCCGCCCGCAGGGACCGTCTCGACGCGCTCGCGGGGGAGCGGTACCGCAGCGACGCCCGGATCTTCACCGGTACCCCGGCCCAACTCGCGGACCTGCTCGGCGATTTCCAGGCGGCCGGGCTCACCGGCTTCCGGCTGCGGCCCGCGGTCCTCGGCCACGACCTCCCGGCGATCACCCGCGGCCTGGTCCCCGAACTCCAGCGCCGGGGCGCCTTCCGCACCGCGTACGAGGCCGACACCCTGCGCGGGCTGCTGGGCCTGGCCCGCCCGGCCAACCGCTACGCCGCCACCGCCTGAGCCAGCCCGGAAGGACCCCCGCACCCATGTCCAAGCCCCTGAAGCAGATCCATCTGGCCGCCCACTTCCCCGGCGTCAACAACACCACCGTGTGGAGCGACCCGGAGGCCGGCAGCCACATCGAGTTCAGCTCCTTCGCGCACTTCGCGAGGACCGCCGAACGCGCCAAGTTCGACTTCCTGTTCCTCGCCGAGGGCCTGCGCCTGCGCGAACAGGGCGGCAAGATCTACGACTTGGACGTGGTCGGCCGCCCCGACACCTTCACGGTCCTGGCCGCGCTCGCCGCCGTCACCGAACACCTCGGCCTGACCGGCACCATCAACTCCACCTTCAACGAGCCCTACGAGGTGGCCCGCCAGTTCGCCAGCCTCGACCACCTCTCCGGCGGTCGCTCCGCCTGGAACGTCGTCACCTCCTGGGACGCCTTCACCGGCGAGAACTTCCGCCGCGGCGGCTTCCTCCCGCAGGAGGAGCGCTACTCCCGCGCCAAGGAGTTCCTCGCCACCACGCAGGAACTCTTCGACTCCTGGCAGGGCGACGAGATCCTCGCCGACCAGGCCTCCGGCGTGTTTCTGAGGGACGCGAAGGCGGGCTCCTTCGTCCACACGGGCCAACACTTCGACATCCACGGCCGGTTCAACGTCCCGCGCTCCCCGCAGGGCCGCCCGGTCATCTTCCAGGCCGGTGACTCCGAGGAGGGCCGCGAGTTCGCCGCCTCCTCCGCCGACGCCATCTTCAGTCGCCACGCCACCCTCGAGGCGGGCCGGGCCTTCTACACCGACGTCAAGAACCGCCTCGCCAAGTACGGCCGCCGGCACGACCAGTTGCTGATCCTGCCCGCCGCCTCCTTCGCCCTCGCGGACACCGACGCCGAGGCCGAGGAACTCGCGCGGATCATCCGACGCCGGCAGGTCAGCGGCGCCACCGCCCTCAAGCACCTGGAGTTCGTCTGGAACCGGGACCTGTCGTCGTACGACCCCGACGGGCCGCTCCCCGACATCGACCCGGACGTCGGCGACGACCACATCTCCAAGGGGCGTGCCCAGGTCCGCATGTACCGCGACCCGCTGGCCACCGCCCGCGAATGGCGCGAGCTGGCCGCCGCCAACAAGTGGTCCATCCGCGACCTGGTCATCCACACGGGCAACCGACAGAACTTCATCGGCTCGCCGCGGACGATCGCCCGCACCATCAACGAATACGTGCAGGCCGACGCCGCCGACGGCTTCATCCTGGTCCCGCACATCACCCCGACCGGCCTCGACGCCTTCGCCGACAAGGTCGTACCGCTCCTCCAGGAACAGGGCGTCTTCCGCACCGAGTACGAGGGCCCCACCCTGCGCCACCAGCTCGGCCTGGCCCACCCGGACGACGTCGAGGGCCGACAGCGGGTGGCCTAGATCTCCTCGGGCCGGGTCACTCGGCCCAGTCGAGCTGATGCTCAGGGGTGCCCACAGAGCGTCCGTACGCGACCGCTTCGGCGCGGCCCGCCTCGTCGCCGCGCCGGTAGCGGAAGACCTTCCCCGCGAAGACGACCACCCGATCCTGTCCGGCGGCGAAGTCGGCGTACCAGCCGAGCTCGGGCGCCAGCGCGCCGGCGAGCGCGTCCGCGAGCGAGCCGACGTCCCCACCGTCGGTCTCCCACTCGACGAGCGTCCACACGGCGGGCTGCCCCTCGGCCACCCCGCCGGACTCCACCCTGCTCACCTTCCGCAACCGCAGCCCATCCGCCTCGAACACCGCGCCGGTCCGAAGGCTCTCGCCGATGACGTATCCCGTGATCACGTGCTGTCTCCCACTGTCCGAAGGGGCTTCGAGGGCGACGCTACGGCCGTACGGCTGACATCCTTTGTCAGTCATACGTCGACGAGGTGATCACCCGATGCGCGCGGACCGCCTGCTGTCCCTCCTGCTCCGCCTCCAGTCCCGTGAGCAGGTGACGGCCCGTCAACTCGCCCAAGAGCTGGAGGTGTCGGTCCGTACCGTCTACCGGGACCTGGAGGCGCTGGGCGCGGCCGGTGTCCCGGTGGTGGCGCACGGCGGTCCCGGTGGCGGCTGCCGTCTCATGGAGGGCTGGCGCAGCCCGCTGCTCGGGATCAGCGCCGAGGAGGCGACGGCACTGCTGGCGGTCGCCTCCGGGGGAGGCCCGCTGGAGCGGATCGCGCTGGGCGACGCGCTGACCCAGGCCCGGCTGAAGCTGCTGGCCGCACTGCCGGCTGCGGGCAGGGAGCAGGCGAACACGACGGCGAGCCGCTTCCACATCGACACCCAGGCCTGGTTCAAGCCACCGGAACCGGTGCCGCACCTCGCCTTGCTCGTGGACGCCGTACGAGGGGACAGGCGACTGCGGCTGAACCAGGCGGGCCGGCCCGGCACGACGCGGGTCGTGGACCCTCTCGGCCTCGTCGCGAAGGCGGGTGTCTGGTACCTGGTCGCCCGGTCCGACCGCGGCGTGCGCGCCCACCGGGCGTCACGGGTCACGCAGGCCGAGCTCCTCCCGGAGCCCTTCACCCACCCCGCCGACTTCGACCTGGCGGCGTTCTGGGCTCGTTGGACCGCCGAGTTCGAGGCGAGTCTGGACCGGCTGCCCGTCACCGTCAGCCTGACGACGGCAGGACTCGCCGCACTTCCGCAGGTGCTCGGCGACACCGGGTCGGCGGACCGGGCGACCCCCGATCCGGACCGGCCCGGCCGGTACCGCCTGGTGCTCCACTTCGACGACCGGCAGGCCGCCTGCCGCCGTCTGCTCGGCTTCGGACCCGACGCCGAGGTGATCGAACCTCCGGACGTCAGATGGGAGTTGGCGGAGACGGCCCGCCGCGCGGCCGCCCTCTACCGGGACCCGCCCGACGCCGTGCCATGATCGACGCCATGCCCGTCCGTATCGAACCCGCCGACGTCACCGATCTCCACCAGGTCCTGGAGGACCACGCCCGCTACTGGGGCGAGCGGGACCTGCGGGCACTCCATCTGACCGCTCTGGTCCAGGAGTTCGGCTCCACCTGTCTCGTGGCGCGCTCCGAGGACGGCATCCGCGGCTACCTGATCGGGTTCGTCACCCCCGACCGCACCGGATACGTCCACCTGATCGCCACCCGCGACGACACCCGCGGCACCGGCCTCGGCCGCACCCTCTACGACGCCTTCACCGAGACCGCCCGCCGCCAGGGCGCGGTCCGCCTCAAGGCCATCACCTCGGTCACCAACGAGGGCTCCGTAGCCTTCCACCGAAGCCTCGGCTTCGACGCGCGCGTGGTGGAGGACTACGACGGCCCCGGCCGCCCCCGTGTCGTCTTCACCCGCGACCTGGAGTGAGGCCGACGGGGGAGAGCAGGCCGTCCGCCAGTGCGGCGACGCGTTCCGCACCCCCCTGCCGCACCCGTCAGCCGCGGAAGGCGGGCGCGTTGTCGCGCGCCCAGTCGCCGAAGGTGAGAGCGGGCCGCCCCAGCAGCTCCCCGACCGTGCCCGTGGTCGGGCCGGGACGGACGGCGTAGTCGGCCAGGGAGCCCAGCAGCCGGTCCGGCACCTCCTCGGGCAGCCCCTGTGCGAGCATGCCCCGGCGCACCTGCTGGGGCGGGAGTTCCTCGAAGGACAGCGACCGGCCGAGGGCGGCACCGATGAGCCGTACCTTCTCGAACTGGTCCAGTGACCCCGGCCCGGTCAGCGTATGGACCGCCCCCGCGCCGAACTCACCCCGGAGCGCGCGCACGGCGACCTCCGCGACATCGGTCTCGTGGACGGGCGAGGTGGCGGCCCCGCCGTACGCGCCCCGCACCACGTCGCCGGCCCTGATCTGCGGAGCCCAGGCAAGGGCGTTGGCGGCGAAGTCGGCCAGCCGCAGGACCGTCCAGTCCAGTCCGGAGGCCGTGACGAGTTCCTCGGCCTGCCGGAACCGGGCGGCGAAACGGGCTTCCCCCGCCGGGTGCTCCACGGTGGTGGCCGACAGAAGCACCGCGCGCCGCACGCCCTGCCGCTCGGCGAGCTTCAGCAGCGCGCCGAGGCCGGGCCCGGTGGCCCGTGGGCTGATCTGCACAGCTTCCACCCCCTCCAGCGCCGCCTCGATCCACTCGGGCCTGAACAGGTCACCGTGGAGAGCTCGCACGCCGTGGGGAAGCGGGGCCGCCCCGACCCCGCGCGTGACCGCGGTGACGGCCGAGCCCTGCTGCAGCAGCAGGCTCAGCACCTGGCGCCCTATGACGCCGCCTGCTCCGGTGATCAGAAACATGTCGGTCGCTCCTTCTCGATGGGTGAACCGGTCAGACCCGTGGAGCCGAGCCCGGGAGCGCGGTGGCGTCCTGGTACCTGACCTCGTAGACGCGTTCGCCGAACCGCCAGCCGTCGGGCGTGCGCTGGTAACGGTCGTGGTAGACGGCGTAGTTGAGGTGCGAGCTGCCGTCCTTCATCCGCCCGAACTCCTGGACGTACGCGCGTCCGGCCGCGGTGTCGCCGTCGAGCCGGATGACTCCCGCGTGCGTGTTCTGCACGAAGAACTCCCAGAGCCCCTGCCCCCACTCGACTCCCGCGCGGATCTCCGCCCGGCCGGTGAACTCCTTGCCGATGTGCGGCCACCGCATCGCGCCCCCGGGGGTGAACAGTGAGGCGACACGGTCGTAGTCGCGCATCATCACCGCGTCGGTGATCTCCGCGCGCAGCGCCTCGATCTCGACGCGGTCGGCGACGGCCTGCATGTCAGTCATCGGTTCCCTGCCTTGTCGTTCCGGGCCGGTGGTGGTGTGCCTCCAGCATCGGTTCGGGGCACCGGCGGAACAACGTAAGGTTCGTGGGGCTGTCCATAACTCGGGGGTTATGCATGGAGCTCCGCGACATCGAGATCTTCCTGACCCTGGCCGAAGAACTGCACTTCGGCCGTACCGCGGAACGCCTCCACGTGTCCCAGGCCCGGGTCAGCCAGGCCATCGGCAAGACGGAACGCCGCCTCGGCGTCGCCCTGTTCGACCGCACCAGCAGACGGGTCGCCCTGACCCCCGTCGGCCGGCGACTGCGCGAAGACCTCCAGCAGGTCGTCGACCTGCTCCGCGAGGGGCTCGCCCGGGCGGAAGCGGCCGGACCGGGCGCCGGCCAGGTGCTGCGGGTGGGCGTGTTCGGTCACGCCGGACACGAACTGCGGCCCCTGGTCGACGCGTTCCGCACCCGCCACCCCGGCAGCGACATCCAGTTCAACGAGGTCAGCGGCAGCGATCCGTTCACCGCGCTGCGCACCGGGGAGCACGACGTGCACGTGCTGTGGCAGCCCGTCGCCGAACCGGACCTCACGGTCGGTCCCACCGTGCTCACCGGGGGCCGGGTGCTGGCCGTCTCGGCGGACCATCCGCTGGCCGCGCGGGGGTTCGCGACACTGGAGGACCTCGGGGACGACCACGTCGTCGACCTCGGCCCCGAGGCCCCGGAGTACTGGGTCGCGTCCATGGTCCCCACGCGTACGCCGCTCGGCCGCCGGGTCCCGCGCGGACCGGCCGCACGGACCTTCCACGAGATCCTCTCGCTGGTCGCCGCGGGCGACTGCGTCCACCCGCTGGGCGAGATCGCGGCCCGCTACAACAGGCCGCCGGGCATCGTCTTCGTGCCTCTCCAGGACGCCTCGGACCTCCAGTGGGCCCTCACCTGGCGCACCACCGCCGACAGCCCCACGATCCGCGCCCTGGCCCGGACGGCCGCGGACCTCGGCCCGATCGCCATGTGACAGCGGCCCCGCGACGCCGCGTGGCCGACGCTCGTCTCCCTCCCCCGAAGGTGACGAGCGCCGGCCATTCCCCCGGCGCCGGACAGTGGTCCAGCCTCGCCCGTGCGGCCCGACTGTGCTGTCACCAGCACATGAGCGCGGTTTCCCCCGAACCCCACGCGGAGTACAGGCGCACACGGACGAAGTAGCGGCGGCCCTTCACGAGACGGGCCCTGAGCGTGGCGTTGTGCGGAGTTCCCCCGTCGTCGTGGCCGGTGAGGTAGCGGGCTTCTCCGTCCCGCTCCTCGAAGACCACGACGACGGTGTCGCTGTCGCCGAAGGTGCCCACCGTGTACTCGCGGGTCTCCGACGGTTCCACGGTGAAGTCGGCCTGCTCACCCGGGCCGAGCCCGAGCGGCGCGGACCGGAAGGGCTCCAGCACCGGCGGCCGGACCTGCTCGGTCGGCGGGTACCAGCGCAGGACGTACTCCTTGTCGGAGGCCGACAGGGTGCCGGGCGGGTTCAGGCCCGCACGGTACTGCTCCGGCTCCAGGATCAGCCCCGCCTCGAAGGGATACTCCATGATCGACTGCGGGTCCCAGACGGAGCCGTTGACCTCGTCCGGGTCGAGCTTGCGCAGGATGTTGAGGAACGTCCGGTCCCGGCTCCAGAAGTTCGGCGGGCCCGCCAGATCGGCGTAGACGGCCTCGTCGTCCCAGTGGATCCCGGCGAACGGACTCTGGTGCTCGTGCAGCATGCCGAGCGCGTGCCCGATCTCGTGCAGGGCCGTCCCGCGCTCCCCGGGCACGGTCAGGTCCCAGCCGAAGTTCATGGTGCGTTCGTTCAGACCGACCAGGAGGGCGTCCTTGCCCACCGTCGACCAGGAGCCGTCGCCGATCTGGAACCCGATGCGCAGCTCGGCCTCCGAACGGTCGCCGACCTCGACGAACCTCACCCCGATCCCGAGGTCCTGCCACTCCTGGAAACACTCGCGCACCACGTCCCGCTGCTCCACGGCACCGGCCCACGACACCCGGCGGGACTGCCCGGTCCCCGGAACAGGAATGACCGACCCGTCGGCTTCGCCGTCGAAGAACCAGTAGTGCAGGACCGTGCTGTTGACCCACATCCGGCCGCCGCCGACGAGCGCGCTCAGCCGCTCGGCGGCCAGCCCCGGGGCGAACGCCGGAGCCGACTGCTGCGCGAGGGAGCAGTAGCGTGCGGTCATGGCGTTCAGCGTGCCCGCCGGGCGCTCCGGGGCGCCTGAGTCGGGGGCTACTCAAGTCCCCCTGTATCAGGACTGAGTAGCGGTGCTCCAGCTACCGTGACGATTTTCGAACGGGACGCGAAGACCGTGCAGCCGCCCTGGCCTTTCACCGGGCGGGAGGACGAACTCGAGCTGGTCCGCGGGTCCGTGTCCGGGGGACGGCAGGGCATCGTGGTGACCGGTCCGGCGGGCCGGGGCAAGACCCGGCTCGTCACGGAGGCCGTACGCGGTACGGACTGCGTGCGAGTGGTGGGCACGCCCGAGACCCGCGGGATACCGTTCGCCGCGTTCGCGCACCTCCTGCCGGAGACGGTGTCCCTGCACCGAGCGGTCCAGCTCATGTCGTCCGTACGGCTGCTGCTCGTCGACGACGCCCATCTGCTGGACGACGCCTCGGCGGCCCTGGTCCACCAGCTCGCGGCGCACGGCCGCACTCGGCTCCTGGTCGTCGCCACCGAGGGCACGCGGACGCCGACGGCGATCTCCCGTCTCTGGACCGGGGAGCTCCTGCCGCGGCTCGCCCTGGAACCGCTGCCCCGGGAGGAGACCGCGCGGCTGCTCGCGGCCGGCGCCGGCGGCCCGGAACCCCTCACCGTCAACCGGCTGTACCGCCTGTGCCAGGGCGATCTGCGCCTGCTGCGCGAGCTGGTGGACGCGGTGCGCGAGCGGGGGCTGCCGCGCCGGGTCCCGGACTCGGCCGAGTGGGAGTGGCGCGGCCCGGTGCCGATCACCGCGAGCGTGCGGGAGCGCGCCGCGCACCTCCTCGACCGCACCGGGCCCGGCGAGCGGGAGACCCTGGACCGCCTGGCCTTCGGCGAGCCCCTGGCCGTGGACGCCGACACACTCGACCTCGACGCCCTCGAAGCCCTGGAGGCCGACGGCCTGGTCCACGTCGACGAACAGGGCGCCGCCCGCCTCGCCCACCCCCTCCACGGCCCGGTGCTGCGCGCCGCCGCCGGACGCCTGCGGGCCCGGCGCCTGGCCGGCACCCCGGACGGCTGCGCGGCCGCCCTGGAGACCGAGACGGCCACCCTGATGCGGGCGATCGCCGAGACGGACGTACGAGCCGTCCCGGCCCCGGTGGGGGAGTGGCTCGTGGCCGAGCGCACCGGCATCCCGGCCCGGCACGCCGCCGTGCGTGCCCGCTTCGCCCGCCTGCGAGGCGAACTGCGCGAGGCGGCGGCCTGGGCGAGGGAGGGCCTGCGCACGAGCCCCGGCGACCCGTCCTGCCATCGCGAACTGGCCCTGGCGGCAGCCCAGTCGGGAGCCACGGGCACCGACCGGGTGGAGGGGCGTCCGGCCGGGGCGGGCGGGGTTCGACTCACCGTCTCCGCAGCCGTCACTTCCCCCTCCCGCCGCACGGCCAACTCGCCGCACACCGCCGGTGGTTCGGCCGCCGCCCGCGGGCATCTCGGTGTGACGTCTGGGACGGCCGACGAGGACCCCTACGACGCCGTCCGCCTCGGCGCGCCCGACCGGGCCGTCGGCCGGCTGACCGGTGTCTTCGCCGCCCACGCCGAGGCGCTCGCCCGCGGGGACGGTCCCGCCCTCGACCGTGCCGCGCAGACCCTGGAGGAGCGCGGTTTCCTGCTCTTCGCCGCCGAGGCGTACGCCCAGGCCGCGGGCGCGCACCGCGACCCGAGCGCCGCCCGCACCTCACGCACCCGAGCCGTCGCCCTGGCCCGGCGCTGCCAGGGTGCCCGCACTCCGGCCCTGTCCGGGCTGGTCCTGGGCGAACTCACCGCCCGCCAGCGGCAGATCGTCACCCTCGCGGCCGCCGGACTGAGCAACCGCCAGATCGCGGAGAAGCTCACCCTGTCGATCCGTACGGTCGGGAACCACCTCTACAGCGCGTACGCCCGCCTCGGCGCGAGCGACCGGGACGCGCTGCCGTGCCTGGTGGAGCTGCCGGAGGCACAGCCGGCCTGAGCCGTACACCGGACCGGGGCGGTCTGACCCCCAGTATTCGGGGGAGGGGTCAGGCCGCCCCAACACCTCACGCACCCGCGCACATCACGCCGCCCCGAACGCCGAGAACGCCCACCCCGTCGCCCGATGCACCGAGTCCCCCGGCAGCGCGGCCCGCGCGTCCCGCAGTGCCTCCGCCATGGACGCCCCCGCACTCAACGCCTTGTGCAGCGTGAGCATCAGCGGCACCACCGCCTCGTCGTTGACCGGCGCGCTGCACGCCACCACTCCCGCCGTGCCCAGCGGCAGCAACGCGGTGACCAGGCCGAGCAGTTCGTCCGCGCCGACCGAGGCGAACCGCGCCGTGTCGCAGCAGGACAGGATGATCCGGTACGGACTGCGGTCCAGGCGCTCGAAGTCGTGGACGATCAGCGGCCCGTCGGCCATCCGCAACGACGAGAACAGCGGGCTGTCCGCACGGAACGTGCCGTGCGCGGCGATGTGCGCCAGCGCCGCCCCGTCCAGTTCCTCCAACACCCGCTCCACGCGCGCCTCGTCGTGCTCCAGCACGGTCGCGGAGCCGTGGCGTCCGGCCAGCTCGGGCACCTCGGCGCCCCCGCTCGCGAGGCCCGGCCCGCGGACGAGCACCTGACGCCCGCCCGGCGGTGGCGCGGTCTCCCGCGCGCGCAACCAACTGCTCGCCGACGGCGACACGCTGAACACCCGATCCCGCAGCGAGGGCAGCAGCGCCCACGGCACCCGGTGCAGCCGCCCCGGCGGCACCACCACGACCGGACCGGAGCCGAGCCGCGCCGCGGCCGGACCCAGCAGCAGTTCCTCCAGCCGCCGACCTGCCGCCTCCACCACCGGAAGCCGGGCCTCCGCCCCCGGGTGGGCCAGCCGCCTGAGCCCCGCCTGGACGTGTTCCGCCTCGCGCTCGGCGTCGGCCAGCAGCCCGCCCTCGAACCGCCGCACCCGCCCCTGCGCGCACAGCAGCACCTGGACACGCCCGTCGAGCACGGCGAGTTCGACCAGCCGTACGTCGTCGCCGAGACGTTCCAGCAGCCTCGCGGGGTCGAACCGGTAGCCGTCGCCGGGAGCGTCGCCGCGCATGTGCAGGGTCCGGGACCGGATCTCCCGTTCCAGGCGCCGCTGTTCACGCTCCAGCGTCGGCACGGGGCGGCCCTCCATCCGGGCTCCCTCGGCGCGGGCCGCTATCTCCCGGAAGGCGGTGAGGTCGCTGAGCAGCGCAGGGTCGGCCGGCGGGCGGGTAGGCGGCGCGGACAGCACCGTCGCCCGCCAGCGCTCGCTCCACACCAGCAGCCGCCGCGGCCCGCCCGACGCGAGCGAGGCCCGCGCGGCGAGCCCGGCCAGCTCAGCGCCCTGAGCGGTGGCCCGGGCCCGCAGTTCCGAGGCGCCCAACGTCGTACGGTGATCGTCGAGCACGTCCAGCCCCCGGCGGCAGGCCTCCAGCACCCGCCGGTCGGAGCCCGCGGCCCGCGCCCACAGCGCCCGCGCCGCCCATCCCGTCATCCGCGCCAGCGGCGGCCCGCTGTGCCGGCTGCGGGCGGCCACCTCCAGATGCCGCCGGGCATCCTCCCGCCACCCCAGGTCGAGCGCGATCCGGCCGGCCAGCAGCGAGGCCTCCGGGGCGGCCGGCGCGCCGAAGGAGGCCAGCCGGTCGGCGACCGCCGCCGCGTCCGCGACCAGCCGTCCCGAGCCGCGCCCGGCGGCGACCCGCGCCTCGATCAGCACCAGCCGGGCGTGCGTCTCCCACCAGGTGCGCCGCTGCCCGGCGAACAGCCGTACCGCCATGTCGGCGCGCGCGATCGCGGTGTGCGCGTCGCCCGCGTGCCGGGCCGCCCGCGCGGCGGCGAGCAGCAGCTCCGCCTTGAGGGTGGACTGCCCGCCGATCCCGTCGAGCACCTTGATCGCCGCGTCCGCCTCCGCGAGCGCCTCCGGGGCGAGCCCCGCGGCCATCAGGACCTCGCAGCGCCGGACGGTGAGCATGAACGTCGGCGTGCCGAGCTTGGCGTACCGCTCCTGTGCCTCGTCGAGCAGCCGCAGCGCGGCGGGAACGTCCCCCGAGCGGTAGGCGGCCAGCCCCCGGCTCTCCACCACGTCTGCCTTGTCGTGCTCCTGGCCCGTGGTGTCCCACAGCGCCTCCGCCGCCGTGAAGTCGGCGTCCGCCCGCTCCACCGCCCCGAGCGCCAGATGCACGGTGGCCCGCAGGGTCAGCGCCCGCGCCGTCCAGATCACGTCGCCCGCCTGCCGCAGCACCGGAACCGCGCGCCGTACGTCCTCCAGCGCCGCCCGGTGATGCCCGAGCACCCACGAGGCGTAGGCCCGCCGGAACAGGACCTGCGCCCTGGTGTGCCCGCTGCTGACCGCGACACCCCGCTCCAGCGACTCCAGTCCCTGCCGGGTGCGCCCCGCGTGCACCAGCGCCACCCCGAGCGCCGCCAGCACGTCGGCCTCCCGGTCGGCCGACTCCGAGCGGGCCGCCAGATGCCGGGCCCGGCGCAGATGTTCCAGGGCGATCCGCATGTCGCCCCAGTCCCGCTGCCAGATGCCGATGACCTGGTGGGCGACGGAGGCGTGCAGCGGTGAGGGATCCGAGCCGAGTACTTCCTCCGCCCTCGCCAGCGCCTGGTTGGGGGCGGCGAACACCATCGGGAGCAGTTCGAGAACCTGGTCGTTTCCCGCTGTCACCCAAAGGATGGTAGTGGCCCAGTCGGCAGGCCACACCGGTTCGGCGCTGTATCAATCACCGGACCCGCGGCTCTGACTGACGACCGACGCCTCAGTGGGAGGACACGCCATGGCACCTCAGCGATTCCACGAGCAGTTCGACCAGATCCAGCGCTCCATGCCCGACGTCCCGCTGGCACTGGGGCCCGACGACGCCTCGGAGTTCATCTACGAGAAGGGCGTGGTCCTCGCCCGGGACGGCCGCGACGCGGCGCTCGTCGAGGAGACCGTGCGCAGCCACTTCACCGCGGCGACCGGTCTGACCGGCGACTATGTGCGCCGGGACAGCCCCGAGACCAACCGATCGGGCATCACCCGGATCAAGGTCGGCGACCCGGGCCACGGCGACCGGCGCGGCGACCGTGCCGTCACCCACGCCCTGCGCGCCATGCGGGAACGCGAGGGACGCGCCGGACACCGACTGGTCAGCCGCAACCACGTGGTGTCGATCGCGGTCAACTCCTGCCCCGGTGACGAGCCCGTGCCGGCCGCGCTCAGCCAGGGCACCAATCCGGCCCCCGCGGAAACGGGTTACGACCCCGACACCGCCGTCGGCGTCCTGGTCGTCGACAACGGCCTCACCCACGACCACGCGCTCGTCCCGCTGCTCGCCCACGTCGAGGGCGACCTGCACGGCACCGAGACCGACGGGGAGGGCAACCTCCTCCAGTACGTCGGCCACGGCACGTTCATCGCCGGTGTCCTGGCGGCCGTCGCGCCCAACACCGACATTACCGTCCGCAGCACCCTCAACGACGCGGGCGCCATCCTGGAGTCCGAGTTCGGCGAGAAACTCTTCGAGGCGGTCGCCGACGGCTGGCCCGACATCATCAGCCTCTCCGCGGGCACCTCCAACGGCCGCCCCGACGGACTGCTCGGCATGGACGCCTTCATGCAGGAACTGCGCGCCCACGACACCCTGTTGGTCGCCGCGGCCGGCAACAACGCCAGCGCCACCCCCTTCTGGCCCGCCGCCTACGCCGAACTGCCCGAGTACCAGGGAGTCGTCCTGTCGGTCGGCGCGCTGCGCGGCGACGGCGAGTTCGGCGCCTGCTTCAGCAACCACGGCTCCTGGGTGCAGGTCTACGCCCCCGGCGAGCGCCTCACCAGCGCCCTCACCGGCTTCGACGCACCGGTGCCGTACCTGTACCAGCACTCCACCTACGACGCCTGCCGGTACGGCTTCACCTACGTGTGCACCTGCCAGTCGCCCTCCCACGTCGGCGCGTTGAGCGAGGACGGCAGTACCGCCAAGCCGGACCAGGTGATGTTCGAGGGGTACGCCCACTGGAGCGGCACCTCCTTCGCGACGCCGGTCGTGGCAGGTCTGGTCGCCGCCCACATGAGCGCGGACAAGGAGACCGACCCGCGGGCCGCCCGGCAGCAACTGCTTTCCGCGAACACCCAGTTCGCCGAGGTGCGCGGGGCACACGTACCGGCGCTGAAGCCGGCGGGCTGGCGTCCGGTGCCGGTCGTGCAGCGCCCGGTGGGCACATGACGGCCGGAGCGGTCCCTTCCACGGCGTACGATGACTTGCCGTACACGAGGGGTGGGACCGTGGACCGAGCAGATGTCGGTGCGCTGGTCCAGTCCGCCGTCGACGGCGACGCGGCGGCCTGGAAGGCGCTCGTGGAAGGGCTGAGCCCACTGGTGTGGGCCGTGGTGCGCGCGCACCGGCTCTCCGACGCCGACGCGCACGAGGTGTACCAGACCGTGTGGTTCCGCTTCGCCCAGCACCTCGGCCGGATCCGTGAACCCGAAAAGGCCAAGTCCTGGCTCGCGAGCACCGCGCGCCACGAGTGCCTGAAGGTGCTCAAGAGCTTGCGGCGGCTGACCGTCACGGACGACCCGCAGCTCCTGGACCGGATCAGCGAGGACCGTACGCCCGAGCAGTCGTTCATCGACTCCGAGGAGGCCGCCGCCCAGAGCGAGCGCGTGCGGTACCTGTGGCAGGAGTTCGAGGAACTGGGCGAGCGCTGCCGTCAGTTGCTGCGCATCCTGATGGCCTCGCCGAAGCCCGGCTACCACGAGGTGTCCGCCGCCCTGGGGATCGCGGTGGGCAGCATCGGACCACTGCGCCAGCGCTGCCTCAGGCGGCTGCGGGCGCGGCTCGAAGCCCGGGGGGCGGTATGAGCGGCTACGACGACCTCGGCGACTTCACCGAAGAGGCCTTGCCCGACGAGGAGTTCGCCTTGGACATGCTGGAGGAGGAGCTCCGGCAGGCGACGGCCATCCTGGACCCCGTACCGGTCGGCCTGCGGCAGATCGCCGTCGAGGCGTTCGCGCTGCACGACCTGGACAGTCGGATCGCCGAGCTGACCTTCGACTCGGTGGTGGACGCCATTCCGGTGCGGGGAGCGACGGGGGCTCCGCGGATGCTGACCTTCCACGCGGGCGAGGTGACGGTCGACGTCGAACTCACCCCGCAGGGTCTGATGGGGCAGCTGCTGCCGCCCCGGTCGGCCCGGATCGAGGTGCTCAGCGGTCCGCAGGCGGGCGCACCCGTCACCACCGACGACATGGGCCGCTTCACCTGCGAGACGTTCCCGACCGGCCCCTTCGCGCTACGGCTGTGGACCGGCGGGCAGGTGATCGTCACCGACTGGCTGACGGTCTGAAGGAGGCCGGGAGTCAGCCCAGGGCGTCCACGAGCGCGGCGAGCGCCTGCGCGAGCTTGTGGAGCCCCGGACCGGCGGGCCCGCCCGGTTCCGTCATGTACGTGTCCCGCCGGATCTCCACCATCAGGGCACTCACCCGGGGATCGCGGCCGTAGAACTCCAGCGGCACGTACGTCCCGCTGAACGGACTGTCCAGCCCGACCTCCCCGAACGCCTCCCGGGCCGCGGCGAGCAGCTCGGGCGGCGTGTGGAAGGAGTCGGTCCCCAGACAGACCGGCGGCCGCGGCCCCTCGCCGTGCAGCTCGTAGGGCAGCGGCGCGCTGGGATAGGAGTGCACGTCGATGACGACGGCCCGCCCCGTGACGTCCAGCCGCCGGGCCACGGCCTCGGTCATGGCCCGGGCGTACGGCCGGAAGTAGCGCGCGACGAGCGGCCCGGGATCGGCGTCCCCCGGCCGCAGGGCCTCCCGATGCGTGGTCCTCGTGTACACGGCCCCCATCCCCACGGCGAGCATCTCCTCCCGCTCGTCCGGGAACCGCTCGGGATCGACGACCAGCCGCGAAAGCCGGTTCACGAACCGCCACGGAACCACCCGGGACAGCCGGGCCGCCTCCTCTGCGAGCTCCGCCGTGTGCGCGTCGACGATGTGATCGAGCTCCCGCTCCAACGCCGGGTCGTCCAGCACGATCCCGGCCCGCACGTCGGCGGGTATCTCCCGCGCCGAGTGCGGCACATGGAGGATCACCGGCGACAGCTCGGCACCGGGCAACAGGTCGAACGAGGACATACGGCCGCTCCCGGGGCGTTGTCAGTGGCGTGGTGCACCATCTCAGCATGAACATCAGCAACACGCAGGTGAGCGCCCACCCGTTCCTCAAGGCGCTCTACGAGGACGGCTACTACCCCGACGACGCGGTGGACCGGGGCAAGGGCATCCTGCTGCGCCTGTGCGCGCGCATCGAGGCCGAGCGGCCCGCGGACCTCGCCGCGCTGTACGTCCTGACCCACGCGGCCACCGAGGAGTTCAACGACCTCCAGGACGAGGACTTCGACATAGAGACCGTGGCCCGCGAAGAGCTGGCCGAGGAGTTCTGGTTCGTGTCCCAGGCGTACGGCTTCGCCGACGCGGACGTGGAGGAGCTGATCGCCCCCCGCGACTGGTGAGACGCGCACCGCCCCGGCCGGGCACAGGCCGACCGGGGCGGAGTCGTACAGCGGGCGGGCGTCAGCTCAGGGACGCGAGCGCCTCGTTCCACGTCGTCGACGGGCGCATGACCTTCGCGGCCTTGGCCGGGTCGGGCTGGTAGTAGCCGCCGATGTCGGCCGGCTCGCCCTGGACGGCGTTGAGCTCCTCGACGATCTTCTGCTCGTTCGCGGCGAGGGTCTCGGCGAGCGGGGCGAAGGCCTTCGCCAGGTCCGCGTCGTCGGTCTGCGCGGCCAGCTCCTGCGCCCAGTACAGGGACAGGAAGAAGTGGCTGCCGCGGTTGTCGATGCCGCCGACGCGACGGGTCGGGGACTTGTCCTCGTTGAGGAAGGTCGCCGTGGCGCGGTCGAGGGTGTCGGCGAGGACCTTGGCGCGGGCGTTGCCGGTGAAGTCGGCGTACTGCTCCAGGGAGGGGACCAGCGCGAAGAACTCACCGAGGGAGTCCCAGCGCAGGTAGTTCTCCTTGACCAGCTGCTGGACGTGCTTCGGCGCGGAACCGCCGGCGCCCGTCTCGAACAGGCCGCCGCCCGCCATCAGCGGGACGACCGACAGCATCTTGGCGCTGGTGCCCAGCTCCAGGATCGGGAAGAGGTCGGTCAGGTAGTCACGCAGCACGTTGCCCGTCACCGAGATGGTGTTCTCACCGCGGCGGATGCGCTCCACCGACAGCTTGGTGGCCTCGACGGGGGCGAGGATCCGGATGTCCAGGCCCTCGGTGTCGTGCTCCGGCAGGTACGCCTTGACCTTGGCGATCAGCTGCGCGTCGTGCGCACGGGTCTCGTCCAGCCAGAACACGGCCGGGTCGCCGGTGGCGCGGGCGCGGGTGACGGCCAGCTTGACCCAGTCCCGGATCGGCGCGTCCTTGGTCTGGCAGGCGCGGAAGATGTCGCCGGCGGAGACCGTCTGCTCGATCACCACGTTGCCGGCCTGGTCGACGAGGCGGACCGTGCCGGTGGTCTGGATCTCGAAGGTCTTGTCGTGGGAGCCGTACTCCTCGGCCTTCTGCGCCATGAGGCCGACGTTCGGCACCGAGCCCATGGTCGAGGGGTCGTAGGCGCCGTTGGCACGGCAGTCCTCGATCACGGCCTGGTAGACACCGGCGTACGACGAGTCCGGCAGCACCGCGAGGGTGTCGGCCTCCTGGCCGTCCGGGCCCCACATGTGACCGGAGGTGCGGATCATGGCCGGCATCGAGGCGTCCACGATCACGTCGGACGGCACGTGCAGGTTGGTGATGCCCTTGTCGGAGTCGACCATCGCCAGAGCCGGACCCTCGGCGAGCTCGGCGTCGAAGGACGCCTTGATCTCGGCGCCCTCGGGCAGGGACTCCAGGCCCTTGTAGATACCGCCCAGACCGTCGTTCGGGGTCAGACCGGCCGCGGCGAGCTTCTCGCCGTACTTCGCGAAGGTCTTGGGGAAGAAGGCGCGCACGACGTGACCGAAGATGATCGGGTCCGAGACCTTCATCATCGTGGCCTTCAGGTGCACGGAGAACAGCACGCCCTGCGCCTTGGCCTCGGCGATCTGCGCGGTGAGGAACTCCCGCAGCGGGGCCACGTGCAGGACCGAGGCGTCGACGACCTCGCCCTCCAGGACCGGTACCGACTCGCGCAGGACGGTGGTGGAGCCGTCGTCGCCGACCAGCTCGATCCTCAGCGAGCCGGCCTCGGAGATCACGACGGACTTCTCGGTGGAGCGGAAGTCGTCCACGCCCATGGTGGCCACGTTGGTCTTGGAGTCGGCCGACCAGGCGCCCATGCGGTGCGGGTGGGTCTTGGCGTAGTTCTTGACCGATGCGGGGGCGCGGCGGTCGGAGTTGCCCTCGCGCAGGACCGGGTTCACGGCGGAGCCCTTGACCTTGTCGTAGCGGGCCTGGATGTCCCGCTCCTCGTCGGTCTTCGGGTCGTCCGGGTAGTCCGGCAGCGCGTAGCCCTGCGCCTGCAGCTCGGCGACGGCGGCCTTGAGCTGCGGGATCGACGCCGAGATGTTCGGCAGCTTGATGATGTTGGCCTCGGGCGTCTTCGCCAGTTCGCCCAGCTCGTGCAGGGCGTCCGGGATCCGCTGGTCCTCGGTCAGGTACTCCGGGAACACGGCGATGATGCGCCCGGCCAGCGAGATGTCCCGCGTCTCCACAGAGACACCCGCCTGCGAGGCGTACGCCTGGACCACCGGCAGGAAGGAATACGTCGCCAGGGCCGGGGCCTCGTCAGTGTGCGTATAGATGATGGTCGAGTCAGTCACCGGGTGCTCCGCTCCACGTCTGCAACATTGCTCGACATCAAGATATCTCGTGACCGCCCCGGTCTCGACAGCGGTCCTCGACTGCCGGCGAAGATCTCGTCCAACCCCTCGGGCAACCGAAGCGTCCGATCTCGTGGTCATGCACGTTGATCACAGTCATCCGACGGCCGGGCCCGACCACCCGGCCGCCCGAGGGAAAGCAGACCATGAGATATCGCACCAGAGTGACGGCCCCGGCAGCGCTGCTCGGCACCGTGGCGGCCCTGTCCGTGGCCGCCCCGGCGCACGCGGACCAGGACACCGCCGCCCCTGGCCCGGAGACCCTCGGGGACCCCGTCTTCCCGGGCCTCGGCAACGACGGCTACCGCGTCTCGGCGTACCACCTCGACCTCGCGTACGACGCCACGACCCGGCTCGTCGACGCGACGGCGACCCTGACGATCGTCACCACCCAGGAGCTGAGCCGCTTCTCCCTGGACGCGCTGGGACTCGACGTGCACGAGGTGCTGCTCGACGGCGTCCCGGCCGACCGGGAGCAGGCGGGTGCGAAGCTGCGGATCACCCCCGGCGTCCCGCTGGCCGAGCGGACCACGGCGACCGTCACCGTGACCTACACGGTGGACCCGCGGGGCGCCGTCACCCCGACCGCCTGGGTGCCCACCCCGGACGGCTTCGCGATCTGCCCCCAGCCCAACGCCGCCCACACCGTCTTCCCCTGCAACGACCACCCCTCGGACAAGGCGGACTTCACCTTCCGCGTCACCGTCCCGGCCGGTCTCAAGGGCGTCGCGAGCGGCCGGCTGGTCAGCACCGAGGATCTCGGCGACGGCCGGACCGCGTACTGCTACCGGTCCCGGGAGCCGATCGCCACGGAGATCGTGCAGATCACGGTCGGCGACTATGTGATCAAGGACCGTCAGGGCCCGCACGGACTCCCGCTCAGGGACGTCGTCCCGACCGCCCGGGCCGCCGCCCTGGAGCCCGCCCTCGCCCTCACCCCGAACCTGGTGAGCTGGATCGAGCAGCGGCTCGGCGCCTTCCCCTTCGAGACGTACGGTCTGCTGCCCTGCAACAACGACGCCTCGAACGCCTTCGACTTCACGGGCCTGGAGACCCAGACCCTCACCCTGTACAAGCCGAACTTCCTGCTCCAGGCGGAGAAGAGCATCGGCTCGCACATGATGCACGAGCTGGTCCACTCCTACTTCGGCAACAGCGTGAGCCCGGCCACCTGGTCCGACCTGTGGCTCAACGAGGGCCACGCCGACTTCTACGGGCTGCTCTACCGCTACGAGCGCGGCTGGACCGACTCCCTCGGCCTGACCACGATGGAAGCCCGCATGAAGGACACGTACGCGCGCGGCGACCAGTGGCGGAAGTCCTCGGGCCCGGTCGCCGCCCCGAACGAGGCCAACCTCTTCGACAGCCAGCGCTACCTCGGCGGCGTCCTCGTCCTGTACGCGCTGCGCCGGCAGGTCGGCGAGAGCGTCTTCAGCGCGATCGAGTCGGCGTTCCTGGAGCGCTTCCGGAACGCCTCGGCGTCCACGGCGGACTACATCGCCGTCGCCTCGGAGGTCTCCGGCGCCGACCAGTCGGGCTTCCTGGGGGCCTGGCTCTACGGCACCAAGACCCCGAGGATGCCCGGCCACCCGGACTGGACGGTGACGCCCGTCAGCTCGGCCCTGCGGCAGCCGCCGAGCCGACCGAGCGCCCCGCACGACAACTCGGCCACCCTGTAGCCGACCACGACGGAACCGGCGCGCCCGATCCGGGCGCCGACGTGTCGGAGGCCCGGCGCGGGGGCGACCACCGGGCGGCGCGGGTGCCCCCGATGGTCGCTGCCGTACGAGCCTGGCCCGGAGCGAGTTCCTTCGCCGCCGGAGGCCCGGCGTGGGCGACCGATCGGCTGATGCCGCGGGCCCGGTCCCGGGGGGTGTGGGTGCGCCCGGCCCGGCGTCTTCGCCGTCGGATGCCGGGCGTGGGCGACTGGCGGGCTGGTGTCGCGGGTCCGGTCCCGGGGGTGTGGGTGCGCTCGGCCCGGCGTCTTCGTACGGGCCTGGCCCGGAGCGAGGTCCTTCACTGTCGGATGCCGGGCGTGGGCGACCGGCCGGGTGGTGTCGCGGGCTCGGCCCCGGGGGTGTGGGTGCCGCCCGGACCGGCGTCTCCGTACGGGCCTGGCCCGGAGCGCCGTTCCGTACCGTCGGCGGGCAGGTCCTAGTCGAGCCGGGCGGAAGACACCTCGCCCGGTTCGATGACGGTCTGCGCGCCGCGCTGGTGCGGGATCGACACCGAGCCCTGCTGGAGGGCGACGGTCCGCGTGGGTGCCGGGATCCGGATGCCCTCCTCGCGGTACCGCTTGTGCAGTTGCTTGATGAACTCGTGCTTGATGCGGAACTGGTCGCTGAACTCGCCGACGCCCAGGATCACCGTGAAGCCGATCCGGGAGTCACCGAAGGTGTGGAAGCGGACCAGCGGTTCGTGCTCGGGGACCGCGCCCTCGACCCGTGTCATGACCTCGGTGACGACCTCGCAGGTCACCCGCTCGACGTGCTCCAGATCGCTGTCGTAGGCCACCCCGACCTGCACCAGGATCGTCAACTGCTGCTCGGGACGCATGAAGTTGGTCATGTTCGTCTTGGCGAGCTCGCCGTTGGGGACGACGATCAGGTTGTTGGAGAGGGCGCGGACCGTCGTCTGGCGCCAGTTGATGTCCTCGACGTAGCCCTCCTCGCCGCTGGCCAGCCGGATGTAGTCACCGGGCTGGACCGTCTTGGAGGCGAGGATGTGGATGCCCGCGAAGAGGTTGGCGAGCGTGTCCTGGAGGGCGAGCGCGACCGCGAGACCGCCGACGCCGAGGGCGGTGAGCATCGGCGCTATGGAGATGCCGAGGGTCTGCAGCACGACCAGGAAGCCGATCGCCAGGACCAGCACCCTCGTGATGTTGACGAAGATCGTGGCCGACCCGGCGACCCCGGAGCGGGAGGTGGTGACCGTCCGCACGAGCCCCGCCACCAGCCGGGCCGCCGCCACCGTGACGACGAAGATCAGCAGCACGGTCAGCACCTGGTTGACCGTGCGCTGGACGCCCTTGGTCAGCGGCAGCGCCGCCGCGGCGACGGCGATCCCGCCCGCGACCGCAGCCGAGGGCACCACGGTCCGCAGCGCGGCCACCAGGACGTCGTCGCCGCCCCACTTGGTGCGGTCCGCGTGCTTGCCCAGCCACTTGAGCAGCATGCGCAGCAGGAAAGCCGCCACCACGCCCGCGACCACGGCGATGCCGGCGCCGATCATGTCGTCCATGGTGAGATCCCGTTGAAATGCCGTCACGTTGCCACCTGTTCGATATTGCGGGATGTGCGATCGTGTCGGCCTGTGAAGGTTCCGTGGCCGACGCGACCGCTCATCCTGCCGTATCCGGCACGGGAGTTCGTACCGCGCGGGCCGCCGGATCGCCTGGTTTCGGACGCTGCCCTCGGCGAGCTCGGCCTCCTACCGGAGGGGACGGCGTCAGACAGCGCAGCACCGTCACACAGGCCCCTCGGACCACTGGTGTGCAGCAATGGGGCTCACTCCACCGGCCCAGGCTCCACGGACCCGGCTGAAAACGACTCCCCGCGTGCACTCGCACCAAGAACCGGTCAGATCACCTTCAGGCGCACCAGCGCACCCAGTGTCAGCGCGCCCGGCAGCAGCGGCACCCAGACCGTGATGATCCGGTAGGCGAGCACCACCGCCGTGGCCACGGCCGCCGGGCCGCCGGCCGCGACCAGCGCCACCACCAGGGCCGCCTCCACCGAACCGACCCCGCCCGGCGTGGGCACCAGCGCCACCGCGCAGGTGGCGGCGAGGTACGCGAGGGCCATGTGCGCGGGCGGCACCGACAGCCCCAGCGCCTGCCCCACCGCGGTGAAACCGGCCGCCTGGAGCGCGGGGAAGGCGAGCGAACCGCCCCACAGCGCGAGCGCCCGGGACGGCCGGGTGTGCACCGAGCGGGCCTCGCACAGCGCGGTCCGCAGGAAGGAGCCCACGGCCCTGCGCACTCGGCGGACGCCCACGAGCACGCCCACGGCCACCACCAGCACCGCACCCAGACCACCCAGCAGCAGGGGGCCGGCCGACTCGTCGGGCAGCAGCGTGCCGATCCGCAGCGCGTCCGGGAAGGCGACGAGGAGCGCGGCCAGCAGGGCGAGCCGGCCGACCGACTCCGCCAGCAGATACAGGGCGAGCGCGGCCGAGGAACGGGCGAGCGGAACCCCGCACACGGTCATGAAGCGCAGGTTCACCGCGCCCGCCCCGAGGCCCGTCGGCAGCAGATGGTTGGCCGCGCCCGCCGCGAACTGCGTCGCCAGCAGCCGCCGCCGGGGCAGCCGCTCCACCACGGCGCCCTGCCGGGTGAAGGAGGCGGCCACCCAGGTCAGACAGGTGGTGCCGACCGCGGCCATGAGCCACGGCCACTCGGCGTGCCGCAGATGACCGAAGCCCTCGGCGAGCACGGAACGGTGCCGCACCGCCACGACGGTGACCAGCAGGAGCGGGACCAGACACAGGATCTGACGGATACGGCGGACGGGGAGGCGCTGGAGAGGGCGTCCCTGGGGGAGTTCTACCGCTGTCACACCGGGAGAGGGTTTCCCCGCGGCGCCAACGGCGGGTTGCGGAAGCGCGGCCGGTGGCTTACGTACGGTCATCGAGTCCTTCGGTCGGGCGGTCGAGGTTCGGGCGTTGACCTCGACAACGCTTGAGGTTCTAAGTTCTCTCCCATGAGCATGGAGACCACAGCCTGGACACAGCTTCACAGTGTCATGAACGCCGAGCAGGAGCGCCGCCCGTTCGCCCGCGCGACCCTGCGCCGCATCGGCGCGTTCGCCCGACCGCACCGTACCCGAATCGCCCGTTTCGTCGTGCTCGGGGTGGCGACCGCGCTGCTCGCCGTGGCCACGCCCGTCCTCGCCGGCAAGGTCGTCGACGCGATCGTGTCGGGCGACGACGAGGGCAAGGTCGTACGTCTGGCCCTGCTCATCGCCCTCATCGCGGTCGCCGAGGCCGCGCTCGGCATCCTCGCCCGACGCCTGTCGGCCACGCTCGGGGAGGGACTCATCCTCGATCTGCGCACGGCTGTGTTCGATCATGTGCAGCGCATGCCGGTCGCGTTCTTCACACGCACTCGTACGGGAGCGCTCGTCTCCCGACTCAACAACGACGTCATCGGTGCCCAGCGCGCCTTCAGCAACACCCTGTCCGGCGTGGTCAGCAACCTGGTCACCCTGCTGCTGACCCTCGTGGTGATGCTCACCCTGTCCTGGCAGATCACCCTGCTCGCGCTCGCGCTGCTCCCGGTGTTCGTGATCCCGGCCCGCCGCATGGGCAGCCGGATGGCCCGGATGCAGCGGGAGGCGGCCACCCTGAACGCGGCCATGGGCACCCGCATGACCGAACGCTTCTCCGCACCCGGCGCCACCCTGGTCAAGCTCTTCGGCCGCCCCGAGCAGGAGTCCGTGGAGTTCGCGGCCCGGGCCCGCCGCGTGGCCGACATCGGCGTACGCACCGCCACCGCCCAGTCGGTGTTCATCACCGCCCTGACCCTCGTCTCCGCCCTGGCCCTCGCCCTGGTCTACGGCCTCGGCGGCTGGTTCGCCCTGCGCGGCAGCCTGGAACCCGGTGCCGTGGTCTCCCTCGCCCTGCTCCTGACCCGCATGTACGCCCCGCTCACGGCTCTCGCCGGCGCCCGCGTCGAGGTGATGAGCGCGCTGGTCAGCTTCGAGCGGGTCTTCGAGGTGCTGGACCTGAAGCCGTTGATCGAGGACAAACCGGACGCCCGCGAGGTCCCCGAGGGGCCGGTCGCCGTCGAGTTCGCGGACGTCCGCTTCGGCTACCCCTCCGCCGACAAGGTCTCCCTGGCCTCCCTGGAAGAGGTCGCCTCCCTCGACACCCGCGGCGGCGCCGAGGTCCTGCACGGCGTCTCCTTCCGCGCCGAACCCGGGCAGACCGTCGCCCTCGTCGGTTCCTCCGGCGCCGGCAAGTCGACCGTCGCGCAACTGCTGCCGCGGCTCTACGACGTCGACGAGGGCGCCGTCCGCATCGGCGGCGTCGACGTCCGCGACCTGACCGCCGGTTCCCTGCGGGCCACGCTCGGCATGGTCACCCAGGACGGCCACCTCTTCCACGACACCGTCCGCGCGAACCTGCTGCTGGCCCGTCCCGAGGCGACCGAGGCCGAGCTGTGGGACGCCCTGCGCCGCGCCCGCCTGGACGCCCTCGTACGGTCCCTGCCCGACGGCCTGGACACCGTGGTCGGCGAACGCGGCTACCGGCTCTCCGGCGGCGAACGCCAGCGCATGACCATCGCCCGCCTCCTGCTGGCCCGCCAGCGGGTCGTCATCCTCGACGAGGCGACCGCCCACCTGGACAACACCTCGGAGGCCGCCGTCCAGGAGGCGCTCACCGAGGCGCTGGAGGGCAGGACGGCGATCGTGATCGCCCACCGCCTGTCCACGATCCGCACGGCCGACCTGATCCTGGTGGTCGAGGACGGCCGGATCGTGGAGCGGGGCACGCACGAGGAACTCCTCGCGCTGGACGGCCGGTACGCGGAGCTCTACCGGACGCAGTTCACCTCACAGAACGGCGTGCTCCCGGAGATCGCGGCGGCGGGGGAGACCGTGGCCCAGGCGTGAGGCCGGCGCGGGCACCCGTCAGGGGACGAGCCGGTGCTGGTGGCCCGCGCGCCATTCGGTCAGCAGGACGGTGGCGTCGTCCTCCAGACGGCCGCAGTGGTGGTCGAGGACCGCGTGCATCAGCCGGCGCAGGGTCTCGTGCAGCGTCTGGTGGGCGGAGTGGTGGCGCACGATGTAGTCGGTGAACCGCTCCTGGCCGAACCGCCGCCCCTCGGCGTCGCGGGCGTCGACGATCCCGTCGGTGTACAGCAGCAGGCGGTCGCCCGGCTCCAACTGGTGACGGCTGACGACCACGGGCAGCCCCAGGCGCGCGCCCATCGGCCCGGCCGGTGGACAGGTCAGCTCGTGGGTCCAGCGGTTGTCGCGGATGACGAGCGGCAGCGGATGACCACGGTTGACCCAGGTCAGGCGGCCGGTGTCGAGATCGAGTTCGGCGAGGACACCGGTGACGTAGCGGCTGGTCCCGAAGTGGGTCACGAGCACGTCCTCGACGGACCGGCTCGTCTCGGCGAGCGAGGCCCCCTGGCGGCGGGCGTTGCGGCAGGCGGCCACCGCCAGGTTCGCGGTGATCCCCGCGGTGGTGTCATGGCCCATGGCGTCGAACACGGACAGATGCAGGACGCTGCCGCTGATGGCGTAGTCGAAGGCGTCACCGCCCACCTCGTAGGCGGGCTCGCTCGCGGCACCCACGGTCACGTCGTGGCCGGCGAAGGCGGGCGGCGGCATCAGCTTCCACTGCATCTCCGCCGCCACGTTCATCGGCTCCGTGCGCACCAGCCGGGCGTAGGAGTCACTGAAGGACCTCTTGCTGAGCAGGACCAGGGCCACCAGCGAGGCGAGGTCGCGCAGATCCTGTCGTACAGCCTGGTCGTCGCCGTCCTCGGTGTCGGCCGTGTCGGCCCGGAGCACTCCGATGCGCTCGACGCCGTCGGTCACCGGCACCCACCACCGCCGCCGTGCATGCGCCTCGCGCGGGGGCTCGGCGAGGAGCGTCACCCGCTGGTAGGCCCGCCCGGGCAGGGTGCCGTCGATCCGGATCTCCTCCCCGTCCGCCGCCGCGTCGGGGCCGCGCCCGGTGATCTGCCGCAGCAGGGTCTCGCGGATGTCGACGACATAGACGACCACGTCGTACAACCCGGCGGCGCCCGCGTGGCAGGCGATGAGTCCGGGCAACTGCTCCAGCGTCACCGTGTGCGCGGCCTGCAACAGCCGCCGCAGCATCTGCCCGGTGTCACTGGTGTTCACCATGCCACCACCCCGGTCACACGATCGGACACCCCTCGCGTACCCGCGAGCGGACACCTGACTCCTGAGCCGCGGCCGTCACTGCCGAAGCCACAGCCCAGGATGTTGTTCCGGACAAGCCGTCGCAGCCGGTCAGCCGTCCTTGCCCATGGCCTTGCGTACGGCGTCCCGGGTGCGGTCGACCAGGGCGGCGATCGGCCCCAGGGCCATGTTCTTGGCCGCCGACTCGGTCCCGGGGTGGGGGTGGGTCGGGGCCACGGCCTCGGCCGCCTTCAGGGCCGTGGCCATGGAGGACAGGCGTGCCTTGTCGGCGTGGCGGCGGATGTGGTTGAACTCGTACCGCTCCTCGGCCCGGGCGTGCTTCATCACGTCCAGGCGCAGGGTCTGGAGCTCGGGCAAAAACTTGGGGTCGTCGGTGTCCATCCCGTCTAGCCGCGACAGGAGCTCCTTCGCCTCCCGCTCCTCGGCCAGCCGCTCCTCCGCCACCTTCGCGCCGTCCGGCACGGAGGTACGGGTGAAGGGACGGATGACCTCCTCCTCGGCCGTCTCGTGCACGGCGAGAAGCCGCACCAGGTTCCGGAAGGCCGCCCGGCGCTCGTCCCCGGCGGTCCGCTCCACCTTGTCGAAGAGGTTGCGGATGTCACCGTGCTGACGCATCAGCAGGGCCACTACATCGGCGTCGCTCGCCGCGATCCCGGCCATGTCAGCTCCTCTCCCGGGAGGCGACGTCGGGGTGCTCGCCCTCCGACTCGATGCGGTACTCGCGGCCGAACATCTCCCGGTGCTGGGCCATGACCCGCTCGCTGGGCGGTTCCTCGCCGCCGTGGATCTGCTCCTGCATCCTCTCGAACCGCTCGTGGGCGTCCCGGACATAGCCGGTGCCGAGGGTCGTCAGATCCATCTGGGTGTCCAGCAGACCCCGTACGAACTGCTTGTTCTCCTCGAAGGTCAGCACGTTCGGCAGCTCCGGGGCGAGGATCTCCTGGGGTTCGCGGCCGTCGTGGCGGCGCATCAGATCACAGGCGATCCGCAGGTGTTCGAGCTCCATGTTCAGGTGGAGCTCCCAGACCGCCTTCACCTTGGGGTCGGGCTCCTGCTCCATGAAGGAGTGGTAGAGGTAGCACTCGTTGTACTCGTGGGTGACGAGCTGCTCCCACCACGACTCGCCCGGGTCGACCAGCGACTCGTAGTGAGTGACGTGCTCCTCCTCGATCAGGCCGATCTCCTGGTACAGCTGGCGGGCGATCGGCTCCATGTACTGGGGGCCGACGTTCATGTAGAAGTTCATGGTCTGCTGCTCGGCCGACATGATCGTCAGCGCGTGCAGCCGCGACAGCGGGTTGACCGTCGTCCGGTCGTAGGGCTCGCGCACGTTGTCCGCCGGGTGCCGGTGGTGGAACTTGGTCGGGCGTCCCGGCATCACCTCCGTGAGCCCCTCGACGATCGACTCCGCCTTGCGGTGCTCGATCATCTCGTAGAGGTTGGCGTACCGGTACAGGTGGTCGAAGTCCTCCAGGACACCGAACTCGTACGCCTGCTTCAGGTAGGGGTCGGGCTCGTGGCGGGCGATCCAGCCTGTGAGGTCGACCGCGACCTGCTCGTAGGAGATGGTCGTCTCCAGGACCGAGGCGAGGCCGGGCAGCAGCCAGTTGACGACCTTCTGCTGCTGTTGCTCGATGTAACGGACCTCCGCCAGCTGCCGCTTGACCTCCGGGTCGGGACAGTGGCGGGCGAACTGGTGGCTGAAGAGGATCGCCTCGACCTCGATGCCGTTCATCGCGATGATGCGGCACTTGGTGTACGGGTCGCCGTGGTCGGGGTCGACGGGCTCGACGTCCAGCTCACGCCAGTTGCGCAACTGGCGCTCGAGGGGGATGCCTTGGTGTTCCAGGGGGTTGAAGCCCATGAGTGTCTCCTAGGCCGA
Organism: Streptomyces sp. NPDC006335; assembly: GCF_040612795.1. Lineage (NCBI taxonomy): Bacteria > Bacillati > Actinomycetota > Actinomycetes > Kitasatosporales > Streptomycetaceae > Streptomyces > Streptomyces sp. NPDC006335. Next base: position 313,767 of record NZ_JBEXQX010000004.1, read on the forward strand.
TGGCCGGAACCGAGCCGCGCGGGTACCCGTGCCGGTGCCGTGTAACCAGGCGGTGAAGGACGTGGAGAAGCGGAATCGGCCAGATGCGCGAGGACCGTCTCCGCCGCCGGTGGCCCCCCCGGGCCTACCGACGCGTAGCAGCAGGTCAGGACGGCGTGTTCGTCTCCGCCGCGGATGCCGACTCCGGTTCCGGGCGCATCGCGGGAAACAGCAGTTCCGTGGCGGCCCTCGCGTGCAGGGAGTCCAGGGTCTTGATCTGCCGCACCGCCCTGCGCAGCAGTTCCTCCAGCCGGTCGGCGTCCAGCCGCGAGTCCTGCGCCGCCGCGGCGAGCAGCCCGCGCCACAGCGACGCCTTGCCCTGGGCACCCAGCCGCAGCGCCTCGATCTCGATCAGCAGGGCGAGCCCGGAGCGGCGCAGCAGACGGCCGTTCGGCTTCATCCGCGCGGCCTTCTCGCCCAGCCACGCCCCGTACGTCTTGTAGCGCCGGACGGGCACGTCGAGGTCGGCCAGGAGGCGTACCAGGGCCTGCCGGTCCTGGGAGATCTCCTTGCGCAGGCTCTCCAGGCTCTCGCCGTAGGCCGAGCCGTGGTGCTCCCGGGTCGTGCGACGGGCGAGTTCGACGCCGGCCGTCGCGCCGGCCAGGTGGTCGTTGAGGTAGATCACCAGGCGTTTCTGCCGCGTCGGGCCGTCGGGCGAGGTCCGTGCCGTCGTGTTCATGATGTGCCTCCGGCCGCCGGAGTCCTGTGACGGCCTTCGAGTGCCCCGGCCGGCCCGGTCCACTACTTCGTTCGCAGGACCCCGGCGCCGGCGGCGGGCCCCGGTCCGTCCGGTGCCGGTGTACCAGGCCGTTCCCATCAGCACGGCGAGGCCCACCTCCACGAGGTCACCGCCGTAGTACATCCACTGGGCGCCCTGGTGCAGGTCGGCCGCGCCGAAGCCGGTGCCGGGAGGCGGCCGGGAGTACAGCGTGCGGGCCAGCACCGCGTGCGCGGCACCGGCGGCCAGGAGGGTCGCGCCGCGCACCGCGAGACCCCAGCGGCGGCGCACGGGATCGAGCCCGCACACGGCGAAGGTGAACAGCAGTCCCGCCGCCACCATGTGCGCCTGGACCGCCCCGTGCAGCAGCGGCCGGTGCGCTGCCGCCGCGAACAGGTCCGTGCGGTACAGCAGCCACAGCCCGCCGACGTCCAGTACGGCCGCCACGGGAGGGAAGAGCAGCAGACCCACGGCACCGGAGTGCGCGAGGGACACCAGCCGCCGTCGAACCCGGCCGGGGGCGAGGGCGCGCAGGGCCAGGGTGAGGGGGCGGGCGGCGACGAACAGCAGCGGGGCCGCCATGCCGACGACCAGGTGGCGCACCACGTGCTGGGTGAACGGCCCACCCCACGGCCCACTGCACGGCCCGACCCCCGGCCCGCCCCACGCTTCACCCAGCGTCGCCCAGGCCGTGCCCACGCCGCCCGCCGCGAACGAGACGTCCCGGACCCGGGGCCAGACGTCCCCCCGTCGCCGCAGGCGCCCCGCCGCCGCCAGGTAGCCGACGGTCACCAGCAGCGCGGCCCCGGCGACGAGCAGCTCGGCCGGTCCCGGCCCCGCCGGACCCGGGTGCACGTGCGCGGGTGTCATTCCGGCCGTTCGCGGTCACCGTGCCGCCGCGCCGCGCGCACGGCGAGCGCGGCTCCGATGAGCAACAGCGACAGGCCGGCGAGGTTCCAGGCAACGTCGTAGGGGGTGACGTCCACGCCGTAGCGGACCTGGTGCAGGCGCAGCAGCTTGTGGTCCACGACGCCGTCGAACAACTGGAAGGCGCCCATGCCGAGGAAGAGGCCCGCCCAGGCGTGGGGCGCCGCCAGGGACCCACGGCGGCGCAGATCGGCGTAGAGGAAGAACCCGGCGCACAGGGCGAGCAGTTCGGCGGTGTGCAGGAGGCCGTCGGAGAGCAGGCCCGCACTGGTGGTGGCGCGGTCGTAGAAGTGGTGCCAGCCCAGGATCTGGTGGAAGACGATCTCGTCGACCGCGGCCGTCACCGCCGCCCCGATCAGCGCGCACACGGCCATGGACCTGCGTGGCTCGGTGCGGGTGCCGGGGGTGGTGTCCGGCCGGGCCGACGCGCTCATGGGCTCACTCCTGCTCGTGTCCCTCGGCGTCCAGGACGTCACGCCTGCCGGAGTGCTGCTTCTGGTCCTGCTCGGCCGTCTCCGGGTGGTGCAGGTCGAAGGCGGGGGACTCGGAGCGGATGCGCGGCAGACCGGCGAAGTTGTGGCGCGGGGGAGGGCAGGAGGTGGCCCATTCCAGGGAACGGCCGTATCCCCAGGGGTCGTCGACCTCGATCCGCTCACCCTTCTTCGCGGTCCGCCACACGTTGTAGAGGAACGGCAGGGTGGACAGGCCGAGCAGGAAGGCGCCGACGGAGGAGACGGTGTTGAGGGCGGTGAAGCCGTCGGCGGCCAGGTAGTCGGCGTAGCGGCGGGGCATGCCCTCGGCGCCGAGCCAGTGCTGGACCAGGAACGTGGTGTGGAAGCCGACGAACAGCGTCCAGAAGTGGATCTTCTCCAGGCGGTGGTCGAGCATGGTTCCGGTCATCTTCGGCCACCAGAAGCTGAATCCGCCGAACATCGCGAAGACGATGGTGCCGAACAGGACGTAGTGGAAGTGGGCTACGACGAAGTAGCTGTCGGTGACGTGGAAGTCCATCGGCGGGGAGGCGAGGACGACGCCGGTCAGCCCGCCGAACAGGAACGTGACGAGGAAGCCGGCCGCCCACAGCATGGGTGGTTCGAAGGAGATCGAGCCTTTCCACATCGTGCCGATCCAGTTGAAGAACTTCACGCCCGTCGGCACGGCGATCAGGAAGCTCATGAAGGAGAAGAAGGGCAGCAGCACGGCGCCGGTGGCGAACATGTGGTGGGCCCACACGGTCACGGACAGACCGGTGATGGCGATCGTGGCGCCGATCAGACCGACGTAACCGAAGATCGGCTTGCGGGAGAACACCGGGATGATCTCGCTGATCACCCCGAAGAAGGGCAGGGCGAGGATGTAGACCTCGGGGTGCCCGAAGAACCAGAACAGGTGCTGCCACAGCAGCGGTCCGCCGTACTGGGCGTCGAAGACGTGCGAGCCGAAGCGCCGGTCCGCCTCCAGGGCGAGCAGGGCGGCCGCCAGGACCGGGAAGGCCAGCAGGACGAGCACCGAGGTCAGCAGCACGTTCCAGGTGAAGATCGGCATCCGGAACATGGTCATGCCGGGGGCGCGCATGCAGATGATGGTGGTGATGAAGTTGACCGCGCCCAGGATGGTGCCGAACCCGGCCAGCGCGAGCCCCATGATCCACAGGTCGGCACCGACGTAACCGCTGCGGATGGGCCCGCTGAGCGGGGTGTAGGCGGTCCAGCCGTAGTCGGCGGCGCCCTGCGGGGTGAGGAAGCTGCCGAGCACGATCAGGCCGCCGAAGAGGAACAGCCAGTAGGAGAACATGTTCAGCCGGGGGAAGGCGACGTCCGGGGAGCCGATCTGGAGCGGCATGACCGCGTTGGCGAATCCCGCGAACGTCGGCGTCGCGAAGAGCAGCAGCATGATCGTGCCGTGCATCGTGAACGCCTGGTTGTACTGCTCGTTGGACAGCAGTTGCAGCCCCGGCCGGGCCAGCTCCGCCCTGATCGCCATCGCGAGGAACCCGCCGATCAGGAAGAAGCAGAACGAGGTGATCAGATAGAGATGGCCGATCTTCTTGTGGTCGGTCGTGGTCAGCCAGGACACGATCACGCGGCCTCTGCTGCGCCGCTCCGCCGTCGGGACCGGAGCGACCGGTTCGGTGTGTGTGGCCATCAGCCCGCCCTACGGTGCGATGAGGGTCTGCCGTGTCGGGCGCCGTGTAACCAGCCTGCCTGAAGCTACTCCTGGCAGTTTCACCGACGGCCCGCGCGGGAGCCCCGATAGGCGGCGCGGCGGATTCCGGCCAGCGCCCTGACCGGGGCGAGACCGGGGAGGCTGTGCGCGTAGACGTCGAATCCCGGGCTCTCGTCCTGCCCCAGGGGCAGGGGAGCCCTCACGGTCAGCACCCCGAACGGCCGCCAGGAGTGCCGGGACGTCTCGGCGCACAGATCGAGGACGAGCGGTTCGGCCGCCAGCGCCTCGCCCAGACGGGCAGGGTCGCCGTACACCGGCGCCCGCCGGGAACGGCGCGGGAAGGCGGCCAGGACGCCACGCGTGTCCCCGATCCGGTAGGGGAGGAGGCTGGAGTACGGACCGCCCAGTACGTCCGTACGGGGCAACGGCACGTGGCGGGTGACCCGGCTGCGGCCACAGCTCGTCAGAAGCAGGTCGAGGACGCGGTCCGCCCCGTCCGCCTGATCCACCCGAACCGCGAGGCCCAGCCCGTCGGGCAGCCGCCGGGGCAGACCGGCGGCCCGCGAGAGCCGCGCCGTGGCCGCGTACCGCCCGGGAGTGTCCAGCCAGGGCACCCCCCAGGGCTCGTCGCCGTCGACGACGTCCAAGGTGGCCGAGCAGGTCAGCCCGTGCGGATGCAGGGCGGGCGCCCGTCGCAGCCGGGCCAGCCGCCGGAAACCGGCCTCCGCCGCCGGGGCGGGCCCCGCCTCCGGCGATGCCCACGGTTGCCGCCGGGTGCTCCGGACCAGGTCCCGCCTCACGGGCCTGACCAGCCGCTCTCCCACGCCGCGCTCTCCTCGTCGCCCTCCTTCCCGCCTTCCTCGCCGTCCTCGTCCTGCGTGTCCTCACCCTCCGCCTGCGAAGGGGTTGTCCGGGGCACGTCACTCGCGCCGGACGTCTCTTCCTCGCTGGGCCTGTCGTCCGTGCGCTCGCCCTCTGCCTGGGACGGGGTCTGTTCACTCATCGTCGGCCTCCTGCGGTGTGTCCGGTGTCCGGGGTGCGGGGTGGCTTCGTCGGGCCCGAGACCCTCTTGCGGCCCCTGGGGTGACAGTCCGTGTCGTGGTCGTCCTGGCGCAGCCAGGTACGGATCCACCCGATCTGCATCGCGGCGTCGAGGAGGTACGTCGGCCGGATCCGCCCCTTGGGCACGTAGACCAGATCCACGGCCAGCAGGGTCAGCGCGGTGCCCAGTCCGATACGGCGGGCCTGGGCCGGCCCCTGCGGACCGGGAGCCGCCGCGAGCTGGGCGAGCCCCGCGGAGACCAGGAGTCCCCCGGTCGTCCTCTGGAGCCACACGTCGGTCTTCGGCCCGAAGACCCACTCGAAGCTGCGCAGATGTACCAGCGGCCACAGTCCGCCCACGACGTTGAAGACCCCGTGCGCGACCGCGACACCCTCTGCGGGACCCCGCGTGCTCGTCCTGCCCATGTGTCACCTCTTCGGGGGTCTTCTCCGGGGCGGCCGGGTACCCTGCCCCCGCGTCCTCACTCGGGGTCCACCGCCACCGTCGTCGTGACCCTGGTCAGCGCGGGCCTCCTCGGCACCGACCCGAACCCGAAGCGCACGGGCGGGACGACGGGGGCCGCCGCACCGAGGTCCTCGCCCTCGAAGAGTCCCGACACCGAGTGGATCGGCCGCAGGTCCCGGGCGCCGTACCACTCACGGCGGCCCGCTCGCGCGCTGCCACGGGTGCGCACACCGGGCAGCAGCAGCCGGGCGGGCAGGGACAGCAGCGTGCACCAGGCGGGCTGCCGGGCGAGCACGCCGGGCACCGCGCACAGCAGCAGCCCGAGGAGCCGGCGGCGGCCCGTGGTGAAACGCAGGTCGAGCGGCCCTGCCGTGACGCTCCAGGCCCCGTCGGCGACGCGCACCCCGACCGGGACGACACGCACGGTGTCGAAGACATAGGTACCGCTGACGAAATCCGCCGTCTGCCGGGTGGGGGCGAGCAACAGCCGCTCTCCGTCGGGACGCTCGACCATCACATCGCTGAACGGCCCGAACGGCGACCGTGGCCAGTGCCCCAGCACGACACGGGTCCCGGAGGCCGTGCCCAGACCGGCGATCCAGCCGTCGAAGCGCAGCCGCCCGCCGCTCGGCCGCCCGCTCATGGGACAAGGGGCCGCGATGGCCCGAGCCGGACGTGCTCGACGCCGGGGGAGTAGTGCACGACCGGTCCGTCGAGCGGGGCGGGCAGGCCCGCGGCGGCCGTCAGCGTCTCCTCCAGCACGTCCACGACCGCGCCGGCCAGCGGCCAGGGCTCGTGTTCCACGGGCGTCTCCCAGAGGAGGCCCAGCCGACGGGTGTACGCACGCCAGCGCGAGGTGAGCCACACGTCCCGCTCGGTCGGCTGGACCGGATCGCCGGGTCGGACGTCCAGACGGTACGAGACGCGGCCGGCCCCTCGCGAGCCGGTGTAGGACACGGCATCGCCGTCCGTGGTGACGCGCAGAGTGCCCAGGGTGTACGGCGCCCCCACGGCACGAGCCGCCAGCATCAGCGGGCAGGCCACCTCGATGGACAGGAACCAGATCCCGTCCCGCCCGTCCTCGCGCCGCACATAGGTCCGCAGGTTGGTCTCCGCGAACGTCGGGAGCCCGGGCAGCGAGGCGGGAACGGCCGCGGGGCGCACGTCCGCCATCACGAACGGCGTGAAACCCACCCAGGCCGTCCCGTCGTACTCGTCCACGACCAGCCCCCGCGGCAGGAGGGCCTGCACCGCCTGGGGCCGGAACGGCCAGTGGACGAACGTCTGCCGGAGCCAGCGCGCCCGCAGAGCCGGCACCCGCACCCGCTGCTCCGCTCCGTACGCCACCACGAGCGCCGGGTCCCCGCCCGGGGTCGAGGGAAACGCACAGGGCGGAGCGCGGCGGTTCGGGCCGGACCGGTCCCGGACGAACGGCCGACCGTTTCCGGATGGAGGCGCCGGGCACTCGCGACGCCATGAATCAGAGTCGTCCGCCCATCGCCGACAGCTCCCTCGCCCTCCTCGCCAAGGGGTACACCTGGCTGCCCGACCGCCGGCGCCGTACCGCCGCCCAGCTCGTGCGCACCCGGCTGATGGGACAGCACGCCGTCGCCCTGCACGGCCCGGAAGCCGTGCGGTTCTTCTACGACGAACGCCATGTGGAGCGCGGGTCGGCTCTCCCCGGCCCGGTGCTGAGCACGCTGTTCGGTCACGGTGCCGTGCACACCCTGGACGGACCGGCTCACCGCGGGCGCAAGGAGCTGTTCCTCTCCCTGCTCACCGGGCCACAGGCGGTCGCTGAGCTGGTCGACACCGTCACGCAGGTGTGGGACGAGGCGGTGGAGTCGTGGTCCGAGCGCCCGGTCGTCCTGTTCGACGAGGCGAGCCGGATCCTCACCGAGGGGGTCTGCCGTTGGGTCGGCGTCCCCCTGGACGACGCGGACGCCACGGCCCGGGACATGGTCGCGATGGTCGACGGGTTCGCCACGCCGGGACCGCGCCACTGGCGGGCGCGCCGGGCGCGGACGCGCAGTGAGGCCTGGCTGGCAGCTCTGGTCGAGGAGGTACGCGCGGGCGGCGCCACGGCTCCGGCCGGATCGGCGCTGGACGCGATCGTCCGCCACCGGGACGTCGACGGCGGGCTCCTGGACCCGCACACCGCCGCGGTCGAACTCCTCAACGTCATCCGTCCCACCGTCGCCGTGTGCTGGTTCGTCTCCTACGCCGGTCACGCACTGCGCACCCCGGGCGTCAAGGAACGGCTGCGCGAGGACGACCCCGCCTACGCCGTGGCGTTCGCCCACGAGCTGCGGCGCTTCTACCCCTTCGCACCCTTCCTCGGCGGCCGGGCCGTCACCGACCTGGAGTGGCGGGGCGAGCCGATCCCGTCCGGCACCATGATCCTGCTCGACCTGTACGGGCAGAACCACGATCCCGGCCTCTGGGAGGAGCCGTACGCCTTCGCCCCGCAGCGCTTCGTGGGGAGGCCGCCGCACCGCGACGAACTCGTCCCGCAGGGCGGCGCGGACCCGGCCACCGGTCACCGCTGCCCCGGCGAGGACATCACCGTCGCGCTGCTGGCGGCCCTCGGACCGCGGCTGGCCCGCCTGGAGTACGACGTGCCCGAACAGGACCTGCGGATCCCGCTGAACCGCATGCCGGCGCGCGTGCGCAGCGGGTTCGTCATCCACGCCGTCCCGACGCGCGTGCCGACGGCGGCTCACTGAGTCATCGAGCCGTTGAGTCACTGACCTGGTCCGGCGGCCGCTGCCCGCCCGGTGTCGCACCGGGCGGGCAGCGCCGTACCGACCGACACAAGACCGGAACCCGATCACCCGTCAGGCGGCCGCCACGCCACGAGTGATCCTGCGCCCGGCGGTCACCGCCGCTCCGGCCAGCGCGGCGGCGACGGCGGTCCTGCGCAGCGCGGTGCGCCGCCGCCCGTGCCAGCCGCCGTGCACCGCGCCTTCCCCGGCGGCCGGTACGTGCAGCGCTCCGTGGGTGGCCGGGGCCTCCTCGTCGTGATCGAGGTGGCCCTTCTCCGTCTGCCGCGCCATGGCCCGCTCCGCGAGCCCGGGGGCCATCCGGGACTGGCGTACCAGAGCGCGGCCGGCGGGACCGACCACCACCTCGCGACGGGGGCGGCGGACGAGGTCCACGACCGCCCGGGCCACCCGTTCCGGGGTGTAGACGGGCGGCATGGCGACGACCTTGAGCCCGGTGTAGTTCGCCGCCTGCTGGAAGTGCGGGGTGTCGATGGTCGCGGGCATCACCGTGCACACGTGCACACCCTTGACCCCCTCCACCCAAAGCTGCTGCCGCAGGCTCGAACCGAGCCCCTGGACGGCGTGCTTGGACATGCTGTACGGGTGGCTGTAGGGCTGGGACACGGCGCCGACGATGGACGAGATGTTGATCAGCGTGCCCGTCCCCTGCTCCCGCATCACCCGCAGCGCGGCCCGGGCCCCGTGCACGTACCCCATCACGTTGACGTCGAGGACCTTGCGGAAGTCCTCCAGCGGCACGTCCTCGAAGCGGCCGAAGGCGTTGACGGCCGCGTTGTTCACCCAGACGTCGATCCGGCCGAACTTCGCCACCGCCCGCCGCGCGAGGTCCTCGACCGCCCCGGCGTCCGTCGTGTCCGTCGGCACCACCAGCGTCCGCGCCCCGCGATGCCTCGCGCACTCCTCGGCTGCCGCCTCCAGCGCCTCCTCGCGCCGCGCGGCCAGCACCACGGCGCAGCCCTTGCGGGCGAAGGCCTCGGCGGTGGCCCGTCCGATGCCGCTGGACGCTCCGGTCACCACCACGACGTGATCGCGCAGTCCCATACGTACCTCCTTCAGGTTTGCCGAGCCGAGCACCTCCTGCCCGCCTCCGTGCCGGACGGGTACCCGCCGGACACCGAACCGAGCGAGCAGCCGGACGGCTCGCACAGACGCAGAGCACACGTCAATAGGTCCCACCTATAGCGGCTCTCTAGCGATGGGCGAGTGACTGCGCCGACCCAAGAAGCTTCCTGATCTCCTCATTTTCCAGGTGCGTTGAGCCAAAAACGTCCCGGTTGTAGACGCGGCCATCGCTGGTCCCTTATAAATCCATCCGATGTCTTGCCGAGGATGACGCCCCGTCGTCCCTCCCCCTGACACATGGAGCCGTGCCATGCCCTCTGACTCGCTCAGCCGACGCTCTCTCATGAAGGCCGCCGCACTCGCCGGAGGAGTGGCGGCCTTCGGGCTCCCGCAGGTGCTGTGGCCCTCCACCGCCGAGGCGTACGCCGTCCCCTCGAAGATGGACTGGTGGTACCAGGCGAGACTCGGGATGTTCATCCACTTCGGGTCCTACTCGTACCTCGGACAGGGCGAGTGGGCGTTCGACAGTCAGCGGTGGAGCAAAGCGAACTACCAGACCCAGGTCACCCAGAACTTCGACCCGGCCCGCTTCGACGCCGCGGCCATCGCCGAACTCGCCAGGAACGCCGGCATGAAGTACCTCGTGATCACCGCCAAGCACCACGAGGGCTACGCGATGTGGAACTCCGACGTGGCCGGCTTCACCGACACCACGGGCACCAAGCAGTACAACCTGCACGACTACAAGGGCATCCAGACCGACCCGCTCATGGACCTGAAGACAGCGTGCGAGAGCCGTGGGATCAAGTTCTGCCTGTACTACTCGATCCTCGACTGGAACCACCCGTCCCAGAACGACCGTCACGAAGGCGGTCTCACCACGATGTCCTCGCAGGCCGCCCGTACCGCCTACATCGCCGACATGAAGGCGCAGCTCCAGGAACTCCTGGACCGCTACGACCCGGCCCTGCTCTGGTTCGACGGCGACTGGTTCGGCGAGCCGACCGGCCCCACCCTGGAGGACTGGTGGCTGCGATCGGACGGCGTCGACCTCTACAACTGGCTGATCGCCCGCAAGCCCGGCCTCATCGTCAACGAACGGGTCAAGCGGGACAACGGTCTCGGCGACTACGCGGTCGCCGAGTTCGGGATACCCGCGCAGCCGATGAGCCGGCCCTGGGAGCGGTGCAGCACCATGAACGGCGCCTGGGGGTACGACGCGTCGAAGGAGAACTCCTACCGGTCCGTGCAGGACGTCGTCCAGGAACTCGTCACGGTGGTCTCCCGGGACGGCAACCTCCTGTTGAACATCGGCCCCAAGGGCGACGGCTCGGTCACCGCCGGAACCCGGACCGTCCTCACCGGCCTGGCCTCATGGATGTCGGTGCACAGCGACAGCGTGCACGGCACCAGCGGCAGCCCGTTCGCCACCGAGCCCGCATGGGGGAAGGTCACCAGGAAGAACGGCAAGCTCTTCGCCCACGTCTTCACCTGGCCCACGAACGGCCGGCTGCGGATCCCCGCGATCGACAACACGGTCAACCGCGTCTACTTGCTGAACGACCCCTCCGTCTCGCTCCCGTACACGGTCAACGACCAGATCGACGTCACCGTCCCCGCCACCGCCCCGGACGCCGCCGACTCCGTGGTGTGCGTCGAGGTCCAGGGCATGCCCGTGAGGGTCTGCGCGACGGTGTGCCAGAACGTCGACTACCAGGGTGCCCGCGCCGTCCTGCCGCTGGGCGGCTACACCTCCTCCCAGCTGTCCGCCGCCGGCCTGGGCCCCGCTACGGCCTCCTCGATCCTGGTGCCCGACGGCTACCAGGTGACGGGCTACTCCGGCGACAACTTCACCGGCACCGCCTGGACGTTCACCGCGAACACCCCCGACCTCCGGACGACCGGCAACAACGACGCCATCGCCTCGCTGAAGGTGACGTTCAGGCCCGGCACGTACTACCGCCTGACCAACGTCACGAACCACCTGGTGCTGGACAGTGGCGGCAATGTCGCCGGCGGCTCGCCCCTGAAACAGTGGGAGTCGATCGACCACGCCAACCTCCAATGGCAGGCGGTCGAACTCGGAAACGGCTACTACCGGCTCGTCAACCGCACCAACGGCATGGTCGCCGACGGCTGGGGCGCCACCGGCAACGGTGACCCGGCCCGACAGAAGGCCTGGGACGGCGGCGACACCCAGCAATGGCAGATCGTCCACCGCGGCCAAGGCCGGTACTCCATCGCCAACCGCAGCACGGGGCTGGTCCTCGACGGGGGCGGAACGGTCGCCTCAGGGTCCGTGACCAAGCAGTGGACATGGCAGCAGAGCACCAACCTGCTGTGGACGTTCAGCCCGGTCGCCTGACCGGCGGCGCCACCCCGTACGCGCCGGGTGTGAGTCCTGGAACACCCGGCGGCGGCAGGAGGCGAATCGTTGTAGTCTCCGGAATCGCCCTTGACCTGCGACAGACAGGCAGGGAGCAGACGAATCGGGAGTCTTGCCATGTTCCGTACCATGTTCAAGTCCAAGATCCACCGCGCCACCGTCACCCAGGCCGACCTGCACTACGTGGGATCGGTGACCATCGACGCGGATCTCCTCGACGCCGCCGACCTGCTGCCCGGTGAGCTCGTCCACATCGTCGACATCACCAACGGCGCCCGGCTGGAGACGTACGTCATCGAAGGCGAGCGCGGTTCGGGGGTGATCGGCATCAACGGTGCCGCCGCCCATCTCGTCCACCCCGGAGATCTGGTGATCATCATCAGTTACGCTCAGGTGACCGACGCCGAGGCGCGGGCACTTGAACCCCGGGTCGTGCACGTGGACCGCGACAACCGCATCGTCGCCCTGGGAGCCGATCCGTCCGAACCGGTGCCGGGTTCGGACCAGGAGCGCAGCCCGCAGTCGGTGCCGGCCTGACCCTGCTCGACGACCTTCGGACCAGGAGCGTGCCCATGAGCGACATCGAGATCCGCGACGACCGACAGGCCGGTCGGCTGGAGGCCCTCGGATCCGGGGGAGGCGAAGTCGTCGGCCACATCCAGTACTTCGTCCTCGAGTCCCCCGAGCGCGCCCTGGTCCCGGTCCACACCATCGTGGAACCGGCCCACGAGGGCCAGGGCATCGCGGGCTCCCTGGCCCGCGAGCTCTACGGCATCGCGGCCCGCGAGGGCATGTCCGTCGCCCCGCTCTGCCCGTACGTCGTCAAGTGGGCCGAACGCCACCCCGACGAGGCCCCCGCGGCCGACCCGAAGCTGCTCAGCGCGGCGAAGGCGTGGCTGGCGGCCCACCCCGAGGGGTTCTGAGCGGACAGGTCTGCGAGTTCACGGTCAGGTCGGCCCTGCGAACCGCGCCGCAATCACAGGGTTGTTGCGAGCCGAGTCAGCCGCGGGGGGACCTGTGCGACGTCTGGTCCACAGCCGAGAGGCCATCCTGGCTGTTCGAACCGCGGCGCCGGCCCTGGTCAGCATCGCGGTGGTCACCGAGCATCCCGGGCCGGCCGCCGTCAGCATTCCGGCTAGCCGAGCGCCCGCCTCTCGCGGTTACGAGCGCCCGCCGATCGCCCCCTTCGGAACGCCCCAGCCGCGGTCACCCCGCCCTTCGACCCAAGCCGCACCGACCCACGGTCACGCCCGACTCTTCGCACCTCAGGTCAGTGCATGACACCGCACCCAAAGCCACGCCCGACCCCCGCCCCGCACCCCGAACTCCCCCACGCGGGCCCCGCTCTTCACGCGGGCGGGTGACTGGCCGCAGGGCTCACGGGTACGCGGGGGAGTAGTCCAGAGCCGACGTCGACGAGTGGCTGGAGGACCTCATGACCAACCCGTACCCCGACCCCGTCCCGCCCGGTCCCACCCCGGGCCCAGGTCCCGTCCCTACGCCGCCGGGCCCGGCCCCGGAGCCGCCGTCACCCCCGGATCCGGCCCCGAGCCCCGGTCCGGGCCCGGTACCGGCCCCCGACCCGTCGCCGTCCCCGGTCCCACCGGGCCCCGAGCCGGTGCCGAGCCCGGAGCCAGGGCCACCGCTGAGCTGACGGCACGCAGGTGAACACAAGGGAGGAGGGCCACCGGACGGTGGCCCTCCTCCCTGTCACAGGGCGATGCTCAGCCCGTCACCTCGGACCGGTCCCCGCCCCACAGCGTGTGGAACGAGCCCTCGCGGTCCGTGCGCCGGTACGTGTGCGCTCCGAAGAAGTCCCGCTGCCCCTGCGTCAGCGCCGCGGGCAGCCGCTCGGCGCGCAGCGCGTCGTAGTAGGCGAGCGCCGCGGCGAAGCCCGGCGTCGGGACACCCTGCCGCGTCGCCGCGACGATGACCTCGCGCCAGTCGTCCTGCGCGTCGGCGATCTCCTGGGCGAAGGTGTCGTCGGAGAGCAGGCTGGGCAGGTCCGCGCGGGTGTCGTAGGCGGATCGGATGCGGTCCAGGAAGGCCGCGCGGATGATGCAGCCGCCGCGCCAGATCGCGGAGACGGCGCCCAGGTCGATGTCCCAGTCGTACTCCTCACGGGCGGCGGCGATCTCGTGGAAGCCCTGCGTGTACGACACGATCTTCGAGGCGTAGAGCGCCTGCTCGACCCGGTCCGCGAAGGCGCCGGCCTCCGACTCCGACAGTGGGGACGCCTTGGGCCCGGCGAGAGAGCGGGACGCCTCCCGCAGCTCCGCGTGACCCGACAGCGACCGCGCGAAGACCGCCTCCGCGATGCCCGACACCGGGACACCGAGGTCGAGGGCGATCTGCACGGTCCAGCGGCCGGTGCCCTTCTGCTCGGCCTGGTCCACGACGACGTCCACGAACGGCTTGCCCGTCTCCGCGTCCACGTGGGACAGCACCTCGGCCGTGATCTCGATCAGGTACGAGTCCAGGCGGCCCGTGTTCCAGGTGCGGAAGATGTCGGCGATCTGGGCGGGGGAGTACCCGGCCACGTCCCGCAGCAACTGGTACGCCTCACCGATGAGCTGCATGTCGGCGTACTCGATGCCGTTGTGGACCATCTTCACGAAGTGCCCGGCGCCGTCGGGACCCACGTGGGTCACGCAGGGAGCGCCGTCCTTCGCCTTCGCGGAGATCTTCTCCAGCATCGGACCGAGAGAGTCGTACGACTCCTTCGGGCCACCCGGCATGATGCTCGGTCCGTTGAGCGCGCCCTCCTCGCCGCCGGAGACGCCCATACCGACGAAGTGGATGCCCTGCTCGCGCAGTTCGCGCTCCCGGCGCCGGGTGTCCGCGAAGTGCGCGTTGCCGCCGTCGATGATCATGTCACCGGGCTCGAGCAGCGGCGCGAACTCCTGGATCACCGCGTCGGTCGGCTCACCGGCCTTCACCATGATGACCAGACGGCGCGGTCGCTCGAGGGCCGCCACGAACTCCTTGGCGGTCTCGGCCGCGATGAAGTCGCCCTCGGAGCCGAACTCCTCGACCAGGGCGTGCGTGCGCGACGCGGTCCGGTTGTGCAGAGCGACCGTATAGCCGTTGCGGGCGAAGTTACGGGCGAGGTTGCGGCCCATGACCGCGAGGCCCGTGACGCCGATCTGCGCTGTGTTGCTCATACCGCCTGCTCCCAAAAGATCCCGTGGATCGCGTAGGTCGTCTATCGCTGCCGGTCGTGCTTGTCAGTATCGTCCACCGGTCATCCTGGCCTGTCGGAGGACTGTCCGCACACCAGGGATACGGTTCGGGCGCCTCGTTGCGTTCAGCCGGACACGCCCGTCCGACGCGCGCCCCCACGCGGCCGGTTGCCGTCTTGTCATGGCCTGTTCGCGGCGCTTACTTTTGCCCCTCCTGACGCAGGACCATGTCTAGGGGGAGGCCTCCATGGCCGTACGGGGCCGGCATCGCCGGTATCAGCCGAACAGGATCAACCGCGCCTCGCTCACCGTCACCGCGGGCGGCGTCGGCATCGCGGTCCCGCTCATCGGCACCGGCACCGCCCACGCCGCCGACGTGGACACCTGGAACAAGGTCGCCGCGTGCGAGTCCAGCAGCAACTGGAGCATCAACACCGGCAACGGCTATTACGGCGGGCTCCAGTTCACCCAGTCCACCTGGGAGGCGTACGGCGGCACCCGGTACGCGGCCCGCGCGGATCTGGCCACCAGGGACCAGCAGATCGCCGTGGCCGAGAAGGTGCTGGAGGGGCAGGGACCGGGGGCCTGGCCGGCGTGCTCGGTGCGGGCGGGGCTGACGCGCGGAGGTTCCACCCCCGACATCCAGCCCCTCACCGAGAAGACCGGCTCCGCGCGGGACGTCCAGCCGCTCACGCAGAGCACGGTCTCCGCGCGGGACGTCCAGCCGCAGACCCCCCCGCAGTCGCGGGCCGGGTCCGCGCAGATGTACACCGTGGTCCGGGGCGACTCGCTCTCCGGGATCGCCGACGCGCACAAGGTGCGGGGCGGCTGGCGGGGGCTGTACACCGCCAACCGGCAGACGGTCGGTGCCGATCCCGACCTGATCCTGCCCGGGCAGCGGCTCAAGCTGCGCGGCACCGCCGGCACGACCACCACCGAGCACACCTCGACGAAGAAGAAGACCTCCGCCGACACCGGGGAGAAGACCGAGAAGCCGGAGAAGACCCGCAGGACCGAGAAGGCGGCGGACACCGGGCTGGTCGCCCCCGTGAACGGCTCCCTCGGCACCCCGTACCGCAAGGCGGGCTCCGCCTGGTCTAAGGGCTACCACACCGGCGTCGACTTCCCGGTGCCCACCGGGACCTCCGTGAAGGCGGTCGCGGCCGGGAAGGTCGTCACCTCGGGGTGGGGCGGTTCCTTCGGCTACCAGGTGGTGATCCGGCACGCCGACGGCCGCTACACGCAGTACGCCCACCTGTCGGCGATCTCCGTGAAGTCGGGGCAGAGCGTGGGCCCCGGCCAGCGCATCGGCCGGTCCGGCTCCACGGGCAACAGCTCGGGCCCGCATCTGCACTTCGAGGTGCGGACGGGGCCCGGCTTCGGCAGCGACGTCGACCCGGTGGCGTACCTCCGGGCCGGCGGCATCAGGATTTGACTCGGGTCCGGTGCCGGTCCAGGACCGGCATCGGGATGTACGCGGCGCCGTAGAAGGGGCCGTAGTACGCCGGGGGTTCGCCGCCCGGGTCCGGAAGTTCCTCGGACGAGGTGCTCGTCGGCGCAGTCTCGGGCAGGGCGGGACCCGGCACGAGCAGTTCCTCGCGCAGCGCGGCGATCTGCTCGACGAGCACGCCCTCGCGCACCAGAGCGTCGGCCGGTGCCTCGGCGGGAGCCGGGACGAACACGTCCGCGCCGTCGGGGTCCGCGGCCGCCGCCGACGGTTCGGCGTGGGTGCGCTGGATCCGCTCCGTCGTCAGCAGGATCAGGCCGCCCGCCGCCACCACACCGCAGCTCAGGGCGAGCGCGGTGCCCGTGGCGCCGTAGCGGAAGGTTTCTCCGAACATCGTGATGCCGACCACGGCCGCCACCACCGGGTTCACGACCGTCAGCGTCGCGAGCGGGGCCGCGAGTCCGGCGCCGCGGTAGGAGGCCTGCGACAGCATCAGACCCGCGGTGGCCAGGACACCGATCGCCGCCAGCGAGGGCAGGTCCGCCGTCGACACGCCGCCGGTCCAGTCGACGGCGACGGTCTTGGTGAACACCGAGGACATGCCGAACGCGATGCCGGACCCGGTCGCGAGGAGCACGCTGCGCACCACCGGGTGCCGGTGCGCGGCCCGGCCGGCGATCATCAGCGCGATCACCGCGGCGGCCGTCACCAGCCCGGCGAACACCCGCTGGGCCGTGCTGAGCGAGTGCGCGTCGGAGGCACCGACCAGGGAGAGCAGACCGGCCAGACCCACGGTCGCCATGATCGCGCCCCGCCAGGCGGTGGCCCCCGCCCTGCGGCCGACGAGCAGCGCGGCCATCGGCAGGGCGAACACGATCGTCAGGGCGCCCAGCGGCTGGACCAGGCTGAGCGGACCGTAGGCGAGCGCCACCACGTGCAGGAGTCCGCCGAGGCCGTTCAGCGCGACCGCCGCCCACCAGCTCGGCCGGCGCAGGGGCGCGAACTGCTCGTCGGGGTGCGACACCGCCACCTGCTCCTGCACGATCGCTCCGCCCGCGTAGGCGACGGCGGAGACGAGGGAGAGGAGCACGGACAACGCGAGGGCACTCATGAGTTGCTCCTCTGCGTGAGGCGGGGGCGTTGTGCCCGGCGCGACGAACGGTCGTCTTCCATGACCAACACGATGCCCGGAAAAGTTCTTCCCGTCGTCGTCCCTGAGCAGGCAATGGGTCCTACTGCCGATGGAGTACAAAAGGGTCCGTGTCCTCCCCAGGTCGGGTGACACGGGAGGGAGGCCCCCTGCTGGGTACCCCTAGGGGTCTTGGTACTACTGCTGGTCGTGGACCTCGACCCGGATCTCGCGGCGCTGCGACCGCTCGGCGCCTTCTTCGTACTACGGACGATCGGCGGCACTCCCGCGGCGTCGCGCCCGGCGCTGCCGACCCTCGCACAAGTCTACGAGCACCGGGGATCGGATGTTTACGGAAATACACTGAATTTTCGTGTCCGGAAGGTGGCCGACGCCCTGGGAGCCCAGGAGCCCCGGATCGCGGCCTCCATCGCCCACCAGGGCCTCGCGGCCCGGCTGTGGTCGGTGGCGCTCGGCTGCGCCGTCCTGTACGGGCACATCCCGGACCTGGCCCCGCACCGGCTGCGCTGGGACCCCGACGCGAGCGCCCCGGACGATCTGTGGCTGGACGCGGTGACGTGGCTGCCGGGCGACGCCGGGACGATCGCGGAGGTCGTGCTGCACGGCCATCTCGAACCCCTGGCGGTCGTGCTGCGCACCGAGTACCGGCCGGCCACCGGACTGCTGTGGGGCAACGCCGGATCGGCGCTCGCCGGCGCCGCCCGTCAGCTCGGCCACCGCGCGGACCTCGCCACCCGCGCCCGTGATCTCGCCGCCGAGCTCCTCGCCCACCCCCTGCTCGCGGGAACGCTCGACGGTACCGGCCGCCGCCGAAGCTGCTGTCTGTACTACCGGTTGCCGGGGGGTGGCCTGTGTGGTGACTGTTGCTTCACACGAGCCCCGCGCTCTTCCGCGCGCGGCGCATCTGGGTGACCATGAAAGCCGATCAGTCGCTGAGACAGGGGGTACCGGGTGCGAGTGGGCCTGCTGACCCGGGAGTACCCGCCGGACGTGTACGGCGGTGCGGGTGTCCATGTCGAGTTCCTCGCCCGGGAGTTGAGGCCCCTCGTCGACCTGGACGTGCACTGCTGGGGCGAGGGCCGCGCGGAGGGTGTGGTCCGGCACCGGCCCTGGTCCGCGCTGGACACCGCCAACGACGCGCTGCGCACCTTCTCCGTGGACCTCTCCATGGCCGCGGGCCTCGAAGGCCGCGAACTGGTCCACTCGCACACCTGGTACGCCAACCTCGCCGGACACTTCGGCAAGCTGCTGCACGGCATCCCGCACGTGATGACCGCCCATTCCCTGGAGCCCCTGCGCCCCTGGAAGGCCGAGCAGCTCGGCGGCGGTTACGCCCTGTCGAGCTGGGCCGAGCGGACCGCGATCGAGTCCGCGGACGCGGTGATCGCCGTGTCGGGGGCCATGCGGGAGGACATCCTCGGCTGCTACCCGGCGCTGGACCCGGCCAGGGTCCACATCGTGCACAACGGCATCGACACCGCCCTGTACCGGCCCGACCACGGCACCGAGGTACTGGACCGCATCGGACTGGACCGCGACCGCCCGTTCGTGCTGTTCGTCGGCCGCATCACCCGCCAGAAGGGCGTGCCCCACCTACTGCGCGCCGTCCGGGACATCGATCCGTCGGCGCAGGTCGTGCTGTGCGCGGGCGCGCCGGACACCCCGGAGATCGACCGGGAGTTCCGCGAGCTCTTCGAGGAGCTGAGCCGGGTCCGCGAGGGCGTGCACTGGATCCCGCAGATGCTGCCGCGCCCCGAGGTGATCCAGCTCCTCACCCACGCGGCCGTGTTCGTGTGCCCCTCGGTGTACGAACCCCTCGGCATCGTCAACCTGGAGGCGATGGCCTGCGGCACTCCCGTGGTGGCCTCGCGGGTCGGCGGTATCCCCGAGGTCGTGGACGACGGCAGGACCGGACTGCTCGTGACCGTGGACGACGGGTTCGAGACGGCCCTCGCGGGGGCACTCGACTCCTTGATCGGTGATCCGGCGACGGCACGTCGGATGGGCGAGGCGGGACGGGAGCGCGCGGTGAGCGAGTTCGGCTGGGACGCGGTCGCTCGGCGCACGGTCCGGCTCTACGAGGAGATCGTCAAACAGGCGTACTAAGCCCCTCGCAAGGGCAGTGATGGGTGAAATCACGGTGAGGGGAGCGGCCATGCGTCGTGGCGGACCTTCGGTGCTCGGCATCGTACTCGCGGGCGGAGAGGGCAAACGCCTGATGCCCCTGACCGCGGACCGCGCCAAACCAGCGGTCACCTTCGGAGGGACGTACCGACTGGTCGACTTCGTCCTGTCCAACCTCGTCAACGCCGACGTCCTGCGCATCTGTGTGCTCACGCAGTACAAGTCGCACTCGCTGGACCGGCACATCACCACGACCTGGCGGATGTCCAGCCTGCTCGGCAACTACATCACGCCGGTGCCCGCCCAGCAGCGCCTGGGACCGCGCTGGTACCTGGGCAGCGCGGACGCGATCCTGCAGTCCCTGAACCTGATCTACGACGAACGCCCCGAGTACGTGGCGGTCTTCGGCGCCGACCACGTGTACCGCATGGACCCGCGCCAGATGCTCACCCAGCACATCGAGTCCGGCGCGGGCGTCACGGTGGCCGGGATTCGGGTCCCGCGCTCCGAGTCGTCGTCGTTCGGGGTGATCTCCCCGGGCTCGGACGGCCTCACGGTGGAGCGCTTCCTGGAGAAGCCCGCCGACCCGCCCGGACTCGCGGACGACCCGGAGACCGTGTACGCGTCGATGGGCAACTACATCTTCACCACCAAGGCCCTGATCGAAGCCCTGCAACGGGACTCCGAGGACGAGAGCTCCGTCCACGACATGGGCGGCTCGATCCTCCCGCAGCTCACCGACCGCGGCGAGGCCCAGCTCTACGACTTCAGCGCCAACCACGTCCCCGGCGAGACCACCCGGGACCGCGGTTACTGGCGGGACGTGGGAACCCTGGACGCCTACTACGACGCCCACATGGACCTGATCGCCGAGCGCCCCGCCTTCAACCTCTACAACCGGCAGTGGCCCATCTACACCCACTCCGGTCAGCTCTCCCCGGCGCGCTTCAACGCCGGCGGCATCGCGAGCGAGTCCATCATCAGCGCGGGCTGCCTCATCCGCGGCCAGGTCACCCGGTCCGTGCTCTCACCCGGCGTCCTGGTCGACCCGGGGGCCGTCGTCCAGGGCTCGGTCCTGCACGACAACGTCAAGATCGGCCGGGGCGCGGTGGTGCGCGGTGCCGTCCTCGACAAGAACGTCGAGGTCCCGCCGGGCGCCACGATCGGCGTCAACCCGGAGCGGGACGCCGAGCTGTACACGGTCTCCAAGGGCGGGGTGATCGCGCTCGGCAAGGGGCAGCTGGTGTCCTAGGTCCTGTTCTCGGGCCCCTGCAGGGACTCGATGTTCCTCATGACCACCTCGCTGGTCCGGCGCAGCTCGTCCGAGGGGCTGATCTGGAGGTATTCGCTGCCCGGCTCGGTGTGCACCGGCACATGTCCCGCGGGGGCGTAGAACGCGTCGCCCTCGTGGTACACCTCGTCGTGGTCCGCGTAGTGGAAGGTGACCTCGCCCCTGAAGACGTAGCCCCAGTGCGGGCACTGGCAGCGGTCGTCGGGCAGCCCCTTCAGCAGGGGCCCGTGGTCGATGTCCTCGCGGAAGGTCAGGAAGTCGATCGTGTAGTCGCCGAACACCTCGGCGCGGTCGACGACCGCCCCGTAGTCGCCGCCCTGAGTGGCCGTGTCGCGGGAAACCTTCGGCATCTCCGTCGCCTTCTTCCGGCAGGGAGGGTTCTTCCGTCCATTCTCCGCGCGCGGCCCGCCCACGGCACTCGGAGACGGCGGCTTGTCGGCGACGGGGATGCGGGAGGCCTCCCGGGCGACTCCGACAGGGTGTTGATCAGCCACGGATGAACCCGTCCGCCCCAGGTGTCCCGCCCCTTTCCCCGGGGCGGGACTTAATCTGCTGTTAACTGAGCGTAGCTTGATCGTACTTGACCGTAATCGCCGGAGGGCGATTGACTGCTGGTCCACCCGTTGTCGACGCGAGGCAAGCCATTGACTTCTGACCTGCTGGCCCCTCTCGACCTGGCGTTCTGGAACATGGAATCCGCCGAGCACCCGATGCACCTGGGAGCGCTCGGCGTCTTCACTGCGCACTCGCCCACCGCCGGTGCCCACGCGGCCGACCTGCTCGCGGGCCGCGCGGCCGCCGTACCAGGCCTGCGGATGCGGATCCGGGACGTGTGGCCGCTCGGCCTGCCGTACGCCTTCGGGGGAGCCGCCCGTGTCCCCGACCCCGACTTCGACCCGCTCCGGCACGTCCTGCTGCACGCCCCGACCGCGGACTTCCACGCCGAGGCCGGACGGCTCATGCAGCGGCCGCTGGACCGCGAGCGGCCGCCCTGGGAGGCGCATGTGCTGCCGGGGGAGGACGGTGTCTCCTTCGCCGTGCTCTTCAAGTTCCACCACGCCCTGGCCGACGGACTGCGGGCACTGACGCTCGCCGCCGCCGTCCTGGACCCGATGGAGATGCCGACCCGCAAACCGCGCCCCGAGGAGCCCGCGAAGAGCCTGCTCCCGGACGTGCGCAAGCTGCCCGAACTCGTCCGGGGGGCCGTCTCCGACCTGGGCCGCGCCCTCGACATCGGCGCCTCGGTCGCCCTGTCCTCCGTGGGTGTGCGCTCCTCCGCCGCCCTCACCTCCGAGCCGACCGGAACCCGGCGCACCGCCGGAGTCGTCGTCGACCTCGACGACGTGCACCGCGTCCGCAAGAGCCGGGGAGGCACCGTCAACGACGTCCTGATCGCGGTCGTCGCCGGCGCCCTGCGCCGCTGGCTGGACGAGCGCGGCGACGGCAGCGAGGGCGTGGCACCCCGCGCCCTGATCCCCGTCTCCCGGCGCCGCCCGCGCACCGCGCACCCCCAGGGCAACCGGCTCTCCGGGTACCTGGTGCGGCTGCCGGTCGACGACCCCGACCCGCTGGGCCGTCTGGACACGGTCCGCACGGCCATGGACCGCAAGAAGGACGCCGGCCCCCACCGCGGCGCGGGCGCCGTCGCCCTGCTCGCCGACCACGTGCCTGCTCTCGGCCACCGCCTCGGTGGGCCCTTGGCCAGTCAGGGCGCGCGGTTCTGGTTCGACATCCTCGTCACCAGCGTGCCCCTGCCCGGCATCGGCCTGAAGCTCGGCGGAAACCCGGTCACCGAGGTCTACCCCTTCGCCCCGCTCGCGCGGGGTCAGTCCCTCGCGGTCGCCATCTCGACGTACCGCGGGCAGGTGCACTACGGCCTGGTCGCCGACGCGGAAGCGGTGCCTGACCTGGACCTCCTGGCCCGGGCGCTGACCGAGGAGGTGCAGGAACTGCTGGTCGCCTGCGGTTCTTGATCGTCTCCGGTTTCGGTCGGGGCCCCGCGCTGAAGTAAAATTCCGCGTTCGACCAGCGGACGCGGCCACAGCCGCACGGGTGACCAGGGAAACGGCAGCGCGATGACGGTGACAGAGGACGGCTCGGCGACGACCAGGGACGAGGTCGTGCGCGAGCCCGGTGACGAGGTCGCGTACGGCCCCGGCATCGACCCGGAGCGGCTGGCCGTCTGCCTCAGCGTGCTCGACGAGCTCGACAAGCTGGACGTCGACCACCCCGACGCGATCGCCGTGCGCCGGGCCACCGCCGGGATCTACCGCACCGTGAAGCAGCGCCGCCGGCAGGAGCGCCGGGCCGCCAAGACCGCCCACGACAGGGCGGTCACGGAGGCCACGGCGACCGGCTCCGCCCAGCGCATCGACGACGAGACCGAGGGCATCCTGCCGCAGTCGCGGACCGAGGAGGGCAGGGTCGCGGGGATACTCCAGCGCCCGCGCTCCTGCTACACCTGCAAGACCCGGTACGTCGAGGTCGACTACTTCTACCACCAGCTCTGTCCGGACTGCGCCGCCCTGAACCGCGCCAAGCGCGACGTCCGCGCCGACCTCACCGGCAAGCGGGCCCTGCTCACCGGCGGCCGCGCCAAGATCGGCATGTACATCGCGCTGAGGCTGCTGCGCGACGGCGCCCACACCACGATCACCACCCGCTTCCCGAAGGACGCCATCCGCCGCTTCAAGGCCATGGACGACTCCGGGGACTGGCTGCACCGCCTGGAGGTCGTCGGCATCGACCTGCGCGACCCGGCGCAGGCCGTCGCCCTCGCCGAGCAGGTCGCCGAGGCGGGCCCGCTCGACATCCTCGTCAACAACGCGACCCAGACCGTACGCCGGCTGCCCTCCGCCTACGCCGCCCTGGTCGACGGCGAGAGCGCCCCGCTGCCCGCCGGTGAACTCCCCGCCCACCACGTCATCGGCGCCTTCGGCTCCGGCGCGGTCGACGGACTCGCCTCGCTGCCCGCCGGGATCTCCGGTCTCGACGCGCAGCAGGTCGCCGATCTCGCCCTGGTCGCGGGCAACGCCAGCGTGGCCCGGCACCTCGACGGCACCGCCATCGACGCGGGCGGCCTCGTCCCCGACGTCGTCGACAGCAACACCTGGGTCCAGACCATCGACCAGATCTCCCCGGTGGAGCTCCTGGAAACCCAGCTCTGCAACTACACGTCACCGTTCATCCTGATCAGCGCCCTGCGCCCGGCCATGGCCGACGCCGCGAAGAAGGCGCGGAGCGGCCGCTCCTACGTCGTCAACGTCTCCGCGATGGAGGGCGTCTTCGGCCGCGGTTACAAGGGCGCTGGCCACCCCAACACGAACGCCGCCAAGGCCGCGATGAACATGGTCACGCGGACCAGTGCCCAGGAGATGTTCCAGACCGACGGCATCCTCATGACCTCGGTCGACACCGGCTGGATCACCGACGAGCGCCCCCACTTCGACAAGCTCCGGCTCGCCGAGGAGGGCTTCCACGCCCCCCTGGACCTGGTCGACGGCGCGGCCCGCGTCTACGACCCGATCGTGCGCGGCGAGGACGGCGAGGACGTCTACGGGGTCTTCCTGAAGGACTACGCGCCCGGGAAGTGGTGAGCCGCTGCCGACGCGTGTGATCAGGTCGCCGGCTGGGCACCCGGGGACCTGAGAACAGCGCACCGGGAGGTTCTCATGAGCGAGCCGCACGGCATCGATCCACGCGCGCGCAGCGATCCGCGCAACGTCTACCCGAGCGACGAGGAGTTCTACTCGGGCGACCGCCCCGCCGACGCGACCCTGCCCGAGGACCGGCCCCGCGGTGGCGGCACGACACAACGCGGCAGGCTCTTCACGGTGGTCCTGATCGCGTTCATCGCCCTGGTGGTCATCGTCTGGTTCCTCGCGTTTCCGTGACGAGGAGCGGTCACGGCCCGGGCGGCGCGCCCGCCCGCAGCCGGTCATGGACGGCGTACCCGCCCGGGCGCGCCGCCCGCACCCGCGTGCCCCCGTCCACCAGCAGATCCGCCCCCGTGATCCACTCCGCGGCGTCGGACGCGAGCCACACCACCGCCCGCGCGATGTCCCCGGGCTCGCCGATCCGGCCCAGCGGCAGCTCGACGGGGCCCTTCTCCCACACGAACCTGGCCATCTCTGTGCGGACGAGCCCGGGGGAGACGGAGTTGACCCGCACCCTCGGCGCCAGCTCGCCTGCCAGCTGCTGGGTGAGGTGAAGCAGCGCCGCCTTGCTGGTGCCGTAGGCGCCGACGTTCGGCCCCACGTGCCCGGCGCCCTCCGTGCAGACGTTGACCACCGACCCGCCGTGCTCCTGCATCCACCCGTGCCACGCCGCCTGCACCAGCCGCAACGGTGCCTCGACGTTCACCGTGAAGGCCTGCCGCCACGCGTCCGGATCGACCTGCATGAGGGGGCCGTACGGCTGATTCGTCGCCGCGTTGTTGACCACGATGTCGAGGCGGCCGAACTCACGCAGGACGAGGTCCACGAGGGCGCGGGGATGGGCCGGGTCGGCGACGCTGCCCGCGAGCCCGACGCCGCCGAGTTCGGCTGCGGTCCGCCGGACCTCCTCCCGGTCCCGGGCCGTGACGCACACCAGCGCGCCCGCGTCGGCCAGTTGCCGGGCCACCTCGCGCCCGATCCCGCGCGTGCCGCCGGTCACGAGGGCGGCCCTGCCATGCAGTCCGTACGGGGACGTCATTGCCGTACGGTCTCATGACGGGTCGTCAGTCGACAGTCTCCAGGCGGGAGTTGTGTGCCGCGACCAGCTCCAGGACGGCACGCCAGTCCTCCAGGACGCCGGCGTCGAACCGGGCCGTCCGGCTCTCCTCGGCCGCCAGGCGCAGCAGGTCGTCGTCGGGGGCGGGGCCCTGTCGGCGGGCCAGGCGGTAGACCCGTTCGCCGAGCAGGATGCGTACGACCTCGGCCGCCTGTCCGGTCCCCATCACCAGGCCCGCCACCTGGAGTTCCTTGTCGGCGGGCCGACTGCGCCGCAGCAGCGCGGCGGTCCGCAGGGCGTGTTCGCTGCCGCAGGCGTGCAGCAGATCCATCAGCTCGTCGACACTGCGCAGTTCCATACGTCAGACCTCCCGCCGGGCCGGCCGTTGCCGTGGGTCAGCAGATCATGGGTGCCTTGCGAATCGGCCAACGGGACTTGAACTGCGCGACCCCGACGGCTCGGAGGGCCGGTCGAGCCGTAGGCCGAACGGGTGACTTCCCGAAGGGGCATCACATGACAAATCAGGCGGAACGCGGCCGGACAAGTCAAGGTGAAGTGCAATGGTTACACCTTGTTTTCAGTCCCTATCGAGCGGGTCACCGCTCATCTGGTTAATCTGTAGCCGACGGACGGCAGTACGGGGTCCCACCCACACCCACAGTCCGTCCCGGGACAAGCCGGTCACCACGGCCTGCTCTCAGATGAGTTGCACGGCGCCACCGCGTCCGAACCGATCTCGACCCAGACCCGAGCGGACGTCCAGGCACCGACCGTAGGTTGGACCGGCACGTCCCGAGGGTGAGCCCGACACATAAGGAGTGCGCGGTGACACCGGAGAAGACGAATCGCGAACAGCGCCCCAAGGAACGCCCGGAGCGCGCGGGCCGACGGCCCGGAGACATCGGCAGCCTCGACGTGTGGGCGCGCTCCGCCCCCATCCGTCTCGCGGGTTACGAGGACGACCTCGCCGAGCCCCACATCCTGCCCAGCGTGGACTGACGGCGGGACCTTCGCGATCGCCGACGGCATGGGCGTGCGAGACTCACGCCCATGCTGATCAGAGAAGCCGTGGCCGACGACTGGCCACGGATCTGGCCGTTCTGGCACCGGATCGTGGCCGCGGGCGAGACCTACGCCTGGGACCCCGACACCTCCGAAGAAGCCGCGCGGGCGCTGTGGATGAACCCGGCCAAGCGCGTCCACGTCGTCGAGGACGAGACCGGCGCCCTCGTCGCCTCGGCCTACGTCACCCCCAACTACGGCGGCCCCGCCGCCCGGATCGCCAACGCCGGCTTCATGGTCGACCCCGACCAGGGCGGCCGCGGCATCGGCCGCGCCCTCGCCGAGCACATCCTGGCCGCCGCCGCGGCCGACGGCTACCGGGGCATGGTGTTCAACGCCGTCGTGGAGACCAACCCGGCCGTGAAGCTGTGGACCTCGCTCGGCTTCACGATCATCGGCACCGTGCCGGACGCCTTCGAGCACCCCCGGCACGGCCTGGTCGGGCTGCACATCATGTACAAGGCCCTGAAGGGCTAGGAGTTCAGTCGAGCGGAGCCGTCCGCCGCCACGGCCGCCGCCGCTCCAGCTCCTCCGCGACCTCCAGCAACACCGTCTCCGACCCCGGCCGGGCCACCAGTTGTACGGCGGTGGGGGCGCCCGAGGGCAGGGTCCCGAGCGGGACCGACATGGCCGGCCAGCCGGTGAGGTTCCACGGCGGGGTCAGCGGCGAGTAGGCGGTGTTGGCGAGGACGTTGCGCAGCCAGCCCCGCTCGTGCCAGGCCTCGGCCTTGGGGGAACGGCGGGCCAGCGCCGGAAGCAGCAGCACGTCGTGCTCGGCGAAGAACGGCTCCAGGCGCTCGCGCAGCTCCTGCCGGGCCCCGCCCTTGCGGACGCCCTTGACGAAGCGCCGGCCGATCGCCGCGTGCACCCGGGTGCGCCGGGCCAGCAGGCGGGGATCGAGCCCCTGGGCGTCCACCGACGTGCCCGCCGTCCAGGTGGCGAGCGAGGTGACGCCCAGCGAGAGCGGGTAGGGCGGGTCGGCGCGCCGCACCTGGTGCCCTGCCTTGATCAGCAGCCCGGCCGCCTCACGGACCGCGTTCGTGTACGGGGCGCTGATGGTGACCCCGGCGAGCGGGCTGCGCAGGGACACGGCGACGTCGAGCGTGGCGGGCGCGTCCCGTCGTACGAACTCGGTGCCGGCGATGACCGAGAGCAGCAGGCGGGCGTCCTCGACCGTGGTCGCGAGGGGACCGTTCTCGGACATGCCGAACCAGTCGCCGTCGCTGATGCCGGCCGGCACCACGCCGGACCCCGGCTTCAGCGTGACGAGACCGCAGTTGGCCGCCGGGATGCGCAGGGAGCCCATGCCGTCGTTGCCGAGGGCGATCGGGACCAGGCCCGCCGCGACCGCGGCCGCGCTGCCACCGGACGAGCCGCCCGCCGTGCGCGAGGTGTCCCAGGGGTTGCGGGAGGTGCCGTGGACGCCCTCGGTGGTACCGAAGACGCACAGCTCCGGGACGTTCGTCAGCCCCACGACCACGGCGCCCGCGGCCCGGAGGCGGGCCACGACCTCGTGGTCGGCCCCGGCGGGCGTGTCCGGGGTCGCGGTGGAGCCGACGCGGTTGGTCTCGCCGCGCACGGCGAGGTTGTCCTTGACAGCCACGGGCACACCGGCCAGGGGGAGTTCACCCAGATCGTCCCGGGAGCCCACCTCGTCCGCCTCCGCCAGTGCCGCCTCGGCGCGGACCACCCGGAACGCCCCGACCCGCCCGTCCAGCTTCCCGATCCGGGCGAGGTGCTCGGCCACCACCTCCCGGGGCGTGGCCCGCTTCTCACGGACGGCGGCGGCGATCTCGGCGGCGGTACGGCCGACCCAGGTGGTCACGTGCGCTCCTCGGGGCTACTCGCGAGTACGTAGGGAGAACTCTGCCCCGCGGCGGACGTCACGTCGAGAGCGCACGGGCTTGGACATTCGGAGCGGTCCTCTTGGACTTTCCGCGACGAGTGAGGGCGGGTGAGGGGCACAGGCCCGCAGGTCATCCGATCTCTGGCGTAACTCCCGGCCGATTCAGCTCCGTTGACAGTGCAATCGGTGACCTCGATTATCAGCCATCCGATGAATAGGGAGTCGCTGATGAGGAAACGGCTGAGATTCGCCGCCGTCGTGGCGCTGCTGACGCTGCTCCTGGCACCCGTGCCGGCGGTCGCCCGCTCGAACCGGGCGGGACCGGTCACCGTGCCCGCCCTGACCCGGTGGACTCCGGAGCCGGGCACCTACGTGTTCCGGCCCGGGGCCCGGCTGGTCGCGGACGGTCCGGCCGAACGCCGGGTCGCCGACACGCTCGCCGGTGACCTGCGGGCAGCCGGTCGCGGTTCGCTCCCCGTCGTACGCGGGGGAGCCCGGACCGGTGACATCGTTGTCGACGTGAGGCCGTCCCTCAGCTCCCTCGGCGCCGAGGGCTACGAACTCCGCGCCGGCGCACGCCTGTCGATCACCGGAGCGACCGAGACCGGCGTCTTCTACGGCACGCGGACCCTGCTCCAGCTCCTCGCGCAGGGCGACCGCGTCCCGGCCGGACGCACGGTCGACGTGCCGCGCTACAAGGAGCGGGGCGTGGGCGTGTGCGCCTGCTACGTCCACGTCTCGCTGCCCTGGCTGGAGAACCTCGTCCGGGAGATGGCCTACCACAAGCTCAACCAGCTCCTCGTGGAGCTGAAGGTCAGGAGCGACGCCCATCCCGAGGCCAACACCTGGGGCTACTACACCAAGGACGAGATACGGCAGCTCGTCGCGCTCGGCGACAAGTACCACGTCGAGATCATCCCCGAGATCAACTCCCCGGGACACATGGACCCGTGGATCGAGAACCGCCCGGACCTCCAGCTCACCGACTCCGGCGGTGTCAGGCAGCCCTCGCGCCTCGACATCACCCGGCAGGCGGCCTTCGACTACTACACGAGCCTGCTGGACGAGTACGCCCAGGTCTTCACCGCGAAGTCCTGGCACATGGGCGCCGACGAGTACATGCTCGGCTCCGACTTCGCGAAGTACCCGCAGATCCTGAAGTACGCCCAGCAGAAGTACGGTCCGGACGCCACCCCGCAGGACGCCTTCGTCGACTTCGTCAACCGCGTGCACGACCACGCGGCGGCCAAGGGCGTACGGCTGCGCATCTGGAACGACGGGCTGACCGGCGCCAACACCGTGCCCGTGAAGACCGACACCACCGTCGAGCACTGGCTGGACGTGGCGGTCAAACCCAGTCGGCTCATCGCGCAGGGCTACCCGGTGATGAACTCCGCCTACTCGCTCTACCTGATCCGCGGCGGCTTCCACAGCGACACCGAGTCCCTCTACGACCAGAGCTGGGACCCGCGCAGCTTCGAGGGCGAGAAGCCGGCCTCGGCGAAGGGCGTCACCGGTGCCAAGATCAGCCTGTGGCCCGACAACGGACGCGGTGAGACCGAGAACGAGGTCGCCGTACGGCTGTGGCCCGCGCTGCGGCATGTCGCCCAGGCCACCTGGGGCGATCCGCACCCCGACGCCACCTACCCGGAGTTCGTGGCACGCGGTACGGCGGTCGGGCACGCACCCGGATGGCGAGACCTGACCCGGGTGCCGGTGGCGGACGGGACGTACACCTTCGGGCAGTCCTTCACGGCCTCGGTGCGGCGCACGGCGGACGGCTACGCGACCCTCCGGTCGGCGGCCGGGTGCCTCGCGATCAGCGGCGGCAAGCTCACGCTCAACGTGCCGCTGCAACCAGGAGTCGAGGCGACCTGGGACGCCTGCGACCCGACCGGCACCTTGCAGCGCTGGGAGCTGGAGCCCGCGGCGGGCGGCTACCGGCTCGTCAACGCGATCACGCAGATGGCGCTCACCGTCACCGACGACGGCCGGATCGTGCAGTATCCGGCCGACCAACGCGCCCCCAGGGTCTGGCACTTGAGCTGAGGAGCCCCCATGACTGTCTCCAGACGCCTCTTCGTCACCGCGGCCGCCGGCCTCGCCGTGACCGGCATCCCGGGCCCGGCGGTGGCCTCGGTCGGTGACCCCCGCTACCGCATCCCCGTCTCGCCGGACGACACCGAGGCCGACCTCGTCCGCAAGGCGTCCCAAGTCCGGCCCACGGCACGGCAGATCGCCTGGCAGAGCCTGGAGCGCACCGCGTTCCTGCACTTCGGCGTGAACACCTTCACCGGCCTGGAGTGGGGCACCGGCGACGAGGACCCGGACGTCTTCCAGCCGACCCACCTCGACACCGACCAGTGGGCGGCGGCCCTGAAGGACGGCGGCTTCAAGCTGGCCATCCTCACCGTCAAGCACCACGACGGCTTCGTCCTGTACCCCTCCCGCTACACCGGCCACTCGGTGGCGTCCAGCAGTTGGCGCGACGGCCGGGGCGACGTGTTGCGCTCCTTCGCCGACTCCATGCGCCGGTACGGCCTCAAGGTCGGCGTCTACCTCTCGCCCGCCGACGAGAACCAGTACCTGCACGGCGTCTACGCCAACGGCAGCGCCCGCTCCCCGCGCACGATCCCGACCCTCATGCCCGGCGACGACCGTACGCCGGAGCGCTTCCACACCCTCGACGCCACCGACTACGGCGCCCACATGCTCAACACCCTGTACGAGGTGCTCACCGAGTACGGGCCCGTCGACGAGGTGTGGTTCGACGGCGCGCAGGGGCACATCCCGCCCGACAAGGTGGAGAGCTACGACTGGGACAGCTGGTACGCCCTGGTGCGGGCCCTCGCCCCGGACGCGGCGATCGCCGTGACCGGCCCCGACCTGCGCTGGGTCGGCAACGAGAGCGGCATCGCGCGCGAGGACGAGTGGAGCGTCGTCCCGGTCAAGGAGAACCAGTACGGCCGCACCGACTGGGCGCTGTCGTACGACACCCCCGACGAGGGCAGCCGAGCCGCCCTGGTGACGGCGCAGCCCGCGACGGACTACCTCCAGTGGTGGCCCGCCGAGTGCGATGTCTCCATCCGCGACGGCTGGTTCTACCACGCCGACCAACAGCCCAAGTCCGTCGACTACTTGACGGAGATCTTCTTCGGCTCGGTGGGCCGCAACGCGGTGCTGCTGCTGAACGTCCCGCCGGACACCGACGGACTGTTGCACGGCACGGACGTCGTCCGGCTGCGCGAGTTCCGTGAGCGCGTCGACCGCGAGCTGCCCCACGACCTGGCACGGGGTGCCCGCAGGACCACGGCACCGGACCGCGTGACGCTGGACCTGGGCCGCGAACGGGAGGTGGACCGCGTCCGGCTCGCGGAGGACATCCGGGACGGCCAGCAGGTGGAGTCCTTCGTCGTCGAGGCGTTCCGTGACGGTGCCTGGACGCGGGTCACGGGTGCCGGCACCATCGGCGCGAGCCGCATCCTGCTGCTGCCGACTCCGGTACGGGCCCGGAGGTGGCGGCTGCGGGTGACGGGGGCGCGGGGGGCCGTACGGCTGAAGGAGTTCGGGCTGTACCGGTCCCGGGTCTGACGGCCCTGTCCGCGCCCCAGGTCGCCGGCCGCCCGGTCGCCACCGCCCTCGACGTCAGCTCGTGCGTGCCGCCTCCTGGGCGAGCGGCACGCACGCCCGCAGATCACAGGGGAGGAGGTCGAGGACGCGGGCCTGTTCCCGGTGACCGGGGCCGAGTTCGAGGGCCAGGCGCAACAGGCCCAGGTGGGCCTCGGCCGTTTCACGGAAGGCGATCAGCGTCTCAGCGGCTTCGACACGTACGGCGACGGATGCGTGTCGGTCGGCGAGCGCGGAGCGGAACACTTCCGACGCCCGTCCCCGCGCCGAGCGCCATTTCATGAGCCGGGCCGCCGCCAGAACACGCTGCTGCGCGTTCGCGTCGTCGCCGTCCACGACTCTGCGACAGGCGGCCTCCGCCTCACGTCCGACGTCGAGTTTCGACCAGGCGGCCGCCACGGCGAGATGGGCCTGCGGGTCGGACGTGCCGGGACGGGAGAGCGAGCGCAGGAGGGCCCGGCCCTCCTCACCGAGGTCCGCGGCGAGCAGCGCGGCGGCCCGCGCGCGGACCCCGACGGGGCAGGCCGGGTCACGGGCCAGGGCGCGGGCGACGGGAATGCGGTTGAGCGCGCCACTTGTCGGCAGATGCTCGCAGATCGCGACTCGGAGTTCCGGTGGGGTGCTGTCGTCGTCGGCCAGGGCGAACCACGGCTCGTCGAGGACTCCGCCGACGGTGTCGACGGCCGCGCATCTCTCCGGGAGGGGGGCCGAATCGTCCTGGGCCCAGGAGAGAAGCGTTGCGCGTACGTGGACGTCGGTGCGTTCGTCCTCCACCAGGAGCCACAGGTGCCCGAGCCGGGTGACTGCCTCCGGTTGCCGTCGCGTGACGAGGTCGACCCACCGAGCGGCGGGGTCGTGGGAATCCGTCCCGGCGAGGGCGGTCGCCGGGACGCGCGTCCCCTCGTCGCCCTGGTAGAAACCGAGGGTCTGCCACAGGGTCGGGTTGGACGTGTGGGTGGACAGGGCTCCCAGCGTCAGGTGGAGGCTCAGGCTGTGCAGCGGATCGTGGCCGACGCCGGCCATCAGCGTTCTCCACCGCGGGTAGGGGATCAGCCCGAGGAGGTCGCAGGCGGCCCGGGCCCGGGCGAGCGGGTCGGCCGTGGGGTCCGTGGCGATACGCGTCAGCGTCCGGCCGGCGTGGGGTACGACGGCCGAGCGGTGCAGCCAGGAATCGTCCTTGATCCCCAGCAGCGAGTCCGTGGGCACGGACTCGTCCTCCAGCATCGTGTCGAGGCGTCCGCGGAGTGTGGCGTCGGGACTCAGGGCGTCCCCGAGATCGAGAAGCCGCCACAGGTGTTCGTCGGGCAGTCCGGCCTCGTCGAGGAGGTGGTGCAGAGTCTCGGAGGCGGCGCGCACGTCGACCTCCGCCAGTGCCGAGAGCGCCTTGACGCGGTCGTCCATGCCTACGTGCGGGTCCTCGGCGATCCGGCGCAGCAGCCGCGAGGCGGTGTCCCGCTCCCCAGTGGCCAGTAATTGCGTCGCCGCGTCCTGCCGGACATCCCCGGGCAGCGTGGCGTCCGCCGCGATCGCGGTGAGAAGGACGTCGACGTCCGGCGCGTCCAGTCCGTCCAGCGCTTCCACGGCCAGGAGCCGGTCCGCGGCGCCGATGGTCGGATCGGTGGCCATCTGCGTCAATGTGGCGTCCAGTCCGTCCGTGAGACCGAGGTCCGCCAGCGACTCGGTGTCGGCGATGCGTTCGTCGACGGAGAGCGTGGGATTGTGGATGGCCTCCGCCGCCAGCTGCGCGTGCCGGGCCGAATCTCCCAGCATGTGCAGGACCCGGCCGAGGTTCCGGAGGGCCCATCCGTCCGCGATGTCGGGCAGAAGACCGTCCACGCACTCCCTCGCGACCGACAGGTGGCCGAGCTCGATGAGCCGTGTGACGGCTTGGCGACGAGGGAAGTGGCTCAGCCGCGCGTTCCGTGCCACACGTTCGGCGAGGGCCGCGTCGTCGATGCTGTCCATCGCCATGGCCACCGCGTAGTCAGGCGAGTCGGGGCTTTCGACGACCTGGGTGCGGACCATACGCACGGTTTCCGAGTTCTGGCGCATTTGGTCCGCGGGGAGTTCCCCTGTCGCACGGTGGCGGAGATACAGGGGCACGACAGGGTCCGAGCACAGGTCCACGAGAAGGCCCGGCAGCTCCGGGGCCAGGACCCGGCCCTTCAGATAGCGGGCCGTGAAGGGATCGTCGGCCAGCACCGGATTGTCCTGCAACGCGTCGGCCAGCGCGGTGAGTGTCTCCTCGGGGAGACGGGCGGGGCGGATGTCACGGAAATGGTCGACATGGTGATGAGGGAACTCCGAGGTCCGCAGAAGCTCGCACAGGGCGTCGGTCGCGGCCGGGCGGTCAAGGGGGAGGAGCGCGACGGCCGCTGCCAGCCGGGTTTCCGGGACTCGGCCGGGATCTTCCGCCAGAGTGCGCAGACGACGGCGCGCACCCTCGGTGTCGCCCGCTCGCGCCAGCGACGAGGCCGCCTCGACCCGCACGCTGCCCAGGAGACACGGATCGTCGGCCAGCCCGGCGGCCAGCTCGGCCGCGCCGTCGGCACCGCGGCGCACATGATGCTTCAGCGCTTCGGCACGCACCGCGTGCGGGAGGGCGGGATCGGTGACGACCGCGGCCAGGCCCGCTGTGTCGAGCACCGCGTACAGCCGGTCCAGCACGGTGGGGACATCGAGGTCTCCCACCGTGACGGACCGGTGGGTCAGTTTGATCACCGCTCGGGTGAACCGGCCCGTCAGTTCCTCGTCCGCCACCAGTTCGTCGCTCAGGATCGTCGCGCACAGCAGCAGGTCGCGCCAGCCGCCGCCGTCCACAACGGTGCGCAGGAACTCCTCCAGCGGCATGCCCTGTTCCTGCCAACGGGCGGCCATGAACAGCACCAGGTTGGGACGTTCGGCCGCGATGGCCTCGCGCACGGTGGCCAGGGCCTCCGGAGCGGTGGGGCCGAGGCGGTCCGCCAGCGAGTGCGCGGCCAGGTACTCCTGAATGGTGTGGTGGAGGAAGTGCAGGTCCTCACCGTGACGTCGGACCAGTCCGGTGAAGGTGAGGGCGTCCAGGACCGTGTCGCGGTCCGCGGGCGACTGCGGGAACCGCTCGGCGAGCAGATCCCGCACATGGTGCAGGAGTGGTCTCGGGTCACCGCTCTGCCGTGCTTCGGCGGCGGGGTACAACACGCCGTGCACCCGCTCCAGGAGGTCCGGGGTGATGCCGTGTCCGGCCCGTCCGCTGCGCCTGAGCCGTGTCGTGCCCTTCTCGCGCAGCACGCCGATGAACCGCGCGTACAGCTCGGCGGGATTGCGGGGCAGTTCGTGCAGGGCGGCGACCACGCAGATCATGGTCAGGTAGAGCGGATTGCGGGCGACCTCCGCGAGACGGCCGCGGCGCAGGCCCACTGCCAGCTCTGCGGCCCGGCGGGGTGCGTCGGGCACGTCCAGCGCCGCGAACCAGGCCTGGGCGACGCCGGCGATGTCCTCGTCGCCGAACTCCCGTAGTGAGTAGCGGCTGAGCGCGCCGAGCCGGTTCATCTCGGCGGTGACCAGCGAGCGGCTGGCGACCACGAAGCGCACGTAGGGTTCACGAACCCAGTTCTGGACCAGCCGGATGACCTTGCCGCGCCCGTCCGGGTCGAGGATTTCGTCGAGCCCGTCGACGCACACCAGCCAGTCCACCGAGGGCAGCGGGGCGGCTTCGAAGGACTCCGGGGGCAGTGAGCGCCGCAGCCCCTGGAGACCACGGCCGACCGCCCGGGCCAGGGCCTCCGGGAAGGGGCGGTCGAGGAGTTCGGAGGCCTCCACGCGGACGGGAATGTACGACGGCGCCCGTGCCGGGTCGTCCAGCCAGGCAGCGGCTCCGGTGTAGGTCAGCCGCCGCAGGAGGCTCGACTTGCCTGTTCCGGCACCGCCGGTGAACAGGACGTGGCGGTGGTCCGGAAGGACACTCTCGGCGCTCGGCCGTGCCCTGCCCCGCCGCCGTTCGCGGTCCGGGGGAGCTTCCACCGTCGTGTCGTCGGCGGGCGCCGCCTCCAGGCGGACGTAGACGGTGGACAGCGGAATGTCCTGCGCGTCGGTGAGGACCGCGGCGTACGGGTGCTCGTCCGCGGCATCCCGAGCGGCGCTGAGGTAGTCGCGCAGCCGGGGGCCGGGATAGCGGTGCCCGCCGGCCCGCAGCTGCTCGTCGGTGAGAACGTCGAGCCAGGACACGGGTGGTGCTGGGGCGGGGAACCGGTCCAGGATCTCGGAGACCGGGATCATGTGTGTGCTGCCCGCCTTGTTGGAGCGGGCGAGCATCCCGCACACCCCGCCGGTGCGCTGGTTGACCACCGGGCTGCCACTGAAGCCCTCGCCGACGGGGGTGCCGTAGCCGCGGGGCAGCGCCAGCGGGTCG
This sequence comes from Streptomyces sp. NPDC006335, assembly GCF_040612795.1. Lineage (NCBI taxonomy): Bacteria > Bacillati > Actinomycetota > Actinomycetes > Kitasatosporales > Streptomycetaceae > Streptomyces > Streptomyces sp. NPDC006335. The sequence continues at coordinate 350,190 of NZ_JBEXQX010000004.1, forward strand.
TCGAAGGACAGACGGGAGTCGCCCTGGTGTTCCAGCGCGGCCCACTGGCCGGCCCGGTAGTCCCCGCGCGGATGCCCGTGAACCCACAGGCGGTCGCCGAGGGAGAGGTGCGGTGCGGTGAGGATGTACGGCAGGTCCTGCGTCGCCGCGTCGTAGTGGAGATAGGCGATGTCGAGGCCGTTCGTCGCGCGATGGACCGCGTCCTCGGACACCGTCAGTGTGAGGTCGGTGCCGCTCGCCACGATGCGACCGCGCACCGTGGCGGCCCCGGCGACCACATGCGCGCAGGTGACCACGGTTCCGGGCGCGAGGACGAATCCAGTTCCGCCGCCGCTGCCGTCCAGGAGGTCCAGGGCGACGGTGGCGGCCGCCAACGAGTCTCTCCAGCCGTCCATGCGCAGGGCTCCTAGGACTCCTCACCGGTTCCCGGGGCGGTCCACTCAAGCGTCACCTTCCACGCCGACTTCGAGGACGCCTTACCCACCACCGCCAGCAACTGGCCCGTGTCGACGGCGACATCGCAGCCGAACTCCACCGTCGCCCTCGACGCGCCGGTCTGCTGGAGCCGAGTGCCCATGGCCCGGGCAACGGCGGTCAGGCTGTCGAGCACGGTCTCCAGACGAGGGGTGCGCCAGCCGATCTCCTGCTCCTCGGCCAGGCCGGATCCGGCCTGGGCTCCGGACGGGCCGACCGAGACGAGGATCCGTTGCCCGTCCACCTCGACCGGGACCATCACATCCGCTTGCTCGCCCAACTGCCCAGCCCCTCCACCCGATCCGAACGGACTGCTCATCGTAGCGGGCGCACCTCACGCGCAACTCCCGTGCTGTCCCGCACGATCAGCCTGGGCACCGGCACCCGTACGGTCCGCGCCGGGCCGCCGTCCAGCAGCGCGGTCAGTTCCGAGGCCGCCGTGCGGCCGAACTCCACGCTGTCCCGGGACAGCGCCGACAGCCAGGGCTTGACCATGCGGCACAGTGCCGAGTCCTCCCAGGCCACGACCGACACGTCCCCGGGCACCGAGTGGCCCAGCTCGGTCGCGGCGGCGACTCCGGCCAGGGCCATCACGTCGTTGTCGTAGATCAGCGCGGTCGGGGGAGCGGACGCCTCCAGGACCCGGCGGGTCACGGCCGCGCCCTCCGCGTCGGAGTAGTCGGTGGTCACCGACTTCACCCCGGTCAGCCCGCGCCGCTCGGCCTCCGCGCGCAGGGTGCGGACCCGGCGCTCGGTGTGCGCGAGCCCCGGCAGGCCCGCGATGTGCACGATCCGCCGGTGGCCGAGCGCGTACAGCTCGTCCACGACCGCGGCCATCGCGCCCGCGTCGTCCGCCCAGACGGTCGACAGTCCGGGGTGGCGTTCCTCGGGTGCGCCGCCGATCACCACACCGGGCAGGCCCAGTTCGTCGAGAACTCCGGTGCGGGGGTCGTCCGTTCGCGGGTCGACCACCAGGACGCCGTCCACCCGGTGCTCGGCCCACCAGCGCCGGTACACCGCGCACTCGTCCTCGACGTCCTCCACGACCTGGAACAGCAGCCCGAGGTGCCGCTCCGCCAGCACCTCCTGTATCCCCGAGACGAGCTGGAGGAAGAAGGAGTCGACGCCGAGCGTCTCGGCGGGCCGGGCCAGGACGAAGCCGACCGTGGCGGCGCCCTCGCCGGACAGTGCGCGGGCCGCGGTGCTGGGGCGCCAGCCGAGTTCCTCGGCGACCTGTCGCACCCGGTCGCGGGTGTCCTCGGAGACCCCGGGGCGGCCGTTCAACGCGAAGGAGACCGCGCTCTGGGAGACCCCGGCCCGCCGCGCGATGTCCTTCATCGTGGGCCTGCGGACCGGTGACCGCTTGCCTGACACGCTGTTTCCCCATTTCCCCCGTCGGTTCGTCCGTCCAGTATGCACTAATGCGGTTCAGCTCCGTCAACCTAATGCGCATTAGTCACTAAACAAATTAGCTGTGCGAGATGCATTGACGGGCCCGTGGAGCGGCGTGCAGGGTCTCCGTCGTTGACCAACTCCGCCGCAAAGGAGAACGGTTCGCCGTGCCCATTTCCCGCAGAACCTTCGCTGCCGCTGCCGCCGCCTGTCTCCTCGTGCCGCTGAGCGCGTGCGGCTCCGGGAGCGACGACACAGGCTCGTCCGACGCCTCCGGAAAGGTCGAGGGCGACATCACCTTCCAGACCTGGAATCTCCGGGCGAACTTCAAGGACTACTTCGAGGGCCTGATCACCGACTTCGAGAAGAAGTACCCCGGCACCAAGGTCAAGTGGATCGACCAGCCCGCCGAGGGCTATGCCGACAAGATCAGCGCGGACGCCGCGGGCGGCACCCTGCCCGACGTCGTCAACGTCTCCCCGGACCTGGTCGCGCCCCTGGCCAAGGCCGGCCTCGCGCTCGACCTCGACAAGGCGGCCGGACAGTACAAGAAGGAGTACCTGGACGGCGCCTGGGCCAGCCACCGGATCCCGGGCATGACCGGCACGTACGCCTTCCCCTGGTACCTCAACACCGGCCCGCTCTTCTACAACAAGTCGCTGTTCAAGGAGGCCGGGCTCGACCCCGACCAGCCGCCGAAGACGTACGACGACCTCTTCGCCGACGCGCTGGAACTGGCGGAGAAGACCGACGGCAAGGTCGCCACCCTCGCCAACGTGCCCACCATCGAGGACTTCGGCCGCTACGGCGTCCAGCTCATGAACTCCGAGGGCACCGCCTTCGCCTTCAACGACGCCAAGGGGGTGGAACTCCTCACCAAGTACAAGGAGTTGTACGACGCCAAGGCGCTCGACCCGCAGGCGCTGACCGCCACGCCCGAGTCCTCCGGCAAGAAGTTCCTCACCGGTGCCGTCGCCCTGAACCCCGGCAGCGCACTCGACCTCGGCAACTTCAAGAAGCAGGCGCCGAACCTGTACAAGAACATCGGCATCACCGACCAGATCACCAGCACCGGGCACGTCAACATGTACGTGATGGGCGTGATGGTGAACGCGCAGACCAAGAAGAAGGCCGCCTCCGTCGCCTTCGCGCACTACGTCACCGACGCCGAGCACCAGATGTCCTTCGCGAAGAAGGTCGCCATCTTCCCCAGCACCGCGGGATCACTGGACGACCCGTACTTCACCGAGGAGGACGGGACGGACGAGACACGGGTGCGCGTCGCCGCCGCCAAGTCCCTCAAGAACGCGGTCAATTACACGCCCGTGCTGTTCAGCGAGCAGATGAAGACGGCCCTGCGCAACGAGGTCGCCAAGGCTCTCCAGGGCAAGGAAAGCCCGAAGGAAGCTCTCGACAACGCTGTCAAGGCCTGCGACACGCTGCTCCAGCAGCAGGGGTAGGCATGGCTTCCGTATCGCGAGTGCGGCGCCAGCTGCCCCTGAGCCCCTGGCTGTTCGCCGCACCCGGCCTGCTGGTCATCGGCGCGTTCATCCTGTACCCGTTCGTCTCCACGCTGGTGAACGCCTTCACCGACAAACGCACCCTGATCCCGGGCGAGTTCGTGGGCCTCGCCAACTTCCGCGAGCTGCTCCACGACGACATGTTCTGGATCGGCCTGCGCAACAGCACGCTGTACGTCCTCGGAGTCGTGCCCGCGCTGGTGATCCTGCCGCTGCTGCTCGCGCTTCTCGTCCAGAAGAACATCCCCGGTATCACCTTCTTCCGGTCCGCCTTCTACACCCCGGTCGTCGCGTCGATCGTCGTGGTCGGACTCATCTGGGTGTGGCTGCTCGACGAACGCGGCCTGATCAACTCGCTGCTGGAGAGCGTGGGGGTCGGCCGGGTCGGCTTCCTGAGCGACCAGTGGCTGCTCCTGCTGAGCGCGATGGCCGTCACGGTGTGGAAGGGCCTCGGCTACTACATGATCATCTACCTGGCCGCGCTGGCCAACGTGCCGCGCGAGCTGCACGAGGCCGCCGCGGTGGACGGGGCCGGGGCCGTCCGCCGGTTCGTCACGGTGACGGTGCCCGCCGTCCGCTCGACCATGGCACTCGTCGGGGCGCTGTCCTCGGTCGCCGCCTTCAAGGTGTTCTCCGAGGTCTACCTCATGGCCGGCCCGAGCGGGGGCCCCGCCGGCGAGGACACCACGCTCGTGATGCTCGTCCAACGCACCGGCACCGGACTCACGGGCCGTGTCGGCTACGCCTCCGCGATCTCGGTCGTCGTCTTCGTCGTCACCGTCGCGCTGATGCTGCTCGTGCTGCGCGCCGACCGGAGGGCGGAGTCGTGACCCGGGTACGCAAGGGCGAACTGGTACTGAGATACGTCCTGTTGCTCGCCGTCCTCGCCCTGACCGTCGGCCCCTTCCTGTGGCAGTTGTCGACCTCCCTCAAGGGCCCCACCGAGGACATCTACAGCTCCCCGCCGAGCTTCCTGCCCCAACACCCCACCCTGCACAACTACGAGCGGGTCGCCGACACCATCCCCGTCTGGGACTACGCCTTCAACTCCCTGAAGGTCGCCACCGCCAACGTCGTGACCAACTGCGTCGGTTCGGCACTCGCGGGATACGCCCTGGCCCGACTGCGCTACCGCGGCCGCCGCGCGGCCACCCTCGCCTTCATCCTGGCGATGCTCGTGCCGGTGGAGGGCATCATCATCGCCCAGTTCACCACCATGCGGGAGCTCGGCCTCAACAACACCCTGGTCGGCGTGGTCCTGCCGGGCTGCATCGGCGCGATGAACGTCCTGCTGATGCGCAACGCCTTCCTCAACCTGCCCTACGAGATCGAGGAGGCGGCCTACGTCGACGGCGCCAACGTATGGCAGCGGTTCCTGCGGATCGCGCTCCCGTCGGTGAAGGGGACGGTGGCCGTCGTCGCCATCTTCGCCTTCATGGGCGCGTGGGACGACTTCCTGTGGCCGTTGATCGTGCTGAGCGACCCGTCGAAGTTCACGCTGACCATCGGCCTCAACTATCTGCACGGCACCTTCGCCAACGACGAACGGCTCGTCGCCGCGGGCACGGTCATCGCCGTGGCCCCGCTGATCGCTCTCTTCGCCGGCCTCCAGCGGTACTTCTTCCGCGGGGTGGGCGAGGGGGCGGTGAAGGGCTGAAACCCCCGCCTCGCGTCTGACAAGGACTCCGCATGCCCGCTGCCGTGCGCTTCGGCGTCAACTACACCCCGAGCGTCGGATGGTTCCACCACTGGCTCGACTTCGACCTGGACACCGTCCGCGCCGACCTCGACTCGATCGCCGCCCTGGGCCTGGACCACATCCGGGTCTTCCCGCTGTGGCCGTACTTCCAGCCGAACCGCACCCTGATCCGGGAGCGGGCCGTCGCGGACCTCGTGCGCCTCGTCGACGCCGCCGCCGAGCGGGGTCTCGACGTCAACGTCGACGGTCTGCAAGGGCACTTGAGCAGCTTCGACTTCCTGCCGGCCTGGACCCGGACCTGGCACCGCCGCAACCTCTTCACCGACCCGCAGGTCGTCGAGGGCCAGGCCGCCTATCTGCGCACCCTCGCGGCGGCACTGGCGGACCGCCCCAACTTCCTCGGCATGACCCTCGGCAACGAGGTCAACCAGTTCTCCGCGGGCCCCCATCCCGACCCGGACCGGGCCACCTCCGAGCAGATCGACGCCTGGCTCACCCGCATGCTGGCCGCCTGCGAGGAGGGCGCCCCCGGCAGGCTGCACCTGCACGCCGAGTACGACGCCACCTGGTACCAGGACGACCAGCCCTTCACCCCCGCCCAGGCCGCCCGCCACGGCGCCGTCACCGCCGTGCACTCCTGGGTCTTCAACGGCACCGCCCAGCGCCACGGCCGTACCTCCGTCCCGGCCGAGCACCACGCCGCCTACCTCGTCGAGCTCAGCAAGGCCTGGGCCGACGATCCGCACCGGCCGGTCTGGCTCCAGGAGGTCGGCGCGCCCGCGCCGCTGGTGCCGCCCGAGCACGCCGCCGCGTTCACCGAGGCCACCGTGGCGAACGCCCTGGACTGCCCCGACCTGTGGGGCATCACCTGGTGGTGCTCCCACGACGTGTCCCGTGAGCTGGCCGACTTCCCTGAACTCGAGTACGGGCTGGGCCTGTTGGCCAACGACCGCACGCCGAAGGACACGGCCCGGGTGCTGGAGCGGGCGGCACGCGCGGGCTCCGGGCCGCCCGCACCTCGTACGACAGCCCTCGTCGTCCCCGCCGATCCCGCCGCCCGCTCGCTCTGCGCGCCCGGCGGACCGGTGTTCGACGCCTGGTTCCGGCTGGTCGCCGACGGCGTCCGCCCCACCACCGTCCTCGCCACCCGTGCCGCCGACCAGGACCACCTGTCCGCGCGCGGCATCACCGAGGTCGTCGCATCCGAACAGGTACTCCCACCCCACGTGGACCACTAGGAGGCACCCGCTCGTGAACCCCACCAGACGCACGGTCCTGCTCGCCGCGACCGCGACCGCCCTGCTGCCCGCGCTGCCCGCGAAGGCGGCGACGGCGACCGCGCTCCAGCCGTACGCCACCTACTGGTACCCGGACTCCCTGCCCTCCGGCAGCCCCGGCACCGGCATCACCTGGCGCAGCCTCAAGACCTGGCGGGCGGCCGACGACGCCGACCTCGCCTTCAACGCGGCCGCCGTACCGCTCGCCGGCCGCTTCACCCCGACGCCCGCGAACACCACGGCCCGCGCGGGCCAGGCCCGCATCCAGTCGCTGGTGTCCTTCGGACCGACGGCCGGGAACCCCTCGCAGGGCTCGGCCACGTCCGACTACTACGCCTTCGGGCACTGGGCGTACGTCGACGAACTGGTCTTCTGGGGCGGCTCGTCCGGCGAGGGACTGATCCTCGCGCCGAACGCCCCGATCGTGGACGCCGCCCACCGCCACGGCGTGCCCGTCCTCGGCAACGTCTTCCTTCCACCGGTCGCCTACGGCGGACAGCTGCGGTGGATCCGCGACCTGGTCCAGAAGGACGCGGCCGGCCGGTACCCACTGGCGGCCCAACTCGTCGCGGTCGCCACGGCGTACGGCTTCGACGGGTGGTTCGTCAACGCGGAGACCGGCGGAGGGGACTCGGCCCTCGGGTCGGACATGCTCGGATTCGTACGGGAGTTGAAGTCCCTGTCCGCGGCGAGGGGGCTGCGGGTCACGTGGTACGACTCGATGACCGTGAGCGGCACGGTGAGCTGGCAGGGTGCGCTGAACAGCCGCAACCAGTCGTTCTTCGAGGCCGCCGACGACATGTTCGTCGACTTCCGGTGGACGGCGGCCACTCTCGCCTCCTCGGGCACACTCGCCCAGCGACTGGGGCGCGACCGCTATGAGTTGTGGGCGGGCGTGGACGTGGAGGCCAACGGCTGGAACACGTCCGAGAACTGGGACGCGATCGTGCCCAAGGACAGGGACCACGTGACCTCCATCGGGCTGTACCGGCCCGAGTGGACCCGCAACCACCTGCCCACGGACCGGCGGACACCGCGGGACTTCCACGCGGCCGACGACCGCTTCTGGACCGGGGCCTCGCTCGATCCCTCACGGCCGGACGACACGGACGCCTGGCGGGCACCGGCGGTGTCGGTCGCGGACCGGTCGACGATCACCTCGCTGCCGTTCGCGAGCGTGTTCAACACCGGGCACGGGCTGCGGTGGTACGAGAAGGGGGCCGTCACCTCGGACGCCGCCTGGAACCACCTCGGCTTGCAGGACCGGCTGCCTTCGCGGCGGTGGGTGGTGCGGACGCGGGGAGCGCGGCCGGCTGTCTCCTTCGACTTCGCGGACGCCTGGCGGGGCGGCAGCAGCGTCCTCGTGGACGGCGCGCCGGACGCACCGGTCACCGTGGACCTGTACGCCGTACGGCTGCCGGTCAGCGGTGACACGGTGGTCGAGCTGACCCACCGGACGGACGAGGGCGAGGTGGGCGTCGAGCTCGCCGTGGCCACCGCCGAGCCGGGCGCACCGGGGGAGACACCGCCGTACACCTATCTCCCCGTGACCGGCGGCGACGGCTGGCGGACCTCGACCGTACGGCTCACCGGCCTCTCCGGGACCGTCCACGCGCTCGGCGTCCGGCTCATCGGCACCGGTGCGCTGAAGTGGCGGCTCGGCGGACTCGCCGTGTACGACACCCTCCGCACCCCCTGCCCGCCCTCCGGCCTGCGCGTCACCGCGGCCTCCGGCGGCGACCTGCGCCTGGCCTGGAACCCCGCTCCCGGCGCCGTCCGCCACTACACCCTGCACCGGCTCCTGCCCGACGGCACCCGGCGCTTCCTCGGCGGTACCTGCCAGCGCGCCTACTTCGTCGCCGGCCTGCGGCCCGAACAGGGCGAGAGGCAGGCGCGGTTGGAGCTGCGGGCCGTGGGGGAGCTCTACACCTCGTCGGCCCCCGTGACGGTCACCCACCCCTGGTGACCCCGTGACCCACCTCTGGTAACCCCCGGAACCTTGGAGAGCACCCCGCATGCATGACGACCGCAGCCTGGTCGAAGGCCGCCTCAAGCGTGTCCTCGACGAGCGCCTCCGCCCCGCCGTGTACCCCGAGTCCGTGCCGCTGGAGGTGGCGGTGTGGCACGCGCCCGACGAGCCGGTGCCCGTCGCCGAAGGCCTGGCGGCCGAGCCGGAGCCCATCGCCGTGGGCGCCCGCTGGGGCGCTCCCTGGGGCACGAGCTGGTTCCGCGTCACCGGAACCGTCCCCCAAGAGTGGGCCGGGAAGACCGTGGAGGCGATCCTGGACCTCGGCTTCGACGAGAACATGCCCGGCTTCCAGTGCGAGGGCCTGGTCTACCGGCCCGACGGCACCCCCGTGAAGGGCCTCAACCCGCGCAACCAGTGGGTGCGGATCGGGGCGCCCGTCGAGGGCGGCGAGGAGGTGCGCCTGCACGTCGAGGCCGCCTCCAACCCCGTCATCCTCGACTACCACCCCTTCCTGCCCACGCAGTTGGGCGACAAGGAGACCGCGGGCAGCGAGCCGCAGTACCGGCTGGCGCGCATGGACCTCGCCGTCCTCGACGAGACGGTGTGGCAGCTGGTGATCGACCTGGAGGTGCTCGGCGAGCTGATGGCCGAGCTGCCGGTGGAGTCGGCGCGCCGCTGGGAGATCCTGCGGGCCGTGGAGAAGGCGCTGGACGCGCTGGACCTCCAGGACGTGAACGGCACGGCGGCCCAGGCGCGCGTACGGCTGGAGACGGTCCTGTCGGAGCCCGCCGTTCCCTCAGCCCACCGCATCAGCGCCGTCGGCCACGCGCACATCGACTCGGCGTGGCTGTGGCCGCTGCGTGAGACGGTCCGCAAGGTCGCCCGGACGACCTCCAACATGACCGCGTTGCTCGACGACGAGCCGGAGTTCGTGTTCGCCATGTCCCAGGCCCAGCAGTGGGCCTGGGTGCGCGACCACCGGCCCGAGGTCTGGGCCCGGGTGAAGAAGGCCGTCGCCGACGGGCGGTTCGTGCCCGCCGGCGGCATGTGGGTGGAGTCGGACACCAACATGCCCGGCTCGGAGGCGATGGCCCGTCAGTTCGTACACGGGAAGCGGTTCTTCCTCGACGAGTTCGGCATCGAGAACGAGGAGGCGTGGCTGCCCGACACCTTCGGGTTCGCGGCCGGACTGCCACAGATCATCAAGGCGGCCGGCTCCAAGTGGCTGCTGACCCAGAAGATCTCCTGGTCCCAGACGAACAAGTTCCCCCACCACACCTTCCGTTGGGAGGGCATCGACGGCACGCGGATCTTCACCCACTTCCCGCCCGTCGACACCTACAACTGCTCCATGAAGGGCAGCGAAATCGCCCACGCGGCACGGAACTTCAAGGACAAGGGAGCCGCCCGGCACTCCCTCGCCCCCACCGGCTGGGGGGACGGGGGCGGCGGCACCACCCGGGAGATGATCGCCAAGGCGGCCCGCCTGCGCGACCTCGAAGGGTCGGCGACCGTGGCCTGGGAGACCCCGGCGGAGTTCTTCGAGAAGGCCGAGGCCGAGTACCCCGAACCACCGGTGTGGGTGGGGGAGTTGTACCTCGAACTCCACCGGGCCACCCTCACCAGCCAGGCCCAGACCAAGCAGGGCAACCGCCGCAGCGAACACCTCCTGCGCGAGGCCGAGCTGTGGGCGGCGACAGCGGCCGTACGGACCGGATTTACCTACCCCTACGAGGAGTTGGACCGCATCTGGAAGACGGTCCTGCTGCACCAGTTCCACGACATCCTGCCGGGATCCTCCATCGCCTGGGTGCACCGCGAGGCGCGCCGGACGTACGAGCGGCTCGCGGACGAGCTGAACGGCATCATCGACGCGGCCCAGCGCGCGCTGGCGGGAGAGGGGACCCAGGACCTGCTCTTCAACTCCGCCCCCCACGGCCGGGGCGGTGTCGCGGCGGGCGGCGCCAAAACGGCGGTCGTCGAGGGCCGCACGACGGTGACCGGGCGTCCCGGCGGCGGGCACGTCCTGGACAACGGCATCCTGCGGGTGGAGATCGACGGGCGCGGCCTGGTCGTCTCCGCGTACGACATCGAGGCCGACCGGGAGACCATCGCACCGGGCCGGGCGGGCAACCTCCTCCAACTCCACCCCGACTTCCCGAACATGTGGGACGCGTGGGACGTCGACGAGTTCTACCGTCACACGGTCACGGACCTCACCGACGTGGACGAGATCGCCGCCGAGGGCCACGGGGTGCGGATCACGAGGACCTTCGGCGCCTCCCGCGTCACCCAGGTCCTCTCACTGGCACCGGGGGAGCGGCGGTTGCTGGTGGACACGGAGGTCGACTGGCACGAGACCGAGAAGTTCCTCAAGCTCGCCTTCCCGCTCGACCTGCACGCCGAACGGTACGCGTCGGAGACGCAGTTCGGGCACTTCCACCGGCCCACCCACACCAACACCTCCTGGGAGGCGGCCAAGTTCGAGGCCTGCAACCACCGCTTCGTGCACCTGGAGGAACCCGGCTGGGGCGTGGCGATCGTCAACGACTCGACGTACGGCCACGATGTGACCCGTGACGTCCGCACGGACGGCGACCGGGGCACGACCACCACGGTCCGGGCGTCGCTGCTGCGCGCCCCGCGCTTCCCCGACCCGGAGACCGACCAGGGCGTCCACCGCTTCCGGCACGCGCTGGTGCCGGGGGCCGGGATCGGGGACGCGGTGCGGGAGGGATGGCGGATCAATCTCCCCGAGCGGTCGGTGCGCGGCTCGCGGGAGGTGGCTCCGCTGGTGGCCGTCGACCAGGACGCGGTCGTCGTCACGGCGGTCAAACTGGCCGACGACGGCAGCGGGGACGTGGTGGTCCGCTTCCACGAGGCGCACGGCGGACGGGCGCGGGCCACCGTCCGGGCGGGGTTCGAGGTCACCGGGGTCACGGCCACGGACCTGCTGGAACGCCCGTCGGCCGATGCCCCCTCGCTGCGTCGGGAGGGGAACGAAGTGTCCCTGAGACTGCGGCCGTTCGAACTGGTCACACTGCGGTTCACCAGGGCCTGAGGGGGAGAGTGAGGGGGGCGGGGAGACCTGCCCCCCTTTTGATCACGCTCGGTCAGACCCTATTCATGGTTCAGCCGCGCCAGGAGCAGGTTCGGGTCGGGCTCGGTGGCGAAGTACGAGGCGCTCGGGACGTAGACCGTCCGGTGGCGTACGGCCACGGAGGTGGGGTTCGAGAGCCCGTCCCGCTCGGTGAGGACGACGGAGTGGGAGCCGTCCGGGCACACCACCACGACCTGGTTGGCGCCGTTCAGCGCGGCGAGGACGGTGTCCGCGTGGCGCGAGGTGAACGCGAAGTCGTCGATACCGCCGAGCCCCGTCGCCCGGGTCTCGATCGTGCCCGCGGAGCCGTCGGGACGTACGGGGATGCGCAGCAGCGTCCCGCGGTCGGTGTTGGACACCCAGACGGCGTCGCCGTGGACCTTGATGCCGTTGGCGCCGAAGCCGGTTCCGGACGGGACCGGGGTGAGGGCCGTTCCGGTGGCCCACGCGGTGCGCTCACCTCCTGTCACCGGCACGCGCCAGACGGTTCCCCGCACCGAGTCGGCCGCGTAGAGCACGCCCCGGTGCTCGTCGAGGGCGAGGCCGTTGGGCAGCCCGTCGGCCGGCAGTTTCGCGATCTGCCGGGGCTCGCTGCCGTCGGGCGCGATGCGCCAGACGCCCGTCCTGCTGGTGCCGGTGGCGTAGTTGACGTAGAGGGTTCCGTCGTGGGCGCGGGCGATGCCGAGCACGATGGCGTTGTGGACGATGGGGGTGTCCGGGTTCGCGACGGCCGGCAGGGTGACGCGTCTGCGGATGTCTCCATCACGGGTGACGTTGGCGACCTGACGGGCGAAGGCGAAGGTCAGGTCGGCGGAGCCGTCGGGTTCGACCGCGATGTTCTCGGGTGTCTCCCCGGCGGCGAAGTCGAAGTGGGCGACCACGCGCGGCTGCGAGACGATCGGTTCGTGACCGGACGCGGGAGCCGTCGCGAGTACGCCGAGGGCGACGGCGGTCGCGGCGATACCGGCCAGGTGGGGGAATCGGGGCATGCACCTCTCCTTGGACTGCGACACGGGCCACCGGTGTGGCGCCAGAGGCAGCCTGAGGTACGCCGGTCGGTGACGGCCGGAGTCGCGGCCGGGAGATCGCCCTCGTGGCCTACGGACGGGAGGACGGGGGGATGGCTCCCGGGCCGGGCGTGCCGGTGAGCGACGGTCCCCGGGGCGCTGCCGCCCCGAGACCGCCGCCGAGCGGCTCCCGCAGCGTCTCTTCGGCTCACCCGAGGACGCGGACCTGAGGCGCGCCGACTCGCTGGCGCGCGAGATCTCCTCGGACGTCGCCGACAAGTGGGCGTTTTTGATCATCGAGGCGCTCGGGGAGCGCACCCTGCGCTTCAGCGAGCTGCGCGACGAGGTCGAGGGCGTCAGCCACAAGATGCTCACGCAGAACCTGCGCATGCGGGAGCGCCACGGCCTCGTCGACCGGCAGGTGCACCCCACCGTGCCGCCGCGCGTGGAGTACACCCTCACCGAGCCGGGCCGGGCGTTGCGGGCCACGGTCGACGGGGTGGGCGGCTGGACCCACCAGTACCTGGGTCACATCGAGGCGGCCCGGCGTCGCTTCGACGAGTGACGGGTCCTGGGCGCGTCTACCTCAGCCCGTCGAAGAGGTCCTTCTCGGGCAGGGCCGCGCCGGTGGTGTCCTTGACCCGCACGAAGGTCTCCATGCCCATCAGCTCGCCGAACCTCTCCTTGCCCATCCTGAGGAAGAAGATGTTCTCGCCCTGACTGGCGTGCGCGGCCAGCGCGTCGAACTTCTGGCCGCTGAACGAAGTGGTGTCCACCCACGTGGTGATCTCGTCGTCGGGCAGGCCGATCTCGGCCAGCGCGGCGGCCTCGGCGGGGTCCGGTTCCGGCATGTCCGGAGCGAACTCGCGCATGATCTCGCCGAACCGCCGCATCATCGAGCGGGGCATCGTCGTCCAGTACACCTTGGGCGTCAGCGTGGTCATCTCCAGCGCCGCCATGGTGATGCGGTGGGCCTGGATGTGGTCGGGGTGCCCGTAGAAGCCGTTCTCGTCATAGGTGACGACCACATCGGGTCGGTAGTGCCGCATGAGTTCCGCGAGTCGGGCCGCGCCTTCCTCGACCGGGGTCTGCCAGAAGGATCCGGGCGCCTCGTTGGTCGGCCAGCCCATCATCCCGGAGTCGGCGTAGTCCAGCATCTCCAGATCGCTGATCTTGAGAACCTCGCAGCTCGCCTCGAGTTCCTGGCGGCGCATCAGGGCGACCGCCGCCGGATCATGACCGGGATCCCCCGGCTTGACACCCCCCGGTCCGTCACCGCATGCGCCGTCGGTACAGGTCACGAGAACCGTGCGGACACCTTCCGCCGCGTAGCGCGCGAGGACCCCTCCGGTTCCGGTGGCCTCGTCGTCGGGGTGGGCGTGTACCGCCATGAGCGTCAAGGGCCGGTCAGTCATGAAACAGTCCTCCTGCGAAAACACGTCTGGATGCAAAGGCGGCGGGTGCCGCGATCCGGGGCCCGGATGTCGTGGGCGGACGAGGGCGTGCTCTCCCTGTCCCCCCGTGCGACACCGGCCCCTCGCTGGGTGCAACCGCGCAGTACGGACCGCCTGTTCCCGTCGGGGCGCACGGCTTTCCAGGTGTGTCGGTACGCGGTGCAGTCCACGATCACATGCCGGTGCGGGGCGTCGGACGGCCGGTGCGGATGCTCGTTCGCCCGGTATGCCGGAAAGACCAGGGCACCCAGCGGACCGTGCCCGGTGCGGCGACCGCGCCGGACGGGCCGACGACGGCGTGGGTGGGGTCAGGTCATGCGCTGACGAGCGACGCTCATCCGGGGGTCTGTCGTAGGGGCAACCGCGTCCGCTCGCACGCGCTGTCGATCATGGCACTGGACACCACGTCGCCGGTAAGGGGCTCCCCCTTCCGGGCCGGGGAGTTCGTGACCCCCCGCCCACCCGACCACCGGTACGCCCAGCCACACCCCACCTCACCCTCCCCTTCGCTCACGCCCCGAGCTGCGCCCGCAGCCACTCCTCCACCTCGCCCACGTGCGCGGCCGCCGCCGCCCGGGCCGCCTCCGGGTCGTGGGCCACCAGGGCACGGTGGATCGCCGCGTGCTCGCGCCGGGTGCGTTCGAAGGCACCCTCCTCCTGGTAGCCGCGCCAGACCCGGGCCCGGAAGGTGCGCGAGGACAGGCCCTCCAGGATCGCCGCCATGGTGTCGTTGCCGGCGGCCACGGCGATCTCGCGGTGGAAGGCCAGGTCGTGGGCGAGGATCTCCTCCGGGTCGTCGGTGGCGTTCATGGCCGTGAGGTGTTTCTCGACCTCGGCGAGCTGGTCGGGGGTGATCCGGGCGGCGGCCAGCGCGGTCGCCGTCGACTCCAGGACGCGGCGGACTTCGAGGAGCTCCACCAGTTGCGGGCCCCGGGACAGGTCGGCGACCACGCCGAAGGTCTCCAGCAGGTCGCCGGCCTCCAGCCGGGTGACGTAGATGCCTGAGCCGTGCCGCGCCTCCAGCACCCCCATGACCGTCAGCGCGCGGATCGCCTCCCGCATCGAACTGCGGGAGATGCCCAGCTGGGCCGCCAGATCGCGCTCGGTCGGCAGCCGCTGCCCCGGCTCCAGGCGGCCCTCGCCGATCATCGCCTTGATCTGCTCGATGGCGCGTTGCGTCACGGTGCCCTTCTGCGGGGCTGTCTCGTCCACGCCATTCCTCCACTCACCGGATGCCGCTCACCTGATGCCGTTCGCCGGGTGCGACGCAGTCTAACCAGCGATGTGGTCGGACCACTATGGCCCGAAGGCGAGGAAAATTGCCGTCAGAGGGTATTGCCGAGAGCGAGTGGTCTGATAAGTATGCCGTCATCTGCTCGAACACGTTCATGTTCGACCATGCGAGAACACGCTCAACGAGGAGCCGCCAGATGCCCGGCAGGACAGTGGGGAAGCGGAACAGAATTCGGATCATCGGTGCGGTGGCCGCGGCCGCGAGCGCCTCGCTCGTGCTCGCCGCGTGCGGCAGCACCAAGGACACCGGCAGCGCCGGCAGTGCGGGAGGTGACGGGACCGGCAAGGTGGGCGTGATCCTGCCGCTGCTGACCTCGCCCTTCTGGCAGTCGTACAACGACTACGTGCCCAAGATGGCCAAGTCCGAGGGGGTGGACACGCTGAAGACCGTCAACTCCAACAGCGATCCCTCCCAGCAGATCACCGACATCAACAACGAGCTCAACCAGGGCGTCAAGGGCCTGGTCGTCGCCCCGCTGGACAGCGCCGCCATCGAGGCCGGCCTCGACCAGGCCGAACGCAAGGGCGTCCCCGTGGTCGCCGTCGACGTGGCCCCCGACAAGGGCAAGGTCGCCATGGTCGTACGGGCCAACAACGTCTCGTACGGCGAGAAGGCCTGCCAGTACCTCGGGGAGCACATCACCTCCGGCAAGGTCGTGCAGATCATGGGCGACCTGGCCTCCGTCAACGGCCGCGACCGCTCCGAGGCCTTCCGGGCCTGCGTGAAGAAGAACTTCCCGAAGCTCAAGGTCCTGGAGATCCCCGCCAAGTGGGAGTCCGACACGGCCGCCTCGCAGCTGAGCACCCTGCTGAACGCCAACCCCGACATCAAGGGCATCTACATGCAGGCCGGTGGCGTCTACCTCGCGCCGACCCTCCAGACCCTCAAGTCCAAGGGGATGCTGAAGAAGGCCGGCACCGCGGGCCACATCGCCATCGTCTCCAACGACGGCATCCCGCAGGAGTTCGACGCCATCCGCAAGGGCGAGATCGACGCCACCGTCTCCCAGCCCGCCGACCTCTACGCCAAGTACGGCATGTACTACATCAAGGCGGCGATGGAGGGGAAGACCTTCAAGCCCGGCCCGACGGACCACGACTCGACGATCGTCAAGCTGCCCAGCGGCATCCTCGAGGACCAGCTCCCCGCGCCCCTGGTCACCAAGGACAACGTCGACGACCCCAAGCTGTGGGGCAACACGGTCAAATGAGCACCCCACTCGTTGAGGCTCAGGGGGTCGTCAAGCGCTACGGCCCCACGACCGCCCTCGCCGACGGCCGCCTCACCGTCCTGCCCGGCGAGTCCCACGCGCTCGTCGGCCGCAACGGCGCGGGCAAGTCCACCCTCGTCACCGTCCTGACCGGCCTCCAGGCCCCCGACGAGGGCACCGTCCGCTTCGACGGCGAGCCCGCGCCCCCGCTCACCGACCGGGACGCCTGGCGCGCCAAGGTCGCCTGCGTCTACCAGAAGCCCACCGTCGTCCCCGAGTTGACGGTCGCCGAGAACCTCTTCATCAACCGGCAGCCGTTGAAGAAGGGCTTCATCAGCTGGCGCAGCCTGAGGAAGGAGGCCGCCGAACTCCTCGACACCTGGGACGTGCGCGTCGACCCGGAGGCGCGCACCGCCGACCTCAAGGTCGAGGACCGCCAAATGGTGGAGATCGCAAGGGCGTTGAGCTTCGGCGCCCGCTTCATCGTCCTCGACGAGCCGACCGCGCAGCTCGACAAGCGGGAGATCGAGCGGCTCTTCGGTCGGATGCGGGCACTCCAGGACTCCGGTGTCACCTTCCTGTTCATCTCGCACCACCTCCAGGAGGTGTACGAGGTGTGCCAGACGGTGACGGTCCTCAGGGACGCCCGCTGGATCACCACCGCCCCGGTCGCCGACATGCCTCGCGCGGCCCTGATCGAGGCCATGGCCGGAGAGACCGTCGCCGAACAGGAACAGGCCGTGCGCACACGAGAGGTCGACGCGCCCGTCCTCCTCGACGCCCGCGGCCTCACCTCCGACGCCTACCAGGACGTCGACCTCACCGTGCGCCGCGGTGAGGTCGTCGGACTCGCCGGCATCAGCGGCAGCGGCAAGATCGAACTCGCCGAGTCCTTCACGGGACTGCACACCCCGACGAGCGGAACGGCGCAACTGGACGGCAGGCCACTGCCGTTCGGCGACGTGAAGGCCTCACTGAAGGCCGGCGTCGGCTTCGTCCCGCGCGACCGGCACGCCCAGGGCCTGGTCTTCGGCATGACCATCGGCGACAACGCCACCCTCAGCGTCCTGGACCGGCTCGGCCGTCACGGCTTCGTCGGCACCGACCGCAAGCGCGGCTTCGCCACCGAGCTGATCGACCGCCTCGACATCCACACCGAGGGCCCCGACCAGCCCGTGTCCGACCTCTCCGGCGGCAACGCGCAGAAGGTCGTCATGGCCCGCGCCCTCGCCTCCGACCCCCGCCTGCTCGTCCTCATCAACCCCACCGCGGGCGTCGACGTGAAGTCCAAGGAGTCCCTGCTCTCCCGCGTGGACACCGCCCGCGAGGACGGCACCGCGGTCCTCGTCGTCTCCGACGAACTCGACGACCTGCGCCGCTGCGACCGCGTCCTCGTCCTCTTCCACGGCCGCGTGGTCGCCGAACACCCGGCCGGCTGGCGCGACCACGAGCTGATCGCCTCCATCGAAGGAGTGGACCACCATGGCTGACACCCAGGCTCCGCCGGTGAAGCACGTGCGGGTGCCCGAGGCGCGGGCGGCCCGGACGGTCCTGCTGCGCCGCGCCCGCGAACTGGCCCTCGTTCCCGCCCTGTTGCTGCTCATGGTGCTCGGCGCCTTCGTCAACGACTCGTTCCTCACCGAGCGCAACCTCATCTCGATCCTCGGTGCCTCGGCGGCCCTCGCGATGGTCGTGCTGGCCGAGTCCCTCGTTCTGATCACCGGCAAGTTCGACCTCTCCCTGGAGTCGGTCGTCGGCATCGCGCCCGCCGTAGGGGCCCTGCTCGTCCTGCCCGCCGCCCAGTCCGGCTGGGGGACCGAGTTCCCGGCCGTCCTCGCCATGTTGGCGATCCTCGTGGTCGGGGCGGCGGTCGGCGCCTTCAACGGTGTCCTGGTCGTCAAGTTCAAGCTCAACGCGTTCATCGTGACGCTCGCGATGCTGATCGTGCTGCGCGGACTGCTCGTCGGCGCGACCAAGGGCAAGACCCTCTTCGGAATGCCGGACAGCTTCTACGCCCTGGCCACCACGACCTTCCTGAACATCCCGATGTCCGTGTGGCTCGCCGCCGTCGCCTTCGCCGTCACCGGTTTCGTCCTCAAGTACCACCGCATCGGCCGTTCCCTGTACGCCATCGGCGGCAACGCCGACGCGGCCCGCGCCGCCGGCATCCGCGTCGAACGCGTGATGCTGGGCGTGTTCGTCGTCGCCGGCGTCCTCGCCTCCGTCGGCGGCATCATGCAGACCGGCTACGTCGGCGCGATCAGCGCCAACCAGGGCCAGAACATGATCTTCACCGTGTTCGCGGCCGCGGTGATCGGCGGCATCAGCCTCGACGGCGGCAAGGGCACCATGTTCGGCGCCCTGACCGGCGTCCTCCTGCTGGGAGTCGTACAGAACCTGCTCACGCTCGCCCAGGTGCCGTCCTTCTGGATCCAGGCCATCTACGGCGGGATCATCCTGGTCGCCCTCATGATCGCCCGTGTGACGACGGGGCGCGCGCAGGACTGAGCCCCGCCCGCCCCGTCACCTACCGAAAGGCCCTCCGTGTCCTCGACGCCCGCCCGCATCACCGCGGTAGACACCTACGACATCCGCTTCCCCACCTCGCGCGAGCTCGACGGCTCCGACGCGATGAACCCGGACCCCGACTACTCGGCGGCCTACGTCGTGCTGCGCACGGACGCGGCCGACGGGCACCAGGGGCACGGATTCACCTTCACCATCGGGCGGGGCAACGAGGTCCAGGTCGCCGCGATCGAGGCGCTGCGCGGACACGTCGTGGGCCGGTCCGTCGACGAACTGTGCGCGGACCCGGGGACGTTGAACCGCGACCTGATCGGCGACAGCCAGCTGCGCTGGCTCGGCCCCGAGAAGGGCGTGATGCACATGGCGATCGGCGCGGTCGTCAACGCCGTGTGGGACCTGGCCGCCAAACGCGCGGACAAGCCGCTGTGGCGGCTGCTGGCAGAGGGCGACCCCGAGTGGCTGGTCCGCCAGATCGACTTCCGCTACCTCACGGACGCGCTCACCCCCGAGGAGGCCCTGGAGCTCCTGCGCCGAGGGCGGGAGGGTGCCGACGAGCGGGCCACGCGGCTCCTCGCGACCGGCTACCCGGCGTACACCACCTCCGCCGGCTGGCTCGGCTACGACGACGAGAAGCTCACCCGGCTCGCCGCCGAGGCCGTCACCGACGGCTTCCGCCAGATCAAGCTCAAGGTCGGCGCGGACCTGGAGGACGACATACGGCGCTGCCGCGTCGCCCGCCAGGTCGTCGGCCCCGGCATCCGCATGGCGATCGACGCCAACCAGCGCTGGGACGTCGACGAGGCGATCCGCTGGACCAAGGCGCTCGCCGAGTTCGACCCGTACTGGATCGAGGAGCCCACCAGCCCCGACGACATCCTCGGCCACGCCGCCGTCCGCAGGGCCGTCGCCCCGGTGAAGGTGGCCACCGGTGAGCACGTCCAGAACCGGGTCGTCTTCAAGCAGCTCCTCCAGGCGGGCGCCCTCGACGTCGTCCAGATCGACGCGGCCCGCGTCGGCGGCGTCAACGAGAACCTCGCCATCCTGCTCCTCGCGGCCAAGTTCGGCGTACCGGTCTGCCCCCACGCGGGCGGGGTCGGCCTGTGCGAACTCGTCCAGCACCTGTCGATGTTCGACTACGTGGCCCTCACCGGCACCACCGAGAACCGGGTCATCGAGTACGTCGACCATCTGCACGACCACTTCCTCGATCCCGTGGTGATCAGGGACGGCCACTACACGGCACCCACCGCGCCGGGCTTCTCGGCCGCCATGCGCCCGGAGTCCATCGCGCGGTACACGTTCCCCGACGGCGCCTTCTGGGCAGAAGACCTCGCCGACGACACACAGAAGCACGACTCGCAGAAGAACGACGCACAGAAGAAGGGGCAGGCGGCATGAGCGACTTCGAGGGTCTCAGGGCCCTGGTGACCGGTGGCGCCTCCGGCATCGGCCGGGCCACCGCGGAACTCCTCGCGGCGCGCGGTGCCCGGGTCGCCGTCCTCGACCTGGACCCCTCGTCCGTGGAGAAGCCGCTGCTCGCCTACCGGGCCGACGTCACCGACGACGCGTCCGTGCGCGAGGCCGTCGCCGCGGCCGCCGCCGACCTCGGCGGGCTCGACGTGCTGGTCAACAACGCGGGCATCGGCGCCCAGGGCACCGTCGCGGACAACGACGACGAGGAATGGCACCGCGTCCTCGACGTCAACGTCGTCGGCATGGTCCGGGTGGCCCGCGCCGCCCTGCCCCACCTGCGCGAGTCCGCGCACGCGGCGATCGTGAACACCTCCTCGATCGCGGCCACCGCGGGCCTCCCGCAACGAGCCCTGTACAGCGCCACCAAGGGGGCCGTGTACTCCCTGACTCTCGCCATGGCCGCCGACCACGTCCGCGAGGGCATCCGCGTGAACTGCGTGAACCCCGGTACGGCGGACACCCCGTGGATCGGCCGCCTCCTCGCCAAGGCCCCCGACCCCGCCGCCGAGCGGGCCGCCCTGGAGGCCCGCCAGCCCACCGGCCGCCTCGTCTCGGCCGACGAGGTCGCGGGTGCCATCGCCTACCTGGCGAGCCCGCTCTCCGGGGCCACCACCGGCACCTCCCTCGCCGTCGACGGCGGCATGCAGGGCCTGCGCCTGAGGCCGGTGGACCGGTGAACACCCTCGGCAGCAGCGGCGTCCCCGTCAGCGAACTGGCCTTCGGCGGCGCCGTCATCGGCAACCTCTTCACCGAGGTGACCGACGAACAGGCCCACGAGGCGGTCACCGCCGCCTGGGAAAGCGGCATCCGCTACTTCGACACCGCCCCGCACTACGGACTGGGCCTGTCGGAACGCAGGCTGGGGGAGGCCCTGAAGGCTTTCCCGCGCGCGGAGTTCACGGTCTCCACGAAGGTCGGCCGTCGCCTGGAACCGTGCACGGACGGCGGTGACGACCTGGCCAACGCCTTCGCGGTTCCCGCCACGCGGCGGCGCGTCTGGGACTTCTCGGCCGACGGCGTACGGCGCACGCTCGACGCGAGCCTCGAACGGCTCGGCCTGGACCGCGTGGACGTCGTCTACCTGCACGACCCCGACGAGCACGCCGACCAAGCCTTCCGCGAGGGCTATCCAGCCCTGGAGAAGCTCCGTTCCGAGGGTGTCGTCGGGGCGATCGGCGCCGGCATGAACCAGGCCGGGATGCTCACCCGCTTCGTCCGCGAGACCGACGTCGACGTGGTGCTGTGCGCAGGGCGTTACACCCTGCTCGACCAGAGCGCGCTCACCGACCTGCTGCCCGCCGCCGTCGAGCGGGGCGTGTCCGTGGTGATCGGCGGAGCCTTCAACTCCGGGCTGCTGGCGGATCCGAGGCCGGACGCGACCTACAACTACGCGCAGGCCCCCGGTGACCTGCTGGACCGGGCCCTGCGCATGCGAGAGGTCGCCGAGCGCCACGGCATCAGTCTGCGGGCCGCCGCCCTCGCCTTCTGCGCGGCCCACCCCGCCGTCACGAGCGTCCTCGTGGGCGCCCGCTCGGCGGCCGAGATCCGGGACGCCGCCGAGCAGTTCGCCACCCCGGTGCCCCCCGCCTTCTGGCAGGAGCTGCGCGACGCAGACCTCCTGACCGCCGAGGAGCCGTCATGAGAGTCGCCCTGCACACCAAGGTCCGCGCGGACCGTGTCGAGGAGTACGAGTCCGCCCACCGCGAGGTCCCCGTCGAACTCACCGACGCGATCCGCGCCGCCGGGGCCACCTCCTGGACGATCTGGCGCAGCGGCACCGACCTCTTCCACGTCCTGGAGTGCGAGGACTACGGCCGCCTCCTCGCCGAACTGGAGCAGCTCCCGGTGAACGTCGCCTGGCAGGCCCGCATGGCCGAACTCCTCGACGTGGTGCACGACTACTCCGGCGCGGGCGCCGACGCGGGCCTGCCCGTCGTGTGGGAGCTGCCGTGAGGGTCGTGGACGCCCACCACCACGTGTGGGACCTGTCGGTGCGCGACCAGGACTGGATCGCCTCGGACAGTCCGCTGCGACGGAACTTCACGGTGGCGGACCTCGCACCGGAGGCCGCCGCGGCGGGAGTCGACCGCACGGTCCTGGTCCAGACGGTCACCGTGCCCGAGGAGACCCCGGAGTTCCTCGCCCTCGCGGCCGGGCACGAGTTGATCGCGGGCGTCGTCGGCTGGACCGACCTGACCCGGCCCGACATCGCCGAAGAACTCGCCCGGCTGCGTGAACTCCCCGGCGGGACCCACCTCAAGGGCATCCGCCACCAGGTCCAGGCCGAGCCGGATCCCGAGTGGCTGCTGCGCCCCGACGTACGCCGGGGCCTGGCCGCCGTGGCGGACGCCGGCCTGGTCTACGACCTCGTGGTCCTCCCGCACCAGCTCCCCGCCTGCGTCGAGGCGGCCCGGTCGCTGCCGCGACTCACCTTCGTCCTGGACCACTTGGGCAAACCTCCCATCGCCTCCGGCACCCTGGAACCCTGGGCGAGCGACGTCCGCGCCCTCGCCGGCCGTCCCAACACCGTCTGCAAGCTCTCCGGCATGGTGACGGAGGCGGACCCCGCCACCTGGACCGTCGACGACCTCCGCCCGTACGCCGACACCGTGCTGGACGCCTTCGGCCCGGACCGCGTGATGTTCGGCTCGGACTGGCCGGTGTGCACGCCGGCGGCGACCTACGCGGAAGTGCTCGACACCGCACGCCAGTTGGTACCCGCGTCCGCCCACGCCCAGGTCTTCGGAGAAACGGCCGACCGGGTCTACGGGCTCACCGCTCCCGGGGCGTAGCCGCACGGAGAAGCAGGCCGCACGGAAAAGCAGTTGGCCGCCGACCCGCCGACCGGGACAATCCCGTGAGGTCCAGGGGTTGGGGAGGGTGCTTGGCCGTGTTCGTGTGCGCGGGGTGCGACGCCGTGCTGACCGCGCAGGTGTCGCGGGTCGCGCTTCCCGCCGAGGTCCACCAGATATGGGGGAACGGGACGCTGCTCCCGGTGCTCATGGAGGCCGGCACCTACGCCGTGGACCTTGAACCCTCGGGGCCGCCGTGGCGCCGCTGGGACGAGATCGGGGCGGACGAGGCGGCGGAGCGAGGCGTGTACGCGCCGGTCTTCGCGCTGTCCTACGGCGCGCCCGGCGCGGTCTTCGTCGCCCCGGGCGACACGCGGGGCACGGTTCTGATCCCCGAGCGGTGCGGCGGGTTCTGCTGCGGCCTGGACGGCAGGGACGGCCCGAACCTGGCGTGCGAGAGGTGCGGGCGGGCGGTGGCCACGCGCATCGACGACTGCTCGTACTGGCAGTCGGTCCGGCTCGACCCCGAGGCCGTGCGCGGCGTCCCCGCCGAGGACGTGGCTCCGGAGGCGGACTCCTGGCAGGCACTCACGGAACCGCGGGACAGGACCCCGCGGGTCGACCAGTGCGGACGGTGGAGCCCGCGCTGGGCGGCGGCGGCCGCAGTGACCCTGGCCCACCTGTTGGCGGCCTCGGACGGGGCCCCCGTGGCGGTACCCGACGGACCTGTCGCGGACCTCTTCCGCCACGCACTCGACACCCTGCTTCCGGCGGGGCGGCCGGCCAGGACGGCGGCGCTCGCCGGCCCGTCTCTGCCCGCCCCGGACCCCGAGGTCGACATCGCCCTGGTGCCCACGCACCCGCGGACGGGCAGGACATGGCAGTCGCCCGGCACCGTCGCCGTACCGCTGGCCGGTGACATCTGGACGCAACTGGTCTCCCCGCAGAGGCAGTTGCCCATCCCCGTGGCAGGGGGAATGCCCGACGGAGTCTTCCGTGACGACCCACTGCCGCTGCACCCGCACACCCTGTTCCGGCCCGACTGGGGTGTGTTCCTCCACACCCTGGCCCGCTTGCCCGCGGTACGCGAGCGGTGGCTGCGTGAGATCCACGAGCGGGTGCGGAACCGTCCGTACGCCGACCCGTTCTAATGGTGCGCGGCTTCCGCCAACCGGGTGGGCGGCAGGAACTCCCGCACGTACGTACGTTCCCAGCACGCCCCCGTCTCCCGCAGCTCCCGCCACGTCGTGTACCGGTACCGGAAGAGGCGGGCGCGGACGTAGCGGGGCGGCTCGTCCGCGGGGAAGGGGGAGCGGCGCAGCAGCCTCAGCGTGGCGGGGTCGTTCTCCAGGAGCCGTTCGACCATCGTGCCGAACCACGCCCCCGCGTACGCCGGGGACAGCGCGGCGAACCACATCATCCAGTCCAGACGCAGATGGTAGGGCGCGAACTGGCGCGGCCAGCGCCGTGGATCGCCCGGCTTGCCCTTGAACTCGTACTCCCGCCACTCGGATTCCCTGCGCGGTACGTCGTCCGCGGTGCCCTCGACCACCACCTCGTAGCGGACGCGGCTGACGCTGCCGAACGCGCCGTAGGTGTTGACGAGATGCAGCGGGTCGAAGGAACGGTTCATGATCTGGCTCCGGGAGATCATGTTGCGGACCGGGTGGTAGCTCAGGGCGAGGAGCAGCGCGGCGACGGCGAGGACCGTCACCTCGTACCAGAGCGGGGTCGCGGGCAGCTCCGGCGCCTCGCCCGACAGTTCCAGCGCCGACACCGCCAGCACGATCGTGATCCAGTTCAGCCAGGCGAAGTTGCCCGAGAGGACGAGCCAGAGCTGGGTCACGATCATCAGGGTCGCGGCCGCCGTGGCGAACGGCTGCGGCGTGAACAGCAGGAAGGGCACGGCGAGCTGGGTGACGTGGTTCGCGGCCACCTCGACCCGGTGCACGGGCCTCGGCAGATGGTGGAAGAACCAGCTCAGCGGCCCCGGCATCGGCTGTGTCTCGTGGTGGTGGTCCAGGCAGGTGAGCTTGCGCCAGCAGGCGTCGCCGCGCATCTTGATGAGCCCCGCGCCGAACTCGACCCGGAACAGGACCCAGCGCAGCAGGAACACCACCACGACCGGCGGGGCCACCTCGTCGTTGCCGAGGAACACCGCCAGGAAGCCGACCTCCAGCAGCAGGGACTCCCAGCCGAATCCGTACCAGGTCTGGCCCACGTTGACGATCGACAGATACAGCAGCCACGGCACCAGCCACAGCAGCATCCCGCCCCACAGCGGCAGCCGGGAGTCCAGCCCGGCGGCCAGCGCGACCGCCACCGCGCAGCCCGTCCACGCGCAGAGGGCGAAGAACCGGTCCGAGTAGTGGAGTTGGAACAGGCTCGGTGCCCGTCGGAAGGGGATCCGCGCCACGAAACGCGGGACCGGCAGCATGCCGCGCTCCCCGAGCAGCGCCCGGAACTGCAGGGCCGCCGCCAGGAACGCGACGAAGTACAGCCCCGCCAGAGCCCGCTGGAAGACCAGCCGGCTCAGCCAGTAGTCGGGTGCGGTGAACCAGTCCACGGCCGTGCTCTCCTGCCTCCATTGTCCAGCCGGACCCTGCGTGACGCTCCGTGTACCTCCCCTCCCGCTTGCGTAACCCAAGTAAGCGAAGCAGACAATAGGAGCGAACTGCCCGGGACGAACGGGAGCACGCGGTGCGGACACCCACCAGGACCCTCGTCACGGCCTGTGTGCTGACGGCGGCACTCCTCGTCGCAGGATGCGGCCGCGACGAGAACATTGGCGAGGCGGACGGCGCGCTCCTGCTCCAGCCGGCGGCGGCCCAGGGGCCGGACCCCTTCACCCGCTCCGCGGCGACCGTGCCGCCGCCCCTCACCCGAACGCCCCAACGGGACCCGGCCGCCCCACGGACCGTCTCCGGCGGGACGCCCGGACTCTACGGCGGCACCGAGCGGATCGGCAGCTGCGACGTGGAACGGCAGATCGACGACCTCACCGCCGACCGGTCGAGGGTGAGCGCGTTCGCGCGGGTCGCGGGCGTCTCCCCGGCAGCGGTCCCGGACCACCTGCGCGCACTCGCTCCCGTCGTCCTGCGCGCCGACACCCGGGTCACCGACCACGGCTACCGCGGCGGCCGGGCGAGGGCCTTCCAGTCCGTCCTCCAGGCGGGCACCGCCGTCCTCGTCGACGACCGGGGCGTCCCGCGCGTCCGCTGCGCCTGCGGCAACCCCCTGACACCGCCGGTCGCGATGCCGGACGGCACGGTCGTGAGCGGGCGGCCGTGGCCCGGATACCGGCCCGACCAGGCGGTGGTGGTGGCCCCGAGCGAGCAGGTCGTCACCGACATCACGATCATCGACCTCGTCGACCACTCCTGGATCGAACGCCGGATCCACCACGACTGCCGGCACGACCACGTCGTACCCCCGCCCGAGCCGCAACTCCCGCCCCCCACGGTCCCCCCGAGCGACAGCGCCTCCCCGGACCCGTCCTTCGGCGCCGACCCGCCGAGGCCCGCGCCCGACTGCCCCACCGAGCAGCCGTACGACGAGAACTGCCCCGCCCCCACCGCACCGCCGGCCCCACCCGAGGCCCCGCCGCACGAGAGCCGTACGACCGCCCCCGCGGCCCCCGCGAACCCCGACGCCGAGATCGGCCCCGACACCGTCCCGGACACCCCGGACCTCCCCGACGGCGGCGGCCTGATCCCCGACGATCCGGACGCCGACCCGGTCCTGGACAGCTCCACCGACGCCTCCGGTGCCTGACGGCACCCCCCGGTCGAAGAATCGGGCAAATCCTGGCAAGGTGGCTCACATGGTTGATCGGGGAGCGAGCGCCCTGTCACTCCCGGACGACTGGCCCGCCCACCCGGATCCGATCCTGGCGCTCAACCGCATGGGCAGCTTCGACTGGGACCTGGACACCGGTCTGTTCCACATGGACGCCCAGGCCCACGAGGTCTTCGACCTGCGCCCCGACGAATACGACGACAACCCCGTGAGCCTCGCCGTCCGGGTGCCGAGGGCCGAGGCCCACCGCCTCGACGCCCTGGTATCCCAGGCCATCAAGGACGGCAGCGAGAACTACGGCACCTACTTCCGCCTGCGCTGCCGCGACGGCACCCTGCGCTGGACCCACACCCAGGGCTACATCCGGCGCGACGAGACGGGCCGCCCGCGCCGGATCATCGGGATCGTCCGGGACGCCACCCAGGAGATGGGCGAACTGGAGGCCCGCCGGGAGCAGGCCGCCCAGGACGAGGCCCTGCGTCGGCAGACCAATGTCGTCCAGCTCACCACCGCCGCTCTCGCCCACGCCCGCACCGTCCAGGACGTCATCGACGTCCTCAAGGACACCCACGGCCTCACCCATCTGGGCGCCACCAGCCTGGTCATGGGCCTGGTCGAGGCGGGCCGCATCCGGCTGATCGCCGAGGGCCCGGCGGGCAGCTTCGTGCCCGGCACCGACGTCACCCGCATCGACGAGCCGTACCCGATGAGCGAGGCCGTGCGCACGCTCAGCCCCCGGTTCATCGAGTCGCCGGAGGAGTTCGCGGACCGCTACCCGATCCTGTGGCCGCACATCACCGGCCTCAACATCACCTCCGCGGCCTACCTCCCGCTGATCGCCGAGGCCCGCCCGATCGGCGCCATGGGCCTGCTCTACAGCGACCGCCACGGCTTCACCCCCGAGGACCGCAACGTCCTCATCGCCCTCGGCAGCAGCATCGCCCAGAGCCTCCAGCGCGCCATGCTCTACGAGCAGGAGAAGGACCTCGCCACCGGCCTCCAGCAGGCCATGCTGCCGCGCACCATCCCGAGCGTGCCCGGCGCCGACGTCGCCGTCCGCTACCGGGCCGCCAGCGCCGAGGGTGCGCTGGCCCGGGACATCGGCGGCGACTGGTACGACCTGATCCCGCTGCCCGGGGGCACCCCCTCCGGGGGCGGCCGCGTCGGTGCCGTCATCGGCGACGTCCAGGGCCACGACACCCACGCCGCCGCCGTCATGGGCCAGTTGCGGATCGTGCTGCGGGCCTACGCCGCCGAGGGCCACACCCCGGCCACGGTGATGGCCCGGGCCTCCGTCTTCCTCCACGAACTCGACACCGACCGCTTCGCGACCTGTCTGTACGCCGAGGCCGACCTCGCCACCGGTGTCGTCCAGGTGGTGCGCGCGGGCCACATCGACCCGCTGGTCCGGCACGCCGACGGAAGCTGCCGCCGGGTGACCGTGGACGGGGGACTGCCGCTCGGGCTGTCCGCCGAGTTCGGGCAGCTCGACTATCCCGTCGCCACCCTCGAACTCGATCCAGGGGGCACCCTGCTGCTGTGCACCGACGGCCTGGTCGAACAGCCCGGCATCGACCTGGACGACGGCATGCGGACCCTCACGAGCCTCATCACCGTGGGCCCCGCCGACGTGTGGGAGCTCGCCGACCGGCTCATCGACGTGGCCGAGGAGCGCGGCGGCGACGACGACGTGGCCCTGCTCCTGCTGCGCCGCCGCAACCTGGACGCCCCGCAGTCCGGCGGCCGCCTCCAGCAGCACGTGGCGCCCGGTGACCCCGAGGCGCTCACCGGGGCCCGGCACATGATCCGGGCCGCGGTCGGCGCCTGGGGCGCGTGGGAGCGCTCCGACGAGATCGAACTGGTCGCCGACGAGTTGATCACCAACGCGCTGATGCACACCGAGGGCTCCGCGATCGTCACCCTGCGGGTCCTGACCGGCTCCGACCGGCGGATGCGCGTCGAGGTCGAGGACTCCTCCAGCGCCCTGCCGCGCCGCCGGGAGGCGGGCGAGTCGGGAGTCTCGGGCCGGGGCCTGCTCCTGGTCGACCTGCTGAGCGACGTCTGGGGCGTGGAGGCACGGGGCGGCGGGAAGTGCGTGTGGTGCGAGTTCGTCGTGCCGGAGCGCACCTGACCTGACCACAGCGGCCCCCGGTGGCACTCTGGACGTATGCCGGAACTCCCCGAGGTCGAAGCGCTCAAGGACTTCCTCAC
Source organism: Streptomyces sp. NPDC006335 (assembly GCF_040612795.1). Taxonomy (NCBI): domain Bacteria; kingdom Bacillati; phylum Actinomycetota; class Actinomycetes; order Kitasatosporales; family Streptomycetaceae; genus Streptomyces; species Streptomyces sp. NPDC006335. Next base: position 379,386 of record NZ_JBEXQX010000004.1, read on the forward strand.
CGAGAACCTGGTCGGCCACGAGATGGTGCGTGTGCTGCCGGTGGCCATCAGCGTCCTGAAGACGTACGACCCTCCGCTCACCGCCGTCGAGGGCCGCGAGGTGGTCTCCGTGCGCCGGCACGGCAAGTTCCTCGACCTCGCGACGGACGGCGGACCGCACCTCGTCACCCACCTGGCCCGCGCGGGCTGGCTGCACTGGAAGGACCGGCTGCCCGACGGCCCGCCCCGCCCCGGCAAGGGCCCCCTCGCCCTCCGGGTGGCGCTGGAGACCGGCGCCGGCTTCGACCTCACGGAGGCGGGAACGCAGAAGCGCCTCGCGGTGTACGTGGTGGCCGACCCCCAGGAGGTTCCCGGCATCGCCCGCCTGGGCCCGGATCCCCTGGCCGAGGACTTCGACGGGGCGAGCCTCGCGGCCCTGCTCAAGGACGAGCGCCGACAGCTCAAGGGCGCCCTGCGCGACCAGACCCTCATCGCCGGCGTGGGCAACGCCTACAGCGACGAGATCCTGCACGCGGCGAGGATGTCCCCGTTCAAGCTGGCTGCTTCCCTGACCCCCGAGGAGACGGAGACCCTCTACCGGGCGCTGCGCACGACCCTCACCGAAGCGGTGGAACGCTCACGGGGTGTGGCGGCGGGCCGCCTGAAGTCGGAGAAGAAGTCCGGTCTGCGTGTCCACGGCCACACCGGCGATCCGTGCCCGGTCTGCGGCGACACCATCAGGGAGGTCTCCTTCAGCGACTCCTCCCTCCAGTACTGCCCCACCTGCCAGACGGGCGGCAGGCTCCTGGCGGACCGGCGGTTGTCGCGCCTGCTCAAGTGACCGGACCGGGTCAGCCCGGCTCCAGCGTGACCAGACGCTCCCCGCCCGACGTCCTGACCTCGTAGTGGTCGATCTGGTCGGCGTGGAAGGTGGAGCTGCCCATCATGGGATCGTCGCCGGTGTCGTGCCCGGTGGCGTTCCAGCCGGTGACGGTCTCTTCCTTGCCGTCGTGGCTGATCGCGACGAGGTGACAGGCGCGGGGGCCGGACTCGTCCTTGACCTTGAGCTCCACCTGGGTGCCCCAGTCCTCGTCCTCGGTGGTCACCTGGGCCCAGACACCGGAACGGGCGTCGGTGGCCTCGATGCTGGTGGACCGCGCCGCGTCGCCGCCCGCAGACATCGCCAGGGTGGAGCCGCCGACGGCCAGGACCACCGAGGCGGCCACCGCGTACAGCAGGCGCCTGCGGCGGGCCCGGTGGCGGGTGGCCACCTCACCGAGCAGGCGGCCCAGAAGCTGGGGACCGGGCTGGGCCATCGGGTGCACGGCCCGTGGTGTCGCCCGGCGGTACAGCATCATCTGGCGGGTCACCGGACCGAACTCGGTCACGTGTGCCGCGCACCTGGGGCACTCCATGAGGTGGTCCTCGAAGCGGAAGGCCTCCGCCTCGTCCAGCACGCCGAGCGCGTACGCGCCGACGTCGCGATGCCTCTCCAAGGACCTCATGCGGAAACCTCGTACCGTTGAGTGTGGGTGGGGTTACTCCTTGCTCCCACCGGTACGGACCAGCCCGCCGAATCACTCAAGGCATGCACAGAATCGTGACCAAGGGATTCGGAGCGGTCGGCCCCGCGGATTGGTCCGGATCGCGAGTAATCCAGAACGGCTAGAAGAGGTGGATGGCGAGGTGCCCGAGGGGCAGACCGAGCTGCCACGCGGGTGTCCACACCTTCGGCCCCTCGTCCTCGCCGATCCCCGCCGCACCGCCAGGCACCGCGTTCAGGTCGGGGGCGAGCAGTTCCGTCTCCTCCAGCCAGCGCCAGGCCGCGGCCGCCAGTTCGAGGTCCGCGGCGGGCTCGCCGGTGGCGACCGCCTCGGCGGTCAGCGCGGCCATCCGCTCGCACACCCAGTCCTGCCACGGCTGGTCGTACGCCGTCAGGGAGAGCCAGTTCTCGAGCTGGGAGACGACCTGGATCCCGGAGAGCTCTCCCTCGGTGTCGGCGAGGAAGACGGTCAGCGCCAGCGCGTCCCGCCCGGCCCGGAACTCGAAGGACGTCGGCGGCATCAGATCGCCGGAACGCAGCAGCTCGTCGGCGATGTACTCGGCGTACAACCAGGCCATGGGGACGACGAGTTCGCCTCCGCCGGTGCCGTCCGTGCCCTCTTGACCTCTGTGCAGCATCCCTTCCTGCCTTCCTCCGGTGCGTGCGCGTAGCCCGACCCCGGGCCTGGGGACCCCATCCGGAACACGGATGAGGACAGCCGATTACTCAACCGGGGTCCTCAGCAAGGCGCTTTACGGAGGTTTGACTTTCCCATTGGTTTCACCGCAGGTCGGCCGCGTATCCCGGAAGCACCCGGCGCAGGGCGCGCAGCGCGTAGTACGCGCGGGACTTCACCGTACCGGGCGGAATCCCCAGGATCTCGGCGGCCTCCGCCACACTCGCCCCCTGGAAATACACGAGCACCAGGACTTCACGGTGCTCCGGAGTGAGTGTCTTCACAGCCTCGCGTACGTCGAGGGCGGCGGCGGCCCGCTCGGCGTGGTCGGCGCACACCCGGGCGTTCTCCAGCACCGCGTCGCCGACCTCGGCGGGACGTGCCTGCCGGGCCCGCCGCGCGTCGATGGCAAGCCGCCGTCCCACGGTCAGCAACCAGGGCCGTACGGACTCGAAGTCGTCGGCGCGCAGCGCCTCGGGATGCTGCCAGGCGCGTACGAGGGTCTCCTGCACCAGGTCCTCGGCGCGTTGCCGGTCGCCGTCGCTGAGCCGGAGGAGGAGCGCGAAGAGGGGCCGGCCGTGCTCCCGCTGCAGTGCGGCGAGCTCGTGCTCGGCGGTCGTCCCGTTCGTGAGGGTGGTTCCGGCCGTCATGGCCGTATGGCACCTCAGCGCGGGGCCGGGGGACAGGGCACGCACAAGGATCTGCGGCGGACGGTCGATCGCGTCGACGAACGGTTCGGTGAACGGTCCCTTCCGCGTCCGCTTCCGTGTCCCGTCCGCCCCGGACGGGTCAACAAGGCGGCCGGGCCGTTTGCGGGCACGGACAAGCTCATACCTATTCGTCAGTAAATATGACCTCAGTGGGGTGAGCTGATGATTGCACGCAGACGGCAGGTTGCCCTGGCCCTCACGGCCCTTCTCGCCGGTGGAGCGGCCTGCCAGGCGCACGACCACGACACCTCCGGGCATCCGGCCCCGGCCGCCGCGGCCGCACCGCGCGGCTTCACGCTCGTCGCCTCCGGTGACGTCCTGCCGCACAGCTCGATCATCGACCGGGCCCGGTTCGACGCGGGCGGGAACGGCTACGACTTCCGTCCGATGCTGGCCGGAATCCGATCCGTCGTCGCCCCCGCGGATCTGGCGCTGTGTCACATGGAGACCGTCTACGGCGCGAACGGCGACTACACCGGCTACCCGACCTTCAAGTCGCCGCCCGAAGTGGCCCAGGCCCTTGCCGTCACCGGTTACGACGGCTGCTCCACCGCCTCCAACCACAGTCTCGACGACGGCGCCGAGGGCATCCGCCGCACGCTCGACGCCCTGGACCGCGCGGGCGTACGGCACGCCGGGTCGGCCCGTACCGAGGGCGAGGCGCGCACGGTCACCGTCCTGCGCGCGGGCCCTGCCAAGGTCGCCCACCTCGCCTACACCTATGACACCAACGGCTTCCCCCTGCCCCAGGGCCAGCCCTGGGCGGTGAACCTGCTGGACGGGAACAGGATCCTGGCGGACGCCCGGGCCGCCCGGAAGGCGGGCGCCGACGTGGTCGTCGTATCGCTGCACTGGGGCACCGAATGGCAGGACGCGCCCGACGAGCAGCAGCTGGCCCTCGCCCGCGACCTGACCGCCGCCCGCACCGGCATCCGTCCCGACGTCGACCTGATCCTCGGCACCCACGCCCATGTCCCGCAGGCGTACGAGAAGGTCAACGGCACCTGGGTGGTCTACGGCATGGGCGACCAGATCGCCGGTGAGATGTTCAACCACGAAGGCGCCCAGGACCCTCGCGGCAACCAGTCCACCCTCGGCCGCTTCACGTTCGCCCCGCCCGCCCGGCCGGGTGAGCGCTGGCGGGTCGCGAAGGCGGAGTTCGTGCCGCAGATGTTCGACGTGGACGCCGGGCGGGTGGTGAACCTCAATCGGGCGATCGGGCAGGGCGCCGACGTCGAGGGCGTCCGCGACCGGATCCGCGAGGTGGTGCTCAGCCGGGGCGCGGCGAAGGACGGGCTCGTGATGGGGCAGTAGGTCAGTCCACGTCCACGTGGTCGAAGGTCCGCAACATCTCCTTCAGCACGCGTACGCACGCCCGGAGTTCCGCCTCGGTCAGCTCGCCGCCGCCGACCTGCCGGTTCAGGGCGTGCTCGCGCGCGAGGATCGCGGTGATGACGGCCGTGCCCTCGTCCGTGATCCGGATCAGCGAGGACCGCTGGTGGGCGGGGTTGGGCGTGGCCTCCGCCCAGCCCCGGTCCATCGCGTCGTTGGTCATGCGCTGCACGAACTGCCGGGTCAGGGCCATGATCCGGGCCATCTGAGGCACCGTCATGGGCCCGTACCTGTGCAGCAGGACGAGGACGGAGCGCACGCCGACGGACACGCCCCCGACCGCCTCGTCCTGCTCCAGTTTGCGCAGCCCGCGCCGGTAGAGGGCGCCGACCAGGTCGAACACCTCGCTGACCCGGTGGCCGAGATCGTCGGGTGGCAGTGGCTCGTCGATGTCGTTCACCCGCTCATCATGCACCGGGGACCATCATGACAACCCGGTTGTCAAACTCCCTCGAACATGACACCTTGGTTGTCATGACAGTCGCTTCGGAACTGAGCTTCTTCGCGTCCACCGACGGGGACATCGCCTACCTCGACACCGGCACCGGGGACCCCGTCGTCCTGCTGCACGCCGGTTACATCGACCACCGTCTCTTCGAGGCCCAGACGCCGGTCCTCGCCGCCGAACACCGCGTCATCGCCGTGGACGTCCGCGGCCACGGCTGGACCGCCAACGCCACCAAGCCCTTCCGCTGGGCCGACGACCTCGCCGCACTGCTGCGCCACCTCGACGCGGGCCCCGCGGCCCTGGTCGGCGTCTCGATGGGGGGAGCCATCGCCGGTGACATGGCGATCGAGTATCCGGAACTGGTCCGGGGGATCGTGCTGAGCGGAGCCTCCGTCAGCGACTTCCAGTACACCCACGAGGCGACCCGGCAGGTCGTGGCCGAGTCCCACCGGACCCTGCACTCGGGCGACGTCGAAGGCTGGCTGAAGGTGTTCCTCCGGTCCGTCGCGGGCCCCTTCCGCACGGTCGAGGAGACCGACCAGCGGATCCTGGACCACCTGCGCGAGATGGCCCTGCACACCATCGCCAAGCACACACCGGGCGAACGGAACTGGCACGTGCCCATGACCGACACCTGGGCCCGCGTCCCGAAGATCGACGTACCGGTGCTCACCGTCAACGGCACGCTCGACTCACCGGACCTGCTCGCCGACGCCGAACGCTACGCCGACACCGTGCACAACGGCCGTTCGGTCCTGGTGGAGGGCACCTCGCACTTCCCCAACCTGGAGAAGCCCGAGGAGTTCAACGAGCTCCTCCTCGGGTTCCTGCGCGAGCTCTAACGCTCCGCCAACGCCGACCGCTTGTACGAGTACCCGAAATAGATCACGGTGCCGATCGCGAACCACACCGCGAACCGCACCCAGGTCTGCCACTGCAGATACGTGATCAGCCAGATCGAGAAGCCGACGCCCAGGGCCGGCACCACCGGCATCCACGGCGTACGGAAGGTGCGCGGCAGGTCCGGCTGCCGGTACCGCAGCACGATCACCGCCGCGCACACCACCACGAAGGCCAACAGGATCCCGATGTTGGTCAGTTCGGCCGCCTCGCCGATCGGCAGGAAACCGGCGATGGCGGCCGACGCGAAGCCGACGATCCACGTCACGCGCGTGGGCACGTGCCGCGTCGGGTGCGTCTTGGCGAACCACCGGGGCAGCAGCCCGTCCCGGGACATCGAGAACCACACCCGGGTCACCCCGAGCATGAACGTGAACATCACCGTGAGGATGCCGATGATCGCGCCCACCGCGATCACGTCCGCGAGCCCGCCGAGCCCCACCGACTTGAACGCCGTCGAGAAGCCGCTCTCCTTGTCGATGTCCTTGTAGTCCTGCATGCCGGTCAGCACCAGACAGGCCGCCACGTACAGCACCATCGAGATCGCGAGCGAGTACAGGATCGCCTTCGGCATGTGCCGCTGCGCGTCCTTGGACTCCTCGGCCGCCGTCGACATGGCGTCGTACCCGAAGACCGCGAAGAACACCGTCGCCGCCCCGGTGAACGCCCCGCCGACGCCGTACGGGAAGAACGGGTTGTAGTTCGCCGTGTCGATGTGGAAGACCCCGACCGCGATCACCAACAGCACGACCAGCACCTTGAGCACCACGACGACCATCTCGAAGCGGGCCGCGTTGCGGATGCCGAGGGTGAGCAGGTACGCGATCAACAGGCACAGCACCGCGGCGAACAGATCCACCCGGTGCCCGTCGCCGGTACCGGGCGCGCCCAGCATCCAGTTCGGCAGATCGGCGCCCATCTCCCCGACCAGGAAGCTGAAGTAGCCGGAGATGCCGATCGCCACCACCGCCACGATCGCCGTGTACTCCAGGAGCAGGTCCCAGCCGATGAACCAGCCCGCGAACTCGCCGAGCACCGCGTAGCCGTAGGTGTACGCGGACCCGGCCTTCGGGATGAGACCGGCGAACTCGGCGTACGACAGCGCGGCCGCCGCGCTCGCCACACCGGCCACGAGGAAGGAGACGAGGACCGCGGGCCCCGCCGTACCGTTGGCCACGGTCCCGGCGAGCGTGAAGATGCCCGCCCCGATGATGCCGCCCACGCCGATCGCGGTCAGTTGCCACAGTCCCAGCGACCGTTCGAGGCCGGTGCCCGCGTCGGCCTCCGTCTCCTCGATGCGCTCGATCGGTTTGCGGCGGAGAATCCCCTCGCCCATACGGAGCCGGGCCATGCGCCTCACCTCTTCGCGGTCGGCAAACGGCTGACGGCGGATCATGATGGCGCAGGCACGGCGGCGAAGGAAGGGGCCACGCACACACCCGGTGGCGGTGCGCCCCGACGGCCCGCTACGGCACCACGGTCACCGGCCAGCGCCCCGCCTTGACCAGCCGTACCGCGACCGAACCGACGATCCGGTGACCGGCCTGCTCCGAGGCGCCGACGACCACCGCGTCGGCCTTGAGTTCGTCCGCCGCCTTCGTCAGCCCGCCGTAGGGGTCGCCGCGGAAGGTGTGGAACTCCCAGCGCACATCGAATATCCCCTTGTTCTGCTCGGTGGCGAGCCGGATCTGGGCGACCAGGTCCTCGGCGATCTCGTCCGTCGTCTCGGCGACCGGGGCGCCGAGCGCGGCTCCCGAGGCGATCACCGGCTGGACGTACACCACGGCGAGCAGCGCGTTCTGCCGCCGGGCCAGACCACCGGCGTAGGCCGCGGCGCGGAGCGAGGAGTCGGAGCCGTCCACGCCGACGACGATGACCTTGGGCCCGTCCGTGCCCCGCTCGAACTGGTGCGAGTGCTGTTCCGTCACGGCCCCGAGGCTATCGGAAGCCGCAGGTCCGGGCGGCGTACGGGCCCCCGTCGACTTGGGTGCGCAAGCTTTCTGGAAAAGGGGCACCCGAAGGGCGGGCCGCGAACGGGCCGTCACCGAAGCCCGTCGCCGCCCTCGGCACCCCGGCCTCGACGGAGGGGACGAGGCCGGGGCCGTAGCCGATCGACCCCGCACGACGTCGTGCTGACGTTCCGCCAGACCGCCCGGAGGTCTTCGCTGCGCCGTGCGGGTGTATTCGTGCCGCCGCACCGGTGTTGCTGAGGTGCGTCGGCGCTCCGCCGGGCGACTGATGAGTCATGACGAAGGATCAGTTGCTCACACGGCTGTCGTCGAAGGCGGCGGCGGTGCTCACGCGGCGCAGGGCCCTGCTGGCCGGCGCCGCCGCGGTCGGGGCCGCCGGCACGGCCGGAGTGCTCGCGGCCCTCACCGGCGAGGAGCCGGTCCGCCCGGCGCTCCCCGCCGCCGGCCCACCGGCCCGTCGCGCGGTCAAGTCCTCGGCCTACCGCCTCCAGCCCCTGACCGGATACGGTCCGCCGCACACCGCTCCCAGGAAGACGCTCGTGCGCCACGAGCCGTTGCTGAAGGTCTCCGGCCGCGGCCGCACCATGGTGCTGACCTTCGACGACGGACCCGATCCCCGCTACACCCCGCACATCCTGGACACGCTGGCCGAGTACGACGTCCGCGCGATGTTCTTCGTGTGCGGGGAGATGGCGGTCGACAACCAGGACCTGCTGGCCCGGATGGCCGACGAGGGACACGTCGTCGGCAACCACACCTGGTCCCACCCGCTGCTCACCCGGCTCAGCCGCTCCCGCATCCGCTCCGAGATGGAACGCACCTGCGACGTCATCGAGGACGCCTACGGGGAGCGCCCCGAATGGTTCCGCGCCCCCTACGGCGCCTGGAACCGGGCCGCGTTCCAGCTCGGCGCCGAACTCGGCATGGACCCCCTCGCCTGGACCGTGGACACCCTCGACTGGACCACCCCGGGCACCCGCCGCATCGTCGGCCGGGTGGAGAACGGCGCCGCCCCCGGCGTCGTGGTGCTCTCGCACGACGCCGGGGGCGACCGCTCCCAGAGTGTCCGGGCGCTGCGCGACTATCTTCCGCAGCTCATCGATTCCGGCTACCACATCACCGTCCCGCGACGGCAGTACGCATAGCCGGCATACGCCCGCCGGGCCGGGGAACGCTCAGCGGACCTCGGCCAGGCGGGCGAAGGCGACGACGTTACCGGCGTAACCGCTCTGCTTGGAGAAACCGCCCCCGCAGGTGATGACCCGCAATTCCGGGGCGCCCTTGGAACCGTAGACACGGTCGCCGGGGAAATTGTTCTTCTCGAAGACCTCGATGCCGTAGATCTCGAAGACCGCCGTCTTTCCGTCCTTGCGCCTGATCTCGACGCGATTTCCCTTCTTCAGGGCCCCCAGTCCGTAGAACACGGCGGGGCCCTGTTTGTTGTCCACGTGACCGTCGACGACCGCGGTGCCCTTCTCACCCGGGGACACCGCACCCGTGAACCAGCCGGCCAGGTTCGGGTCCTCCGGCGGCGGCGCGCCGACCCAGCCGTCCGAGTCCAGGCCGACCGGCACCAGCGGCGCGTCGACCCGGATCGCCGGGATGGACACCCGGTCGGGCTCGGCGAACGGCAGGGGAGCGGGGGCGTTGCCGAAGGCGCTGCCGGGCACCCGGCTGTCCGCCGCGGCCGCCGACGCGGGCTGCGGCGGCCCGACGTCGAACTCCCCCGAACCGTTCCGGATGAGCGCGAGACCGGTCAGCAGAACAAGCGCTATCACGCCCCAGGGAGCGCGCTTCTTCCGCTGCTCCTCTTCTTCGGCCAGGTCGGCCAGCTCGGACGCAGACATTGACTTCCCCTCTCGACGCGGCCGTCGCCGCGTCATTCGCGCATACGAGAACGCTAAGTCCCGCGCGCGAAACCGGCGACGGGGCAACGGCGAACGGGTGGCCCCCGAACGCGGGTGGTGCGCCATCCGAGTTGCCGTGAACAGGAATTTTCTGACGGTCCGTGACCTGCGGAGATATCCGATTGTGCGCTTTTCGTTCGGCGTGTCCTCTCACCAGGACGGACCATTCTCGAAATGCGGGTTCGGGCAAGGCGTCTGAGGGTCTTTCTGGGAGGCGTTTTCTCGCCGATCCACCGGGGACCGTTCCCGGGGCGTCTCCCGCGGAGGATTCACATGCGTACTACTCGTGCCCTGGCGGCCGCCGGTGCCGCGGTCGCCGTGCTCGGACTCACCGCTCCGGCGGCCGTCGCGCGGGACGGCATGAATCTGAGCCCGAGCAACGTCGTCGCCCTTCCCAACGTCATCGCCCGGGGCGGACAACTGACCATCACCGTCAACAACTGCACCGGGAACGCCACCGCGAGCTCGGACGCGTTCCGGACGATCAGGCTGACGACCGGGGCCAACAACCTGGCGACGGGACGCGCCACGGTCAACCGGGACGCGGCCACGGGATCGCACAGCATCAGCGTCGTCTGCGGCAACGGCACCGTGATCAACCCCACGGCCTTCACCGTCATCGGAGGCGTCCGCGGCGGTCTCGGCGGCAGCAGCTCCAGCGGGGCCACGCCGACCGACATGGCCATCGGCGGCGGTCTGGTGGCCCTGGCCGTCATCGGCGGCGGGGTGTTCTGGATGCGCAGGCGCACCGAGAAGCACATCTGATCTCCGTCCCCTTCGGAGAGGATCGCCGCCCCGGACTCCGAGAGGAACCGGGGCGGCGGTCTGTGCCGGTCCGCCCGGGTAAGCCCTCAGGCGCCGTCCTCGCCGGTGCGGCGAAGGGAGAAGTGGTATGCCGCCCCGATCGAGCCCGCGATCAGCAGGGCGCCGAGGCCGAGCTCCTTGACGTCGAGCCCGGCGAGGGTGCCGCCCTCACCGGCGTGCACGCCCCGGTCGGGGTGCAACGGCAACGGCCTGGAACCGGCCGGACGGCCGTCGGCGATGGTCAGGCCGGTGGTGCCGCTCACGCCGTCGCAGGTGAACGTCACCTGGTAGACCGCGCCGGGTCTGGCGTCCCAGTCGACCCCGACCGTCGTCTGGCTCCTGCGCGGCGGGATGACGGCGGTGTCGAACACCCCCGACATGACGGTCGCGGAGCCCTTGCAGCCGCCGTGGTCCCGTTCCAGCAGCAGCGCCACCTTGTCACCGGGGGCGACGGTCGAGGGCACGACGCTGAAACCGAAGGGAGTGACGGGGGTGTCGCCGCTCGCCACGGCGGCCGGTGCGCAGAAGGTCAGGGCGGTCACGCCCAGCAGTGCGGCCGAAGCGACGCGTATCGCGCGCATGGTGGTTCCTCCGGTCCCCGAGGAGCAACTGCGGACCTGTTCCGCCAGTGTCGGGAATGCACCTCGATGACCGAAACGCTAGGAACAGGCGTCCGTCCGCGCGATCGCTGTCGCTCCGAATGGGGCATACGGGTGGGCCGCCCAGGGGACACCGGCGGTGTGTCGGCCGCCGGTGTCCCCTTCGCGGGTACTCGCGGTGAGCGCCGGTCAGCCCTTGACGTCCGGGAAGAGGGCGTAGAACGGCTCCGCCGACGCCGTGATGCCCCGGCTGTAGGGGGCGTCGAAGTCCCAGATCAGGAAGAGCAGGAAGGCGATCAGCGCGGAGAACAGGCCGGCCAGGATCAGCTCGCGGGTCGTGCGCCGGATCTGCAGCGCGAAGACCATCCCGATGGTGACGACACCGCCGCCCAGCAGGCCGAACCAGACCACCCCGGGCATCGTGGGCTCGACCGAGTCCGCGCGGGCGTTGCGGGCCTGGTCCACGGCGGCCACCTGGTCGACGAGCGGCTGGTAGGCCTGGGCCTCGAAGTCGCTCCTCGGCTCGTAGGAGGTGACGTCCGTGCGGAGCCGGTCGAGGAGCTCGGTGCCCTGTTCGGTCATGCGGCGGTGGTCGGCCATCTCCTTCCACTCCGTCGTGACGACGTGTCCGACATAGGCGTTGACATCGGCCCGAATGCGGTCACGGGCGTCGGCCGGGTAGACCTGCACCCGCTCCGAGATCTCGTGCAGCGCCTGGGCCTCCGCCTGGACGTGGTCCTGGGCCGCGCTGCGGGCCTCCCACACGCCCGCGATGGCCAGACCCAGGACGATGGCGTACACCACCCCGATCCACATCGTCATGTACTCGATGACGTCCGGGGTCTCGCTGGGATCCTCGTCCACGGGTGCCGCCTTGTGGCGGATGAGCGTGATGACGACCACCACCGCGCACGCGGCCAGCATCGCGAGGATGAGAACAAGCCATTCCGGCAAGGGATGCCTCCAGGATCGGCACTAGCGGGGCCGCAGGGCGGCCACGGCGACCACCGCGGGCGCGGTGATGAGCAGGACGTAGATCACGGGCGAGGTCGTGCTGTGCGTGGGCCGGTCGGGCGCCTTCGCGTGGTGGTAGGCCGGGTAGCTCACCGGGGGCGCGGAGGGGCCCGGAGCCGGCTTGGGCGGCGGCGTCCGTGTCGGGCTCGGGCTCGGGGTGGGGGTAGGGGGCGGGGGCGGGACGGGTGCGGGCGGCGGTGTCGGCCGTGCCCGCGGCGGCGCCGGCTGCGGTGTCGGTGCGGGCGGCGGGGGTGCGGGGGCCGGTGGCTCCGGCGTCGGGGTGGGCCTGGGTTTCGGCGGTTTCCGCGTCGGAGGCGGCTTCGGTGTGGGGTCCGGGGAGGGTGTCGGAGTGCAAGGGGGCTCTGGGGGAGTGGGTGTCGGGGTGGGCGTGGGTGTGGGGGTGGGTTTCGGTTTCGGGCAGGGCGGGTGACTGGGCCAGGTGGTGAGGCTGCCGGCGACCGCCACCACCTCGGCGCCGCCGGGGCCGACCGAGGCGTAGGCGCAGGCGTCCGCCTCGGCCACCCCGGCCGTGGGCCCGATGAGCGCCCACGTCAATGTCAGCAGGGCCAACACCCGTATGGCGGAGGCGGATTGGGGCGATTCGGGTCGATGCACGACGGAGATCATGAGGCCTGTCCCGCCGTCCCACGCGCGGGCGCGAAGAGATTGGTCCGAAGGAGGGACAAATGGCCGCCGGATGTTTGAATCCCAGGCGTTCGTCCGTCCGATGGCACGTACATCTGTGCGGCCCGAGGCGGGTGTGGTCACAGCCTCCGGAAAGAAATTTGCGGGACGGTTGAACACAACCCCTGCTCCGGTGCGTACCCATTGTCGTGCGGCGGCGCAGAAGGGCGCTGCAACACCCTAAGGATTTATGGGGAGTTGACGATGAAGACCTCCTGGCGGAACGCCTCACTCGTGGCGAGTGCTGCGGTGGTGCTGGCGCTGACGACGGCGTGCGGCCAGGAAGGCGGCACCTCGTCGGTGGGCAGCCAGAACGTCGGAGCCACGGCGGCGGCGGGCGGCTACGGCGGTGTCGGCTCCGGTCTCGGGACCGGTACCAGCCCCAGCCCCACGGCGAGTTCGACCGCGATCGGCCAGGGGAACCTCGGAGCCCAGTCGGCCTCGGCCGGCAAGCTGCAGGTCTCCGCGAACGCCGAGCTCGGGGACGTGCTGACGGACGCCACCGGTCTCAGCCTCTACCGCTTCGACGAGGACACCGCCGAGCCGCCGAAGTCGAACTGCAACGGCGACTGTGCGACGGCCTGGCCGCCGGTGCCCGCGGACGACGCCTCGGCCGGTGCCGGTATCGACAAGGCGCTGCTCGGCGAGGTGACCCGCGCCGACGGCAGCAAGCAGCTCACCATCGCCGGCTGGCCCGCCTACCGCTACGCCAAGGACACCAAGCCCGGCGATCTCACCGGTCAGGGCGTTGGCGGCAAGTGGTACGCGCTGGCGCCCACCGGCAAGAAGGCGTCCGTCGCCAGCCTGCCCGGGCTGTCCACGCGCAACGATCCCGACCTGGGCGAGATCGTCGTCGACAAGAACGGCATGACGGTCTACCGCTTCGCCAAGGACAAGGCCTGGCCCGAGCCGGTCTCGAACTGCAACGGTGCCTGCCTGGAGAAGTGGCCGGTCGTGGCGCCCGTGTCGGCGAACGACACCAAGGGCGTCCAGAAGAAGGGCCTGATGAGCTTCACCCGTTCCGACGGTGTCAAGCAGCAGACGGTCAACTGCTCGCCCATCTACACCTTCGCGGCCGACAAGCAGCCCGGCGACACCAACGGCCAGGGCGTCGGCGGCACCTGGTACGCGGTCCGTCCCAACGGAGAGATGGTCGGCGTCTCCGACAAGTGACTCCGGCCCCACCGGTCCACCGGTCCGGCCCCTCCGCACCGCACGGAGGGGCCGGACCGGTTTGCCGTCATTCCGCCCAACCCCCCGTGATTCGGCGCCCGTTCCGGAACTCTCCGGAGTGCGGCGCCTACGTTTCGTAGCGAATCCACAGCCACTTCCGAGCGGCACGTGCCGCAGGCAGTGACCGGGAACGGACGGTCAATTTCCGTTTCCGCTCGCCCCATTGGCAGGCGATCAGTAGCCTCAGCTCGAACACCGGATCGCCTACGCCTTGGAGAGATACATGGAGCGTCCCGCCTGGGCTCCCCGGAGCATCGACATCTCGGTGCCGAGCGTGGCGCGTATCTACGACTTCTATCTGGGCGGTTCGCACAACTTCGAGGCCGACCGGGTGGCCGCCCGCAAGGCCATGGAGCACGTGCCGGGACTGCCGAAGATCATGCAGGCGAACCGGGCGTTCATGCGCCGGGCGGTGCGGTTCGCGGTCGACGAGGGCGTCACGCAGTTCCTGGACATCGGCTCCGGCATACCCACCTTCGGCAACGTCCACGAGGTCGCCCAGAGCGCCAGCCCCGGCGCCCGTGTCGTCTACGTCGACCACGATCCGGTGGCGGTCGCGCACAGCCAGGCGGTCATCGCGGACAACCCGGACGCGGGCGTCGTCGCGGCCGACCTCCGCAAGCCCCAGGAGATCCTGGAGAGCGCCGAGGTCCGGCGACTGATCGACCCGAACCGTCCGGTGGCGGTGCTTCTCGTTGCCATACTGCACTTCGTGGAAGACGCGGACGACCCCTACGGAGCGGTGGCCGAGCTGCGCGACGCGCTCGCGCCCGGCAGCCTGCTGGTGCTCACGCACGCCGCCTACGAGGGCATCCCGCTGTCGCAGGAGCAGGTCCAGGGCGCGATGGACGTGTACGAGGACATCCGCAACCCGCTGATCATGCGCTCGCACGACCAGATCGCACGGTTCTTCGAGGGGTACGACATGGTGGAACCCGGACTGGTACCGATGCCGCGGTGGCGGCCGGAGTCGGAGAACTGGGACCCCGAGGACGAGGATCCGTGGGCCTTCTCGCAGTTCGGCGGCGTGGGGCGTTCCGCGTGATCGCCGAGCCGGACGGGCCGGAGGACAGACTGCGCCGGTTCGCGACGATCTGGAGCCGGGCCGTGTTCCCGGTGACGTCGACGTCCGCGACCCGGCTGGAGTTCGAGAAGCAACTGCTGCCGCTGGCCCGCCGGTTGAGCGAGGCGCTCGTGGCCAGGACCGTCGACACGGACGCGGGCCGGGCGGTCGGCGCCGGCCTCGTCACCGCCCACTGCACCGATCCGGAGGCGCTGAGCCGCTCCCTGGACTGCGTCGACGCCTATCTGGTGCTCTACTGCGGCGGCGAAGGCGACCGTGAGGACCTGCGGTCCCGGTCCGCACGCCTCCAGCACGCCATGGCCGCCGGGTTCGCGCAGGCGCTGCGCGAGCGGACGCTGGCCGAGCAGGAGGCCATCGCGCAGGCCGCGCTGGAGGCGCAGGGCGTGGTGGCGCAGGCGCTGCACGCCACCGAGGCCCGGTTCCGGGCGGTGTTCGAGGGCGCGGCCATAGGAATCGGCATCGCCGACCTGGACGGCAACGTCCTCCAGGTCAACGGCGCGCTGCTGCGCATGTTCGGCCTCACCGACCAGAGCATGCGCGGCCGCAAGGTCCAGGAGTGGACCCACCCCGAGGACGCGCCCCAGACCTGGACGCTCTACGACGAACTCGTCCGCGGCGAGCGCGAGCACTACCACCTCGAAAAGGCCTTCTACCGCCCGGACGGAACGGTCCTGTGGACCAACCTGACGGTCTCCCTGCTGCGCGACGCCGACGGCGTCCCGCAGTACCAGCTCGCCCTCATGGAGGACACCACCGAGCGCCGGCTGCTCAACCTCCGGCTGCGCTACGAGGCCACGCACGACGCCCTCACCGGGCTGCCCAACCGCACCCTGTTCTTCGAACGCCTGGAGAAGGCGCTCAACGCCGGCGAGGGCCAGCGGTTCGGCCTGTGCTACCTCGACCTCGACGGCTTCAAGACCATCAACGACAGCCTCGGCCACGCGGCCGGCGACCGGCTGCTCGTCGAGGTCGCCGACCGGCTCCAGTCCTGCGCGACCGCGCCGGGCGAGATGGTCGCCCGCCTCGGCGGTGACGAGTTCGTGGCGCTGACCACCGGCCCGGACACCGAGAGCGAGGTCGACGACCTCGCGGCGCGCATCATGAACGTCCTGCTCGCCCCGGTCCGTATCGACGGCCGCGAGCTGACCGTGCGCGGCAGCATCGGCATCGTCGAGGGCCCGACGGGGGAGCGGGGCCCCGCGGAGGTGCTGCGCAGCGCCGACATCACCATGTACCGGGCCAAGTCGGCGGGTGGCAACCGGTTCGAGCTGGCCGACCCGGAGGCCGACGCCCGCGCCATCACCCGGCACGGGCTGACCACCCAGCTGCCCGCGGCCCTGGAGCGGGGCGAGTTCTTCATCGAGTACCAGCCGCTGGTGCACCTCGGTGACGGCAGTGTGCGGGGCGCCGAGGCGCTGGTGCGCTGGCTGCACCCGCAGCACGGCGTCCTGGGCCCGGACCGGTTCATCCCGCTCGCCGAGCACACCGGGCTGATCGTGCCGCTCGGCCGCTGGGTCCTGGAGCAGTCGGTACGGCAGGCGCGCGAGTGGCGAGAACGGTACGGCGAGGACACCGCGGGCGGCCCGCTCCGCATCAACGTCAACCTCTCGCCCTGCCAGCTCACTCACCCCGGCCTGGTCCAGGACACGGTGGACATCCTGGAGCGCGCGGGCGTCGCCCCGGACGCCCTCTGCCTCGAAGTCACGGAGTCGGCCCTCATCGGCGCCGACGACGACCTGCTCAAGCCGCTGCGCCGACTCGCCGAGATGGGCGTCGACATCGCCCTGGACGACTTCGGCACCGGCTACTCGAACCTGGCGAACCTGCGCCGTCTCCCGGTCAGCGTCCTCAAGCTGGACCGCTCCTTCACCCAGAGCATGCAGCAGTTCCCCGCCGACCCGGTCGACCTCAAGATCGTCGAGGGGATCGTCTCCCTCGCCCACGGCCTGGACCTGGCGGTGACGGTCGAGGGCGTCGAAACCGGGGCCCAGGCCGAGCAGTTGCGGATACTGGGCTGCGACACGGCCCAGGGCTGGTACTACGCCCGCCCGGGCCCGCCGGAGCGGCTGCACGAGCTGGCGCTGGTGGACGCGACGGGCTGAGCCCCGCCCCGGTCCCAGGGCAGCGGCGGTGAACGCAGGGAAGCGTGGGTGCGGGCCACCACGACGACGTGGCCCGTGTCCCCGCCCGGCGCGACGAGCACGGGGTGTTCGCCGCCCCGGGTCTGCGCGTACGCCGCTGCGGTTCCGGTTCCCGTCGGGCCGGCGTGCAGGTCGAGGGAGTTCAGACGTCCCCTGACGGCCCGGTCGTCCACGGGCGTGAAGGGCAGCAACCCTCCGCCGGCCAGGTCGCCCTCCCCCCGCGAGCACCATCAACGCCGCGCCGACCGCCAGGATCCGCCGTGTCAGCCCCCACCCCTGTGCGAGAAATCCCCATACTGCGGCTCCTCAACGCTCCAGCAGCATCCGCTGCAACTCCCGTGCCGCCCGCGGCGGGGCCACATCGCTGCGGTGGGCCAGCGCGATCGTCCGGTGCAGTCCGGGGCGCGCCAACGGGGTGACCCGCAGTCCCCGCCCCGAGCGCGTGGCGACCATGCGCGGTACGACGGCCACGCCCAGCCCCGCCCGTACGAAGCCCAGCACCGCGTCCATCTCCCCGCCCTCCACCGCGAAGTCCGGCTCGAACCCCTCGGCACGGCACGCGGCCACCGTCAGTTCCCGCAGGTCGTAGCCGTGCCGGAACATCACCAGCGGCTCGCTCTCCAGGTCGGCGACCCGCACGGTACGGCGGCCCGCACCACCGGGCGCGGGCACCTCCGGCGAGGACACGACGACCAGGTCCTCGCGCAGCAGTTCCACCGTCGTCAGCGCCGGGGACGGGGTGGGCAGCGGCAGGACCACCAGGGCCAGATCCAGGGCGCCGCGCGCGAGCAGCCGTACGAGATCGTGGGAGCCGCCCTCCTCGATCATCAGCCGGATGCCGGGATAGCGGTCGTGGAAGGCACGCAGCACGTCCGGCAGCAGACCGGTACACAGGCTCGGGGTCGCCCCCAGCCGGACCCGGCCGCCACGCAGCTGCACCAGCTCCTGCACCTCGTGCCGGGCCGTGTCCGCGTCGGCGAGGATGCGGCGGGCCAGCGGCAGCAGGGCCTCGCCCGCGTCGGTGAGGCTGATGTTGCCGCGCGCCCGCAGGAACAGGTCCGCGCCGAGCTCCCGCTCCAGCGCCCTGATCTGCTGCGACAAGGAGGGCTGGGCGACGTGGACCGCCTCGGCGGCGCGGGTGAAGTGCCGGGTCTCGGCGACCGCCACGAAGTACTGGAGCTGCTGGAACTGCATCCCCGTACGATAGCTGCTCTCTATGGAATCAAGCCGGACCATGTCTTGGACCGATCGGGCCCTGCGGCTCTAGCGTCTTGAGTCATGGCTCTGGCAACGCGGACGGACCGACGACCGTCCTTGGCACGCACCGTGTGGGACAGCTCCGTCGGCAAGAAGACCGTGATGGCCGTCAGCGGTCTGATCATGCTGCTGTACCTCGTCGTCCACATGATCGGCAACCTGAAGATCTTCTTCGGGGCGGGCGAGTTCAACCACTACGCGCACTGGCTGCGCACGGTGGGCGAACCGTTCATGCACTACGAGTGGACGCTCTGGCTCATCCGGATCGTGCTGGTGGCCGCCGTCGTCGCGCACGCCGTCTCGGCCTACCAGCTCAGCCGCCGGGACATCCGGGCGCGGCCCAGCAAGTACGTCCACAAGAAGCCCCGGGCGAGCTACGCCACGCGCACCATGCGCTGGGGCGGGATCATCCTCGGCCTGTTCATCGTGTGGCACCTCCTCGACCTGACGACCGGCACCGTGCACCCCGGCTTCCAGCCCGGTCACCCGTACCAGAACGTCGTGGACACCTTCTCCACCTGGTACGGCAACGTCATCTACATCGTCGCGATGCTCGCCCTCGGCCTGCACGTCCGGCACGGCTTCTGGAGTGCCGCCCAGACCCTCGGCGTCGGCAGCCGCACCCGCGACCGCGCCCTCAAGGCCGTCGCCAATGTCCTCGCACTGCTGCTCACGGTCGGCTTCATCGCCGTGCCCGTGGGTGTCATGACCGGAGTGGTGAGCTGAACATGACGTACACCGACTACGTGACCGGCGAACCGGTCGTCGACACCAAGGCCCCGAAGGGCCCCGTCAACGAGCGCTGGGACAAGCGCCGTTTCGAGGCCAAGCTGGTCAACCCCGCCAACCGGCGCAAGCACACGGTGATCGTGGTCGGGACCGGCCTCGCGGGCGGCTCGGCGGGCGCGACCCTCGCCGAACAGGGCTACCACGTCGTCCAGTTCTGCTACCAGGACTCCCCGCGCCGCGCCCACTCCATCGCCGCGCAGGGCGGCATCAACGCGGCCAAGAACTACCGCAACGACGGCGATTCGATCCACCGCCTCTTCTACGACACCGTCAAGGGCGGCGACTTCAGGGCGCGTGAGTCCAACGTCCACCGCCTCGCGCAGATCTCGGTCGAGATCATCGACCAGTGCGTGGCCCAGGGCGTGCCCTTCGCCCGGGAGTACGGCGGCCTGCTCGACACCCGCTCCTTCGGCGGTGTGCAGGTCTCCCGCACCTTCTACGCCCGCGGCCAGACGGGCCAGCAACTGCTGCTCGGTGCCTACCAGGCCCTCAGCAGGCAGATCGCCGCCGGGAACATCGAGATGCACCCGCGCACCGAGATGCTCGACCTGATCGTCGTCGACGGACGGGCGCGGGGGATCGTGGCCCGGGATCTCGTCACCGGGCGCATCAGCACCTACTTCGCGGACGCGGTGGTGCTGGCCTCCGGCGGCTACGGCAACGTCTTCTACCTGTCGACGAACGCCATGAACTCCAACGCCACGGCGATCTGGCGGGCCCATCGACGCGGCGCTCTCTTCGCCAACCCCTGCTTCACGCAGATCCACCCCACCTGCATCCCGCGCACCGGCGACCACCAGTCCAAGCTGACGCTGATGAGCGAGTCGCTGCGCAACGACGGCCGGATCTGGGTGCCCAAGGCCAAGGGCGACGACCGGCCGCCGAACAAGATTCCCGAGGACGAGCGCGACTACTACCTGGAGCGCATCTACCCGTCCTTCGGCAACCTGGTCCCGCGCGACATCGCCTCCCGCGCCGCGAAGAACGTCTGCGACGAGGGGCGCGGGGTCGGCCCCGGCGGGCAGGGTGTCTACCTGGACTTCGCCGACGCGATCAAGCGCATGGGGCGCCAGGCCGTCGAGGCCAAGTACGGCAACCTCTTCGACATGTACCAGCGGATCACCGACGAGGATCCGTACCAGGTGCCCATGCGTATCTACCCCGCCGTGCACTACACGATGGGCGGCCTCTGGGTCGACTACGACCTCCAGACCACCATCCCCGGCCTGTTCGCGATCGGCGAGGCCAACTTCTCCGACCACGGCGCGAACCGTCTCGGCGCCTCCGCGCTCATGCAGGGCCTCGCCGACGGCTACTTCGTGCTGCCGGCGACCATCAACGACTACCTCGCCCGCAACCCGCACCAGGACGCGGTGACCACCGAACACCCGGCGGTCCAGGAGGTGTTGGCGGAGACCGAGGACCGGATCAACCTGCTCCTCGCCGTCGACGGTGACCGCACCCCGGACTCCTTCCACCGCGAGGTCGGCGAACTCATGTGGGAGTTCTGCGGCATGGCCCGCACCGACTCCGGGCTGCGCAAGGCACTGGAGCGCATCCCGCAGATCCGCGAGGAGTTCTGGCGGCGCATCAAGGTCCCGGGCACCGGCGAGGAGTTCAACCAGTCCCTGGAGAAGGCGAACCGCGTGGTCGACTACCTGGAGCTCGCCGAGCTGATGTGCCTCGACGCCCTGCACCGCGCCGAGTCCTGCGGCGGCCACTTCCGCGAGGAGTCCCAGACGCCCGACGGTGAGGCCGCCCGCAGGGACGACGAGTTCGCCTACGCGGCGGCCTGGGAGTTCACCGGCACCGGCGAGGCTCCCGTCCTGCACAAGGAAGACCTCGTCTTCGAGTACGTCCACCCCACCCAGCGGAGCTACGCATGAAGCTCACCCTGCGCGTCTGGCGGCAGAAGAACGCCGACACCGACGGAGCGATGTCCACGTACGAGGTGGACGGGATCTCGTCCGACATGTCCTTCCTGGAGATGCTGGACACCCTCAACGAGGAGCTCATCCTGCGCGGTGAGGATCCGGTGGCCTTCGACCACGATTGCCGTGAGGGCATCTGCGGCGCCTGCTCGCTGGTCATCAACGGCGACGCGCACGGACCCGAGCGCACGACCACCTGCCAGCTGCACATGCGGTCCTTCTCGGACGGCGACACGATCGACATCGAGCCGTGGCGGGCGTCCGCGTTCCCGGTGATCAAGGACCTGGTGGTGGACCGGTCGGCCCTCGACCGGATCATCCAGGCCGGGGGCTACATCACCGCGCCCACCGGTGCGGCCCCCGAGGCCCACGCCACGCCGGTGCCCAAGCCCGACGCCGACTTCGCCTTCGAACACGCGGAGTGCATCGGCTGCGGGGCCTGTGTGGCCGCGTGTCCCAACGGGGCGGCGATGCTGTTCACCTCGGCCAAGGTGAACCACCTGAACGTGCTGGCGCAGGGGGCGCCCGAGCGGGAGACCCGGGTCCTCGACATGGTGGAGCAGATGGACGAGGAGGGCTTCGGCGGCTGCACGCTCACGGGCGAGTGCGCGACGGCCTGTCCCAAGGGGATCCCGCTGATGTCCATCACGAGCATGAACAAGGAGTGGCTGCGGGCGACCCGGAAGGTCGCCAGGCGCTGAGAGACGTTCGCCGATCAGTGCGGACGGGTGGGGCCGGACGTGGTGCTCATGCCCGGCCCCACCACACCTGGCCGTGCTTCGGTCACCGGTGGGACACCGTCCGGTCGACGGACTCGCAGTCCCCGGACACCTTGCCCGAGGCGTTCAGCCGCCGCACATCCGGGCTCTTGGAACCGGTCACGTACACGCCAACCGGCGTCGGGAGAACAGGGACAGCGGCACCGCTCGCCGCCTCCGCCTGTGACCTGGAGAGTGCCATGACCGGCGTTTCCACCCTCGACCGTCCCCCGCAGAGCGTCGCCCCCACTCGCTACACCGTCACCCTGGCCCGCGACGAGGACGACGTACGGGCCGCGCAGCGGCTGCGGCACGACGTGTTCGCCGGCGAGATGGGCGCCCTCCTGGCCACCCCGGAACCCGGCCTCGACGTCGACGGCTTCGACGCCCACTGCGACCACCTGCTCGTCCGCGACACCGTCACCGGCCAGGTCGTCGGCACCTACCGGCTGCTGCCCCCGGAGCGGGCCGCGGTGGCCGGACGTCTGTACTCGGAGAGCGAGTTCGACCTCGCGCCGCTCGACGCGATCCGTCCGGGGCTCGTCGAGGTCGGCCGCTCCTGCGTGCACCCCGACCATCGCGACGGCGCGGTCATCGGCCTCATCTGGGCCGGGATCGCCCGCTACATGGTGGACCGCGGCCACGACTGGCTGGCCGGCTGCTGCTCGATCCCGCTCGCCGACGGCGGCGCGCTCGCCGCCGGCACCTGGGACCGGGTGCGCACCAAGTACCTGGCGCCCGAGGAGTTCCGGGTACGGCCCCTACTGCCCTGGGAGCCCGCGGAGGGCACCCCCGCCGCCCACACCGAACTGCCCCCGCTGCTGCGCGGCTACCTCCGCCTCGGTGCCTGGGTGTGCGGCCGGCCCGCCCACGACCCCGAGTTCGGGGTTGCCGACATGTACGTGCTGCTGTCGATGCGCCGGGTCAACGCCCGCTATCTGCGGCACTTCCTCTCGCTCGTCCCGGCCTGATGAGCGCCTGGTTGCCCACCGCGCCCTGCACCCCGGGGGCGTGCGTGGAGCGGACGGGGTCCGCCACGGCCGTACCCCTTGCCGTGCTGCGGCTCCTCGCGGTCACGGCGGTCACCCTCGCCGGGATCCTCCTGCTCCCCGTCGGCCGGCTGATCCCGGCCGGCGCGGTCAGGTGGTGGTGCCGGGCGGTGGTGCGGGCCTCGGGGGTCCGGGTCCGCCTGTCCGGCGCCGCCGCGCCCACCACCGGCGGGGTGCTGCTGGTCGCCAACCACATCTCCTGGCTGGACATCCCGCTGCTGGCCGCCGTACGTCCGGCCCGGATGCTCGCCAAGTCCGAGGTCGGGCAGTGGCCCGTGGCCGGCCGGCTCACGGCCCGCAGCGGCGCGCTGTTCATCGAACGCGACCGGCTGCGGGCCCTGCCGGACACGGTCGCCCGGATCGCCGACGCGCTGCGCGGGGGAGCCGCCGTCGCCGTCTTCCCCGAGGGAAGCACCTGGTGCGGCCGTGCCCAGGGCCCCTTCCGCCGCGCGGTGTTCCAGGCGGCCCTGGACGCCGGGGTGCCCGTCCAGCCGGTGAGCCTGCGGTACCGGCTCGCCGACGGCGGATCCAGCACGGCCCCCGCCTTCGTCGGCGACGACTCACTGCTCACCTCGGTGTGGCGGGTGGTGTCGGCCCGGGGACTGACCGCCGAGGTGGAGGTCCCGGCCCCGATCCCCCCGGGCACCCACCCCGACCGACGCTCCCTGGCCCTGGCGGCACAGTCGCTCGCGTGCAGGGTGCGGACCGGTGACCACACGGTACCGGCGACCAGAGCCCCTTCCGCCGCCGTGACCGGCGTCAGGCCCCCGTGCCCCGTGCTCGTGCCAGGTACGGCGCCGTAGTGCTGGTCCTGGTCCCGGCCACATCACTCGGCACGCCCGCCGCCACGATCCGGCCGCCCGCGTCGCCGCCGCCCGGCCCCAGGTCGATCACCCAGTCCGCGCCCGCCACGACCGACATGTCGTGCTCGACGACGATCACCGTGTGCCCGGCGTCCACGAGACCGTGCAGTTGGCGCATGAGGACCTCGACGTCGGCCGGGTGGAGACCGGTGGTGGGTTCGTCGAGGAGGTAGAGGGTGTGGGCGCGGCGGCCGCGCTGGAGTTCGTTCGCGAGCTTGATCCGCTGGGCCTCGCCGCCGGAGAGTTCGGTGGCGGGCTGGCCGAGGCGGAGGTAGCCGAGGCCGACGTCGAGGAGGGTGGTGAGACTGCGGGCCACGAGCGGGGTGTCCGCGAAGAAGTCCGCCGCCGCCTCCACCGTCAGGTCGAGGACTTCGGCGATGTTCCGTCCCCGGTACGTCACTTGAAGCGTCGCGGGGTTGTAGCGGGCCCCGGCGCAGTCCGGGCACGGCGCGTAGGTGCTCGGCAGGAAGAGCAGCTCGACGCTCACGAACCCCTCGCCCTGGCAGGTCTCGCAGCGCCCTCCGGCCACGTTGAAGGAGAACCGGCCCACGCCGTAGCCGCGTTCACGGGCCTCGTCGGTGGCGGCGAAGACCTTGCGCACGACGTCGAACAGGCCCGTGTAGGTCGCCAGGTTGGAGCGCGGGGTCCGGCCGATCGGCTTCTGGTCGACCGAGACCAGACGGCCCACTCCCGCCGACTCCTCCGTGATCTCGCCGACCAGCGTGGACTTGCCCGAACCCGACACCCCGGTCACCGCGGTGAACACACCGAGCGGGAACTCGGCCGTCACCCCGCGCAGGTTGTGCCGGTTGACCGGACCCACCTTCAAGTGGCCGCGCGGCGACCGCACTTCGCGCCGCACCGCGGGGGAGCGGTCGAACAGGTAGCGGGCGGTGGCGGACTCCTCGACCTTCGCCAGCTCCGCGACCGGCCCGCTGTGCAGCACCCGTCCGCCGTGCTCGCCCGCCCCCGGCCCGACGTCCACCAGCCAGTCCGCGCCCCGCATGACGTCCAGGTGGTGCTCCACCACGAGCACCGAGTTGCCGGCCGCCTTCAACCGCGCCAGCACGGTGAGCAGGGCCTCGGTGTCCGCGGGGTGCAGTCCGGCGGAGGGTTCGTCCAGGACGTACACCACTCCGAACAGCCCGGACCGCAACTGGGTGGCGAGGCGCAGCCGCTGGAGTTCGCCCGCGGACAGGGTGGGGGTGGCGCGGTCCAGGCTCAGATAGCCGAGGCCGAGCTCGACGACGGGCGCGATACGGGACTTCAGGTCCTCGGTGAGGACGCGCGCGGTCTCCCCGCGGCCGACCAGCGAGGCGGCCAGCTCGGTCAGCGGCAGGGCCGCGAGCTCGGCGATCGTGCGGCCCGCGAAGGTGACCGCCATCGCCTCCGGACGCAGCCTGCTGCCGCCGCAGGCCGGGCACGGGGCGGAGACCAGGAACCGTTCCGCCTTCGCCCTGAGCGTCTGGCTCTTGGAGTCCGCGAACGTCTTCAGGACATAGCGGCGGGCGCTCATGTACGTGCCCTGGTACGGGCGTTGGATACGGTCCGCGTCCCGCACCGGGTGCACGGTGACCACCGGCTGCTCGTCGGTGAACAGGATCCACTCCCGCTCCTCGGCGGGCAGGTCACGCCACGGCCGGTCCACGTCGTGGCCGAGCGCGTCGAGGATGTCCCGCAGGTTCTTGCCCTGCCAGGCGCCGGGCCAGGCGGCGATGGCGCCCTCCCGGATCGACAGCGACGGGTCGGGCACGAGCGACTGCTCGGTCGTACGGTGGACGCGGCCGAGGCCGTGGCACTCCGGGCAGGCGCCGACCGCCGTGTTGGGGGAGAAGGAGTCCGAGTCGAGCCGTTCGGCGCCCGGCGGGTAGTCACCGGCCCGGGAGAACAGCATGCGCAGCGAGTTCGAGAGATTGGTGACCGTGCCGACCGACGAACGGGACGTGGGTGCCGAACGCCGTTGCTCCAGCGAGACCGCGGGCGGCAGGCCGGTGATCTCCCCGACCTTCGGCGCCCCCACCTGGTGGATCAGCCGGCGCGCGTACGGGGCCACCGACTCGAAGTACCGCCGCTGGGCCTCCGCGTAGATCGTCCCGAACGCCAGCGACGACTTCCCCGATCCGGACACCCCCGTGAACACGGCCAGCACATCGCGTGGCACGTCCACGTCCACACCCTGGAGATTGTGCTCACGGGCACCGCGGACACGGACGTACGGGTCGTGGGAGCCGTTCGGGTCGTGCATGTGAACGACTCTAACCGGAGGTGATCGCCGCCAGCCGCCGATAGGAGTCCAGCAGGGCGTCACGGTCGTACGTGCTGGTCGTGACCAGGACCTCCTGCGCCCCGGTCTCCTTCAGGACCGTCTCCAGCTCGTGGGCGACCTGCTCCTCGGTGCCCGCGATGTGGCCGGCGAGCCCCGACTCGTACAGCCCCCGCTCCTTGGCCGTCATGGCGAGCGACTCGACACGCTCGGCGGGCGGCAGCGGCGGGAAGGTGCCGTGGGTGCGGGAGTACGCCATCGACCAGGCCTCGGGGATCAGCAGGCGACGCGCCTCCTCGGGAGTGGCGGCCACCGCGACCGTCCCGGAGATGACGACATACGGCTCGGACGCCCAGGCGGAGGGGCGGAAGTGTTCGCGGTAGTGGTCGATGCCGCGCCGCATCTTCTCGCGGTTCCTGAGGTCGCCGATGACCATCGGCAGGCCCGCGCGGGCCGCGATCGCGGCACCCTCGCCCATGGCCAGCACGAACGGCGGCACCGTCAGGCCCTCGGCCGGGCGGGCGTGCACCCCGGTGGGGGAGGTGCCGCGGAACCAGCCCAGCAGTTCCTCCAGCTGTTCGGCGAAGTCGTCGGCGTCGTCCTTGCCGCGGCCCAGCGCCCTGCGCACGCCGTCGGTGAAGCCGACCGAGCGCCCCAGGCCCATGTCGATCCGGCCGGGGAAGAGCGATTCCAGCACCCCGAACTGCTCGGCGACGACGAGGGGTCGGTGGTTGGGCAGCATCACACCGCCGGTGCCGACCCGGATCGTGTCCGTGGCCGAGGCGACGGCGGCCGCCAGCACGGTCGGCGCGGAGCCCGCGACTCCCGGTACGCCGTGATGCTCCGAGACCCAGAAACGGTGGTAACCGAGCCCTTCCAGCTCCCGCGCCAGCCGGACGGTGTCCTGGAGCGCCTGCGCGTTCGTACCGCCCTCGCGGGTGCGGGAGCGGTCGAGGACGGAGAAGCGGGTGGCGGCGGTCAGGGGACTCACACCGGGTTCAACGCCCGGCCGGACGCGGTATTCCCGCCACCTCGACCGCCGGGAAAACCGGATGACCGCGATCGCCCCAGGTCAGCACAATGGGCCGGGTGACCGTCCAGAACATCCTGCTCTCCGGCATCGTCGGCTCGACCGCGTACGGACTCGCCCGTGAGGGCTCCGACGTGGACCGGCTCGGCATGTTCGCCGCGCCCACCGAGACCCTGCTCGGCCTGCGTACGCCGAAGGAGTCCCACGTCACCACGGCACCGGACCGCACCCTGCACGAGGCGGCGAAGTGGTGCCGGCTCGCCCTCGGCGGCAATCCGACCGTCATGGAGCTGGTGTGGCTGCCGGAGGAGCTGTACGAGGTGCGCACCCCGCTGGGCGAGGAACTCCTCGCCATCCGCGGGTCGTTCCTGAGCGCCCAGCGGGTCCGGGACGCCTATCTCGGGTACGCCACCCAGCAGTTCAGGAAGCTGGAGAGCCGGGACGGCGACCACCGCACCGCCAAGCACGCCCGGCACCTCAAGCGGCTCTGCCACCAGGGCCTGGAGCTGTACACGACCGGACGGCTCACGGTGCGGGTCGAGGACCCCGAGGAGTACCACCGCTTCGGGGACACCGTCGCCGCCGACCCCGCCTCGGCCCGGTCGCTGCTCGCCCACTACGAGACCGCGTTCGCCGAGTCCCGCAGTGTGCTGCCGGACCGGCCCGACGAGGGGCCGGCCGAGGCGTGGCTGCGCCGCGTCCGCGCGGAGTTCTACGACACGGCCGCGTGAGCGTGGGCCTCGGTGGGCTCGTGCTCGCAGGTGTCGTCGACGCCGTAGGTCTCCCAGGCGGGGAAGGGATCCACGGGCGGGCGGTCCTCGTGCGGGGCCAGGAGACAGGCCGCGAGAGCGCGGTGCAGGGCGTCCGGCTTCAACCGCGTCCCGATGAACACGAGTTCCTGCGCGTACGGGGCCTCGGCGTCCCGTGCGGCCGACGGCTCGAACCGGGCCACCGAACCGGCCTGTGACCACAGCCCGGTCACGTGCGGGCGGCTGGCCAGGGTGAAGAACCCCTTCGAGCGCAGGATCCGCCCATACGCCCCGCTGTCCAGCTCCTCGGTGACGAAGTCCCACAACCGGCCGGGGTGGAAGGGGAGTTCGGAGCGGAAGACGGTGGAGGAGACGCCGTACTCCTCGGTCTCGGGCACGTGCTCGCCGTTGAGCTCCTGGACCCAGCCCGGCGCCTGCTGGGCGCGCTCCAGGTCGAACAGGCCGGTGCCGAGGACCTGGTGGAGGTCCACGCGGGAGTGCTCGGCCTCGACGATCCGGGCGGCCGGGTTCAGCCGTACGAGGGCCGCCCGCAGCCGGGCCGCCGCCTCCGCGGTGACGAGGTCGAGCTTGTTGAGGACGAGGACGTCCGCGAACTCGATCTGGTCGACGAGTAGATCGCTGACCGTGCGCTCGTCGTCCTCGAAGGGGGCGAGACCGCGCTCGGCCAGTTCGTCGCCGCTCTCCAGCTCGGGCAGGAAGTTGGCCGCGTCCACCACCGTGACCATGGTGTCCAGCCGGGCCACGTCCCCGAGGGTGGCGCCGTCGTCGCGGGCGAAGGCGAAGGTGGCGGCGACCGGCATGGGCTCGGAGATGCCGGACGACTCGATGAGCAGATGGTCGAAGCGGCCCTCGCGGGCCAGCCGGTCCACCTCCTCCAGCAGGTCGTCGCGCAGGGTGCAGCAGATGCAGCCGTTGGTCATCTCGACCAGGCGTTCCTCGGTCCGCGACAGCGCGGCCTCGCCGCCGCGCACCAGCGCCGCGTCGATGTTGACCTCGCTCATGTCGTTGACGATGACGGCGACCCGCAGGCCCTCGCGGTTGGCGAGTACGTGGTTGAGGAGCGTCGTCTTGCCCGCCCCGAGGAAGCCGGAGAGGACGGTGACGGGCAGGAGGTGGTCGTCGGGCATGGACGGCATGGGGGCAGGTCCTCAGCCCTCGGGGCGCAGCAGGCCGCGCTCGTACGCCTTGACCAGGTTCTGCGGGACGAGATGCGCGACACCGTCGATGGTGACCGGCACGAGCTGGGTCGCGGTGGCCTTCCACTGCGAACGGCGGTGGCGGGTGTTGCTGCGGGACATCTTCCGCTTCGGGACAGCCATGGCGGGAACCTCCTCGGTGGCAGGGTGAGCACCGAGGACACTACATGAAAATGGATTCCATTAACAATTAACGGCGGCGGCGGGACCGCACCCTCGTCTCGCGCGGCGGGTCGATGAACTGCAGCTCCAGCGTCACCGGCGGCTCGGCGACCCCCGGCCCGCCCGCCGCCGCCCACTGCACGACCTCCTCGGTGCCCTCGTCGTCCATGACGAACCCGATCCACGCGGCCTTGCCTCCCGCCCGGCGCCCGGCCGCCGAGGGCCGCACGACGATGACGTTGGCCTGGTCGCAGGGGCCCAGACAGTCCGTTGTACGGACCTGGAAGCCGTGCTCGGCGGCACCGGCCCGCAGCAGCTCCAACTGCCAGGCGTGGTCGGTGCCGGGGTGCTTGCGGGCGTCGCCGCAACAGCAACCCCGGCAGACGACGAGGGTGCAGGAGCCGGAGCCGGTCAGGAAGGAGCGGGTCGTCGCAGACATGGGAGAAGCATGCGGCCTGCACTGATCGCGGAGTGCGGGCGGGGTGCCCCTGCGGCTAGAAGCGCGCTCCGACGGCCGCCCCGCTCCGGGGCACCAGGAAGGAAGGAGCCGACGGCAGCGAACCGTCGGTCGCACGGGGCCCGGTGATGGCCACCGGGTCCGTGCTCAGCACCGAGGACGCGTTCCAAGTATCGCCCAGATTCCATGAGTTGCCGCTGGAGACGGTGGCCGATCCGACGGCGGCCGCCTTCGCGTCGGCCACCGAAAGGTTCGCGGTCAGCCGGGCCGTACCGCCGGAGACGTCGGCGTCGAAGCCGGTGCCACCGTTGGCCCACGTCGTGTTGCGGGTCAGGGCCAGGGCGCCGGTGTTGCCGTTGTCCGTGACGCCGTGCGCCGCGTTCTTGAAGGCGATCGAGTTGCGCAGCGTGTGCGCCACCGCCGGTGCCGGGCTGCCACCGCCCAGCTTGAAGCCGTTGCCGTCGCCCGCGAAGTCGGGGAAGTTCCAGCGGTTGAAGCCGTTGCCGTACGAGACGGTGTTCTCGACGAGGACCGGCGAGGTGAACTTCCAGTCGTCGAAGCCGTCGTCGACGTTGTTCCACAGCCGGGCGCCGCGCACGACGTTCCCGCTGCCCGAACCCTCCTTGATGGCCAGGCCGTCCGCGCTCTCGCCGTTCTTGCGCGGGTCGCGGTTGGCCCAACTGTCCAGGTTCAGGATCTGGTTGTTACTGGAGGCGCCCTGGAGCTGGAAGCCCGACTCGTAGTTGTCGTGGGTCTTCAGACGGGCGAAGACGTTGCCGTCGCAGCCGTCGCAGTACACCCCGTAGGGGCCGTTGACGATCTCCAGGTCCGAGATCCGCCAGTAGGAGGCCTCCTGGTGGATCGCCCCGCGCTCGGCGCGCGGGATGCTGCCGCCGACCGGCGTGTGGCTCGCGGCCAGTTGCTCGCCGTCGATCACGACCCGCTCGCCCTGGTAGGCACCCAGGGTGATGGGCTGGGACGCGGTGCCCGAGGTGGTGATGGTGATGTTGTCGGTGAGGGCGTACGTCCCCGCGCGCACGGCGATGGTGTCGCCGGGCCTCGCCAGGTCCACGGCCCGCTGGACGGTCCGCAGCGGCTGGGCGAGCGTGCCCGGGGCGGAGTCGCTGCCGTTCGTCGCCACCACCAGGGTGGTCGCGGCCGCCGAGGCTTGAGGCGCCGGTAGGGCCAGGACCGCGCCCACCAGTGCCGCCGTCCAGATCGCCGTGTTCACACGCATGGAGTCTCCCGCCTCGACCTGATGTGTCGAGGGGCAGTGGCCGCCCGGGGCGGGAAGGTTGCCGGGTCTAGGGTGGGAGAGTGACCGACAGCGACAAGCGCCCGCTCGCCGTGTTCGACCTGGACAACACCCTGGCCGACACGGCCCACCGGCAGCGGTTCCTGGAGCGCAGGCCGCGCGACTGGGACGCCTTCTTCGCGGCCGCGCCCGCCGATCCGCCGATCCCGGAGGGCATCGCGCTGGTGCTGGAGAGCGCCGAGGAGTGCGAGATCGTCTACCTCACCGGACGCCCCGAGCGCTGCCGGCGGGACACGCTCGCGTGGCTCACCGCGCAGGGCCTGCCCGAGGGCCGTGTGCACATGCGGCGCAACGACGACCGGCGACCCGCCCGGCGCACCAAGCTGGAGATCCTGAAGCGGCTCGCCCGCACCCGGGAGGTCCGGGTCCTGGTGGACGACGACGAGTTGGTGTGCGAGGACGCCCGACGGGCCGGATTCACCGTCGTACAGGCACGTTGGACCGCCCCTTCCGCGACGCTGGAGGTGGCGCAGGAGCGGGAGGGGCGGACCTGAGCGGCTGAGGGCCTTCAGCCGCCTCGGCGGGCCGTCACTCGGACTCGTCGAGGCGGAAGCCGACCTTCAGCCCCACCTGCCAGTGCTGAATCTGTCCGTCCTCGATCTGGCCCCGCACCTGGGTCACCTCGAACCAGTCGAGATTGCGGAGGGTCTGCGAGGCGCGCGCGATGCCGTTGCGGACGGCCTGGTCGACGCCGTCCGGTGAGGTGCCGACGATCTCGGTCACCCGGTAGGTGTGGTTCGTCATGGTTCCACCGTGCCCCAGGCGGCGGCGGAGCGCGAGTGGTCCCACGGTTCATCGAGGGGCGAACGCCGCCTATCTTGGGCCCATGGACGGTATGCCGCGCGACATCGAAGCCGCCACGACCGACAATCCGCTGCGCCGGCTCACCCTGGAGCAGCTCCGGCGCCGCACGAGCATGAAATGGCGGACGTACCCCGAGGACGTGCTGCCGCTGTGGGTCGCCGAGATGGACGTCCCCCTGGCCGAACCGGTCGCGCGGGCCGTCCGGGACGCGGTGGCGCTGGGCGACACCGGGTATCCGTCCGGGACGGCGTACGCCGAGGCGCTGGCCGACTTCGCGGGCGAGCGGTGGGGCTGGGACGGGCTCGCGGTGGAGCGTACGGCGATCGTCCCGGACGTGATGCTGGGCGTCGTCGAGATGCTCAAGCTGGTCTCCGGACCGGGGGATCCGGTGGTCGTCAACTCGCCCGTGTACCCGCCCTTCTACCAGTTCGTCGGGAACATGGACCGCGAGGTGGTCGAGGCGCCGCTCGGTGCGGACGGCCGGATCGACTTCGAGGTCCTGGAGGACGTCTTCGGGCGGGTCCGCAAGGGCGCGGCCCGGCCCGTGTACCTGCTGTGCAGCCCGCACAACCCGACCGGCACCGTGCACTCCGCCGGGGAGCTGGCGGAGGTGGCCGCGCTGGCGCGGACGTACGGGGTGCGGGTCGTGGCCGACGAGATCCACGCCCCGCTCGTGGCGTCGGGGGCAACCTTCGTCCCCTACCTGAGTGTTCCCGGCGGGCAGGACGGGCTGTCGCTGATGTCGGCGTCCAAGGGGTGGAACCTGGCCGGGCTGAAGGCCGCCGTGGCCGTCGCCGGACCCGACGCGGCCGACGACCTCGCGCGCCTTCCCGAGGAGGTCGGCCACGGTCCCAGTCATGTCGGCGTCCTCGCCCACACGGCCGCCCTGCGGGACGGCGGTGCCTGGCTCGACGCCCTGCTCACCGGCCTCGACGACAACCGTCGGCTGCTGGCCGGACTCCTCGCCGAGTCGCTGCCCGCCGTCCGCTACGAGCCGGCCGAGGCCACCTTCCTGGCCTGGCTGGACTGCCGTGCCCTGGATCTGGGCGACGATCCGGCGGCCGTCTTCCTGGAGCGCGGCAGGGTCGCCCTCAACTCCGGCCTCCCGTTCGGCACCGGCGGCGCCGGCTTCGTACGGCTGAACCTCGCGACCTCGCCCGAGCTGATCACCGAGGCGGTACGGCGGATGGCCGCCGCCCTGGACCCGCACTGACGGGGGGCCGGGACGAACCGGCCCCCCGTGAGCGGTGCCGCTACTTCACCGCACCACGCTCAGCGACAGCGCGAACCGGCCCTCGCTGTCCGTCCACCAGTGCGCCAACTCCAGCCCGGCGGCGGCCAGTTCGCCACGGACGCCCTCCTTGCGGAACTTCGCCGAGATCTCGGTGTACAACTCCTCGCCCGCGGCGAAGTCGACGGCGAGGTCGAGCGCCGGGATCTTGACGGTCTGGTTCGTGCGGGAGCGCAGGCGCATCTCGATCCACTCGTTCTCGGCGTCCCACAGGGCCACGTGGTCGAA
The DNA here is from genome assembly GCF_040612795.1 of Streptomyces sp. NPDC006335. Taxonomy (NCBI): domain Bacteria; kingdom Bacillati; phylum Actinomycetota; class Actinomycetes; order Kitasatosporales; family Streptomycetaceae; genus Streptomyces; species Streptomyces sp. NPDC006335. The sequence continues at coordinate 412,633 of NZ_JBEXQX010000004.1, forward strand.
GGCGCCCGGATCGAAGTCTGCGCCGAGCTCGCGATTGACGACGGTCAGGACGTTCTTGTTGAAGGCGGCCGTCACCCCGGCCGCGTCGTCGTATGCCCTGACCAGCACGTTCTCGTCCTTGACGAGGTCCGTGCCGAGCAGCAGCGCGTCACCGGGGGAGAGCAGGGAGCGGACGGAGGCGAGGAACGCGGCGCGCTCGGCCGGCAGCAGGTTGCCGATCGTGCCGCCGAGGAAGGCGACCAGGCGCGGGCCCGGAGTGCCCGGCAGGGACAGACCGCCCGTGAAGTCGGCGATCAGCGCGTGCACGCTCAGCTCCGGGAGCTCGGCGATGAGGGCGTGCCCGGCCTGGGTCAGGGCGCTCTCGCTGACGTCGACCGGCACGTACGTGTGCAGCCCGGTCAGCGCGTCGAGCAGGTGCCGGGTCTTCTCCGAGGAGCCGGAGCCCAGTTCGACCAGGGTGCGGGCGCCGGTCGCCGCGGCGATTTCGCCGGAGCGCGCGACGAGGATCTCCCGTTCGGCGCGGGTCGGGTAGTACTCGGGCAACTCGGTGATCCGCTCGAAGAGTTCGCTGCCGTGGGCGTCGTAGAACCACTTCGGCGGCAGTGTCTTGGGCGTGTGCGTCAGGCCCTTGAGGACGTCGGCGCGCAGGGCGGCGTCGGTGGCGTCCTCGGGCAGGGTGCGGGTCAGCAGGAACGGACTCACGTGCGGGGCTCCTTGAGTGGTTCCAGGGACTTGAGGGGCGTCAGCAGGACGTCTGTGCGGCTCGCCGTGAGCAGCGTGCGGTCGGGGACCTCCTGCCAGTGCGGATCGTCGTCGTACGGCTCGGAGGCCACGACGGTTCCGCCGCCGGGGCGTCGGAGGTACCAGAGGGTGTCGCCCCAGGCGGTCGCGGCGATGGACTCCCCGTTGGTCAGCAGCAGGTTGAGCCGGGAGGCGGGGGCCGCCTCGGCGACCTCCAGGACGGTGTCGGCCAGCGCCTGGCCCTCCTCGTCGCCGCCGCGCAGCCGGTTCAGGACCAGAGCCCACACGAACGCCGAGTCGTTGCGGGCCTCCATCGACAGCAGCTCCGCCGGGGGCAGCGAGGCGGTCAGGGGCGCCAGTGAGCTCGGCCAGCCCTTGACGGCGCCGTTGTGACTGAACAGCCAGGGCCCGGAGGAGTACGGCGCCGCGGCGGCCTCGGCGTCGGCTCCGGCCATCGTCGCGTCCCGTACGGCCGCCAGGACCGCCCGGCTCTTCACGACCCGGGCGAGATCCGCGAAGGACAGGTCGGCCCAGATGGGCCCGGCCCGCCGGTACCGCGCCGGGACGGGGTCGCCATCGGCGTACCAACCCACCCCGAAACCATCGGCGTTGACGGTGCCGTGCTTCTGCCGGCGCGGTGCCCACGACTGCCGGTACAGCCCGTGCGGGGGCTCCGCGAGAAGCCGGCCGAGCGGCTCCTCGGGCCCCAGATAGGCAAGGTGACGGCACATCAGACGACCTCCGCGGAACGGGCCGTGCGGAAGCCGGAGAAGATCTGCCGCCGGATCGGATAGTCCCAGTTGCGGAAGGTGCCCCGGCAGGCCACCGCGTCCACGGCGAACGAACCGCCGCGCAGCACCTTGTGGTCGGGGCCGAAGAACACCTCCGAGTACTCCTTGTACGGAAACGCCTGGAAGCCCGGGTAGGGCTCGAAGTCGCTCGCCGTCCACTCCCACACGTCACCGATCAACTGCCGTACGCCGAGCGGTGACTCGCCCTCCGGGTAGCTTCCGGCGGGGGCCGGGCGCAGGTGCCGCTGCCCCAGGTTGGCGTGCTCGGGCGCCGGGTCGGCGTCGCCCCACGGGTAGCGCGTGGAGCGGTCGCCGGCCGGATCGTGGCGGGCCGCCTTCTCCCACTCCGCCTCGGTCGGCAGCCGCCGCCCGGCCCAGCGGGCGTAGGCGTCGGCCTCGTACCAGCACACGTGCACCACCGGCTCGTCGGGCGGCACGACCTCGGTGACGCCGAAGCGCCTGCGCAGCCACTGCTTACCGTCACGGCGCCAGAACAGCGGCGCGTGGATGGAGTGTTGACGGATGTGCGCCCAGCCCGCCGGCGTCCACCAGCGCTCGTCGTCGTAGCCGCCGTCCGCGATGAAGGCCTGGTACTCGGCGTTCGTCACCGGGGTCGTGTCGATGTAGAAGGCGTCCACCTCGCGTCGGTGCGCGGGGCGTTCGTTGTCCAGCGCCCACGGCTCGTCGGAGGTGCCCATGGTGAACGGGCCGCCCGGGACGAGGACTTCGGCCGGGCCGGTGAACAGCGGGGCCGGTTCCGGGTCGGGGGCGGTCAGGGCCTGGGGGCCCTTGCGGAGCTGATGGGTGATCAACATCGTCTCGTCGTGCTGCTGTTCGTGCTGCGCGATCATCCCGAAGGCGAACCCGGCCTCGGTGAGCCGGGTTCCGTGCAGCGCGGTGCCCGCCAGGACGTCCAGGACCCGTCCGCGCACCTCAGCCGCGTAGCGCCGGGACTCGGCGGGTGAGAGCAGGGGGAGGGTGGGGCGCTCGGAGCGCGGGTGCTCGAAGGCGTCGTAGATGCCGTCGATCTCGGGCCGTATCGCCTCCTGCCCGCCGACGGTCCGCAGCAGCCACTGCTCCTCCTGATTGCCGATGTGGGCGAGGTCCCACACGAGCGGAGACATCAGCGGCGAGTGCTGGGCGGTCAGGTCGGGGTCCTCCACGCAGCTGGTCAGGAGCGTCGTACGGTCCCGGGCGGTCACCAGGGTGGTCACCGCCCGCTCACGGAAGGACTCGGGGTCCACCGAGGGGTCCACGATGGGGTCGGTCATGTGCGGCTTTCCTTCCCGAGCGAACCGTGCGTCCGGTCCAGCAGATCGTCTGCGGGGCAGCGGCCCCGGATCACATAGCGGTGCAGATACGTTTCGACGGCGTCCGTGACCTCGGCGGTGGCGCCCAGTCGGGGCAGGCCCTCCAGAGCCGCCGTGAAGCACGCGACGGCCACTTCCCGCAGCTCGGGGTCGGCGAGGCCGTGGCGGGCCGCGTCGATCCACAGCGGATTGTGCGGGGCGGGCAGCGACAGGGTGCGCTCGGCCAGCGGCTTGACCACCCGGTAGGCGGTCTCGGCGGACTCCGGGTCGTCGAAGAGCGCCGTCGTCACGGCGAGCGGGACGATCCAGCCGTCCTCGCCGGGCTGGGCGTCGATCATGCGCAGTTCGAGATGGCCGCGCGGCCTGACCGGCGGGAACAGGGTCGACACGTGGTAGTCGAGATCCTCGCGGCTCGGCCGGCGGGGCACCCCCGACCTGGCCCACTCCCGGAAGGTGAGCCCCTCCGGGACGTCCCAGGGGCCGCCGTCGCGCCGTATGCACATCACCGGCGCGTCCAGGACGTGCCGGGCCCAGGCGGTGCGGGGGTCGGTGTCCAGGGACGGGCCGCCCGCCCGGCCCTCGCCGATCTCCGTCCACAGCGACTGGCGGGTGGAGAGCCAGCCGGTGGGCTTCGAACCGGCGAGCGGGGAGTTGGCGAAGGCCGCCACCAGGACCGGGCCCAGCTGGTGCGCCAGCCACCAGCGGCGTCCCAGGCCCAGGGGGCCGGGCTCCTCGTGGCCGGCGTCCACGCACACCTGCACGGAGGCCGAGGTGCACATCATCGCGCGGCCCGCCGGGCCGGTACGGTCCAGGCAGGCCTCCATGGCGTCGTAGCGCGGTTCGCGCAGGTATCTGCGGGGCGGGTGCCAGGGGTCGTGGCCGATGCCGACGAGGCCGAGTCCCTGCTCGGCGAGGGCCGCCCGGACGGCGGCGAGGTCGGCGGAGACGGTACCGATGCACTCCATCAGGGAGTCGGCGGGCTGCGAGCTCAGCTCCAGCTGACCGCCGGGTTCGACGGTGAGCGCCGACTTCAGGGGCACGGTCCGCAGTGCGGCGTAGGCCGCCGCGAGTCGTTCGGGTGTCACGGGGAGCCGCGGGCTGCGCAGCTCGTGGACGAGCCATTCCACCTCCACCCCGATGCGCCGGGGTGGACCGGTCTTGAAGCAGATGCCGCGGACCAGGGCCTCGAGCTCTGCTTCGGGGAGCGACGTACGAGGCTTCGTACAGTCGCCTGTCGAGTCGGACATGTCGGGATCCTCCTGAGATTCCACCATGCCACCGGTCCGAAGATCTGGGTGGGTCGAACCGGCAACGCTCGTCCCACCCAAGACCCTCATCCCGTTCCGCACAAGGGGGCACATCCCCGCATTAGGGTGTGTGGATCTCCGTTTCCCCGGAGTTTTAGAGGCGTTTTCCGGCTGTGCCGGGCCCGGAAATTCCGTTGCACCGCACCACCCGCATCGCCCACGATTCCGGCATGGGCACGACGGGGGAAACCGCGCGGCGTGCGGTCATGGCACTCACGGGGGTGGCGCCATGAGCGCGCGTCTACGCGAGGTAGCGCAGGAGACGGAACGGATCGTCGCGGCGGGACACTATCGCGCGCCGGACGGGCGCGAGGTGTCCCTGAGCCCCGGCATCGAGGCGGCGCGGGCGGGCACGCGCATGTACGGACCGGACCCCGTGGACGTCCCGGCTTTCGCCCCCGTGGACACGTTCTGCGAGGTCACGGGGGAGAGCAGCCTGGAGGCGGCCCGTCGGCTCGGCGGGCGGACGGCCGTGCTGAACTTCGCCTCGGCGCGCAATCCGGGCGGCGGTTATCTGAACGGCGCGCAGGCCCAGGAAGAGGCCCTGTGCCGCGCCTCCGCGCTCTACACCTGCCAGCTCCGGGCCCGCGAGTTCTACGACCACCACCGCGCCCACCGCGACCCGTTCTACACGGACCGGGTCATCCACTCGCCGGCCGTACCGGTGTTCCGGGACGATCGCGGTGTTCTGCTGGACTCGGCGCAGCCGGTGGGATTCCTTACGGCGGCCGCCCCGAACGCCGGGGTGGTGCGGCGCACGGCACCCGAACGGGTCGCCGAACTGCCGGGGGCCCTCGCGGCGCGCGCCGAGCAGGTGCTGTCGGTGGCCGTGCTGGAGGGCTACCGGCGGCTGGTGCTGGGCGCCTGGGGCTGCGGGGTCTTCCAGAACGACCCCGCGCAGGTGGCGGGGGCGTTCCGGACCCTCCTCGGGCCTGGCGGGCGGTTCGCGGGGGCCTTCGAACACGTGGTGTTCGGGGTGCTGGACCGGACGCCGGGTGCGGTGGTGCGGGAGGCGTTCGTCCGGGCGTTTCCCGAGGAGCGTCTGCTCCTCAAGGGCTAGCCGTCAGGTTCAGCGGTACCGCTCGTGCAGCCGGTCATGAAGGGCTAGCCGTCAGGTCCAGCCGTACCGCTCGTGCAGCCGCTGCCTGACCAGGTTGAACCGTCCCCGGTCCAGTGCGCACGCCTCCCGGCGCATGCCCTCCTCGTGGAGGCGCAGGACGCGGTCGACGTCCACCCAGGAGTCCCGGCCGGTCCGGTCCCAGGGGCCGCTGCCGATGGGCACCCACTCACGGTCCCCGTCGTGCCGTTTGCTCGACAGTTGTACGGCGAGGAAGGTGCCGGCCGCCTCCCGGGCGACCACGAGCACGGGACGGTCCTTGCCGCGTCCGTCGTTCTCCTCGAAGGGCACCCACGTCCACACGATCTCCCCGGGGTCGGGGTCGCCGTCGCGTGCGGGGGAGTACTCGGTGCGCACCCTGCCGACCTCGCGCGGGTCGGCCTCGGTGGTGGCGGTGGCGCCGAAGCGGCCGGGGATGTTCTCGTCCGTGTCATGGGTAAACGCAGTCACGGGGGCACCTTATGGCGTCCGCCGAACCGGCGGAGTAGTACGGTCGGTCGGATGGACGAAGCGGCGGGCGCGGTCACCTTCGTGTGGCTCGGGATGGTGCTGGCGATCTCCTTCCTGGAGGCGCCGTTGAAGTTCCGCGCGCCGGGAGTGACGATCCAAGTCGGCTTGGGCATCGGCCGCCTGGTCTTCCGGGCCCTGAACCTCGTGGAGAGCGTCCTGGCCGCCACGGTGGTCGTGCTGGTCGCCGTCGGTGACGCACCGGCTCGGGTCATCGCGTGGACCGTGGCCGTGGCGGTGCTGCTCATCGGCCAACTCGCCGTGGTTCGGCCCCGGTTGAACCGCCGCTCCGACCGGGTCCTGGCCGGCGAGGACCTGCCCCGCTCGCGCGGGCACCTCGTCTACATCGCCTTCGAGATCGCGAAGGTCCTCGTCCTGGTCGGCCTGGGGGTCACGTTGCTCGCGCGGTGAAGGCGGGCCGCCGGACGGGCGGGTGTCGTGCGGTGAACGCGGGCGGTCCGGGACCCCTTTCGCCAGAGGCCCCGGACCGCCCGTCTTTCAGTCCTGCACCGTCACCTTCTGGGCGGGCGGCGGCGCCGCGACCCCGTTGAGCGAAGCCCCGTTGACCGGCTGCTGCCCGTTCTGGTTCATCGACGCCAGAAGTTGACGCGCGAGTCCCAGGCCGGTGCCGCCCATGGTGAGCGCCTTGGCGAGCATGTCCGCCATGCCGTCGGCCCCGTTGAGCACCACCATGTTGTCGACGCTGCCGAACGCGGACGCTCCCGCCTTGACGATCTCCGGCCAGTTCTCGGCGAGTTGCTGGGCGACGACCGCCTCCTGGTTCTCGGCGAGCGCGGCGGCACGGGCCTTGATGGCCTCCGCCTCCGCGAGACCCTTCGCCTTGGCCGCCTCGGCCTCCGCGAGACCCCTGGCCTGGGCCGCCGCGGCCTCCGCCTCACCGGTGGCCCGGGTCGACGCCGCCATGGCCGTACCGCGGGCCTTGGTCGCCTCGGCCTCGGCACCCGCGGCCGTCTTGACCCGGGTGGCCTCGGCGGCCGCGGCGAGCTCGGTCTCCTTCGCCTTGGCCTCGGCCGCGGAGATCCGCGCGTCACGCTCCGCCTCGGCGAGCGTGCGCTTCTCGTAGGCCTTCGCGTCCGCCGGCTTGCGGACGTCGGCCTGGAGCTGCTGTTCGCGCCGGTGCGCCTCGAGTTCGGCGACCCTGGTCTCCTGGACGACGACCTCCTGCCGGGCGGCGGCGTCGGCGAGCGGACCGGCCTGGCGCGCCGCGGCCCCCGCCTTGTCCCGCTCGGCCTGGTAGCCGGCCTGGAGGATCTCGCTGTCCCGGGTGGCCTGCGCCATCCGCGCGAACGACTGCTGCTCCGCCTCGGTGGCCAGCCGGTTCGCCTCCGCCTGCGCGATGCGCGCGTCCCGCTGGACGGCGGCCGCGTGCGGCATCGCCAGGTTCTGGATGTACCCGGTCGGGTCCTCGATCTCATGGATCTGCAGGGAGTCGACGATGAGCCCCAGCTTCTCCATCTCGGTGCCGCAGGCGGCCCGGGTCTGCCCGGTGAGCTTCTCCCGGTCGCGGATCATGTCCTCGACGGTCAACCCGCCGACGATGGACCGCAGATGACCGGCGAACACGTTGTGCACCCGCTCCGACATCAGCTTCTGCTGATCGAGGAAGCGGCGCCCCGCGTTGGCGATCGACACGAAGTCGTCGCCGACCTTGAAGATGACCACGCCCCGCACCTTGAGCGGAATGCCCTGGTGGGTCACGCAGTCCACATGCAGTTCGGTCTCGTTCAGGTCGAGCGAGAGCTTGCGCACCGCCTGCACACCGGGCAGCACCAGAGTGCCGCGCCCGGTGACGATGCGGAATCCCATGCCCGCTTCGAGCCCCTCGGTCTTGTGGTTCGAGCCCGAGATGATCAGTGCCTCGTTGGGTTCCGCGACACGCCACATCAGCTTGAACAGACCGACCAGAACGGCGATGGCACCTACGGCCACCCCCGCAACGACGCCGACAACCATCGGCATACGCCCCCTTGAGATGGTGCCCTTTCGGCACCGAACGAAGGGAGTGTGCGCCTGTTCGAGCCCCAGGTGAAGACGCTGGCGAATCCTTGTCGAATCCTTGATACAAACGCCTCTCACCTGGGCGTTGGTAGGCTCAACTGTCGTACGCCGCCTGGACGTAGACCGTCCTCGGCGGCAGGTACTCCACCACCATCACCACGGTGCCCCGCTCCATCCGGTCCGAGCCGGAGGCGGGATAGGCGAGGAAGTGCTCGGCGCCGCCCCGCACCCGGACCATCACCTCGCCGACGAGCCCCGGCCCGATCGTCCCCGTGACCCGCCCCATGAGCCCGACCATCGCCGCATCGTCCATGGTCACAGGGTACGGGCGGAACGCTCTCAGGCGGTGGGGGATCGCACGGCCGCCTCCTGGGGCGGCCATGTCTCGTGCCAGCGCAGCTCGGACTCCAACTGCGAGGCGAGGGACAGCAGCAGCGGCTCGCTGTTCGCGGGGCCGAGCAACTGGGCGCCGACGGGCAGTCCGCCGTCCACGAACCCGGCGGGAACGTTGACCCCGGGCCACCCCAGCACGTTCCACGGCCAGGCGTACGGACAGGCCGCGATCATCGCCCGGTCGGTGGCCAGCCCGCCCAGCCGGAGCATCGCCCCGATGCGCGGTGGGGGAGCGGCCGTCGTCGGGGCGAGGACGACGTCGTACGACGTGAAGAACCCGCCGATACGGCGGTGCAGGACCGCCTCCGCGCGCCGCGCCGCCCTGAGCGGAACCCCGCCGAGGAGTCCGCCGAGACGGGCCGCGTCGAGGGTGCGGCGGTCGAGGAGCGCGGGGAAGGGCGCCTCGCGCACCCGCTCGGCGAGACCGGCCGTGGCGCGCGGGACGAAGGTGAGCCCGATCTGCCCGTACGGCGGATCGGCTTCCTCGACGGAGTGCCCCAAGTCGGCCAGCTTCTCGGCGAGTTCGACGACCCGCGCCCGGACCTCCGGCTGGAGCCGGGCGGGCAGCGCGGTGAACGGCGGCTTCAGGGCGAGCGCGATGCGCAGTCGGCCGGGGTCGCGGCCGACCGCCGCCAGGGCGTCGACGGCGGGCGGGCGATGCGGGTCCAGCACGTGGTTGCCGCTCGCCGCGTCGAGCAGGAGGGCCGCGTCGGCGACCGTGCGGGCGAGCGTGCCGTTGACGGTGATGCCCTGGAAGGACTCGCCGCGCGGCCAGGTGGAGACGCGGCCGCGCTGCGGCTTGATGCCGACGAGGTGGGTCCAGGAGGCGGGGATGCGTACCGAACCGGCTCCGTCCGAGCCGAGCGCGGCGGGCACGAGACCGGCGGCGACGGCCGCGGCGGACCCGCCGGACGAACCGCCCGGCGTGTGTTCCGGGTTCCATGGATTGCGGGTCGCGCCGAAGGCCGGCCCCTCGGTGAACGGCCACTGCCCGAACTCGCAGGTGTTGGTCTTGCCGACGATCACGGCCCCGGCCGCGCGCAGCCGCCGTACCGCCTCACCGTCCCTGGCGACCGCCGGGAACTCCCCCTCGCAGCCGAACGCGGTGGGTTCACCGGCCACGTCCATGTCGTCCTTGACGGCGACGGGCACCCCGAGCAGCGGTTTGCGCACTCCGGCGGCCAGTTGGGCGTCCGCGGCCGCCGCCTCGGCGAGGGCGGCCTCGGTCCGTACGATCCGGAAGGCGTTGAGCGTGCCCTGGCTGCCGTGGATCCGCGCCAGGGTCCGCTCGACGAGCGCCGCGGAGGTGAGCGTGCCGTCGGCCAGCGCGCGGGCGGTCTCCACCAGGCCTGCGGAGCGGTCGTACGTCATACGGGCACCTCCGGTACTCCGGGGACGACGTGGTACCGATTTTCCTACCGAACGGTAACGTCGGAAAGCGCTTCGCCGGAACGTCTCTGACGGGAGTGGGAGTCCGGCGGCCGCCCCAGCAGGCGCACAGAGCACACCTGTTCCTGCGCAAAGCATTGACTCGTGTATGCCTCGGCCCTACCTTCTGATCGACTTTCCGAACCTCGTTCGGAATATCGGACACCCCCACACCTTGGATCGCCAGAGCCGCGTCCTGTTCCTGTTCGAGGAGAGCCGCCCGTGACCACACGACCCCCCGCAGCGTCCCGCCGCACCCTGCTGCGCGCGATGGCGGCCCTGCCCGCCTCCGCCGTCCTGCTGGGCGAACTGCCCGGCACGGCCTTCGCCGCCGCCCCGCCGAGCGGTTCCGCGACCCGCTACACGATCGTGCCGTTCCTCAACAGCAACGACGGCACCGTGAACGTCTACCAGTCCGACGACGCCACGGACTTCCGGCTGCTCAAGTCCTCCGCCTACACCCCGCCCAGCAACAGGATCCGCGACGCGAGCGTCTTCAAGCACACCGACGGCTACTACTACCTCACGTACACGACCCACACCTGGCAGGACGTCAGCACCACGATCGGCTTCGCACGCAGCTCCGACCGGGCCAACTGGACCTTCCTGTACGACTACACGGTCCCCATCGCCAACCTGTCCCGCGCGTGGGCGCCGGAGTGGTTCGTCGACAGCGACGGCAGTGTGAACGTCATCGTGTCCTGCTCGGTCACCAGCGACGAGTGGATCTTCACCCCGTACCGACTGAGGGCGACCAACTCGGCGCTGACGGCCTGGAGTTCACCGGTCGCCCTGTCCGGCATCGGCGCGAACCACATCGACACGTACATCGTGCGCACCGGCTCGACGTACCACGCCTTCACGAAGAACGAGACGACCAAGTACATCGAGTACGCGACGGCGTCCTCCCTCACGGGCCCCTACACGATCACCAGGACCGGCGACTGGGCCGGCTGGGGCAGCTACCGCGAGGGCCCGTCCGTCATCCAGCTCGACAACGGCGGCTGGCGGATCTTCTTCGACGGCTACGGCGACGGCAAGTACTACTACAGCGACAGCTACGACACCTTCGCGACCTGGTCGGCCCCGACCGCGCTCCCGGTCGTCTCCGGCACCGCCCGCCACTTCACGGTCATCAAGGAGACGGTCTCCGGCGGCCCTTCGCTCGCGAAGAACGTCACCCGGTCCTTCCGGTCGGCCAACTACACCACCCGCTACTGGCAGAACCAGTCCTCGCTGCTCAACCTCCCGGTCGTGACCGCCTCCAGCACGGCCGCCGAGAAGACGGCGTCCACCTTCACGGTCGTCGCGGGCCTCGCCGACTCGAGCGGCTACTCCTTCCGCGACTCCTCCGGCAACTACCTGCGCCACTGGGACTTCCGCGGCCGCTTCGACGCCAACGACGGCACCTCGACCTTCGCCAGGGACGCGACGTTCATCGCCCGCACGGGTACGTCCTCGGGGGCGATCCGCTGGGAGTCGTACAACTATCCCGGGTACTACCTGCGCCACTACAACTACCAGCTCCGCGTGGAGCGGACGGCGGGGACGGACCTGTTCCGGCAGGACAGTTCCTTCGTGCCGGTGACGGCCTGGGCCTGAGCCGCACACGTTCTGCTCTCGGCTCTCCGCTGCGGAACCTCGACGAACGGCTCCCGGTGCGTGCGAAAATCCCCCTGATCGATCATCACCGTGGGGAGGGTGTGCTGCCCGCCGCGCACCGGGGGAGGGGAGCCTCGTATGGTCCTGCTGACGTCGAGCCCGAAATGGCCCACGTTTGCCGACTACGTCCACGACTGGGCGCTGGTGGACGTGGAGACGTCCGGGCTGAGACCGGGCCGGGACCGTGTCCTGTCCCTCGCGATCCTCACGTTGGACGCACACGGCAATCGGACGGGGGAGTTCTCCACGCTCCTGAACCCGGGTTGCGATCCGGGCCCGGTGCACATCCACGGCCTCACCTCCGCCCGGCTCGCAGGGGCTCCCACCTTCGAGACGATTGCGCCGCAGGTGAGGGAACTGCTCAGCAGTCGTGTCCTGGTCGCTCACAACGCCCAGTTCGACTACGACTTCCTGGCCCACGAGTTCGCTCACGCCCGATCCTGGGCGCCGGTCGGTAAGCGTTTGTGCACGCTGGCCCTCAACCGCCTGGTCGCACCCGCGACACCGGATCTCACGTTGGGCACGCTCGCCGAGCACTACGGCGTGCGCCAGGAGAAAGCCCACGACGCGCGGGACGACGTACGGGTGCTGTCCGGCATTCTGCGCGGTTCGTTGAGCGCGGCCGAGCGGCTGGGCCTTTCCCTGCCCCTTCTGGACTGCCCGCCGCGTCAGGACCACAAGCCGTACGTCCCCAAGACGCCGTGCGCGTACCGAAATCCGGGTCGGCTGGAGCCCGGTGGAACCCTCGCACAGGGCATGAAGGTCGCCATCACGGGGGACACCCGGGTCTCCCGCGAGGAACTGGTCGCCCGCTCGGTGGCGGCAGGGCTGAACGTGATGACCTCGGTCAGCGGCCAGACCAGCGTCGTCGTCACCAATGACCCCGGCGCCGGATCCGCCAAGCTCAATCGCGCCGCGGACGAGGGAGTTCCGGTCGTGGATGAGCCGACATTCCTGCGGCTGCTGGAGAGCGTGCGGCCCGGTCAGGCCAAGGGCACCGCCCGGCAGCGCCGTGCCGTGGAGACGCCCGCGAGCGTACCCACCGCACCGCCGGCGACGAGTCTTCCGGCACAGCGGACCGCGGCACCGACTCCCTCCCCTGCCGGTGCGGGTCGGTCGCTGACCGGCCGCAGGGTCCTGGTCCTGGGCGGCACCCACGACGAGGCGGCCGACGCGCGTGCGCGTGCTGTCGCCCTGGGAGCCTCCGTGGCGGTCAACCTCTCCGCGAGCGTGTCCGACGTCGTCGTGCTGCCCGGCGGCGAAGCGGACCGGCGCATGGCGCGCATCGCCACGCTCGGCCTCCCCGTCCACGACGCCGCCTGGCTGCTCGCACCCACCCCCACGCTCATGCCCGCGCCGGCACAGCAGGCGGCCGGAAACCCGCCGGACGCGGCAGCGGTACTGGTTCGAGGGGCTGTCATCGATCTGTCCGACACCGGCTCAGCCTGGACGGTGGCCGCCACATGGCGTCAGCAGACGGTCTGCGACGTGGACGTCGTCGCCTTCGCGGTCGACGCGAACGAACAGGTGCGAGGGGATGAGGACTTCGTCTTCTACGGCGCACCCGAGCACCCCGATGGCACGGTGAGCCTCGGCACGGACGGCCCGACCGAGCAGGCCGTCACCGCCGACCTGGAGCGCCTCCCCCTGGAGATCCACCGGGTGGTCGTCGCCGCCGCGATCGACGGTGCCGCGACTTTCTCCGAGGTCGGAGCCATCGAGATCGCCGTCACTTGCGGGGTCGGGGCTGCTCCGACCGCCCGGGCCACGCTCGACGCCGCCACCACCGAGCGCACCATGATCCTCGCCGAGATCTATCGCCGAGGAGAAGGCTGGCGGCTGCGTGCCGTCGGGCAGGGCTACGACTTTGGCCTGGCCGAACTGGCCCGTGGCTATGGCGTCGACATCGCCGCATAGGACAACAAAACGGAGTTCGCAGCCGGGATCGAGAGCCTGCTGACGGCCCTTCATCGGCGGCACACAGCCAAGAAGCGCAGCCGACCGCCGACCGCTCGTGATCGCACGCGCACGGCGGGCCGGATGTGTCCGGCCCGCCGTGCGTGAGGGAGGGTCCCTTCCTTCTCGGTCGGTGACGGTCAGGGGAGCTTGATCAGGGTGTAGTCGTCGCAGTAACCGGCGGACGAGCCGGCGTTCTTGTAGCAGTACGCCCCGGCCGAGGTGGCGGTGGCGCCCGTGGTGAAGAAGATGGGCTGCTGGGCGTAGGACGTGGTCGAGGTCCGCAGGTACGTCTCCGTGCCGCCGAAGCTCTTCACGCCGACCGCCACCTCCTCACCGGCGGTGGCCGCCTTGGCCCAGGCCGCCAGCAGGTAGGTGCCGCTGGAGGTGAGGCCGTTGACCGTCTGGATCGCGCCGCTGGAGCTTGCCGCGGTCTGCAGGGCGTACGTGCCGCTGCGGGCGTTCGACGCGACCACGCCGGACGCCGTTCCGGTGCTCTGGGCCCAGGGGCTCAGCGCGCCGGTCTCGAAGCCCGGGTTGGTGAGGGCGTTGGTGGCGGACGGCAGTGCCTCCACCGCGAGGTCGTCGCAGTAGCCGGCGCCCGTGCCGCCGGTGTTCTTCCAGCAGTAGACGGTGGCGGTGGTGCTGGAGGAGCCGGTGGTGAAGACGATCGCGCCCTGGGTGTACGACGTCGTCGCCACGTTGGTGAACGTCTCCGTGCCGCCGTAGTTCTTGACGCCTATGGCGAGGGTTTCGCCGGCGTTCGCCACCTTGGCCCAACCGGTCAGCAGATACGTGGTGTTGGGGCTCAGACCGGTCAGGTTCAGGTTGGCGCCGCTGCCGCTTGCCTGGGTGGTCAGCGCGTAGGTGCCGGTGCGGGCGTTGGAGGAGGTGACGGACGGTGCCGCCCCGCTGTTCACCCAGGGGCTCAACGTGCCGGTCTCGAAACCGGCGTTGGAGGCGAGGTTGCCGCCGGTGCCGTTGTACGCGCCGATGTTGGGCGCGGCCGTCGCGGAGACGGCGTTGCCGAAGGCGTCCTGGCCGCCGTTGCCGCTGATGACCGCGCCGGCCCTGACCACCGGCGAGGACGGGTGGATCTGGTAGGCGTTCGCGCCCGTGTAGGAGGACGAGCCGTTCGCGTTGCCCGGGTTGCGGAACTGAGGGTCGGCCGTGACCTTCGCCGCGTCGGCGGGTTCGGACGAGGGGTGGTTGCCGTAGAAGAGGTTGTTGGAGTAGACGGAGCCGGCGCTGGTGGTGAAGTAGCCGCCGGTGCCGTAGTTGAAGACGGCGTTGTTGCGGAAGGAGAGGGTTCCGGTGACGCTCCCGCCCTTGCGGGAGTAAAGGACCGGGGTGTTCAGGCTGCTCTTGTTGACGTAGATGCTGTTGTTGTAGATGAGCGGTACGGCGGACGAACTGCCGCTCTTGTTCGGGATGTTGCCGACGAAGTGGAAGACACCGGTGCCGTGGGTCGGGGTGCCGGAGGTGGGGCAGCCCGCGTTGGTGCCGTCGTTCTCGCTGATGTTGTAGCGGATCACCGTGCCGTCGCTGGGGACGGTCGAGGTGGGCTCGTTGGCGATGGAGAAGGGCGGCATGACGAGCATGAAGCCGCCGAGGTTCTGGTGGCTGTAGTTGTACTGGAACGTGGTGTTGTGGTTGCCCCAGTCCACGTCGTAGCCGGTGCCGTCGGCGCCGTTGACGTGGCAGTAGACCTCGTTGTTCTGGACGACGGTGTCGTTGCTGCCGGACATCCAGATGCCGGCCGAGGCGCCGTTGCAGTACTGGCCGGACGGCGGACAGGTGCTCTTGGCGCCGCCGTAGCCCGCCTTGTTGCCGTCGATGAGGGCACCGTCGTTCTTGACGACGAGGATGTCGTCGGCGCCGTCGTAGGTCATGGTGTTGTCGCGGATGACCGTGCCGGTGGTCAGGCCGGTGCCCTGGCCGTCCCCGTCCGGGGTGACGGCGACGGCGATGCGGTCGACGTGGTCGAAGGTGTTGTTCTCGACGACCACGTCGTCCCAGGTGGAGACGGGAGTGGTGTGGTTGGTCTGGATGCCCACGCCGGCGTTGGTGGCGTACCAGCCGCCGCCGTAGCCGGTGATGTCGTGGATGTACATGTCGTGCACCCGGATGTGGTGCAGGATCCCGCCGGAGGCGTTCTCCGCCAGCACGCCGGAGCGGTAGTTCGGCGAGGCGGCCGCGTTGGTCAGCTCCAGGCCGCCGATCTCCCAGTACTGCTGGTTGAGCAGGTGGATGACGGGGCCGGTGGCGCCGTTGGCGTTGATCACCGGCTTGGCGCCGGTGCCGTAGGAGCCCATGGTGATCGGGCTGCCGGAGGTGCCCGAGCCGCCCGGGGCGAGCTGGCCGGTGCAGGTGGTGCCGGCGGCGAACAGGATGCTGTCACCCGCGCCGAACGTGGTGCCGTTGACGCCGCTGACCGAGTTCCAGGGGCTGCTCTGTGTGCCGGTGCCGTTGGTGGCGGCCGAGCAGTCGACGTAGTAGGTGGTGCCCGCCGCCATCGCCGTGTGGGCCGGGACCAGGAGTGCTCCCGCCATCGTGGCGAGGAGAGCCAGGACGCGTGATGCCCGGCGGACCGGACGCGTCGGACTGCGACGCTTCATTGCGACGCTCCTTGCTGGGTGATCGAGTCTCCGCGCCGCCGATTGTGACGCGGACCTTCCTGCACCGGGCGGGTCGGCCGAGACGTGGACGCCCGCCCGGAATCCGTGGCCGCTCTACCGCGCCGGGAGCGAGGTCGGGAGGGGCGTCTCGAGGACGGAGGCGTGCCGCATGCCCGACGGCAGACTCAGGGAGACCGGCTCCCAGTCCACTCCGTCCGTGCTGCGGGCCGCTCCGTATCGCCCTTCGAGGAAGTGGTCGTAGATCATGATCCATTCGCCGTTCCGGCGGAACAGCGACGGGCCTTCCACCAAGGACGGCGTGACCGGTCCCTTGGACATGGTGTACGGGCCGCCGGGGACGTCGAAGGTGGTCACGTGGATGTCCTTGTGCGAGGTGGTGAGGTCGTTCACCCCGCGCTCGTCCTTGAAGGCCATGAGGAATCCGCCGCCGTCCGCCTCCCGCACGGTGGCGTCGATGACCGAGTGACCGGGGTCGAAGAAGAGGCTGGGCGCCGAGAAGGTGCGGAAGTCGTCGGTGGTGCGGTGCCAGATGCGGTGGTCCTGCCCGTTGTGCTCGAAGTCGCGGCCCTCCGCGGTGCCGCCCGGTTCGACGACCGACGACCAGATGAGGTGGTACAGGCCGGTCCGGCGGTCCAGGAAGAACTCCGGGGCCCAGGCGTTGAGGGCGCCCGCCACCGGGGCCATCGCCGGCAGGAGTCGCTGCTCGGACCAGTCGAGCAGGTCGGCGGAGGTGGCGTGGACGATGTGGGGGCTCGTCCAGCCGTCGGTGGCGAGCAGATGGAACAGGCCGTCGGGGCCGACCCCGATGAACGGATCCCGCAGTCTGCCGGTGCCGACCGTGCCCCGCAGGACGGGGTGGCCGTCGTTCACCGGCAGGAACGTTTCGCCGTCATGGCTGTAGGCCAGATGCAGTGCCTCGTCGGCGTCGGTGAAGTAGGAGACCACGTACATCGGCGGGGGGTCCTTCCAGGACATCAGGGGGAGGTCGGAGCGTGCGAGGTGCGTGCGGAGACGGTCGGGCGGGCAGGGCGGGGCACCCGGGACGTCGGCGGGTGAACCGGTGTGGGGTCCAGCGTCAGGAGCTCAAGGCCTCGGGCATCCGGATCTCGCGGAGCCCCGGAATCAGGCCTTGACGGCTCCGGCGGACATGCCGGCGACCACATGGCGCTGGAGGAAGATGAAGATCAGGAACAGCGGCAGGACGCCGAGCAGGGCGGCCGGGAACAGGGTCGTCGGCTGCACGGTGTGCGGGTCGATGAACGAGTAGGCGTTCACCATGACGGTCCGCTTGGCGGGGTCCTGGAGGAACACCAGGGGAACGATCAGGTCGTTCCAGACCTGGAGGCAGACGAAGGTCAGCAGCGTGCTGGTGATCGGGCGCAGCAGCGGCAGGATGATGGTGAAGAAGGTGCGGAAGGCTCCGCATCCGTCGAGCGCCGCGGCTTCCTCGATGTCCATGGGGATCGAGCGGATGAAGCTGGTGTAGAAGAACACGGCGACCGGCAGGTACATCGCCGTGTAGACGAAGACCACGCCCGCGTAGTTGTCCAGCAGGTTCAGGTCCCTCATCAGCAGGTACAGCGGCGCCACCACGACGAAGACCGGTACCGACGTGCCCAGGATGAACAGCCGGTACGCCCACGTCGACCAGCTCTGAGTGATGCGGGCCAGCGGGTAACTGGCCAGGGAGCCGAGCACGGTGATGCTCACGCAGGACAGGCCCGTGATGAGCAGCGTGTTCAGGGCGCTGCGTCCGTAGTGGATCTGTCCGAAGGCGTCGGAGAAGTTCTTCAGGGTGAAGGTGTGCGGGATGCCGAGCGGGGCCTGGGCGACGTCTGCCGCGGTGCGCAGCGAGGTGACGATGGTGAACAGGAACGGCAGGGCGAACACCAGCACGCCGAGGCAGAGCAGTGCGGTGCCCAGGGCGCCGGCCACCCCGCGCCGGGCGGTGCCGGACGACGCGCTGGACGTGCTGCGGGACGGTGGCCGGGGAGCGGCCCGCCGAGTCGTCCTGGGGGGAAGGGTGTTGGAGGTCATGTTGGTTTCCGCCCGTCAGATTCGTCGCTCGCGGAGGCGCAGCAGGGAGGAGGTGGCGCTGGACAGGACGACCACGGTCACCAGGAGGAGTACGGAGATGGCGACGCCGAAGGCGAACTTCCCGCCGCCGAAGACGTTCCGGTAGACGAGGGTGGTCAGCGTCTCGGTGGCTCCGGCCGGACCGCCGTTGGTGAGCACCAGGGGGAACTCGAAGACCTTGAGCGAGCCGATGAGGCTGAGGGTCACGTTCACGGTCAGCGCGGGGGCCAGCATCGGCCACTCCACGTTCCAGAACCGTCGCCAGCCGCCCGCTCCGTCGACCGCGGCCGCGTCGAGGAGCTCGGTCGGCACACTCATGTAGCCGGCCAGGAAGATGGCGCACGAATACCCCGCGAACATCCAGATGTTGACCGCGGCCACCGAGTACAGGGCGGTGGAGGTGTCGCCGAGCCAGACGTGCTGCAGCGAGTCGAGTCCGAACAGCCCCAGCATCGCGTTGATGCCGCCGTCCGGGGCGAACAGGTACGACCAGATGAAGGCTGCCATCACCGGTGAGACGAGGGTGGGGGTCAGCAGCACCACGCTGAGCGTTTTGCGGATCCTCGGCCGTCGGAAGAGCAGGCTCGCGAAGAGCAGACCGAGACCGTTCTGGACGATGACGACGACCGTCGCGTACAGGACGGTGTGCCACAGGGCCGCGGTGACGTCCGGGTCGTCGGCCATGGCCCGGTACTGGTCCGTGCCGACGAAGTGGGCGATCGGGCCGCCGAGGCTGTCGGTCATGCTCAGATAGACGCCGCGGGCCAGCGGGTACAGCATGAACGTGCCGTACACGGCGACCGCCGGCAGCAGGAAGGCGGCCATGGTGGCGCGCCGTCGGTGGAACACGGGGATTCTCCTCTTGCCCGAAGTGGCCGTGCGGGGTGCGGTCAGGAGTCGCTGACCGCAGCCCCCGCCACGGCTGACCAGGGGGCCGGATGGGCCGGGTCGGCCGGGCTACTTGGCGTTCGCCTCGGTCTGGATGTCCTTGAGCGTCTGCGCGGTAGAGGCCTTGCCCAGCAGGAACGCCTGGATCTTCGAGCCGATCGCGGTCTCGGCGGTCGCGCCGTACCAGGAGTTGGACGGCAGGATCCGGTAACGGCCTTCCCTGAAGGCGTCGGTGAAGGCCGTGGTCTCGGTGCCCTCGGGGCTCAGCCCACCCGTGAAGGGCGACTGCGCGTTCTCGGCCGCGAGGTACTTGGCGAGGTTCGCGTTCTGGGACCAGAAGTCGACGTACTTGCGTGCCGCGTCACCCTGCTGGGACTGGGAGTTGACGGCCCACATGGTGCCGGAGAAGAGCATCCCGTTGGGCTTGGTGCCCGCGGCACCGCCCGGCCAGGGGGCGAAGGAGACAGGGAATCCGGCCTTCTTGATGTTGGCGACCTGCCACGCGCCCTGGTACCAGAAGGCGCTCTTGCCGGCGCTGAAGTTCTGAGGGCCCTGCGACCACTCGTCGACGCCGAGCTCGTTCTTCCAGTTGATGTACCCCTTGTCCTCCAGGGTCTTCAGCTGGTCCAGCGGGCCCTGCCAGTCCGGGTCGAAGGAGGCCTTGCCGTCGAGGAAGTCGGCGTCCCACTGCTTGTTCTTCTGGTAGACGACGGTCGAGCCGCTCGCCTGCAAGACGGAGCTGCCGGTCCAGCCGGACTTGTCGGGCAGCGCGATGGGGTCGATGCCGGCCTTCTTGAGCTTGGCGAGGTCGGCGAGGAAGGTCGGCCAGTCGGCGGGGACCTCGGTGACGCCCACCTTCTTCAGCAGATCCATGTTGGCGTACAGACCGATGCCGATCAGCTCCATCGGCATGGCGAGCGTCTTGCCGTCGGACTGCGCGAAGGGCTTGGCGTCCGGGGCTATCCTGCCCGCCCACGACTCCTGGGACAGGTCGGCCAGGTAGCCGGAGGCGCCCCACTTCCTCATCTTGTCCGTGTCCACCATGATCACGTCACCGGCCTTGCCGCCGAGCAGCTCGGGCTGGAGCTTCTGGACGTAGGTGTCGTTCGCGGTGATGTACTCGAAGTCGATCTTGATCTTCGGGTGGGCCTTCTCGAACGCCTTGTTGATCTCCGCGACGTTCGCCGGCTCCGCGCCACCGCCCTTCCACGCCTCCACGTGCAGGGTCACGGTGCCGTCGCTCGACGCGCCGCTCGACCCGCTTCCGCACGCGGCCAGCGTCAACGCCATGGCCGCGACCGTGGTGGTGACCGCGATACGTCTCCCAGAATGCTTCATTGCACACCTCGTCCATCGTCGGCATGGACCGACTTGTCATGTATGTAGGGGATCGCTCCGCTCGGCCGTCTCCGTGTCGGTACAGCGCTGAAGCGGGTGAAAAGGGCCGGTGGACCCGAGTTGCGGCGATCGTTACCGCCGATGGCCGGGAACTGTAACGCAAAACTTAGGTGACATCTAGACGCAATCTCGCGTGGTGGCTGCGACCGACTGGAGGTGCCGCGCACCCTCCGCTCAACTGGCATGCGCCCGCTGACTCTTCAGCCTTATCGTTACAGTTTCCTGGAAGTTTCCCCGAGACCGTGGAAGAGTGACCCCGGATGGCCGGAGATCTGGTTCGGCTCAGGCTCGGCAGACAGAAGGAGTGGGAGTGACAGGGCGGGTGACCATCGCGCAGGTGGCCGAAGCGGCCGGCGTCTCCGCGATGACCGTGTCCAACGTCATGAACGGCAAGCCGGGGGCCTCCGAGGAGACCCGCCGCCGCGTCATGGAGGTCGCGGGCAGGCTCGGCTACCGGCCGAACGTCTCGGCCCGCAACCTCAAGGCCGGCCGCACCGGACTCGTCGGCCTCATCGCCCTGGACCTGACCAGCCAGTACGGACTGGAGATCCTGCGCGGGGTCGCCGACGAACTGGCCAGCGCCGAGCAGGAGTTGCTGGTCAACGCCTCCTACCACGACGCGGTGCGCGAGAAGGACCGGATCGAGTTCCTCGGGCGCGGGCTGGTCGACGGCGTCCTGATGATCGCGCCGGTCCTGGAGGACGAGACGGTGAAACTCCTCCGCCGCCAGAACCTCCCCTGTGTGGTCATCGACCCCCGGCGCATGGACGTACCGCTGCCCCGCCTGACCGTCGACAACTACCACGGCATGCGTGCCGGCACCCAGCACCTGATCGACCTGGGCCACACCCGGATCGCGTACCTCCGTGGCGAGGAGGACCTCGAGAGCACCTCCATCCGCTTCCAGGGCTTCGAGGACGCGATGCGGCTCGCCGGCCTGGAGGTGGACGAGAATCTGGTCGCGTCCTGCGACTTCTCCTACGCCTGCGGATTCCGGACGGCCACCCGCCTCATCACCGACCACGGCCCCACGGCGATCGTCGCGGGCGCCGACCTGATGGCCCTCGGCTCCATCGACGCCGCACGGGCGCTGGGACTGAACGTGCCGACCGACTTCTCGGTCGTCGGTTTCGACGACCTCCCCCAGGCGGCGCAGAGCTTCCCGGGCCTGACCACCGTGCGGCAGCCGCTGCACGACATGGGCCAGAAGGCGGCCCGCGCGCTGCTGTCCCTCATCGAGGGGCAGCAGCTGCTCATGGAGCACATGGAGGTGGGTACCGACCTCGTGCTGCGCAACTCCACCGCCCCGCCGCCCCCCGGAGGTGATGCTCCGGCACCGCGCGAGGCCGTACCAGCTCGTCGGGGACCGGGGCGGGCGTAAGGGCAGAGCACCCGAGCAGGCCGCGGAAACGGCAGTCGCCGCCGACTTGACCAGCGGCGACCCGGCGGCCGGAGCTGGGTCACCCTCGACGGTGTCTGCCCACCTCTCTGCCCAACCGGCCGACAGGCGGTCGGCAGGGCGCTGGGCGGCGGGCCTCTATTCGACGGCCCCGAGATCCCACTTCCGCGACAGCCGCTCCGGCTTCAGGACTCGAGAGACCACGCGCCCGGGACACGAAGTCATCGTGGTACTGGAAGACATCCCCGTGCCCGGTATCCGGGTGGAGGGGGATGAGTTCGCTGTGGGGCAGGCGGGCGGCCAGGTCGAGTGTGTTCGGGCTGGGCGCCATCCGGTCGTCCTAGCCGTTCGCCAACAGGTCGTTACGGGAGTGATGGTCGCCGCTCCGCTCTTGTGGGCGGTGTCGCGTGGTCGTGCGGGGCGTCTGCTTGTGGGATTGGTGCACGGTTCCGCGATCAGGGCCGGCCGGGCGGTCGGTGACTCCGGGTAGGGGGTGGTCCCCGGGGGTGGTCCATGCCTGCCTGGCCGGTTGGCCGGTTGGCCGGCTGGCAGGAGCGTGCGCGCGCCGTGGGTGCCCTGATGTTTCCAGGAGCTCAAAGCGGGCCGACTCTGTCGGGCGGGCGGACAGGGGTCGTATGGGCTCCGGTGCTGGTCCCGTCGCAACTCGGGCCGACGTTCCCCGTGGCGTCCGGCTCTGGCCCGCGCCCGCCGGGTCGTGAAGCGATGGCTCGGCGGCATGGGGGCGAGACCGTTCACGGCACCGATTCGCGATTCCGGCGGCGGCGTCATGTCGTCGGCTCGCAGACTTGCCACGCGCTTAGAAGTATGGTCATACTTCAATCATCGACGTGATGCCGAGGGGCTCGACCGCTGAGGCGCTCAATCCCACAGCCTTTGACCGTCGACTCCGCGGACTGCCGCCGCAGTCAGGAGACGCAGGTAGCTGCTCTGCTCCTCCCCTCCTGGGAGGGGGCGCCTCGCAGGGACCCCCACATCGAAGGGCACGACCGTGACTGATTCACAGGACGTACGAGGCGGCGTGGTGACGTCGTACAAGAACGCGCCGACCCGCACTGTCACCGCCGGGGGAGTGACCTTCGCCTACCGGGATCTCGGTCCCCGGTCCGGCGTCCCGGTGGTCTTCCTCACCCACCTCGCCGCCGTCCTCGACAACTGGGACCCGCGGGTCGTCGACGGCATCGCCGCCAAGCGGCGGGTCATCACCTTCGACAACAGGGGCGTCGGCGCCAGCACCGGTTCCACGCCGCGCACCATTCAGGCGATGGCGAAGGACGCCGTCACCTTCATCCGGGCCCTCGGGCTCGAACACGTCGACGTCCACGGCTTCTCGATGGGCGGCATGATCGCCCAGGTGATCGTGGAGACCGACCCGCAGCTCGTCCGCAGGCTGATTCTCAGCGGCACCGGTCCCGCGGGCGGCGAGGGCGTCAAGAACGTGACGGTGCTGTCCCACCTCGACACCGTCCGGGCCCTGTTCACCCTCCAGGACCCCAAGCAGTTCCTCTTCTTCACCCGCACCGCGAACGGGCGTCGCGCAGGGAAGGAGTTCCTGGCCCGCCTCAAGGAGCGCACCCACGACCGGGACAAGGCGATCTCCCCCATCGCGTACAACAACCAGCTCAAGGCCATTCACCGCTGGGGCCTGGAGAAGCCCCACGATCTCTCCGCCGTCAAGCAGCCCGTGCTCGTCGCCAATGGCGAGAGCGACAGAATGGTCCCGACGAAGAACTCGCACGACCTGGCCCGGCGCCTGCCGAACAGCGAGTTGGTGATCTATCCCGACGCCGGCCACGGCGGCATCTTCCAGTTCCACGACCAGTTCGTGCAGACGGCTCTCGAGTTCCTCGAGCGATAGTGGGCGGAGTGGCTGCCCCGCTCACTGCGCGGAAGTCGGGCGATGACCAGGCCGGTGTCCGGGGCCGTCACACCCGAGGGGTGTTCCTGGCCGGGAGGCACCCGGTGACCGTGCGGGGGCCTGAGTCGTCGTCCTGGCGACACTCGGCCGATGAGGGCGAGGCCGTTCTCGATGCCCTGCTCAGGGATCTCGTCGGCGAACTTCCGGTCGGAGAGGGCGCGGGACAGCTGCAGCGTGCCCACCATCATGGTGTAGAGCCCGATGGCCTTCCCGCGAGCGGACTTCGGATCCTCGGGTGACAGGCGGGCGGCGATCTCGTCCAGGATGCCTCGTGCACCGTCGGTGTAGGCCTGCTTGGTCGCGTCCTCGCAGCGGCCGATCTCGTCGAGCAGGGCGGCGGAGGGGCATCCGGTGCCCGGCGCACGCAGATCGCCGTGTACGACACCCTGCGGCCCGGCCGCGCCGGACTCGAGGACAGTTGGTCGGCCACGACGTGGGCGACGAGGTCGTCCTTGGAAGCGAAGTGCGTCCTGCTTGAACTGCTGGCCGGACTTCTCGATGATCCGTTGCCGGGTCACCTGCTTGTGCTCCTTGGCGTAGCGCACGAGCTTCCTCCGTTCGCTTCCTGAGATCACCGCTCCATGCCATCGCCTCGTGCCAGATGACTCAGGGCCGGAGGCGGGCGCCCGGCCCCAGCCGGGCGGTGACGTCCCCGGGGGTGAGGGCGGAGTGGTCCGCGGAGCACTCGACGACGACGCGGAGCGGAGCGCCGCAGTCGGCGTGGCGGACGTCCAGTACAGGGCCCTCGGGGCCGACGGCGTACGCCTCGCCCCACTGGCTCAGCGCCATCAGGACGGGCCACAGGTCCCAGCCCTTGCGGGTCAGCCGGTACTCGTTGCGGGAGCGGCTGCCCGCTTCCCGATAGGGGACGGCCTTCAGGACGCCGGACGACACCAGTTTGCGGAGGCGGTCGCTGAGGACGGCTTCCGAAAGACCGATGTGCCGGTGGAAGTCGTCGAAGCGGCGGACTCCGTTGATGGCGTCACGCAGGATCAACAGGGTCCATTTCTCTCCGACCACGTCGAGCGTGCGCTGGACGGGGCAGTTCTCCGTGCTCGCCTCAAGCCACTGCATCCCGCCATCGTAAGGGCCTGGCTTCATCATTGACAGTCAGGTGAGCCCACGGCTAGCTTCATTTGTAAAAGTCAGACGGGAAGGCGCTCGGTCGTGGGACGAACACGTACGTATCAATGGGAAGACCCCGCGATCCTGGCGGAAGCCGCCGGGCGCATGGCCGGCCTCGACTTCCTGCGTGAGCTGCAGGAGGGCCGACTGCCGGGGCCGCCCATCAACTACTCCATCGACTTCACCCTGGACGAGGTGGAGCCCGGCCGGGCGGTCTTCTCGCTGACGCCGGGGGAGGAGCACTACAACCCGATCGGCAGCGTGCACGGCGGCATCTTCGCCACCCTGCTCGATTCGGCTGCGGGCTGCGCCGTTCAGTCCACCCTGCCGCAAGGCATGGCGTACACCTCGCTGGACTTGACGGTGAAGTTCCTTCGCCGGATCACCGTGGACACGGGTACGGTGCGGGCGATCGGCACGGTCGTCAGCAAGGGGCGCCAAACCGCCCTCGCGCAGGCGCAGTTGGTCGACGGGACGGACCGGCTGCTCGCCCACGCCACCAGTAGCTGCATGCTCTTCCCGGTGCCTTCCTCTTGAGGGTGATTCTTGGCGGCGGTGACGCGCGTCGGCGACGGCCGTAGCTCCTCGGGTTGCCCGGTTGCCCGGTTGCCGGGGCGCCGGCTTGCGCGGGTCACCCGGCCGGGCAGGCGGGGCAGGCGTTCGCTTCCCCTCTGACCTCGGGCTGCCCGCACGGTGCCTGCTCTCGGCCGGCGTAGCGCAGGCGTGACCATGGCCATCCTGCTGCCGGCCGGTCCGTCACGGGGCAGACGTTCCGGGCGTGTGACCGGTGCGGCGGAGAACCGGGCGGAGGGTCTCGATCACGTCCGGGTCGTCCACCGTGGAAGGAATGGGTTCGTCGCGGCCGTCGGCGATGCCGCGCATCGTCTTGCGCAGGATCTTTCCCGAGCGGGTTTTGGGCAGGGCGGCCACGACGGCGACGTCCTTGAGGGAGGCGACTGCGCCGATGCGCTCGCGTACGAGCTGGACGAGTTCGGCCTCGACCTCGGTCGTGTCGCGGCTGATGCCGGCTTTCAGGACGACGAAGCCGCGCGGGATCTGGCCCTTGAGTGCGTCGGCCACGCCGATGACGGCGCATTCGGCGACATCGGGATGGGCGGCCAGGGCCTCCTCCATGTTTCCGGTGGAGAGTCGGTGTCCGGCGACGTTGATGACGTCGTCGGTGCGGCCCATGACGAAGACGTAGCCGTCGTCGTCGATGTGGCCGCTGTCGCCGGTGAGGTAGTAACCGTCGTAGGCGGAGAGGTAGGAGGCGACGTAGCGGTCGTCGTCGTTCCAGAGGGTGGGCAGCGCGCCGGGCGGCAGGGGAAGCTTCACCACGATCGCGCCGTCGACGCCCGCGGGCACCGGCTCGCCCGAGGGGTCGAGGACGCGGACGTCCCAGCCCGGGAGCGGGCGGGTGGGGGAGCCGGGTTTGACGGGAGCGGCCTCGATGCCGACCGGGTTGGCGACGATGGGCCAGCCGGTCTCGGTCTGCCACCAGTTGTCGATCACCGGGATGCCCAGGAGAGTGCTCGCCCAGTGGTAGGTCTCGGGGTCGAGGCGTTCGCCGGCGAGGAAGAGATGGCGCAGGCCGGTCAGGTCGTGGTCGGCGGTGAGCGTTCCCTTCGGGTCCTCCTTGCGGATGGCCCGGAAGGCGGTGGGGGCGGTGAACATGATCGTGGCCCGGTGCTCGGCGGCCACGCGCCAGAACTGGCCGGCGTCCGGTGTGCCGACCGGTTTGCCCTCGTACAGGATGGTGGTGGCGCCGGCCAGCAGGGGCCCGTAGACGATGTACGAGTGCCCGACGACCCAGCCGACGTCGGAGGCGGTGAACATGGTCTCGCCCGGGCCCACGTCGTAGACGGCGCCCATCGACCAGTGCAGGGCGACCGCGTAGCCGCCGCAGTCGCGGACGACTCCCTTGGGTTTTCCGGTCGTTCCGGACGTGTAGAGGATGTACAGGGGATCGGTGGCGGGAACGGGAACGCAGTCCGCCGGGGACGCGGCGGCCACCAGGTCCGTCCAGTCGAGATCGTCAGGGCCCAACTCGGCCGGTTCCTGCGGGCGTTGCAGGATGACGCTCTTCTCCGGCTTGTGGGCCGCGAGTTGGATCGCCTGGTCGAGCAGGGGCTTGTACGCGATCACCCGCTTGCCCTCGATGCCGCAGGAGGCGGAGACCACGACCTTGGGGGCCGCGTCGTCGATGCGCAGGGCGAGTTCGCGCGGGGCGAACCCGCCGACGACGACGGAGTGCACCGCGCCGATCCGCGCGCAGGCCAGCATCGCGACGACAGCCTCGGGGACCATCGGCATGTAGATCACCACCCGGTCGCCGTGCCCCACCCCGAGCCCCGCCAGTGCTCCGGCGAAGGCGGCCACCTCGTCCCTCAACTGCGCGTAGGTGTAGGTGCGTCGGGTGTCGGTCACGGGTGAGTCGTGGACGAGCGCGGGCTGTTCACCCCGGCCGGCCTCGACGTGCCGGTCGAGTGCGTTGAAGCAGACGTTGAGCCGCCCGTCCGGAAACCAGCGGTAGAAGGGGGCGCCCGAGGAGTCCAGGGCGCGCTGCGGAGCGACATCCCAGTCGATGGCTTCCGCCGCCCGCAGCCAGAAGCGCTCCGGGTCCTCGGTACTGGCGCGGAAGACATCCTCGTACGTTCCCATCGCGCACTCCTTTGTGGCCTCGGGACGGTGGTGTGGTTGCTTGCGAACGGTGTCGTACACACGCCGGGTAGGGGTGTTCGGGCGCCAGGCGGAAGTCCACGACCAGCGAGCGGGCGCCGGCCGCCTTCGCGATGTGGCCCGCGGCCTTGCGGTCGGAGTGCATCGAGGCGGTGACCGATCCGCCGAAGTGGAAGTGGAGCAGCGCGCGGTCGGGATCGGCACCTTCGGGGATGGCCCACAGGGCGGGGACACCGCCCGCGTCCACTTCGGCGTAGGTGACGCCTTCCGGCTCGGTCGACGCCTTGTGGTTCGAGTCGACGATGTCACGGATGACGGCCAGGTCGAGGCCCGGTGTCGACTACCTCGCGCTCACACTCGCGAGGAACTCCGCGAACTCGTGCGCCTCGGGGCTTACTCCCATGGTGGTGCTCCTTCCGGGGCGGATGCCGTGCCGGGGTTCCTCGCGGCAGCCGGGTCGATGTGCCGGTCGTGACGCTAGTGGCTGAGTATGGAAAAGTAAACTCAAAGGGAGGAGGTCGACCCTCATGGAGGCGATGTCGTGGTGAGGAGTTCGGTCTGCCGTCTGGGTGTCGTCGGTGGACGCGTCCGCAGCGGGGGTGGCGAAGGCTGTGCCGGAGCCCTGCCGTGACCGTCGGCAAGGACGTCGGCATGCTCCGCGCCCTGTGCAAGGATCTTGAGGTGCCTATCCCTCGAACGGCACGACGCCGAGTCAAGGAACGTGATGGCCACGACTGACGTGATGGCCACGACAGCCAGGTCCGCGGGGACGGGATGACGAGCCATGCCTGATACCACTGCGGGCGAGATTCTCGCCGACGTCCACCGGGGTGTCGGCCGCCTCCTGCTGAACCGGCCCAAGGCGCTCAACGCCCTGACCGCAGAGATGGTCTCCGCCATCGACCGTGCGCTCGCCTCATGGGCGCACGAGCCGCTGTCCGCCGTGGTGCTCGCCAGTACCAGCACGAAGGCGTTCTGCGCCGGTGGGGACATCCGCACGATCCGCGAGCACAGCCTCGCGGGCGATGCCGAGGCCAGTGAGCGGTTCTTCGCCTCCGAGTACCGGCTCAACGCGCGGATCGCCGAGTATCCCGTGCCGGTCGTGTCGCTCATCGACGGCCTGTGCATGGGTGGCGGTCTCGGGCTGTCGGTCCACGGCGGCTTCCGTGTCGTCACCGAACGCGCGGTGCTGGCGATGCCCGAGACCGGGATCGGGTTCTTCCCGGACATCGGGGCGAGCTACTTCCTGCCGAGGCTGCCCGGAGCGATCGGCATGTTCCTGGGGCTGACCGGGCAGCGGATCGACGCGGCCGATGCGTTGTACACGGGGCTGGCCACGCATTTCGTTCCCTCGGACCAGCTGGACACGGTGGGAGACGCCCTGGCCGACAGCCCCGACGAGCCGGTGGACATCGTCCTGAACCGTCTCGCCGGCCGTTCCCCGGTGGCGGAGAGCAGTCTGGCGGAGGTACGCGGGGACGTGGACCGGGCTTTCGGCGCCTCGACCCTCGGCGAGATCGAGAAGCGCCTGCACCGGCTCGACACCCCTTGGGCGGCAGCCGCGTTGCGATCCCTGCGATCCGCTTCGCCGCAGAGCCTGGAGATCACCCACGCCTTGCTGGCCCGGGGCAGGCAGCGCACCTTGCGTGAGTGTCTCGACGCCGAACTCGCCCTCACGCGCACGACCATCCGCACGCCGGACTTCCTGGAGGGCGTCCGTGCCGCCCTGGTCGACAAGGACCGCGCTCCCACCTGGGAACGTGCGTCAATCGGCGGGGAGACGCTGCCCTCCTGAGCGGGTCCGCCGTGGGGAGGGCCGCTGTGAGTGGGTCCGCTGTGAGCAGAGCCGTTGTGGGTAGGGCCGCTGTGAGCGGGTCCTCGTGAGCGGGTCCTCGTGAGCGGGGCCTCGTGAGCAGGTCCGCCGTGCGCAGGGCATCGCCTTGCGCGGTTGCGGGCGTCCAGCGCCGAGTCGTGGCGAGGGACGATCCGTCGGGGTCGGGGCGGCGCGGGACAGTTCGCGCGGGTGTTTGAGCCGCGCGGCGCTGTGCCGCGGGCACACCGCGTCCGGAACGGCGCAGGGCCCCTGCAACTGCGGCTCTCTGCGGCATGGTTGCCATTCGATGGCTGACGGGGTCGCCCCCCGGACGATCGTGCCGGAACGAAGGGCTGTCGCCTGCCGCGTCTCAGTCCTTGCCGGGCGCCATCGAGACCACGACCTTGCCGGCCTTGGTGCGGCCCTGCTCGACGTGCGCCATCGCCTCGAGTGTCCGGTCGAAGGGGAAGGTGCTGTCGATGACCGGGCGGAGCTTCCCGCTGTCGTAGAGGGCACTGAGCTTGCGCAACTGGGAGCCGTTGGCCTGCATGAAGAGGAACTCGTAGCGCACGCCCAGCGCCTTGGCCTGCTTGCGGACCTTGCGGCTGAGGGTGTTCATGACCAGCGCCAGGACGGAAGGCGCGCCGAGCTGCTTGGCGAACCCGGCGTCCGGCGGGCCGACGACGCTGACGGCCAGGCCGCCGGGCTTCAGTACGGTCAGCGACTTCTCGAGGTTCGCCCCGCCCAGGGAGTCCAGCACCAGGTCGTAGCCGGACAGCACCTTCGAGAAGTCCTCCTTGGTGTAGTCCACGACGACATCGGCGCCGAGGCTCCTGACCAGCTCCTCGGACCTGGTGTTCGCGGTCGTCGCCACCGTGGCGCCCAGGTGCTTGGCGAGCTGGATGACCGTCGACCCCAGGCCTCCGGCACCGGCGTGGACGAGCACCTTCTGCCCCGGTTTCACGTGGGCGCGGTCGACGAGGATCTGCCAGGCCGTCAGGGCCACCAACGGCACCGCGGCTGCCTCTTCGAGGGTGAGTGAGGCGGGTTTGGGGGCCACATCGTCCACGTCGATCGCGATGAACTCCGCGAAGCCCCCCACCCGCAGGTCGCGCGGACGGGCATAGACCTCGTCGCCGACCTCGAAGCCGCGCACGGCGGAGCCGACCCGCGTCACGACGCCCGCCACGTCGTGGCCGAGCACGAACGGACGCTTGTACTTCAGGAGCTGCTTGAACTCCCCGTTGCGGACCATCTTGTCCAGCGGGTTGACGCTGGCGGCGCTGACTTTGACCAGGACGTCGCGGGCTCCGACGGTGGGCTCGGGTACCTCCGCGGCGCGGACGCCGTCCTTGCCGTACTTCTCGACGACGAATGCCTTCATGTCGGCCGACTCTCTGTGCGGGTGTTCCGGTGGCTGATGCGATTCTTCGGCAGGGCCCCCTGCGCGCCCGTACTCGTCGCGTGCGGCCGGGTTGATGTGCTGACTGCGACGCTACTAGCTGAGTATGGAAAAGTAAACTCAGGAGAGGTTAGAATCACCTCATGGATGCAACGACCGAAGCTCTGCAGGACGCCGGCCTGGACCCCCGACTCGACCGGGACGCGTCGAACTGCTCGATCGCGCGGACCCTTGAGGTCGTGGGCGAGAAGTGGACGATCCTGATCCTGCGCGAGGTCTTCTACGGCTCGTCCCGCTTCAGCGAGTTCGAACGCGTCCTCGGCTGTCCTCGCAACCTCCTCGCGGCCCGTCTTCGGATGCTCGTGAAGGAAGGGATTCTGGCCACCGAAACCTACAAGGAGCCGGGCTCGCGAAGCCGTCCGAAGTACGTGATCACGCCCAAGGGGGTGGATCTGGTCCCGGCCGTGATGGGGCTCCTGCAGTGGGGCGACCGCTACCGTGCCGACCCGGAGGGCCCGGCCATGTTGTCCCGGCACCGTGGTTGCGGCGCGCCTGTCGACGCCCAGATCCGCTGCGAACACGGCCACGCCGTACAGCCGGAAGACATCGAGAGCATCCCCGGCCCCGCGTTTCGTCTGCGGCCCGCCGAGTGAGCTGAGCGCGGTGGAGACAAGGGCTCTTGGGGCTCGGTCTGCCGCACCAGCGGCGGGCGCGGGCGGGGGAGCGGTTCACGAAGGGCAGGGCGCATCAAGCGGGTGGGCAAGCGGGTGCGTCCCCACCAGAGGTGGGCCTCGGATGGTTCGGGCGGTGGACGCGCCCGGTGCGGATCGCCGCCACGATCCAGGCGCCCTTGTTGCGCTCGACGAAGGCGTGGGCCGCTGTGGAACGGTGGTCCGAGCGGCTCCCGGGATCCCGGCGCGAGCCGGACCCCGACGGCCGTTCCCCGGTGATCGCCGTCGCCCGCGACAGTCGGGGCCGCCCCTTGGCCACGACCGCCCTCACCGGACCCGATCCGTACGAGCTGACGGGATCCCTCCCGGCCTGGGGCGCCGTCCACGCGGCACAGCCGGATGCCGTCCTCAAGCCCGGTGCGCCCGGCCCGGTCGCCGCCTTCGGCCCCGACACCCTCAGGGTCGGTGCCGCCGAGGCCGCAGTACACGGAGTCGACGGGGCGTCGGCCCGCCGTCGATGATGACCGGGCGGGCATAGATCACGGCGCCGGGGCGCTGAAGCAGACGTCCGGCACCTCGCTGGTGAGGTGGTGAACCATACGTTCGCCTCCCCTGTCGGCGAGTTGATGAACAGGTTGTCGATCGGGAGCGAGTCGGCCCTCGCGGGAGCCGGCCGCCCCAGCGGAAAGGAAGCCGTCCATGGACGAGCAGGGTGAGCGCTTCGACGTCGTCGTACTCGGCGCGGGTCCCGGCGGATACGTCGCCGCCATCAGGGCCGCTCAACTGGGCAAGCGCGTCGCGGTCGTCGAGGAGAAGTACTGGGGCGGCGTCTGCCTGAACGTGGGCTGTATCCCCACCAAGGCCCTGCTGCGCAACGCCGAGCTGGCACACATCTTCACGCGCGAGGCGAAGACCTTCGGCATCAAGGTCGACGGGCAGGTCTCCTTCGACTACGGCGAGGCCTTCCGCCGCAGCCGGAAGGTCGCGGACGGCCGGGTCAAGGGCGTCCACTACCTGATGAAGAAGAACAAGATCACGGAAATCAGCGGTCGTGGCACGTTCCTCGACCCGCACACCCTCCAAGTGGCCGACTACGACGGCAACACCCGCACCATCGGCTTCGACCACTGCGTCATCGCCGCCGGCGCGAGCCCCAAGCTGCTCCCCGGCACCCGCCGCACGTCGCGCGTGGTGACGTACGAGGAGCAGATCCTCGCCGAGGACCTGCCGCAGTCGATCGTGATCGCGGGCGCCGGGGCCATCGGTGTCGAGTTCGCCTACGTGCTGCACAACTACGGCGTCAAGGTCACCGTCGTCGAGTTCCTGGACCGGATCGCACCCCTGGAGGACGCCGAGGTCTCCGCCGAACTGGCCAAGCAGTACCGGAAGTTGGGCATCGACGTCCTCACCTCGACCCGCGTCGAGTCGATCGACGAGTCCGGCCCGCAGGTCCGGGTGACGGTTACCGGCAAGGACGGCGCCCAGCAGGTCCTGGAGGCCGACAAGGTGCTCCAGGCGATCGGCTTCGCGCCGAACGTCACCGGGTACGGCCTGGAGAACACCGGCGTGCGCCTCACCGAGCGCGGCGCGATCGACGTCGACGGTCGTTGCCGTACCTCCGTCCCCCACATCTACGCCATCGGTGACGTCACCGCGAAGCTGATGCTCGCGCACGCCGCCGAGGCCATGGGCGTGGTCGCCGCCGAGACGATCGCGGACGCGGAGACCATGGAGCTCGACTACGTGATGATCCCGCGTTCCACCTTCTGCCAGCCGCAGATCGCCAGCTTCGGCTACACCGAGGCGCAGGCGCGGGAGAAGGGCTTCGACGTCCAGGTCGCCAAGTTCCCGTTCACCGCGAACGCCAAGGCCCATGGCCTGGGTGACGCCAGCGGGTTCGTGAAGCTGATCAGCGACGCCAAGTACGGCGAACTCCTCGGCGGTCACCTCATCGGACCCGACGTCACCGAACTCCTCCCCGAGCTGACCCTGGCCCAGCAGTGGGACCTCACGGTCCACGAGGTCGCCCGCAACGTCCACGCCCACCCCACCCTCGGCGAAGCGGTCAAGGAAGCCGTCCACGGCCTCGCCGGCCACATGATCAACATGTAGGAACCGTCGGCGGAGCTTCCGGAACTGGGTGACGAGCCTGCCGGACATTCTCGGCGTGTTCGTCACCACGGGCACCGAGGACTTCATCCTGCACATCGCCGTTCCCGACAACGCCGGCCTGTACGCCTTCGTCATCGACCGCCTCACCGAACGCCCGGCGCACGGCATCGGGTGATCGCCGGAGAGCATCCGCGGAACGACGTCCGGGCCACTCCCTCGCCGCCGAAGCGCACGTCAAGAGGCGAACAGGGCTGCGAACGGCGGCCCGGGCCGAGCAGAGAAGAGCCCTCGGCAGTCTGGCGTACGCCCCACAAGCGGTGGGCGCCGACGCCCCTGCCCGCGTACCCGGCGGTCCTGCCCGCGTGGGTCACACCCCGGCGGTCCGGTCCGCCAACCGCCCGACGGCGAACGCGACCGCGTCAGCGAGTTCGCACAGGCGGCAGTGGGCATGGCCGACCCGGCCGGAGACCGCTTCGGCGGTGCCCTCCTCCGGATGACCGTCTCCCACCTGGCGCAGGGCCCGCACCATCAGCATGCGTCTGTTCAGTTCCCGCTCCGAAGCAGTCCGCGGCGGTCGCACCGCCGCGGGCGCGGCCAGGGCCCTGAGGACGAGGGCGGCCACGGTGTGCGGGACGAGATCCTGGCCGGGGCGTGGCACGGCACCAGCTCCTTGCCCGGTCGCCGCTCTCATCGGGACGGCTCCCGTCGAGGCAGGGGCGGTAGGCACGAGCGCCGTCCGCGGAACCGGTCACCGGAATCCGGCCCAAGACCGCACCGCCTCCCAGCTGATCGCTTCCCTCCGGTGAATCCCTCCCGCTGGCCGCCCCGTCAGGCGTGAGACAGGGCGAAGGAGACCAGGAAGCCGCTCACGGTGATCAGACCGATGGCCAGGTGGGCGTCCTCGAACGCCTCGGGAATCATGGTGTCGGCGATCATGGCGAGGATCGCACCGGCCGCCACGGCGGTCACCACGGCGATCAGGGCGGGGGAGAAGGAGCCGACCACCGTGTAGCCGAGGACGGCCGACACGGTGCTCGCGGCGGCGATCGCGGCCCAGACACCGAAGACGTACCCCTTGGTGCGGCCGGCCTTCTTCATCCCCGCCGAACTGGACAGGCCCTCGGGCACATTGCTGATGAACACCGCTGCCACGGTCACCAGGCTGACCGCGCCGCCGTCGAGCAGGCTGACGCCGATCACCGCGGACTCCGGCACGCCGTCGAGCAGCGCGCCGAGCGCGAGCGCCATCCCGGAGCCGCCCTGCTGGGCCTCCGAGGGCTGCGCCGCCGACCGCGCGTGACCGGAGCGCTTGCGGTGCCGGGCCCCCCGGCGGGCCAGCCACACGTTGCCCCCGGTGTAGGCCAGGGCGCCGATGAGGGTGCCGACGGCCGCGGGAGTCAGTCCCGCCTGGTCGTACGCCTCCCCGACCAGTTCGAAGGAGACCGCCGACAACAGCACCCCGGCACCGAACGCCATCACGGTCGCGATCACCTTCTGCGGCACCCGCAACCCGTACCCCAGCGCGGCGCCGAGCAGCAGCGCCGAGCCCGCCACCAGTCCCCACAGTCCAGCCTGTACCACTTCAGCCATGCCGACGCGTCTACCCGGGATGGATGTGGATCAACGGGCGCCGCTCCGATTCGAGGTCCCGGCCGAGCTTCGTGAGCCCTTGACCAGGCAATACGGCCGGATCAGGTGATGGCACGGAGATGCGGGGAAGAAGTTGCGGCAGCCGATGGGAGGTTGTTGTGGAGGGTGGAGACCTGGAACTGGGCGAGCTGCTGGCCGCTGCCGAAGCGGCCCCGCCCGGTGAGTCCGTGGACGTGGTGGCACGCGACCTGCAGAAGAGGCTGGGCGCGGAGCGGGTGTCGTTCCTCTTCGTCGACCTCATCGGACAGCGCCTGGTACGCCTCGCCGCGTCCGGCGCCGCTTTCACGGATGCGGAGCCGATCGAGCTGAAGGGCAGCGTCTACGACAGCGTGCTGCGCAACCAGCGCCAGCACGTGGAGCCGGACGGCCAGGGCGGGCAGCGCGTCATCACGCCGGTCAGCAACCGCGGCGACTGCGTCGGCGTCCTGGAGGTGACCTTGCAGCACGCCGACGACACCGTGCTGCGACAGGTCCGCGACGCGGCACACGCGCTGGCCTACATCATCGTCACGGACGGACGCTTCACCGACCTGTACCACCTGGGCCGGCGCACCACCGAGACCAGCCTGGCCGCGGAGATCCAGCACCAGCTCCTGCCCTCGGCCCCCTGCTGCGAGGCGGCCCAGTTCACCCTCGCCGCCGGACTGGTCCCGGCGGACGACATCGGTGGCGACACCTACGACTACACCCTCGACCGCGGCACCCTGCATCTGTCGATCACCGACGCGATGGGCCACGACACGAACTCCGCGCTGCTGGCCACCCTGCTGGTCGGTGCGCTGCGGAAGGCGCGCCGCAGCGGCTGTGACGCCCTCAAGCAGGCCGACCACGCCCACCAGGCCCTGCTGCGCCACAGCCGTGGGCTGGCCACCGGGCAGTTGCTGTGCGTCGACCTGGAGACGGGTCTGTGCGAACTCGTCAACGCCGGCCACCCCTGGCCGCTGCGGCTGCGTGACGGCACCGTCGAAGAGGTCAGGCTCGCCGTCAATCTGCCGTTCGGTGTGGTGGCCCCCGGCTCCTACCGGCTCCAGGAACTGGCACTGCGTCCCGGCGACCGACTGATCCTGCTCACCGACGGAATGCTGGAACGCGGTGCCGCCGCGGCCGACCTGGCCTCTGTCGTTCACGACACCGGCGCGCTCCATCCGCGAGAAGCCGTCCGGGCCCTGACCGCCTCGGTGCTCGACGCCTGCCACGGCCGCCTCAGGGACGACGCCACCGTCATGGTTTTGGACTGGCACGGCGATCGCCGCCGACCGGTCGAGGACGGGACGGACCCGCGCTGATCCGCGACCGTGCGGTCACCGGGTCGGTGGTGTACCCGGTTGCCGGGGCGGAGGGTGTGTGAGCGTGCGGATGAGGGCGACTCGGCCGAGGAGAGGTTGGGGAGACAGCCTCTCGGGGGTTCTTCGCCGACTACGGTCGGCGAAGAACCTTCGTGTCCGTGCCGGGGTCCAGGGCCTGCTCCAGCGTGGGAAGGCAGGCGATGACGGTGTCCAGGCCGACGAGTTGCACGACCCGCATCACCGGCTCGCGCGCGGCGGCCAGGCGCAGCCATCCCCGGGCCGCGGCGACCTGCTGGTGGACGTGGACGAAGACGTTGATGCCGGTGGAGTCCAGGAAGGTCACTCCGCTGAGATCCGCCACGACACGAGGCGCCGGACCGGCTTCGGCGATGTCCTGGGGCAGCAGTGCCGTCGTCAGCGCGTCCTTGACATCGTGGTCGACGTCCCCGCGCAGGGTCACCACCCGGATGCCGTCGACCGTGGAGTGTTCGATGGACAGCCGCTCTGGTCGGCCTGTCGGCGCTATGTCGGTCACCGTTCCTCACCTGTGCCCAGGCTGCCGGGGGCAGCGTCCGTGAATGATTGTGCCGTACCGTCCCGGCCGGATGCACCAGGCCGACTCTGTTCGAACATCGCCTCGGGTGTGCATGCCGGTACCGCCCGGCGGGCACTCGCCCGCGGAGACGGGGAGGACAGGGCTGATGCTGGTGGGTTCGCCATCCGAGGACGGGGACTGTACGGAGCGCGCTGCCCGTCCGATGCGGGCCCGCTTCGCCCTGGCCGGGGACGACGGGTGCATCGCACAGGCCCGCCGGCACGCCGCCGACTTCCTCACCCGGGCCCAGGACAAGCACGGCCCGGCTGTCTCCTCGTACACCGTGGAGATGGCCCGGCTCATCGTGAGCGAGCTGGTCACCAACGCCCTCAAGTACGCCCCAGGGCCCGTCCTCATGGAGCTGCGCATCACCGGCGCCCGAGTGGAGATCGCCGTCGGGGACAGCAACCCCACCCTGCCGGAGGCGCACCCCACCGACCCGGACCGCGTCGGCCGGCACGGCCTGGAGATCGTCCGGGCCGTCACCCCGGACGTCGACATCCAGCGGCTGGCGTCGGGCAAGCGCATCACCGCCCGCATCGCCCTGACCCCGGGGGGCCCGTGCTGACCAGGACGACTGTCCCCCAGGTCCGTGAGGTCGACGAAGCGCTGTCGCTGCTCGACGACCGTGAGCCCACCGTGCCGTACCGGCGGCCCGTCCGGCGCTCATGCCGGGCATGACGGGGACGATCGGCGGCGCGCCCCGCACCGGAGGTCCCCCGCTGCTGCCGGTGTATCTGACCGCGGCCGTCCTCGCCCGGACCGCGGACGAGGGAGCCCGTGTCGGACTCGTCATGCTGGCCGCGCAGCGCGCCGGCAGTCCGGCGCTCGGCGGTGCCCTGGTGGCCGCGCTGATGATCCCCCATGTGGCAGCCGCACCGGTGGCCGGCGTACTGGCCGACTCGGTGCGGCGCCGCCGTCTCTTCCACGGCAGTGCCGTGGCGCTCTACGGTGCCGCGCTCTTCACCCTGGCCTTCCTCGTGGGCACGGCCGACGACGTCGTGGCGCTGGCGTTGGCCGCCGCCGCCGGGTGTGTCGCCCCCCTGCTGACCGGGGGCCTCACCGGCCTCCTGCCGGAACTGCTCGGCAAGGAGCGGCTGGCCAGGGCCTTCAGCGCCGACGCGGTGTCGTACAACCTGGCGGGCATCTGCGGGCCCGCTGCCGCGGCGGCCCTGGGCGCGGCAGCGGGCGCGGGGGCGGCCCTCGCGGTTCTGGGGGCAGCGGCGATGACGGGTGGGCTGCTGCTGTTGTCGCTGCCGCTGCGTCCACGGGCCCGCGGTCGTGCCGGACCGGGACGGCTGCGGCCTGCCGACCTGGTGCGGGGGGCGGTCGAACTGGTCCGCAACCCCCCGCTCCGGTCGGTCACTTGGGGCAGCGGTGTGGGACAGATGGGGGTGGGGGCGCTCCCGGTGGTGAGCGTGCTGCTGGCCGCCGAGTACCACGCGCCGTGGGCGACGGGCGGGCTGATGACCGCGTTCGCCGCCGGTGCCCTGGCTGGCTCCCTGGGTTACGCCTGGCGCCCCGTCGGCCGGCACCGGCCGGAGCGCGTGGTCCTGTGGGGTCTGCCGGCCACCGGCATTCCCCTGGCCGTGGTGCCCTGGACCGGTCACGCCGTCAC
Organism: Streptomyces sp. NPDC006335; assembly: GCF_040612795.1. Classification (NCBI taxonomy): domain Bacteria; kingdom Bacillati; phylum Actinomycetota; class Actinomycetes; order Kitasatosporales; family Streptomycetaceae; genus Streptomyces; species Streptomyces sp. NPDC006335. The sequence continues at coordinate 451,151 of NZ_JBEXQX010000004.1, forward strand.
GGCGGCGGGCCTGTTCGCCGTGGCCGGCTTCTGTACCGGTCCGCTGTTCAGCGCACTGCTGGCCAGCCGTGAGCGCTACGCCCCCACGGCCGTCCGCACCCAGATCTTCACCCTCGGCGCCGGGCTCAAGAGCACCTTCGCCGCCGCCGGAGCGGGCGTGGCGGGCGCCCTGAGCGGGCTGGGTGCCGTCCCGCTGATGCTGGGAACCGCCGCATGTCAGCTGGCGGCCGGCGCTCTGGCTCTCGTCCTGCTGACGAACCGGCGCACCGGCCCTGGCGGCACCGGGACGCCGGTCGAGAACTCGCCCCGCCCTTCGTCCTCCGCCCGGGACACCCGCCCACGAGGGCCTCGGCGTTGAGGACGTGGAGGCCGTACGTCACCTGGCGGGTTCGATGCGCAGGACGGCGGTCGTGCCGCGTACGTCTACGACCTTCAGGCTCATGGCGTCGTTGACGGTCGCGGCGGGGCCCTTTCCGCAGCGGAGCCCGACACCGCCCCCACCGGCCGACGACACCCCGCCGCCACCGGAGCAGCCCGAGACGCTGTAGCCGGGCCCCGTCAGCGGGGCGACCATGTCGACCTCGCCGTCGGCGATCGCCCTCACCTTGATCGGCCCGAGACCGTACGACTGCGGCACGTTCACGGTGTCTCCGACGGCGACCTCGATCTCGCACGTCCCGTCGGCACACGGCCCGGTCGGCGAGGGCGACGTCGGGGACGACGGGGTGGGTGGCTGCGCGGGGACGGACGCCGGCCTGGATCCGGACCCGCTCGGCCGGCCCTCGGCGGAGGTCCCGTCCGAGGGGTCGGAGGAACACGCTGTGAGAAGCGCGAACGCACAAACGACAACAGCGGCGGTGGACGACGTCCTTCTACGCATCATGACGGCCATTGAACCCCGACGACCCGCCTCGTCGGCCGGTTGTCGGCCGAGGTCACCTTCACGGGCGCGGGAGCAAGCGGAACCGTGCCCCCACGCGCGTCCCCGTCGCTCCGGCGGGGGAGAATGGGGCCCGTACCCAACGGTCGACCCTTGCGGAGGAGCGGGTAAATGCAGAACGCGCGAGCGGGGCAGGTCGCCGGGCCCGACGACCTCATCGACGTGGCCCGTCTGGTGACGGCGTACTACACGCTGCACCCCGACCCGGCCGAACCCGGACAGCGGGTGGCCTTCGGGACCTCGGGGCACCGCGGTTCGTCCCTCGCGGCGGCCTTCAACGAGGACCACATCGCGGCCACCAGCCAGGCCATCTGCGAGTACCGCGCCGCCCAGGGCACCGACGGCCCCCTCTTCCTCGGCGCCGACACCCACGCCCTGTCCGAGCCCGCGCGGATCACGGCCCTGGAGGTGTTCGCGGCCAACGACGTCACCGTCCTCATCGACCAGGCGGACGGCTACACGCCCACCCCCGCCGTCTCGCACGCCATCCTCACGCACAACCGGCACCGGACCTCGGCGCTCGCCGACGGCGTCGTCGTCACCCCCTCGCACAACCCGCCGGCCGACGGAGGCTTCAAGTACAACCCGCCGAACGGCGGCCCCGCCGGTTCCGAGGCGACCTCCTGGATCCAGGACCGCGCCAACGAGATCATCACCGGCGGCCTGAAGGACGTACGGCGCATCCCGTACAGCCGCGCCCTGGCCGCCCCCGGCACCGGACGCCACGACTTCCTCGGCGCCTACGTGGCCGACCTGCCGAACGTCCTGGACCTGGACGCGATCCGGTCCGCCGGAGTGCGCATCGGCGCCGACCCGCTCGGCGGTGCCTCGGTCGCCTACTGGGGCCGTATCGCCGAGGAGCACCGACTCGACCTCACCGTGGTCAACCCGCTCACCGATCCCACCTGGCGCTTCATGACGCTCGACTGGGACGGCAAGATCCGCATGGACTGCTCGTCGCCGTACGCCATGGCCTCGCTCATCGAGCAGCGCGACCGGTTCGACATCGCCACCGGCAACGACGCCGACTCCGACCGGCACGGCATCGTCACACCGGACGCGGGCCTGATGAACCCCAACCACTACCTGGCCGTGGCCATCTCGTACCTGTTCTCGCACCGCGAGCAGTGGTCCGCGTCGGCCGGGATCGGCAAGACCCTGGTGTCGTCCAGCATGATCGACCGGGTCGCGGCCGACCTCGGCCGGACGCTGGTCGAGGTGCCCGTGGGCTTCAAGTGGTTCGTGGACGGCCTGTCCGACGGCACGATCGGCTTCGGCGGCGAGGAGTCGGCCGGCGCGTCCTTCCTGCGCCGCGACGGCTCGGTGTGGACCACCGACAAGGACGGCATCATCCTGGCCCTGCTCGCCTCCGAGATCACGGCGGCGACCGGCAAGAGCCCCTCGCAGCACTACGCCGAGCTCACCGACCGCTTCGGCGCCCCCGCCTACGCGCGCGTCGACGCCCCGGCCTCCCGCGAGGAGAAGGCCCTGCTCGCCAAGTTGTCCCCGAGCCAGGTCACCGCCGACACCCTCGCCGGAGAACCGGTCACCGAGGTCCTCACGGAGGCCCCCGGCAACGGCGCCGCCCTCGGCGGCATCAAGGTGGCCACCGCCAACGCCTGGTTCGCGGCCCGCCCCTCGGGCACCGAGGACGTGTACAAGATCTACGGCGAGTCGTTCCTCGGCCCGGACCATCTGAGCCAGGTCCAGGAGGAGGCCAGGTCCGTGGTGCTGGCGGCGCTGAACGCCTGACCCGACGCTCGATCCCCGGCCCGCGGTCGTGACCTGTTCACGGCCGCGGGCCCAAAGCGTTGTGCGGGGGCCGTTTCTTCCGGGGCCGTACCGTCCCCACTTCCTGTGACGGATCCCTCACCGCGTCGCCTGCGGAAAAGGTCGCCGTACCCCGCACCGGGGACGATCGTGGGCGGCATGAGCGATCGCGACGAGGCGACGAACGACGAGGCCGGTGAGGTCCGCCGTTTCTGGGGCCGACTGGGTCTTCCGGGCCTGATCGACGTCCACACCCACTTCATGCCCGAGCGGGTCCTGCACAAGGTCTGGGAGTACTTCGACACCAACGGGCCGCTGATCGGCGGCCTGGGATGGCCGATCACCTACCGGAAGGCGGAGGCGGAGAGAACGGCCCTGCTGCGGGGGTTCGGGGTGCGGGCCTTCACCGCGATGCTCTACCCCCACAAGCCCGGTATGGCCAGGTGGCTGAACGGCTGGGCGGCCGACTTCGCCGGTCGCACCCCCGACTGTCTGCACACCGCGACCCTCTTTCCCGAGCCGGACGTCGAGACGTACGTGCGCGAGGCCGTCGACGCCGGGGCACGGGTCTTCAAGGCGCACGTCCAGGTGGGCGGCTACGACCCGGCCGACGAACGCCTCCACGGAACCTGGGGGCTGCTGGCCGAGGCGGGCATCCCCGTGGTGATCCACTGCGGCTCCGGGCCCGCGCCCGGCAAGCACACCGGTCCCGAGCCCATCGCACGGGTCCTGGCCCGGCACCCGAGGCTGCGGCTGATCGTCGCGCACATGGGCATGCCCGAGTACGAGGAGTTCTTCGACCTCGCCGAGCGCTACGACCAGGTCCGGCTGGACACCACGATGGCGTTCACCGACTTCACCGAGGACTTCATGCCGTTCCCGCGCCGCGCCCTGCCCCGGCTCGCCGCACTCGGGGACCGTGTCCTGCTCGGCTCCGACTTCCCCAGCATCCCCTACCCCTATCTGCACCAACTCCAGGCCCTGGAACGGCTGGACCTCGGAGCGGAGTGGCTGCGGGCCGTGTGCCACGACAACGCGAGCAGTCTGTTCGGCGTCGACACCGCCACGGACCAAGGCGAACCGGCCTGACGGTTCAGCACACCCACCGGCTCTGCCCCCTCCGTGGCCCCGAGGGCATCGCCGTCGGACTGCCCGATGAGCTGGGCCGAGGACGCGGGCGAGCGCTCTCGAAGGGAAGGGGGAAGGGCCGCCTCGACCTCCCCAGGTTCGGCGGCCCTTCCGGGTAAGCATCGTGCTGCTACCCGGAAGATCCGTACTCATGCCCGACTGTTCATCCCCGCTTTCGGCGGCCGCGGGCAGATGCTGCCGGGAGGGTTGACGGGCACGCCCGAGGCGGTCACCTTGAACAACGCCAGGGGTGTGGGAGCGCTCCCGTGACCTACGGGCCGAACGAGCCGTACCGAGGATCGCGGGGCCCACCACCGCACCAGGCCCCGACCGTCCCCCACGACCCAAGGATGGCCCGATGCAGCAGCCCGCTCCGTCCCGTCGCTTATCCCGCAGAACCCTGGTGACCGCCACCGCCGCCGGCCTGGTCGCCGCCGTCGCGGCCCCCGCACGCGCGGCGAGCGCCGCCTCGACCCGGTACCACACGGTGGGCCGGGTCAAGACCGCCGCCGACGGCTTCGTGCGCTACAGCTGGCCCGGCGTCTACTTCGAGGCCCGGTTCCGCGGCACCGGCGTCGGTGTCCTCCTCGACGACCCCGTCAACGACTACGACGTCCAGGTGGACGGCAGGACCGCCGCCACCCTCGTGACACCGGGCCGGACCACCGCCTGGGTCCGGGGACTCTCCGACACCGAGCACCGGGTGCGGCTCGTCAAACGCACGGAAAGCCCCTGGAGCGAGGGCCGGTTCGGCGGCTTCGTCGCCGCCGCGGGCGGTGCGATCCTCGCCAGGCCCCCGGCCCGGCGCAGACAGATCGAGTTCATCGGAGACTCCTACACCGCCGGCTACGGCAACCTCTCCGACACCCGCGACTGCTCGGGCAACGGGGGAGTCGACCGGAACACCGACTCCGACCTCTCCTTCGGCGCTCTCACCGCCCGGCGCCTCGGCGCGGACTACCAGATCAACGCCTTCTCCGGCCGTGGCATGGTCCGCAACTACAACGGCAGCAGCCCCGGCACCGACTTCCGCACCTACTACGACCGCGCCCTGCTGAGAGTGGAGGGCGACGTCTGGCGCAAGCCGGCCGACTGGCGGCCGCAGGTCGTCGTCATCGGGCTGGGCCTCAACGACTTCTCCACACCTCTGAACCCGGGCGAGCGCTGGAGCACCCAGGCCGAACTGGTCGCCGCCTACGAGTCCGCCTACCACGGTTTCCTCGACAAGCTGCGCGCCCGCTACGGCCCCAGGACCTTCCTCGTCGTCAGCGCCACCGCCCTGGGTTCAAGCCCCTTCGCCGAGACCGTCGAGAGGATCGCCCGGACCCGCAACGCGCGGGGCGACGACCGTGTCGCCCACTGGTACTACGACGATCCCGCCCTGGACCACCTGGGCTGCGACTGGCACCCCTCCGCACGGGACCACCGCGTCATCTCCGGCCTGCTCGACGACCACCTCGCCACGCTGCCGTTGAGGTGGTAGCGGGCGTGCGGGTGGCGCGTCAGTTGATGCAGAGCAGGTTGAGCACGCACAGCCCCGACGGATCGGTCGTGGACGTCGACGAGGTGTTCGTCTGCGAGGACTGAGAGCCGTCGCCGCCCGTGCTCGTGCTCGTGCCGGTGTTCGTGCTCGTCGTGCTGCCCGTCCCCGTGCCCGTGTCCGTGGACGAGGAAGAGGTCTGCGTCGTCGTGCCGGTCGTGCCCGCCGTCGTGGTGGTCGAGCCGCTCGTCCCGCCGCCGCCGGTCGCGACCGACGTCGACAGCGAGCCCCGGGACTGCGACCGCGAGGGGGTCGTCGCCGTGGGCTCGGGGGAGGCGGCGGAGTCGGTGTGGACCGACGACAGGGTCGTGGTGGACGCCGAGTCGGCCGTCCGCCGGTGCTTGCCGACCTTCGTGGACGGCGTGGTCGTCGACGCCTGCAGTGCCTTGGCGGGCGTCGACTCCGGCAGGGCGTCGCCCGAGGTGGGCAGCTCCGCCACACCCATGGACCGGGTGTCCGGCGAGGCGGCCGCCTGGGTCCGGGTGTTGGACTGCTGGTTCATCGCGGTGACGGTCAGTCCGCCGCCGACGAGGGCGACGGCGGTCGCGACCACGGCCTTGCGCTGGTTCTTCCGCCAGCGGGCCTTCTGGCGCCGACGTGCCGCCCGGCCTTCCTTCATCACCGGCGCGTCCGCCACGTCCTCGGACGGGACGCCGGGCTCGGCCCCGGCCGCCGGCTCCTCGTGGAGGCCCGTGTCGTGCCACTTGGGTGCTTCGTCCCAGGCCGCTGCGGCCGTGCCCGCCGTCCCGTAGACGTGGGCGGGAGGAGCGATGTCCGGGGCGTAGGCGCCGCATCCGGGACACGCCAGGGCGCCGTTGAGATGCCGACGGCACGAGGAGCAGTAGTCCATCTGGTCTTCCTGAGTCGACTGCACCATCGGCCCGATGGCCGTGGCCGGTCTCGTTCGCACGGGGGATCGAGCCGAGGCAAAAGTAGCGAGGCTTTCGAAAGGCGGTGTGCAGCCTGTGTGATGCTCCTGCGTAGATGTCACAGGGGTGCGGTGGGCGCGAGGGGCGTACGTCGCGTTCGCGCCACTTGTCCGCCATGTGACCTCGGTGTGTGTCCTGATGTGGCCCGTCGCGGTCCAACGCGGGCCCCGTCACGGCGAGTTGGCGGTGACGGGGCGTGCCGCGCATCAGGATGCCTGGAAGGTCGGCCCTGCCGGACGGTCCGGACAGTGGCGTGGTGGACGCCGTCGGGACTGGCGGAATCGGTCGAAGCCCCGGCGCGGGCAGGAGTGTGAACGCGCCGGTGTCGACCCGGTTAGACGTAGGCGAAGTGGCCGGGAATGTCTCGCCGGTGGCGAACTTTCCGGCCACGCTGTAGGTGCTGCCGAGATGCCCAGGTCGAGCGCGGTACTGCGGCGCGAACGGCTTCGGGGGGCCAGCCGCCCCACGGAACGTACGGAAGACCTCATCCGGGCGACGAACCCCCCGCGGACGCCCCACGCGCCGGCGCTCGCGCCGCCAGCGCCTCCAGCAGCAGGTCCACCGCCGCCTCGAACGAGCTCTCCGCCATCCCCGGCAGTTCGCGCCGGACCGCGGTGAGCGCCGGGTACGCCACCGGGTCCAGGTCCTGGTAGACCTCCCGCCAGGCGCGACGGTCGGCCTCGCGCTGCTGGCGGGCGAGTGCCTGGAACGCCGCGTCGGTGGCGGCGTGGCTGAGCACGGTGTCGATGAAGGCCAGATACAGGCGGGCGGCGGCGGCCGGCTCGAAGCCCGCGGACAGCAGCAGGCCGATCCCCGTGTCCACCGCCCGGATCTCGCTGGTGCGCCGGGTCACCCGGTGCGCGGCCAGGGCGGCCGCCCGCGGATGGGCGAGGTATCCGGCACGGACCCGCAGCGCCATCTCGCGCAGTGACGCCACCCAGTCGTCCCCGGGGACGAACCCCGCCATCGCGTCGCCGATGATCCGGTCCGCGATGGCGAGCACCAGGTCGTCGGTGTCGTGGAAGTAGCGGTAGAGGGCGGTCGGGTCGCAGCCCAGCGCCGCGCCGAGCCGCCGCACGCTCAGCGCCTCGGGACCGTGCTCACCGATCAGTCGCAGGGCGGTCGCGACGATCAAATCCTCGGACAGCAGGACTCCGGTGCGGGTGGGCCGCCGTCGTCGGCGTTCCTCGGGGACACGGCTGGACATACCGGATTCCTCTCGCCGGGGCCCCTCAGTGAACGGCCCCCGCCCCCCTTACGTCAACAGGGTTGACCCAATGTGGACGGGAGCTGTTCCATCACCTCACCGCGCGGCTCTTCCCCTCTTCCCTTCCTCGCCCTCCGTCCCCGAGGAGCCCTCCATGTCGTCCAGACCGACCCCGCCCTCCGCCCCGAGCCCCGATCTGCGCCGTTCCCTCGGCGTCGTCGACGGCGTGGCCATCGCCGCGTCCAGCACGGCCGCCACCACCAGCATCGCCATCGGCATGGGCACGATCGCCACCATCGTGGGCCTCCAGGCCCCGGCACTGCTGCTCCTGGCCTTCCTGCCGGTCCTCGGCATCGCCACCGCCTACGCCCGCCTGAACCGCTCCGAGCCGAACTGCGGCAACGGATACGTCTGGGTCGGCAAGTCCCTCGGCCCCTGGCCCGGCTTCCTGACCGGCTGGGTCACCCTGGTCGGCTCGGTCATCTTCTGCGCCTACACCAGCGCGATCATGGGCTCGGTCGTCCTGGCCTTCGCCAACAAGGCCGGACTGCACAGTGTCGCCGGCCTCGCCCTCGACCCGACGTCCACCGGCGTCACCACCGCGGTCGGACTGGTGATCCTCCTCGCGCTCACCGCGCTGGCCGTCACCGGGGTGCGGGCCGCCACCCGCTTCCAGTTCGCCCTCCTGGTCTTCGAGTACACGGTCCTGCTGGCCTTCTGCGGCTGGGCCCTGGTCACCGGCGACCACGCCGTCTCGCTGTCCTGGTTCAACCCCTTCGAGATCTCCAGCGGCACCACGTTCGCCCAGGGCATGGTCCTCGCGGTCTTCTTCTTCTGGGGCTGGGACGCGGCGTTCAGCGTCAACGAGGAGACGAGGAGCCCGGGCGACGCGGCCCGCGGCGGCCTCATCGCCCTGTTCGCCATGCTCGGCCTGTTCCTCTTCGCCTCGGTCGCCTTCCAGCGGGAGATGAGCCTGGCCGAACTCGTCAGGAACGGCCCCCAGGCCCTCCCGTACCTCGGCGAGAAGCTGGCCGCCGAACCCTGGGCGACCCTGCCCCTGGTCGCGCTGATGTTCTCCGCGGTCGCCTCCGTGCAGGCCACCCTGATCCCCACGGCCCGTGGCCTGTTCGCGATGAGCCGCGACCGCACGATGGGTCCGGTGTGGACCCGCGTCCACCCGCGCTGGGGCACCCCCGCCGCCGGCACGGTCGTCGTGATGTCCGTCGCCGGTGTGATCGCCGTGCTCGCCGTCGCGATCCCCAAGCTGAGCGACATGCTGCTGGCGGCCGTCAACGCCATCGGCCTGATCGTCGCCCTCTACTACGGCCTCACCGCCCTCGCCTGCGCCGTGCGCTTCCGCTCCGCGCGTCACGACGGAGCCCGCGAGGCACTGCTCGCCGTCGGCGTGCCCGCCGTGTCCGGCCTGATCCTGCTCGGCCTCGGCGGCTACCTCGGATACTCGTACCTGACCATGAGCGACCACTTCGAACTCAGCCCGGACAACGGGTGGTTCATGTTCTCGCTGCCCGCCGCGATCGTCCTCGCCGGCCTCGGCATGGCCGCCGTCGCCAAGTACGTGCGGCACTCGCCGTACTTCAGCACGGGGCGCGGCACCGACGCCGAGTCCCTGACCCTGCCGATGGACCGTACGGCGGTCTGACCCCCTCCCTGGAGTTCACCCCCATGTCACACACCGCGGACCTCGTCCTCACCGGCGGTCCCGTGCACACCGTCGATCCCGCCCGCAGCAACGCCACCGCCGTGGCCGTGCGCGACGGGCGGATCGCCGCCGTGGGCCACGACGAGGTGCACGAGCTGATCGGCCCGCGCACCGAAGTCGTCGACCTGGCCGGGAAACTGCTGCTCCCCGGCTTCCAGGACGCGCACGTGCACCCGCAGGGCGCGGGCCTCGAACTCGGCCTGTGCCACCTCGCCGACACCGTCGACCCGGCCGAGTACCTGCGCCGGATCAAGACGTACGCCGACGAGCACCCCGAAGCCGAGTGGATCACCGGCGGCGGCTGGTCCCTGGAGGCGTTCCCCGGCGGGGCGCCCACCGCCGCCGCCCTCGACGCGGTCGTCCCCGACCGGCCCGTCTTCCTGCCCAACCGCGACCACCACGGCGCCTGGGTCAACAGCCGCGCCCTGGAACGCGCGGGCATCGACGCCCGTACGCCGGACCCCGCCGACGGCCGCATCGAACGCGACGCCGACGGCAACCCCACCGGGATGCTCCAGGAGGGCGCCGTCCACCTGGTGGGAAGGCTGGTCCCGGACCCCACCCCGGAGGACCAGCTCACGGCCCTGCTCCGGGCGCAGGCCGTGCTGCACTCGTACGGGGTCACCGCCTGGCAGGACGCCATCGTCGGCGCGTACGCCAACATGACCGACCCGGCGCCCTCCTACCTCGCGGCCCTCGACCGGGGCCTGCTCACCGCCCGGGTCGTCGGGGCCCTGTGGTGGGACCGCGAGCGGGGCGCCGAACAGATCCCCGAACTCATCGCCCGCCGCGAGGAGTTGGACCGGGGCCGGTTCCGGGCCGGCACCGTGAAGGTCATGCAGGACGGCATCGCGGAGAACCACACCGCCGCGATGCTCGACCCCTATCTGACCGGCTGCGGCTGCTCCTCGGACAACAGCGGCATCAGCTTCGTCGAGCCGGACGACCTGCGGAAGTACGTCACCGAACTGGACGCGTCCGGCTTCCAGGTCCACTTCCACGCGCTCGGCGACCGCGCGGTGCGCGAGGCCCTCGACTCCGTGGAGGCCGCCCGCACGGCCAACGGACGGGGCGACACCCGGCACCACCTGGCCCACCTCCAGGTCGTGCACCCGCACGACATCCCCCGGTTCCGCGCCCTGGGCGCGAGCGCCAACCTCCAGATGCTGTGGGCCGCCCACGAACCGCAGATGGACGAACTGACCCTGCCCTTCCTCGGCGACGAACGCGGCGCACGGCAGTACCCCTTCGGCGACCTGCTGCGCGCCGGCGCCACCCTGGCCGCCGGCAGCGACTGGCCGGTCAGCAGCCCCGACCCGCTCCACGCCATCCACGTCGCCGTCAACCGGATCGCGCCCGACGCCCCCGAGGGCACCCCGGAATTCCTTCCGGAGCAGCGCCTCGACCTGGGCACCGCCATCGCCGCGTACACGGCGGGCAGCGCCTACGTGAACCACCTCGACGACATCACCGGCAGCATCACCGTCGGGAAGTCGGCCGATCTCGTCGTCCTCGACCGGGACCCGTTCGCGGGCCCCCGCGAGGAGATCGCCGCCACCCGGGTCCTCCAGACCTTCGTCGAAGGGCGGCGGGTGCACACGGCCGACGACGCCTGAGTCCCGGACGGCCGTGCGGGGCGGCTGATTCGGAAGCCGGTCGACGGGGCAGTGGAACAGCTGGTCTGAAACCCGTCGACCCGAGGAACGTCATGGCACCACACAGCCCCGCCCAGGTCCGCGGAGCGGCCCTGCTCGCCGATCCCCTCCTCAACAAGGGCACCGCCTTCAGCTCCGACGAACGCGTCGAACTCGGCCTGGACGGGCTGCTGCCACCGGCGACCGAGACCCTCGAGGAACAGGCCGACCGGGCCTACGAGGCGTTCCTCGGCTACGACAAGCCGCTCAACCGGCACATCTACCTGCGCCAGCTCCAGGACACCAACGAGGTGCTCTTCTACGGCCTGCTCACCCGGCACCTGGAGGAGATGCTGCCGGTCGTCTACACGCCCACGGTCGGTGAGGCCTGCCAGCGCTTCAGCGAGATCTACCGCAGGCCGCGAGGGCTGTTCCTGACGTACGAGGACCGCCACCGCTTCCGGGAGATCCTGCGCAACCGGCCGGGCGGCGACGTCGACGTCATCGTCGTCACCGACGGCCAGCGCATCCTCGGCCTCGGCGACCAGGGCGTCGGCGGCATGGGCATCCCGATCGGCAAGCTCAGCCTGTACACCGCCATCGGCGGCATCCACCCCGCCCGCACCCTGCCGATCCTCCTCGACGTCGGCACCGACAACGAGCAGCTCCTGGCCAACGAGCACTATCTCGGCCGCAGGCAGCACCGCGTCACCGGCGACGCCTACGACGAGATGATCGAGGCGTTCGTCTCCGCCGTGGAGGCCGAACTCCCCGGCACCCTGCTCCAGTGGGAGGACTTCGCCACCGCCCACGCCCGGCCCATCCTCGGCCGCTACCAGGACAGGCTGCTCACCTTCAACGACGACATCCAGGGCACCGCGGCCGTGGCCCTGGGCGCGCTGACCACCGCCACCAAGGTCGCCGGAGCGTCCCTGACCGACCACCGGATCGTGGTCCTGGGCGCGGGATCGGCGGCGGTCGGGGTGGCCGACATGATCCGTACCGCACTCGTCGAGGAGGGCCTGTCCGAGGAGGAGGCGGCCGACCGGTTCTGGTTCGTCGACATCGACGGCCTGCTGGTGAACTCCCGCACCGACCTCACACCCGAGCAGCGGGTCTACGCGCGCGACGACGCGGAGGCACGCCAGTGGGGCGGGGACACGGCCGACCTCGGCCGGGTCGTCGCGGAGGTGAAGCCGACGGTGCTGATCGGGCTGTCCACGGCGCACGGCGCCTTCACCGAGGAGATCGTGCGCACGATGGCCGACTCCTGCGACCGGCCGGTGATCCTGCCGCTGTCCAACCCCACCTCGAACGCCGAGGCCGACCCCGCCGACCTCGCCCGCTGGACCGACGGCAGGGCCCTGATCGCCGCCGGATCGCCTTTCCCGCCGCTCAAGGTGGACGGGCGTGAGGTGCCGGTCGCCCAGGCCAACAACGTCTACGTCTTCCCCGCCGTCGGCCTGGCGGTCACCGCCTGCCGGGCCACCCGGGTGACCGACCGCATGATGGTGGCGGCGGCCCGGGCGGTGGGGGAGTGCGCGGTGCGGGCGGGCACCGACGGAGCCACCCCGCTGCTGCCCCCGCTGGCGAGCATGCGGGACGCGGCCCGCGAGATCGCACTCGCGGTGGCGCGGGCCGCCGTCGAGGACGGCGTCGCCCCCGAGGCGACGGAGGACGAACTGCGCGAAGCGATCGCGCAGGCCCAGTGGACCCCGCGCTACGCGTCCTGAACGCCTGAACCGGTCGTCCCGCCCATTGGACCCGGACGATCGGCCGGCCCCCACAGGCGCCGTACGCCTCCTGACCTCAGGAGGGGTACGGCGCCTGTGGCAGTATCGGCGGTGGGCGTGAGGCCGCCTGCTGGGGTCGAGGGCAGAGGACGAGTGACATGGACCGGCCGCCGGGCATGATGGACGTGGCCCGGGAGGCCGGCGTCTCGCACATCACCGTCTCCCGTGTCGTCAACGGCCACCCGTCGGTCCGGCCGGAGACCCGGGCCCGGGTCGAGGCGGCGATCCAGAAGCTGGGATACCGCCGCAACAGCGTCGCCAGGGCCCTCAAGAGCCGGCGTTCCTCGACGATCGGCGTGGTGATCGTCGGGTCGGAACTGTTCGAGCTGCCGCGCATCCTCCTCGGCGTGGAGACGGCCGCCAAGCAGGCCGGCTACTGGGTGAGCCTGGCCAGCCGGCAGGGCGAGAGCACCACCGATGACCTCATGGAGACACTGCAACGGCTCACCGACCAGTCGGTGGAGGCGATCGCGGTCGTCGCCGACCGGCCCGACACGGTGGAGGCGCTGTCCGGCCTCTCCCTCGGGGTGCCGGTGGCCGTGGTGATGTCCGGCAACGCGCCCGACCCCGAGCTGAGCTTCGTCGAGGTCGACCAGGAGCTCGGCGCCCGGCTCGCGGTCCGGCACCTCCTCGACCTGGGACACCGGGACATCGCCCACCTCACGGGTGCGCTGCGCACCTTCGACGCCCGGGCCCGCGTCGAGGGCTGGCAGACCGAACTCACCGCCATGGCGGCCCGAGGAGCCCTGCTGGAGGGCGACTTCGGCGCCGAGAGCGGGTTCCGCCTGGCCCACGAACTCTGCGACGCCGACAGGGACCTGCCCACCGCCGTCTTCGCGGGCAACGACCAGATGGCCATGGGGGTGCTGGCCGCCTTCGCCGAACGGGGGGTGAAGGTGCCGCACGACGTGTCGGTCGTCGGCTTCGACGACATGAAGGGCGCCGGCTACCTGGTGCCCGCCCTCACCACGGTCCGCCAGGACTTCGCCCACCTCGGCAGCAGCGCCATCGAACTGCTGGTGCGCAGGCTGGGCGGGGAACCGGCGCAGCGGCACAAGATCACACCGCGGCTCGTCGTGCGCGACAGCACGGCCGTACCCCGCGGGGACTCCTGAACCGCGACTGGGTTCCGACGTACCACCGCCCTGCGCACAGGGCCTCATCCAGGGAGCACGAACAGCACATGCGTTATTGCGAGCTCGGCCGCACCGGCCTGACCGTGTCGGAGATCGGCTACGGAGCGTGGGGACTGGGCCAGGGAGCCTGGGTCGGCGCGGACGACGACTCCGCCGTACGCGCCCTGCACCGCGCCCTCGACCTGGGCGTCACCTTCATCGACACCGCGCGGGCCTACGACCGCAGCGAGCGCGTCGTCGGCCGTGCGCTCAAGGAGTTCCCGGGCGGCGGCGACGGCGTCCACGTGGCGACGAAGGCCGGGCCCAAGGTGCCCGTCTCCCTGGCGCCCAGCGGACTGGACCCCATGGAGGTGTTCCCCGGCTCGCATCTGCGCGAGAGCCTGGAGACCAGTCTGCGTGAACTCGGCCGCGACCACGTCGACCTCCTCCAGCTGCACACCTGGGAGGACGAGTGGACCGGCGGGGGCGACCTGCTGGAGACGGTGGCCGCCCTCAAGCAGGAGGGGAAGATCAGGGCCTTCGGGATCTCCGTCAAGGACCACCAGCCCGAGAACGTCCTCACGGTGCTGCGCACCGGCGTCCTGGACACCGTCCAGGTCATCTACAACATCTTCGAACAGGCCCCGTCCGACGCCCTGTTGCCGGCCTGCGAGGAGTACGGCGTCGGCGTGATCGTCCGTGTCGCCCTCGACGAAGGCGCCCTCACCGGCTCGATCCGTGAGGGCGTCACCTTCCCCGAAGGGGACTGGCGCAACTGGTACTTCAGGGAGGACCGGCCCGCCCAGGTCGAGCGGCGCGTCGACGCGATCCTCGCCGACCTGGGCATAGAGGCAGGTGAACTCCCGTCCACCGCCCTGCGGTTCGCTCTCGCGGGCCAAGCGGTCTCCACGGTCATCGTGGGCATGCGGTCCCTGACGAACGTCGAACGCAACGCGGCGATCTCGGACGCCGAGCCGCTCACCCCGGGAGAGCTGTCCCAGCTGGCCGGGCACCGTTGGGCGAAGAACTTCTACCTCTGATCCGTTCCCCCTCCCGCCCCGGCCCCGTGGAAGCCGACGGGGCGCCCGCGGATTGGCCGGGGCGAAGCTCTTGACAGATTGTTAACGTTAACATCACCGTGGTTACCGGCACCTCCTCCCATCCCTGGTCATCACCGGAAAGCGACCCGCATGTCGACAGTCCAGCCCCTGTCCTTCCCCGCGCACTTTCTCCTCGGTTCCGCGACCGCCGCCTACCAGATCGAGGGCGCCGCCGACGAGGACGGGCGCGGTCCGTCCATCTGGGACACCTACTCCCACACGCCGGGCAAGACCTGGAACGGCGACACCGGTGACGTGGCCGCCGACCACTACCACCGCCTCGACGAGGACCTCGACCTCATGGCCTCCCTGGGCCTGAAGGCCTACCGGTTCTCCATCGCCTGGCCGCGCATCCAGCCCACCGGCCGGGGTCCGGCCAACCCCAAGGGGCTGGACTTCTACAGCCGGCTGGTCGACGGCCTGCTCCAGCGGGACATCGCCCCCGTCGCGACCCTCTACCACTGGGACCTGCCCCAGGCCCTCGAGGACGAGGGCGGCTGGACGAACCGGCAGACCGCCTTCGCCTTCGCCGAGTACGCCCGTGTCGTCGGCGAAGCCCTCGGCGACCGTGTCGCGATCTGGACCACGCTGAACGAGCCCTGGTGCTCCGCCTACCTCGGCTACGGCTCCGGAGCCCACGCCCCCGGCCGCACCGACAGCGCCGCGGCGCTGACCGCCGTCCATCACCTCAACCTCGCCCACGGGCTCGCGGTCCAGCAGCTGAGGGAGGTCACCACCAACGATCCGCAGTACTCGGTCACCCTCAACTTCCACGTCCTGCGCGGTGAGGGGGACGGCGCCGAGGAGGCCGTACGCCGGATCGACGCGCTGGCCAACCGCGCCTTCACCGAACCCCTGCTGCGCGGCCACTACCCGCAGGACCTCCTGGAGGACACCGCGGGCATCACGGACTGGTCCTTCGTCGAGGACGGCGACCTGGCCCGCATCCACCAGCCCCTGGACCTGCTCGGCGTCAACTACTACGCCACCACCCGGGTCCGTCTGTGGGACGGCACCACGGCACGGCAGAACAACGACGGGCACAAGGACATGGGCGGCTCGGCCTGGCCGGGCTCACCCCAGGTCGAGTTCGTCGCGCAGGAGGGCCCGCACACCGCCATGGGCTGGAACATCGACCCCGACGGACTCGAAGAGCTCCTCCTGGACCTGCACACCCGGTTCCCGGGCCAGCCGCTGGTCGTCACCGAGAACGGAGCGGCCTTCGAGGACCACCTCACCACCCGCCCCGACGGCGGCCACGCCGTCCACGACCCGGAGCGCGTCGACTACCTCCACCGGCACTTCCTCGCCGCCCACCGGGCGCTCGCCGCAGGCGTCGATCTGCGCGGGTACTTCGTGTGGTCGCTGATGGACAACTTCGAGTGGGGGTACGGCTATTCGAAGCGCTTCGGCATCGTCCACGTCGACTACGAGACCCAGCGCCGCACACTGAAGGACAGCGCCCTGTGGTACCGGGAGCTGGCGACGACGGGCAGCATCCCGCCACCCGTCCGGGCAACCCGGTGACCTGTCACCCACGTCTACACTTTTTCCATGGCAGACACAGCGCGATGGCTGACGCCGGAGGAGCAGCGTGCGTGGCGGGGCTTCGTCCGGTTGCACGAACGGCTCGGCGGACGCCTCGGACGCATGCTGCAGTCCGAGTCCAAGGTGTCGCCCGCGGACTTCGCCGTGCTGGTCCATCTGACGGACACCCCGGAGGGACGGCAGCGGTACCAGGATCTGGCGCGTGCGCTGGAGTGGGAGAAGAGCCGGATGTCCCACCACATCGCGCGGATGGCGGGACGGGGCCTGGTGGTCCGCGAGGAGTGCCCCGAGGACGCGCGCGGCGCCTTCGTGGTCATCACGGAGGCGGGCCGGGCGGCCATCGAGGCGGCGGCCCCGCGTCATGTCGAGGCGGTGCGTGAGCTGTTCCTGGACCATGTCACACCGGCGGAGCTGCGGGTCCTGGCCGAGATCTCCGAGCGCGTCATCGGCAAACTGGACGAGAGCCAGGCCTGACCTGGCCGTGTTCGCGTACGGCGCCGGCTCGTGTCGGTGCCGTACCGGATGCCTGCTCAGGGGCGGCCTGCGGTCCCTGGGCGGGAGCGGAATAGCCGGGGGAGGGGATGCGTTGGGTGCGTATAGTTGACGCATCAACCACCAGGGAGGGTGAGGGCGATGCAGTTCGGCATCTTCACCGTCGGGGACGTGGCCACCGACCCGCACACGGGCCGTACGCCGACCGAGCACGAGCGGATCAAGGCCATGGTCGCGCTCGCGCGGAAGGCCGAGGAGGTCGGGCTCGACGTCTTCGCGACCGGTGAGCACCACAACCGGCCGTTCGTGCCCTCGTCGCCCACCACCCTGCTCGGCCACATCGCCGCGCGCACCGAGCGCATCATCCTCTCGACGTCCACCACGCTGATCACCACCAACGACCCGGTGAAGATCGCCGAGGACTACGCGATGCTCCAGCACCTGGCCGACGGGCGCGTGGACCTGATGATGGGGCGCGGGAACACCGGGCCGGTCTACCCCTGGTTCGGCAAGGACATCCGCGACGGCATCAACCTCGCCATCGAGAACTACGCCCTGCTGCGCCGCCTGTGGCGCGAGGACGTCGTGAACTGGGAGGGGAAGTTCCGCACGCCGCTCCAGGGGTTCACCTCGACGCCCCGGCCGCTGGACGGGGTCCCGCCGTTCGTCTGGCACGGCTCCATCCGCTCGCCGGAGATCGCCGAGCAGGCCGCCTACTACGGCGACGGCTTCTTCCACAACAACATCTTCTGGCCCGCCGACCACACCAAGCGGATGGTCGACCTGTACCGGCAGCGGTACGCGCACTACGGGCACGGCACGCCCGAGCAGGCGATCGTCGGGCTCGGCGGCCAGGTCTACATGCGGCACGACTCCCAGGACGCCGTCCGGGAGTTCCGCCCGGTGTTCGACCACTCACCGGTGATGGGAGGCGGGATCTCGATGGAGGAGTACATGCGGCAGACCCCGCTGACCGTCGGCACGCCGGAGCAGGTGGTCGAGAAGACGCTGGGCTTCCGCGAGTACGCCGGTGACTACCAGCGCCAGTTGTTCCTCGTGGACGGCGGCGGCATCCCGCTGAAGACCGCGCTGGAGCAGATCGACCTGCTGGGCGAGGAGGTCGTACCGGTGCTGCGCGAGGAGTTCGCCAAAAACCGGCCGGCCGGTGTGCCGGACGCCCCCACCCACGCCACCCTGCTGGCCGCCCGCGAGGCGGAGCGGGCCGGGACCGATGAACCGGCCGTCTGACCCGCACCCGAGCACCTTGCCACGAAGCCGGTCCGCGCCGAGACGCGCCCCGGCGGACGGAGGAATCATGACCGACAACCTCAACGCGTACGCGGCCACCGATGGCGTGGCACCCGACCGTTGGGCCAGCGCGCTGCACCTGTTCGACGACGGCGTCGGAGTGCCGCACGAGGAGACCACCGTCGAGCGCTGGGAGCGGGCCGGGCTGCTGTTCGAGGCGCGGGACTACAGCGGTGCCGCGAAGCTCCTCGCCGCCGTCGTCGAGGAGGCCCCGGAACAGACCGGCCCCCGGCTGCTGCTGGCCCGCGCCTACTACCACTCCGCCCAACTGTCGCGTGCGGAGGAACAGTTGCGGGTGATCGTCGAGCGCGATCCGGTCGAGCACTACGCCCACCTGATGCTGGGACGCACCCTGCAACGCCAGGGCCGCCCGGACGAGGCGGCGCCCTGGCTGCGGATGGCCGGCGCCTTCGCGGGAGAGTTCCCGGACGACGAGTGAGCGGCGGGTGAGCGGCGGGGGTGGCGCACGCAGGGCGGTGAGCATCGCGGCGGGCGGCCGGTGGGCCAGTCCGGCCCGATGACGCGCTCACCGCCCGCACGGGCCGACCTTACGCGTCCCTCCCCAGGCCCAGCTCCTCCAGTACGGAGATCAGTTCGCGCCGGGCTTCGGCGGGCAGTCCCTGGAGGGGCTGCGGCAGGTTCGGTTCGGAGGCGAGGCCGAGGTGTGCGGCGGCCGCCGACATCACGCGGAGACCGCCGTACCGGCGGAAGAAGTCCCACAGGGGCTCCAGTCGCGCGGATCGGGCCGTGGCCTCCTCGACGTCGCCGCTCCGGGCGGCCCGGGTGAGAGCGAGGGCGGTGCGCGGGAAGAGGCCGCCGGTGACCGAATACCACGTGTCACAACCGGCGTTGAGGCCTCCGGCCGCCGCCCAGTCCCCGCTCACGCCGATCGCCACGGTCTCCGGGACCAGGGCCCGCAACGCCGCGACACGGCGCTTCGCGGCCGCCGGCCCGTCGGGCACCGGGGGAATCTTGATCGCGGCGACGTTCGGCAACTCGGCGACTCGGGCGTGGAGTTCGTCGGTGAAGTGGACGTGGGTGGTGCGGGGGTTGTCGTACACGCACAAGGGGACCGAGAGTTCGCGGGTGACCTGCTCGTAGAGGCCGAACACCTCGTCCTCGGTGAGCGCCTGGTAGGTCATGGGGGCGAGCAGGACCGCGGACGCGCCCGCCTGCTGGGCGTCCTCGGCCAGCGCCAGCACATGGGACGTGCGCAGCGCGCCGATACCCACCATGACCGGCACCCCGTCGGCCGACTCGACGGCGATCCGCGCTGCTGCGGCGCGCTGTTCGCGGGACAGATAGGCGTAGTTGCCCGTCGAGCCGAGCGCACCGATCGAGTCGACCCCCGCCTCGGCCAGGCGTGAGACGAGCCGGGCATAGGCCCTCTCGTCGATGCCCGACTCGTCGGCGGGGGTGAGGGGAAAGGCGCTGAGGCCGGTGAACATCGCGGGAAGTCCCTTTCGTCGGGGGGCAGTTGTCCGGTAGGTCGCCGTGCGGCCGGGCGACGACGTCCCCGAGGTCGGCGGCGACCTCCCGTGCCTGCCCACCTGCAAGGACCGCGGCGCCGTCGTACTGCGCCGGGATTCAGGGGGCGCTGCCTGTGCGGATCACTTCACAGGGGCCCGCTCGTCCAGGAGCCCCTCACCGCGCAGGTCGTCCCACAGACCGGGCGGGATCTCCGCGTCGAACGCCGCGATGTTGCCGCGTACCTCCTCCGCCGTCCGCATGCCGACGACGATGCCCGCGACCGCCGGGTGCCGCAGCGGGAACGCCATCGCCAGCTCCGGCAAGGTCACGCCGTGGGCCTCGCACACGTCGGCGATGCGGTGCGCCCGCCGCAGCAACGGCGGGGCGGCGGGGGCGTAGTCGAAGGTGCTGCCCTCGGTGGGACGCGCCGTGGCGAGCAGACCGGAGTTGAAGACCGAGGCCGCGAGGACCGAGACCCCGCGGTCCGTGCAGAGGGGCAGGAGGTCGTCGAGGGCGCTGTGGTCCAGGAGCGTGTAGCGGCCGGACAGCATCACGACGTCGACGTCCGACTCCCTGACCAGCCGGGCCAGTTTGCCGGGGTGGTACATCCCCGCGCCGATCGCCCCCACCACGCCCTGGGCGCGGAGTTCGGCGAGGGCCGGGTAGCCGTCGCGCAAGGCGTCCTCGAAGTGCTCCTCCGCGTCGTGCAGGAACAGCACGTCGATGCGGTTCACGCCCATCCGCTCCAGCGAGTCCTCCACGCTGCGCCGCACACCGTCCCGCGTGAAGTCCCACACCCTGCGGTGTGTGGCGGGCACCGCGAAGCTCTCGTCCATACGGCCCGCAGGGTCCTGCGGCACCAGCAGCCGGCCGACCTTCGTCGACAGGGTGAACTCGTCGCGCGGCCTGTCCCGGAGCAGGGCGCCGGTGCGGCGCTCGGAGTGCCCGATGCCGTAGTGCGGGGAGGTGTCGAAGTAGCGGATCCCGCTGTCCCAGGCCGCCTCCAGGGCACCCGCGGCCGTCTCGTCGTCCAGCGGTGCGAAGAGTCCGCCGAGCGGGCCGCCGCCGAAGCCCAGCTCCGTCACGTGCACATCGGTCTTCCCGAGCCGGTTCCGCCTCATCCGCGTTTCCCCTCACGTGCCGACACCGAACGATCATCCTGCCGTGCCGGGAGCACCAGGGCCAAGGCGATTTTCCGGACGGTGCCGGTCCCCGCAGGAGCGCGCCGCTCCGGGAAGGGCCCCGGCGCGGGCCCGTCCCCGTTCCCTGTTGCCCCGTCGGCGCGGTCCGCCTACCTGTCGTTCCAGGCGTCGTGACCGCGAGCGGTGCCCTCGGTGAGGCCGGGGTCGGCGAAGGTCGCCAGGGCCATGGTGTCGATGTCGGACTCCGCCGCCGTCCCGCGGTAGGTGATCGTGTCCGGCAGCATCGCCAGCGCCGTCGTGCCCTGTCCTTCCTCGGACGGGCGGAGCTGGACGCGGATCCCGTGCCGGTCCGCGAGCCGGCCGACCACGTACAGGCCCATGCGCTGGGAGATCGCCACGTCCACGGTGGGCGGCTCGGCCAGGTGGTGGTTGATGTCGGCCAGTTCCTCCGGCGGCAGCCCGATGCCCCGGTCGTGGACCTCGACCATGATCCGCCCGTCCGGCAGCCGCGCCGCGCTGACCCGCACCGAGGACTGCGGCGACGAGAACGTCGTAGCGTTCTCCAGGAGTTCGGCCAGCAGGTGCACCAGGTCGGTCACGGCGCGGCCGTGGATCTCGGCCTCCGGGACACCCGACAGCTCGACCCGCTCGTACTGCTCGACCTCCGAGGCGGCGGCGCGGATCACGTCGACCAGGGGCAGTGGCTGGTCCCACTGCTGCGCGGGGGTCTCGCCGCCGAGCACGAGGAGGTTCTCGCCGTTGCGCCGCACCCGGGTGGCGAGGTGGTCCAGCTTGAAGAGGTTCTCCAACTGGTCGGGGTCCGCCTCCTTCCCCTCCAGAGCGGTGATCAGGGCGAGTTGACGTTCGATCAGCGACTGGCTGCGACGCGCCAGGTTGCCGAAGATCGTGTTGATGTTGGCGCGCAGCAGGGCCTGTTCGGCGGCGAGCCGGACCGCCTCGCGGTGCACATGGTCGAAGGCGCGGGCGACCTCGCCGATCTCGTCCGTGGTGGTGATGGGGATCGGCGCCACCTGGGCGTCGACCCGGCCCGGGATGGCCCGGGTGAGCTGGGTGAGCAGGGCGGGCAGGCGCTGCCCGGCGATCTCGTGGGCCGAGGCGCTCAGCCGGCGCATGCTGCTGCTCATGGTGCGGGCCACCCAGGCGGCGAGCAGGAAGGCGGCGAGGACCGCGGTGAGCACCAGCGCGGCGTTGATCACGGCGTCGTTGCGGGCGTCGTCGGCGATGCTGTGGGCGTCCGCCAGCGCGCTGTCGGTGAGGTACACCTCGACCCCGCGGTAGGCGTCGAAGCTGAGGGTGGAGGCGGCGAAGAACGTCTCGGGCGTGATGCCCCGCGCGGCGAGCTGCGCCGCCGACTTGCCCGAGGCGATCTCGGCGGCCATCTTCTTGAGGCTCGGCGGGGCCACGAAGGTCCGTCCCGCCGCCTCGGCCCGCGTCCGGGCCTCGGCGGCCTGCTCCCGGCCCTGCTCCTCCGCGTCGGACAGCGCCTCACGCAGCCGGGCCATGTCCTCGGCGGTGCCGGCGCCGGCGTACTCCTGGAGCGCCACCTGTTCGAGATAGACGTAGGAGCTGAACGAGCCGAGCTGGGCCTGGAGTTCGCCCGGGGCGAGCTTGCCGCGGTCCTCGACCAGGAGGTGGGTGCCGATGGCCCGGATCAGGGACTCGGCTGCCTGGGTGAGGGAGACGGCGTAGAGGGTGCGGCCGAAGCTCGCCTGGTTGCTGCTGCCGAAGCCGAGCTCGTTGGAGATCTCCATCAGCGGGTGCTGGACGGCGTGGTAGCTCTCCTCGGTCTGCACGCCGTTCAGCCGGGAGGTGAAGGCGTTCGCGCGCACCGACGGGAGCTGCTTCTCGCCGATCCGGACGAGTTCGACCCGGCGCAGCAGTCCGGCCGTCCGCGGCATCCGCTCCACCGCCTCGTCGAACTCCTTCGCGTCCGCGTCGGTGACCGCGCGGGCCTTGGCGACCGCGCTCGACGTCCGGTCGCCCTTGACCAGGGGGATGACCGACACATCGCGTTCGTTGATGGCGTCGCCGGCGTACTTGTTGGCCGCCTGGACCAGTTCCGCCACCCGGACCGCGTCGTCGGCGGCCTGCCAGGTGTCGACGGAGCGCTTGACGCGTATGCCGCCGAGGACGAGCGCCACGATCACCGGGATGAGGAGGATGGCCTGGAGTTTTCTCGCCACGCGCCAGTTGCGGGTTCCCCAGCCCCGGCGGGCGGCGGTCGGTGTGTTCGACAAGATGGCCTCACGGTTCTCGTTCGCCTGGCGTCCTGCACCCCTTAGAACGCGGCGCACAGGGGTGGTTGTTCAGATCGGCCCGCCGATCGGTGCCGTACGCGGCCCGACTGTCACAGATCGCGGCGCTGTCCTGTCCTGCTGAGGCAACCCCAGCACGAGGAGGAGACAGAGATGAAGATCGTCGTCATCGGAGGAACGGGCCGGATCGGGTCGCAGGTGGTGACCCTGCTCCAGGACCGCGGACACGAGGCCGTGGCGGCCGCGCCCAGCACGGGCGTCGACACCCTCACCGGGGCCGGCCTGGCGGAGGTGCTCAAGGGCGCGGACGTGGTCGTGGACGTGGCGAACTCCCCGTCCTTCGAGAAGGAGGCCGCCCTCGACTTCTTCACCCGCGCCATGCGCAACCTCACCGCGGCGGAGCGCGAGGCCGGTGTCCGCCACCACGTGGCGCTCTCCATCATCGGCGTCGACGAGGTGCCCGGACTCGGCTACTACCTGGCCAAGGTCGCCCAGGAGGAGGCCGTGCGGGCCGGCGGTGTACCGTTCAGCATCGTGCGGGTCGGGCAGTTCTTCGAGTTCGTCGCACCGGTGATGGACCTGACCACGCGGGGCCAGGAGGTGCACCTGCCCTCCACTCAGCTTCGCCCGATCGCCGCCGCGGACGTCGCCGCCGTCGTCGCCGGGACGGCCCAGGGCGAGCCCGTGAACGGCCTGCGCCTGAAGGCGGGCCCCGAGATCCACCGCCTGGACCGGCTCGCGGAGATCACCCTGGCGGCGAGGCCGGACGGCCGCACCGTCGTCACCGACGAGAGCGCCGGCATGTTCGCGGGCATCCCGGACGGCGTCCTGACCGGCGACGACACCGTGGACACGGCGTCCACCCGCTACGAGGACTGGCTCAAGCAGAACTGAGCCGGCCGCTAGGGCTCCCGGGGCACCGGCCGGTGCGACGAGCGCTCGTACGCCCGGAGTTTCTCCGGTGCCAGCACCCAGTAGAGCCCGTCGATGCCGTCCGCCCCGACCGTGGCGCTGACCAGGCCGACGGTCTCCCCGTCCCTGCGGATGAGCAGCGAGGGCAGACCGTTGGCCTCGGCGAAGGCGAACTCGGCCCCCGGGATGAGCTTGCGGACGAAGGCACTGATCCTGGCCACCCGCTCCGCGCCCACCACCTCCAGCCGTGCCACGCCCCGCAGTCCGTTGCCGTCCGCGTAGGCGACCACGTCGGCCGACAGCACCTTCTCCAGAGTCGCCACGTCACCGTGCCGTGCCGCCGCGACGAAGGCGTCGAGCAGCCGCCGGTGCTCGGCCGTGTCGACGGGATCACGGCGCTCCGCGGACAGCCGCTTGCGGGCCCGGCTGACGATCTGCCGCACATTGGCCTGGGTCAGCCCGACGATGCCCGCGATCTCGTCGTACGGGTAGTCGAACGCCTCCCGCAGCACATAGGCCGCCCGCTCCACGGGGTTCAGCTTCTCCAAAACCAGCAGCACGGCCAGCTCCAGCGCCTCGCCGCGCTCCGCGCCGACCTGCGGATCCACACCGGTGTCCACGGGCTCCGGCAGCCAGGGCCCGATGTACGCCTCCCGGCGCACCCGGGCCGACTGGGCCACGTTGATCGCCAGCCGAGTGGTGATCTTCGCCAGGAACGCCCCCGCATTCAGCACCTCGCCACGGTCGGCGCCCTGCCACCGCAGCCACACGTCCTGCACCACGTCCTCGGCCTCGGACACACTGCCCAGGATCCGGTACGCGATCCCGAACAGCCGCGGACGCAGGTGCTGGAACGCGTCCGCCTCCTCGTCGAGGGAACCGTCGGTCAGCGGCGGAAGCTTGTCCATGGAGGCGATGCTACGGCCGCCTCCGGGACGGCGACGGCGTGCGCACCCGGCACACCCGCACCCCCTCGGCTGGCTCCCGCCGTACCCACCACGCCCCGGCCCGTGACACACAGCCGTCACGAACCTGTCGTACGAGGACGGGAATCCCCTTACCGGGCATGGCAGTTGCTCAGCAGGAGGCCCACGACGCCGGACTGCGCTCCGTGTGGTTCGGGCAGACCTTCGGGTACGACTCTCCCCCGCCGGCCCGCCCTCGTCGGCCGCCCTCGTCGGCCGCGAGGTGCCCGGACTTGAGGTCGGCACTGCCGCGATCCCCGTCTTCGGCCGCCACCCCCTGCTCGTGGCCGGTCAGGCCCTCACGGCGCAGGCAGCCACCGGGGGCCGCTACCACCTCGGCCTCGCGGTCTGCACCCTGCGCCCGCTCGTGGAGACCGGCGGGGCCGACTTCCACGGCGAGCTGCTGACCGCCACCACCCCCCTGGCGGCCACGGTGCCGGGTGCGGAACCGCCGGTGCCGATCCTGGTCGCGGCCATGGCACCCCAGGCCCTGCGCGTCTCCGGTGAGCTCGCCGACGGCATCCTGCCGCTGCTCGCGGGCCCGCGCGCCCTCGCCGAGCACATCGTCCCGGCCGGCACCGCCGCCGCCGAGTCCGCCGACCGCCCGGCACCCCGGATCGTCGCCTTCGTACCGGGTGTGGTCACCGCCGACGTGGCGGCCGCGCGGCAGAAGGCGACCGAGACGCTCGCGTTCTACGAGCAGTTCCCCTCCTACCAGCGCGTCCTCGGCCTCTCCGGCGCCACCCGGGCCGCCGACGTCGCCGTCATCGGGGACGAGGAGACCGTCGCCGCCGAGGTGCGCCGGTACCGCGAGGCCGGGGCCACGGAGGTGGTGTTCACCGCGACGGACCTGGGAAGTGACGAGGACCGGCGCCGCACCTGGACGCTGCTCGGGGAGCTCGCGGACGCCTGAGCGGTCTCACGGGCGCAGGGAGCGGCGGACCGTCAGGACGGCCACGTCGTCGTGCGGGCCGCCGTCTCCGGCGAACGCGCGGGCGTCGTCGTGCAAGGCCTGCGGCAGCTCGGTGGGGGAGAGGCCGACGTACTTCGTCAGGCGCTCGTCGACCGGGTAGAAGGTACCGTCGGTGGACCGGGTCTCCGTCAGGCCGTCGGTGCTCAGCAGCAGCGTCGCGCCCTCGGGGAAGTCGAACCAGCCCACTGTCGTCGGCTCGTGGGCGAGCTCGGCCAGGCCCAGCGGGACACCGGGTTCGAGTTCGACCGTGCTGACCGTCCCGTCGTGCAGCACATGCGGCAGGACGTGCCCGCAGTTGACGGCCTGCACCTCGGTGTCCGCGTCGACGCAGACGATGAGCGCGGTGACGAAGCGCTCGTCGTCACCGGTGTACGCGGCGTAGGAGTTGTGCCGCACGACGGCGGCGTCCAGGGCGTCCACGAGCGCGGTGAGCGTCGGCTCGCGGTGGGCCGCCTCCCGGAAGGCGCCGATGACGGCGAACGCGGAGCCCACGGCGGCGAGCCCCTTGCCCTGCACGTCCCCGATCAGCACCCGGGTCCCGAAGGGCGAGTCGACGACGTCGTAGATGTCCCCGCCGACGAGCCGTTCCTCCTGGAGCGGCTCGTACACGCCGTTGACCAGGACGTCGGCGGTCATCAGGGGCAGGGGATGCAGGATGTGCCGCTGCATGGCCGCGGCGGTGGACCGCAGCCGCAGCATCGCGTCCTCGCGTCTGATCCGCCGGTGGCATCCGTAGACGGAGGTCGCCGCCAGGGCCACGGTGAACAGGACCAGCAGGAGCCGGTCGAACCAGTGGCCGGCCTGGCGGTCCCGCAGCAGCACGCTGGCGGTGACGACGAGGGTGGTCCACACGGCGACGAACGACGTCTGCCGGACCGTGCCCAGCGCCGAGGCGGCACCCGGCAGGAACACCAGGAGCCCCAGGAGCCACACCTCGGAGCCCGACAGCGCGCCGAGGAACTCGACCAGGGCCGTCACGCCCACCACCGCGGCGACGAGCTGGGCGTCGCCCGGAGGCTCGATGGTGTCGAAGGTGTCGCCGGGTCTCCTGCGGCGGCTACCGGTCATGAGTGCTCCCGGGCAGATGGTGATCTGCCTCTACGGTATGCAGGCCCGCTCCGGCCCGGCGCGCCGCCCCGCCGGTACCTGTACCGGCTCGGCGCCGCGCACCGCCCGCGGGACTACCCGCCGAGTTCCTTGGTGATCCGGTCCAGCATGAACGCCGAGGACTCGCGTGCCCTCTCCTCCCAGGCGAAGACACAGGCCGTGGCCACGCCGTCGAAGCCCAGCTCGCGCAGGGTGCCGAAGAAGGCGTCCCAGTCGACCTCGCCCTGCCCGATGTCCAGGTGCTGGTGGATGCGGGCCGTGGTGCCGGGCGGGTTGAGGATGTAGCGCAGCCCGCTGGACCCCTTGTGGTTGAAGGAGTCAGCGATGTGCACGTGCTGGAGCCTGTCACCGGCGTAGCGCATCATCGCCGCTATGTCGGCCTTCGGGTCCGCCCCGGACAGGTGGAAGGAGTGCGGGGCGCAGTAGAGGTAGTTGACCCACGGCTTGTCGATCGCGCGGACCAGGTCGACGGCCGGGGTGTTCTCCTCGCAGAAGTCGTCGGGGTGCGCCTCCAGGTTCAGGGCGATGCCTTCGCGCTCGAACAGCGGGAGCAGCTCCTCCAGCGAGCGCCAGAACGCGGCCTCGCTCTCGGCGGCGCGCTCGGGACGGCCGTTGAACTCGCTGTTCATCAGCGGGCATTCAAGGTCCGCGGTGATCTCGATCATCCGCTTCCAGTAGCGGACGGCGGCCCGCCGCTCGGTCTCGTCGGGTGAGGACCACTTGTACAGCGGCAGCACGGAGGACAGTTGAACGCCGTGCCGGCGCAGGGCGTTCTTCAGCTCCGCGATCCGATCGTCGTCCGCCCGCGGGTGCAGGAAGAACGGCATGAAGTCGTCGCGCGGCGACAACTCGATGTACTCGTAGCCGAGTTCGGCCGCCGTGCGCACCATGTCGTCGATGGGCAGGGCGCGGAACATGTACGGGTCGAGGGCGATCTTCACGCGGCACCTCCGTAGCAGGCGGGACGGGGCTTGAGGTCGATGGCGACGACACGGCCCGACTCCAGGGCCTCGACGGTCGCCGCGGTGATGACGGTGGCGGCGTAGCCGTCCCAGGCGGACGGGCCGGTGGGCTCCTCGCCGGTGGCGACGCCCGCGACCCACTCACGGAACTCCGTGTCGAAGGCGTCCCGGAAGCGCCCCACCCAGTCCGTGAGCACCTCGGTGCTGTGCCGGGCGGCGGTCCGGACCCCCACGGCGGCCGGGTCGGGCAGCCGTACGAGGCCCTCCTCGCCGACCGCCTCGCACTGGATGTCGTAGCCGTACTGGCAGTTGACGAAGACCTCCAGGTCGATGCGGACCCCCTTCGCGGTCTCGAAGAGCATGATCTGCGGGTCCCTGAGGTGGGCGAATCGCTTGCTCGTGGCGCGCGGGGTGAGCACCTGGGTGGAGACGATCTCGTCGTCGAGGAGCCAGCGCAGCACGTCCACCTCGTGCACGGCCGTGTCCAGGGCCGCCATGGCGGAGGTGTACGACTGAGGGACGGTCGGGTTGCGGTGGGCGCAGTGCACGATCAGCGGCTCACCGATCCGGCCCGCGTCGATGACCTGCTTCATCTGCCGGTAGCCGGCGTCGTAGCGGCGCATGAAACCGACCTGGACCAGCCTGCGGCCGTGGGCGGTCTCCGCCTCGACGATCCTCAGGCAGTCCTCGGCGGTGGTGGCCAGGGGTTTCTCGCAGAACACCGGCTTCCCGGCCGCTATCGCGGTCAGCACGTGCTCGGCGTGGGTGGGACCCCAGGACGTCACGAGCACCGCGTCCACGTCGTCCGAGGCGATGAGCTCGGCACCGTCCGCGGACACCCGGGCGCCGACCGGCGCCGCCGCCTCCTCGGCGCGGGCGGTGTCGATGTCGGTGACCGCGGTGACCCGGGCGCCGGTGACGGTGTGGGTGAGGCGGCGGATGTGCTCGTGGCCGATCCAGCCGGCGCCGATCACCCCTACACGTACAGTCATGGTCGTTTCCTAACGGGTGGTGACTGGGAGAAGCGCGCCCCGAGTTCGGCTTTGCGCCCTGCGCCCTGCGCCTGAGCGGTTCCGACGGCGTTCTCGACGCGTTTCCGGGCGGCCTCGGTGACGAGGGGCCCATGTCGGTGCCGGGCCGGTCGCCCGGGCGGACCGAGGCCTCCTGCGCCGCGTCCGGGTCCAGTTCCTCCGCCAGGGTGTCCAGGGGGCTCGTCCGGCGGGAAGATCTCAGGGTTCCGGCCCGTCTTGGTGATCACCGCGGCCAGGTGCCCGTACCTGGCGTCCACTCTCGCGCGGCCCATGGTCAGCACCTCGAACGGCATCGCTGCATCCCCCTCGCTGTCGCGCTCTACTAGCGCGCTCTAGTGCGAGTACGATGACCCCTGTCCAAATGTCATGTCAATAGCTTGTCGCCGGGAGATTTCGAGGCTGCCCTAGGGTGGGCTCCGTCGAAAGGTGGGTTCACACGTGGATGCTGCGGGCAGGCAGCGGCCGACCATGGCCGACGTGGCCGACAAGGCGGGCGTGTCCCGCGCGCTGGTCTCGATCGTGTTCCGCAACCAGCCCGGCGCGAGCCAGGAGACACGTGAGCGGGTGCTACGGGTCGCCGACGAGATCGGCTACCGCCCGGACAGCGCGGCCCGGTTGCTGGCTCGTGGCCGCAGCCGCACCCTCGGCGTGATGTTCACCGTGCACCAGACCTTCCAGACCGACCTGATCGAGGGCATCTACCCCGAGGCCGAGCGGCTCGGGTACGACGTCCTGCTCTCGGCGGCGGTCCAGGGGCGCAGCGAGGCCAAGGCGGTCGAGGCACTCCTCGGGCACCGTTGCGAGGCGCTGATCCTGCTCGGCCCCGACGCGGACGCCGGCTATCTCGACGACCTGGGGCAGCGTGCCGTCACCGTGTCGGTCAGCCGACGGGTCCCGCGGGCCCGCGTGGACTTCGTGCACAGCGCCGAGAGCAAGGGCGTCCGGCAGGCCATGGACCACCTGGTCGAACTCGGGCACCGCAGGATCGTGCACATCGACGGAGGCCGGGGTCCCGGCTCCGCCGAGCGGCGCCGCTCCTACCGGGCCGCGATGCGCCGGCACGGCCTCGAGTCGGAGATCCGGGTGATCCCCGGGGAGCACACCGAGCAGTCCGGTATCGAGGCCGGCAGGCTGCTCCTGGCCGAACGGGACCGCGGGCTCCCGCTGCCGACCGCGGTGCTCGCGGGCAACGACCGGTGTGCGATGGGCCTGTTGATGCCGTTGACCCGGGCCGGCGTCGAGGTGCCGCGGGACATGTCGGTGGTCGGCTACGACGACAGCCACCTCTCCCACCTCATGCCGATCGGCCTCACCACCGTGCGCCAGGACGCGGTGCTGATGGCCGAGCACGCGGTCCGGTTCGCCGTGGAGCGACTGGAGAATCCGCAACTGGAGCCGCGCGAGGCCGTGTTGGACCCCAAGCTCGTCGTTCGGGGCACGAGTGGGCCGCCGCCGCGGGAACCGTCCTGAGGGTGCCCCGCGGACTGCGGCCGTGAGCGGGAACGGCTCGGGCTCGACGGTCGCCCGGGTGCCGGTCCCGCGCCTCAGGCCTCGTACTCCCGCAGTTTGCGGTACAGCGTCGCCCGCCCGATGCCGAGTGCCGCCGCCGCACGGGACTTGTTGCCGCCGTGGCGGTGCAGGGTCTCCAGGATCGTGGCGCGTTCGGCGTGCTCCATCGGGCTGAGCGGGCGGACGGCGGGGCCCTCCCGCACGGCGTCCGGCAGTTCGGCCCGGCGGACCGGTCCCGAGGCCCGCCGGTGTTCCGCCAAGGCCTGGACCACATGGGCGAGTTCGGTGACGTTCCCGGGCCACGGATGCCGTTCGAGGGCCCGCAGGGCGTCCAGGGTCCAGGTCAGCGGAGGACTTCCCGGGGCGGGGCGCGGTGCGAGGGCCGACAGCAACTCCCTGATGTCCTCGATGCGTTCGCGCAACGGAGGCAGTACGACCGTGCGGGCGGCCAGCTTGTCGAGGAGCCGCTGGAGGCAGGGACCGGGCGGTGTTCCGGGGGTGTGGGTGAGCAGCAGGCGGGTGTCCGGACGTGTGTCGATGAGGGAGTTGAGCATGGCCACGGCGGGCTGTGTCAACCGCTCGGCGTGCCGGAGGACCAGGGGACTGCCCGCGGCCCGTGCCGCCAAGTCCCCTTCGAGCGCGCCGTCTTCGGCCGCGTCGACGACCTGGAGTTCGCCTGGTCCCAGCAGCTCCCGGGCCAGCGCGGTCTTCCCCGTCCCCCTTTCCCCCGTCAGCAGCACGGGCTCGGGGGAGCGGACCAGCTCGGCGGCGCGCGCGACGGCGTGACGCCACGGCAGGGACGAGCCGGCCAGACAGGGCAGCGGGCGCGGGCGGCGCCTCGGCGTGCCCTGGGCCCGCGGCTCCAGGACGGCCACGATCCCCACGACCGCGCCCGCGTGACGCACCAGGTCGATCCGGGCGCCGCACCCGGCTCCCTCGGGAAGCTCGGCGACCGGCGGCGCGTGCGTGTGCCGAGCCGCCATCGCCGTCCGCTCGAGAACCCGAAGCACCTCCGGAGTGGCCAGCCGCTCCGCCGCCGCGCTGATCAGACGGTTGCGGCCGTCCAGCGCGGCCACCGCGCGGTCCTCGCCTCGCGCGGCACGCAAGTAGGCGTCCAGGAGGACCTGCTCGGGCCGTCCCGCCCGGGCCAGCAGTTCCGCCTCGACCGCGGCGGCGGCGGCCTCGGCGAGCGCCGCCTGCGGGTGCGGCGGGCGCCCGCCGCGCAGGTGGGAGGCGACGGTGAGCGTGCCGAGCGCCTGTCCGCTCTTCGGCGCGAGGACCGGGACGCTGACCGCCGACACCTCCTGCCACACGTCGAGGAAGTGCTCGGGCCCGTGCACCTCGGCACGGCGCCGACCGCGCAGGGCGAGGGCGGCGCTGTTGTGACCGACCTCCTGCTCCGACAGTCCCGGGCAGGGGGTGAGCCCGGCCGCGTTCCCGTGCGTCCACAGCACGCGCAGCCGGGCGTCGGTGAGGAGGAGGACCGAGTGATGGGCGTCCAGGGCGGGGGCGATCCGTTCGAGCACCGGACGGGCGGCGCCGAGCAGCGCGGACTCGGTCGGTCGGGGTGGATCGGCGGCCGGCTCCTTCAAGTCGTGCGGCACGCCGAAGAACCGGGCCCGCCGCCACGCCGCGAGGACCTCCTCCGGCACACCGTCGGGCACCGGACGCCCGGCCAGGAAGCGCTCACGCGCCACTCGCAGCGGGGGGAGGGCGTGGACTGCGGGGGAGGGCTCTGTGGTGGTCACGACGTACCCACCGTAGCGGGTTCAGTTGAACAGGCAACGACCACCCTGTGCGGCGGGTGGCGGCCGTTGGGGGGTCGAGGGATTGCCTGGTGTGGGGAACCCGGCGCCCGGCCCGGCGACGACCCCGCACAGGCACCCGCCCCCCGCGCACCTGTCTCGTATTGAGACACCCGCACCCCACCTCACCCCGCCATGATCAAGACTGTCCGCCGTCCGTGAGCCCCGACCAGGAGCGCCCCGTGTCCACCACCGTCGAGACCGACGTCCTGATCGTGGGCAGCGGCCCGGCCGGAGCCTCCGCCGCGCTCGCGCTGAGCACGTACGGCGTGCCCAACATCGTCGTCACCCGCTACGCGAGCCTCGCCGACACTCCCCGCGCGCACATCACCAACCAGCGGACGATGGAGGTGCTGCGCGACCTCGGCGTCGAGCAGGAGGTCGTCGCGAGGGCGACCCCGCAGCACCTCATGGGCAACACCACCTTCTGCACCAGCCTGGCCGGCGAGGAACTGGGCCGGGTGCGCTCGTGGGGCAACGACCCGCTCGTCCAGGCCGCCCACGAACTCGCCAGTCCCACCCGCATGTGCGACATGCCGCAGCACCTCATGGAGCCGGTCCTCGTCGACGCGGCCGTCGCCCGCGGCACCAGCCTGCGCTTCGAGACCGAGTACCTCTCCCACACCCAGGACGCCGACGGCGTGACCGCGACCGTCCGGGACCGGCTGCGCGGGGACACGTACGAGATCCGCGCGAAGTACCTCGTCGGCGCGGACGGCGGCCGGTCGAGGGTCGCCGAGGACGCCGGGCTCCCGATGAGCGGCCAGATGGGCGTGGCCGGCAGCATCAACATCGTCTTCGAGGCGGACTTGGCGAAGTACACCGCCCACCGGCCCTCCACGCTCTACTGGGTCCTCGCCCCGGGCGCCACCGTCGGCGGCATCGGCGCGGGCCTGGTGCGCTGCGTGCGGCCGTGGCACGAGTGGCTGATCGTGTGGGGGTACGACGTCACCGCGGGCGCCCCCGACCTGACCACCGAGTACGCGGAGTCGGTCGTACGCCAGCTGGTCGGCGACGTCGAGATCCCCGTGACGATCAAGTCGTCCTCGGCCTGGACCGTCAACGAGATGTACGCCGAGAACTACTCCCACGGCCGCGTCTTCTGCGCCGGGGATGCCACCCACCGCCACCCGCCGTCCAACGGACTCGGCTCCAACACCTCCATCCAGGACTCCTACAACCTCGCCTGGAAGCTGAAGCTCGTCCTCGACGGCACCGCCTCCCCGAAGCTCCTCGACACCTACAGCGCCGAACGCGCCCCCATCGGCAAGCAGGTCGTCACCCGCGCCAACCAGTCGATCGGCGAGACCGCCCCGATCTTCGAGGCCCTCGACGGCCTCTCCCCGCAGACCCCCGAACAGCTCTGGGCCAACATCGCCGCCCGCAAGGACGCGACCGAGGCCGCCGAGAAACAGCGGGCCGGGCTGCGCGAGGCCATCGCCTTCAAGGTGTACGAGTTCAACGCGCACGGCGTCGACCTCAACCAGCGCTACGCCTCGGACGCCGTCGTCCCCGACGGCACCCCCGCGGAGACCTTCGCCCGCGACCCCGAACTCCACCACCAGCCCACCTCCCGCCCCGGCGCCCGCATCCCGCACGCCTGGCTCATTTCCGGCACCCGCACGGTGTCCACCCTGGACACGGTCGGCAAGGGCCGCTTCACCCTCCTCACCGGCATCGGCGGCGAGGGCTGGCTGCGGGCGGCCGAGGCCCAGGACGTGGACATCGCCACCGTGGTCGTCGGGCCGGGACAGGAGTACGAGGACCCGTACGGCGACTGGGCGCGGCTCAGCGAGATCTCCGACGGTGGCGCCCTGCTCGTCCGACCCGACGGGTTCGTGGCCTTTCGGCACGCGACCGCCGCTCCGGACGCCGAGGCTCTTCTGTCGGACGCGCTGCGCCGGATCCTCGGACACGCCTGAGACGCGCGACCATGGAAGAACCCGCACGTCGACGAGGAGGAGCCGGGATGACCACGGACGCGATCGGGGCCGGTGTCACCGAGGAGGCCGTCGCCAGTCTCCGGGGGACGGCCGACCCCCGCCTGCGCGAGCTGCTCGCCGGGCTCATCGGCCACCTGCACGACTTCGTGCGCGAGACCCGGCTCACCCAGCAGGAGTGGGAGCAGGCGATCGCCTTCCTGACGGCTACCGGGCAGACGTGCACGGACACCCGGCAGGAGTTCATCCTCCTGTCGGACGTCCTCGGCCTCTCCATGCTCGTCGAGACCATCAACGGCGACCGCGTGCAGGGCGCCACCGAGTCCACCGTGCTCGGGCCGTTCCACATGACCGAGTCGCCCGTCCGGGAGCTGGGCGACGACATCGACCTGGTGGGCGGCGCCGAGCCGTGCGTGGTCAGCGGCCGGGTCCTCTCCGCTGACGGCACCCCGCTGCCCGGCGCCGTCCTCGATGTCTGGCAGGCCGACGACCAGGGCTTCTACGACGTCCAGCAGCCCGACGTACAGCCCGCGGGCAACGGACGCGGACTGTTCACCGCCGACGCCGAGGGCCGCTTCTGGTTCCGCACCTGTGTCCCGGCGCCGTACCCGATCCCCACCGACGGCCCGGTCGGGGACCTGCTCCGCGCGACCGGGCGGCACCCCTACCGGCCCGCGCACATCCACTTCATCGCCGCCGCCGAGGGCCACACCCCCGTCACCACCCACATCTTCGTCGCGGGCAGCGACTACCTCGACTCCGACGCCGTCTTCGCCGTCAAGCGGAGTCTGGTGCAGGACTTCGCGAGGACCGACGACCCCTCCCTGGCCACGGAGTTCGGCATCCCGAACCCCTTCCGGCACGCCCGCTTCGACCTCGTGCTGGAGCCCGACGCATGACGTTCACGGGCGACTTCACCTACGAGAGCCGTCCCGGCCGGGTCGTCTTCCGGCCCGGTGCCGCCGTCACCGCCACCCCCGGCGAGGTCGAAACGCTCGGTCTGCGGCGGGTGTTGGTGGTGTGCGGCAGCAGGGGCGAGTCCGTCGCGCGGACGGTCGCGGACGCGCTCGGCGACTCGTGCGCGGGACTGCACGCCGAGGCCCGCATGCACGTGCCCGTCGAGGACGCCGACCGGGCCGTGGCGGTGGCGCGCGCGGCCGGGGCCGACGGTGTCGTCGCGGTCGGCGGCGGCTCCTCCATCGGCCTCGGCAAAGCGATCGCCCTGCGCACCGGACTGCCGCTGATCGCCGTGCCGTCGACCTACTCGGGCTCCGAGATGACGCCCGTCTGGGGCCTGACCGAGGGCGGCGCCAAGCGCACCGGCCGCGACCCGAGGGTCCAGCCCCGCAGTGTGGTCTACGACCCCGAACTGACCCTCTCCCTGCCGGTGCCGCTCACCGTGACCAGCGGCGTCAACGCCCTCGCGCACGCGGTCGAGGCGCTCTACGCCCCGGACACCTCACCGCTGATCGCGCTGATGGCGCAGGAGGGCGTACGGGCGATGGCCCAGGCACTGCCGTCGCTCGCCGCGAACCCCGGCGACCTGGACGCGCGCGGCCGGGCGCTGTACGGCGCGTGGCTGTGCGGGACGTGTCTCGGGGCGACCACGATGGGCCTGCACCACAAGCTCTGCCACGTCCTGGGCGGTACCTTCGGACTGCCGCACGCCGAGACGCACACGATCGTCCTGCCGTACGCGCTCGCGTACAACGCCCCCGCCGTTCCCGATGCGTTGACCGCACTGCGCCGGGCACTCGACGCCGACGACCCGCCAAGCGCCCTGTGGGACCTGGCCGGACGCCTGGGCGCCCCGCGCTCCCTCGCCGAACTCGGCCTCAAGGAGGCCGACCTGGCGGAGGCGGCCGTACAGGTGGCGGGACAGCCGTACGCCAACCCGCGTCCTGTGACGGCGGACGGCGTGCGGGCGGTACTCGAGGCGGCCCATCAGGGCCGTCGACCATGAGTGCCTCAGCACAACAGCAAGTCCCCTAAGAAAGGTGAACATCATGGCCCTCGCACTCCTCAGGCGCCGGCGGTCCAAGGCTGCCCTTGCCGAGGCGGCGGGCCTCTCCGTCCCCCTCCCCGAAGGCGCGGGCGCCGTGGCCCGTGAGATCGTCGACCCGATGGGCTCGCCCATGCCGGGCGCGGACGTCACCGTCACCGCCCTGGACACGCACCGGGTCGCCGCCCGCGGGACGACCGACCCCTACGGCTACTTCGTCGCCGTACTGCCGCCCGGCCGCTACAGCCTGATGGCCGCGGCCGAAGGGCTCCAGCCGCACCGCGAGACGGTCGAGGTCGGGCCGTACGGCGCCGCGCCCGCCGAGCGG
The DNA here is from genome assembly GCF_040612795.1 of Streptomyces sp. NPDC006335. NCBI lineage: Bacteria > Bacillati > Actinomycetota > Actinomycetes > Kitasatosporales > Streptomycetaceae > Streptomyces > Streptomyces sp. NPDC006335. Next base: position 487,797 of record NZ_JBEXQX010000004.1, read on the forward strand.
GTCTGGCTCCAGCCGGCCCAGGCACTCCAACTGCCCACCCCCGGCGTCTGGTTGTTCGACCCGCCGCACACCGCGATCCGGTTCATCGCCAAGCACGTCGGCATGGCCCACGTCCACGGCCGCTTCGAGCGCTTCGAGGGCGGCATCCAGGTCGCGCAGGACATGTCCCAGTCCCGCGTCCAGGTCCGCATCGACGCCTCCAGCATCACCACCGGCAACACCACCCGTGACAACCACCTGCGCTCCGGCGACTTCCTCGACGTGAAGCGGTTCCCCCACATCGACTTCGTCAGCAGCCGCTTCGCCTACCGAGGCGGCAGCAAGTGGACCCTCCAGGGCACCCTGACCATGCACGGCGTGAGCCGCTCGGTCGCCCTCGACACCAACTACCTCGGCATGGTCAACGGCGGCTACGGCGAGGAACTGCGCTGCGCGGCCCTCGCGACGGCGGAACTGCACCGCGAGGACTACACGCTCAACTGGCGGTCGATGCTGGCCCGGGGCATCGCGGTCGTCGGCCCCACGGTCCAGCTGGAACTCGACGTCCAGGCGATGTACCGCACCCACGACACGCCGACCCCGCCGGAGTAGGCGGACACGGGCGGCAGGGCACTGTCAGACCCGGTCGGTACCGTCGGTGCATGAGAACCGACGGAACATTCAGCGTGAAAGCGTTCGTCCCGACCGAGCTGACGCCCGAGCCCGCCGTGGCCACCGGGCTCCCGGTCGGGGTCGCGACGATGGAGAAGCACTTCGAGGGCGAGATCGCCGGCCGTTCGGCGACCTTGTTCACCGCCGCGTACGACCAGGAGTCCGGCGTCGGCACCTATGTGGCCATGGAGTCCTTCGAGGGCTCGGTGCACGGCCGGTCCGGCGCCTTCAACTTCGCGCACTCGGCGACGACCTCCGGCAGCGACCGCACCGCGGAGTTCTTCACGATCGTCCCCTCCAGCGGCACCGGGGACCTGGCGGGGATCTCCGGCACCGGGGGCCTCACGGTCGACGCCGACGGCACCCACCGCATCCGGCTCGACTACGAGCTCGGCTGACACCCGCTCCACCTCACCGTCACCGAAGGGCACGTCGCACCCGCGACGCCCGACAGCTTCACGGAAAGCTCACAAGACACCACTGAGACTTTATGTTTCAAGCGTTACGCTCGCCGTCATCCGAGTGCTCGGGGGAGCGGCGCGGCCGCCATGGCACTTTCTCCCCCCACGGCTCAGGAGACCGGCGTGAGTGACGGCGACGTAGTGGTGATCGGCGGCGGCTATGCGGGCGTCCGGCTGGCGAGACGGCTGGACGCGACGGCCCGGGTGACGCTGGTGGACCGCAAGGAGGTGTTCTTCCACCGCATCTCCTCCCTGCGGGCGGGCGTCCGCAAGGAGTGGAGCGCGACCCCCTTCATCCCGTACGACCGTCTGCTGCGCCGCGGCCAGGTCGTCGTGGGCAAGGTGGTGCGCATCGACACCGCCGAGCGGCGGGTGGTGCTGGCCGACGGCACACGGCTGCCCTACGACGTGGTGGTGATCGCCACCGGCGCCGACTACCCGGAACCGGCCCGCTTCGCCGGGACCACCACCGAGGAGGCGATGAAGTCCTTCGCCGAGCACCAGCAGAAGATCGCCTTCGCCGAGCACGTCCTCGTCGTCGGCGGCGGGCCCTCCGGCGTCGAACTCAGCGCCGAGATCCGGCTGGCCCGGCCGGACGCCCGGGTCACACTCGCGCACGCGGGGCCCGCGCTGCTCGACGACACGGGCAGCGAACGCGCCGGCCGCAAGGCGCGCGCCTGGCTGGAGGCCCACGACGTGGAGGTACGGCTCGACTCCTTCATGTCCCCGGGCAACGACTTCGGTACCTACCGCGACGCCCGGGGGGAAGTCCTCACCGCGGACCTCTCCTTCTGGGCCACGGGCACCACCCCCAACACGCTCTGGCTGCGCCTCGGCGGCCACGGCGACTGGCTGACCCCCTCCGGGCACGTGAAGGTCGACCGCTCGCTGCGGGCCGAGGGCCAAGTCGACGTCTTCGCGGTCGGCGACGTCAACGACGCAACCGAGCTCAAGATCACCCCGGCGGCGCTCGCCCAGGCCGACCTCGCCGCCTGGAACATCCGCGCCCACCTGAACAGTTCGGGCCGGCACCGCAAGGAGCCCCGCTTCTACCGGCCCATCCACCGCACCCCGCTCATCGTGCCCTTCGGCCCCGCCGACGGGGTGACCATGCTGCCCGTGCCGGGCGGCGAGACGGCGGTTCTCGGCAGCCGCACCAGCACCCTGGCCAAGGCGAAGACCCTGATGACGCCATACATGCGACGTCAACTGGGCTACACGGCGGCCTGATCCGGCGAGGCGAGGGGGCCTCCGCGGTGGCGTGCCGGGTCTGGCGACGCGCGAGCGCCTCCTCGGCGAGAAGGACGACGCCGACCGGGGGCCTGTGGGCTCATGGTGGCACGACAAGGTGCCGCCGAGCGGCATCCCGGCGTCAGGAGACGAGGAGCAACTCGTGCGGGGGCTCGGCCGGGGGTGACGGCACCGACGCCGCCGCCTCGGCCTCACTGCGGGGTGGTGGCACCTCATCCTCGCTGCGACCACCGGCGACCACGTGTTACCGGCCCGGGATCGGCCACCAGGGAAAGCCGTCGTAGCCGTAGTGGCGGTAGCGAGCCCGAGCCGGCGGCTGCGGCGGGTCGAAGGCCGGCGGCATCCCTCGGCCGCACGGGTCGACAGCGAGTCCGTCAGAAAAGCCTCTTCACGCGTGCAGAACGTGCTGCGTGGGCCGGACCAGGCCGGACTCATAGGCGAACACCACCGCCTGGACCCGTCCGCGGGCGCCGATCTTGGTGAGGATGTTGCTGACGTGGGACTTCACGGTGGTCGGGGCGATGGAGAGCCGGTCGGCGATCTCGGCGTTGGAATCGCCGGAGGCGACCGCGGTGAGCACGTCCCGCTCGCGTCCGGTGAGGCTGCCCAGCCGGTTGCCCGGGGACGGGTCCTCCACGGCGCGCCGGCTGCGGACGGCCTCGATGAGCGCGCGGGTCAGTCCGGGGGAGACGACGACGTCACCGGCGGCCACGACCCGGACGGCCGCGACCAGTTCGTCGGCGGTGGCGGCCTCCGGGAGATGCCCGGCGGCTCCGGCGCGCAGGGCGCCGTAGGGGTAGGTGTCGTCGCCGCTGGTGAGCAGCAGGACGCGTGGGGCGTGCCCGTCCGGCGCGTGGGCGAGGCGGCGGACGGTCTCGACGACGTCCGTGCCGGTGCTGCGGCCGTCCAGCAGGACGACGTCCGGCCGGAGCAGGGCGCTCAGCCGGACCGCCTCCGGCCCGTGCGCCGCCTCGCCGACGACGGTGAGATCGGACTGGGAGTCGAGGAGCATTCGAAGGCCGACACGCTGGAGTGACTGGCCGGTGGCGATGAGGACGCTGGTCATGGCGTGCGTGCTCCATCCTCGTCCAGCGGACTACATGCTGAACGAAACGGTTTCGTTCTCGTGGAAATCAGAGTAACCCCGGTGCTATCGAAACGGGCGCGTATCGATTGTGGGGTGGCTCACATTCCGTCCGTGTTTCCCGATCTCCGGGAGGCGTCACGACCGATGGGGGCGACGATCGGATACCCGACGGTCCCGGGCAACCCGCGGCGCCCCGGCGGCGACCCCACAGTGAATCCCAGCCCCCACGAAGGGAGTTCACCCCCATGCGCACCCGTATCGTGCGTCTCGTCACCGTCCTCGCCGCCCTGCTCGCGCTGTTCGCAGCGCCCGCGGTGACAGCGGCCCCGGCTCAGGCTGCGGACAACTGGAACCCGCCCGCGAACCTCGTCCAGCCGCTGAACCAGGTGTGGAACCACGTCGAGTCCACCTACCCGGACCTCTACGGCTTCCGCAACTACGGCTGGGACCAGGTCATGGCCAACAAGGGAAGCGTCAACTACTGCGTCCGCTGGGAGTCCGACGCCCCGGTCAGCGCCGCCCTCCGCGACCAGGTCCACGCCGCGCTGAAGAAGCAGTTCGGCAAGTGGATGGCCGCCATGCTCGACAACGGCACGGGCACCAACGCCTGGCCGTACAAGACCGTGCCCGTCAACATCGTCGGCTGGGCGGTGAAGAACCGCTCGACCCTCCAGTGGACCGACAACTCGGTCGACATCTACGCCGGAAACCTGGACGACGGCGGCGCCCCGCAGTGCGCCCCCGACTGCGGCCGCTTCTTCCACCAGGACGGCAACTACTCCAAGTGCCCCGGCGGTGCGGCCCGCCACTACGACCAGTCGCTCTGGCTCACCAAGGGCTTCCAGGGTGGCGCCGGCGGTGACTGGGGCCAGCGTGTCGGCCAGGAGTACTTCACCGGGGCGCTCAGCCAGGAGAACATCCACATCTATCTCCACGAGGTCGGCCACACCTTCGGCCTCGACGACTTCTACGACTGGACCCCGACCGGCCAGTGCTGCTTCCTGATGAACGCGGGCAGCGCGGACCGGATCACCGACTTCGACAAGTGGATGCTGCGCGACTTCTGGCGCCACCTGAAGAGCCGGTACGGCTACTGAGAGCGCGGCCGGCCGACACATGCGGACGCCCGCCCCCTGCCCGACGGCGTACGAACCGGGGGCGTTCCCGCAGGGGAACCCGCGCTAGCCGCTCTCCGCCAGGCTCTGCGTGCCCAGCACCGAGATCAGCCGCAGCTTCTCGGCGGCCTCGGTGCCGGGCTCGGCCGAGTACACGAGGATGTTGAGGTCGTTCTCCTCGACCCGGAGCAGGTCGCAGTCGAGGGTGAGCGTCCCGGCCTGCGGATGCTCGATCGTCTTGTGCGAGCCGGCGAGACGGCCGACCACCCCCGCGTCCCACAGTTCGGCGAAACGCTCGCTCCTTGAGCGCAACTCCGCTATCAGAAGCGCAAGTTGGCGGTCCGCAGGATACCGGGCGGCGGTCGCGCGCAGTTCGGCGACCAGGCCCGCCTCGAAGGCGCGCCGCTCCTCCGGGCTGTGCCGTACCCGGGTCGGCATACCCGTGAAGTTGCGCCACACGCCGTTGCGTTCGAAGCCGCGCAGGGCGGACTGATCACCCATCAGGGCCGCGTACATCGGGTTGGCCAGCAGCAGCGTCATGGCCGCGTCGGACACCGCGACCGGGGTGTCGACCAGCCGGTCCAGCAGCCGTTGCACGCTGGGCGTGATGAACCCGGGCACGACCTCCGGGCCCGGCGGCACCAGTCCCGCGAGGCCGAAGAGATACGTCCGCTCGTCGCCCGAGAGCCGCAGCGCCCGGGCCAACGCCTCGACGACCGGCACGGACGGGTGGGCCGCACGCCCCTGTTCGAGACGCGTGACGTAGTCGACCGAGACACCGGCCAGCAGGGCCAGCTCCTCGCGCCGCAGCCCGGCCGCCCGGCGCCGGTCCCCCGAGGGGAGCCCGGCCGCGTCCGGGCGGACCCGGTCGCGCCAGCGCCTCAGCGCCCGTCCCAGTTCTGTCGCCGCCATGCTCCCCAGTGAACACCGTCGGCATCGGACGTGCCTGGTACCGCCAGTCCCAGGAAGAAGGGTCTTCTGGCTGGTGCCGCCGCGGTACAGCAGCCTGGGTGGCATGACGACAACACTCATCACCGGAGCGAACAAGGGCCTCGGCTTCGAGACCGCCCGCAGGCTCGTCGCCGCGGGACACACCGTCCACGTCGGTGCCCGTGACGCCGAACGCGGCCGTCGCGCCGCCGACGAACTCGGCGCGCGGTTCGTCCAGATCGACGTCACCGACGACACCTCCGTCGAGGCCGCGGCCAAGACCCTGGAGGCCGCGGGCGGCCTCGACGTCCTGATCAACAACGCGGGTGTAGAGACCCGCACCGAGGACAACGGCGTGCCGGTCGCCGCGACCGTGACCGCCGACCAGATGCGCACCACCTTCGAGACCAACGTCTTCGGCGTGGTCCGCGTCCTGCACGCCTTCCTTCCGCTGCTCCAGCGCTCGGCCGCCCCCGTCGTGGTCAACGTCAGCAGCGGCCTGGGCTCCCTGACCCACCTCTCCGACCCGGACCACCCCGCGCACTTCTACCCGGGCGTCGCCTACCCGACGTCCAAGACCGCGGTCAACATGCTCACCGTGCAGTACGCGAAGGCGTTCCCGGCCATGCGGATCAACTCCGTGGAACCCGGTTTCACCAAGACCGACCTGAACGGCAACACGGGCACGCAGACCGTCGCGGAGGGCGCCGAGATCATCGTCCGCATGGCGCAGGTCGCCCCGGACGGCCCGACCGGCGGCTTCTTCGACGCCAAGGGCCCGCTGCCCTGGTAGAAACCCCACCAGGTGCACCCGGTCGGTGTGCGGGCTTCGCCGTCCCCCCGTGTGGGAAGCGGAGTTCGAGGACATCGCCGCGGTGCTGCCGCGCCTCAGGGACGCCCGGGACGCTCGTCGCTCGTGTCTCCTCCCGGCCGGGGTTCAGACGACCCCGCCGGCACGCAGCACCGCGATGTCGTCGCCGGAACGGCCGAGCTCCTTGAGGATCGCCTCGGTGTGCTCGCCCACCCCCGGGACCGGATCCATGCGGGCGGGCAGCCCGGCGAGGTCGGCCGGGGGCAGCAGCGCCTCCGCCGTGGCGCCGCCGGGCAGGCCGACCTCGTGCCAGCGGCCGCGGGCGGCCAGGACCGGGTGGTCGAGGAACGCGGCGACGTCATTGACCCCGGCGCAGGCGATGCCGATGCCCTCCAGGTCCTTGAGGACCTGTGCGGCGTCGGAGCGCGCGATCCGCTCGGCGACCACGGCGTTGAGTTCCTCGCGGTGGGCGACTCGGGCCGAGCCGGTGGCGAAGCGCGGATCGTCGGCCAGTTCGGGCCGTCGCAGGAAATCGGCGCACAGGACGATCCACTCGCGTTCGTTCTGGATGGAGAAGAGCACGTCCTTGCCGTCGGCGGCCGTGAACGCGCCGTAAGGGGCGATGGTGGCGTGCTGGGTGCCCAGGCGCGGGGGCTGACTGCCGCCGTAGCGCGTGTAGTTGGCCGGCTGGCTCATCCACTCGGCCAGTGCCTCGAACAGGGACACCTGCACCGGGTGGGCCCTGCCGGTGGTGGCGCGCGTGTACAGGGCGGTCAGGATGCCGCTGTAGGCGTACATCCCGGCCGCGATGTCGGCGACGGAGATACCGACCCGCGCGGTCTCCTCGGCGGTCCCGGTCAGCGACACCAGGCCGGTCTGGCACTGCACCAGCAGGTCGTACGACTTACGGTCGGCCCACGGGCCGTCCGTGCCGTACCCGGAGATCGTGCACGGGATCAGCCGCGGCAGGCGCTCGGCGAGCGCGTCCACGCCCAGGCCCAGCCGGTCGGCCGCGCCCGGAGCCAGGTTCTGGACGAACACGTCGGCGCCGTCGAGGAGTTGGTGCAGGATCTCGAGGCCGCGCGGGTCCTTCAGGTCCAGGGTGAGCGACTCCTTGGACCGGTTGAGCCACACGAAGTAACTGGAGTGTCCGTGCACGGTCGTGTCGTAGCGGCGGGCGAAGTCACCGTCGCCCGGCCGCTCCACCTTGATCACCCGGGCCCCGAGGTCGGCGAGCTGGCGGGTCGCGTAGGGCGCGGCCACGGCCTGCTCCAGGCTGATCACGGTGATCCCGGACAGGGGAAGCTGCGGCACGCTCATGCGGCCCTTTGTACGGCCGGATCCAGGACGGTGTCAACGACTGCCCCAGCCCTCCGACCTGCGCTGTCGGCCCCGCCCCTCAGTTCTGGCGGTCCGGGTGGCACAGCACCATGACCGCCCGCGCGACGAGTTCTCCGGCCCCGCCGAGCTCCTGGCGGTAGCGGTCGGTGATCTCCCGCACGGCCTCCACGAAGCCGGGGTCGACGGCACGGGCCCGGGCCGGGGCGGGGAGCCCCTGAGCCATCTCGCGACGGCGGGCCAGCAGCGCGATGATCTCCTCGTCGAGACGCTCTATCGAAGTGAGTGACATGTCTTCCCCCGGGGTGGCGGCCTGGCTCGTCGTCACGCTCGATCTCCGTTCCTCTGCGCGGAATGTGTCGCGTTCCTTCACGGCTGGTCCTTGAACACGTTGCCCGTGGCGGACGGTGGTAATTCCTCCCGCGACTCGAAGGTCCCGGTGGTCCCGTCAACACCCTTGCAGGGGAGCATTGTTGGAGGTGCCTCGTGTGTCCCGCCCGTCCGGCGGTCGACGTCGGCCGACACCAGCGCCCCGCAGCCGACCAGGCGCTCGGGACCCGATTTCGCGGAACGGATGGTCGCGACCCACATGTCTGCGGCCGACTCGGCGTCCCGCGGCCGTCGGCTGCCTTCGGTCCCGTCCGCAGGACGGACTCCGTATCGCCGTCGACGCCTGTCGTTTCGCCGCAAGGACATCCGCCCGCTGAGGCACGAACCGCGGCGGCGGGTGCGCGTCGGCATCTCAACGGCGGCCGCGGACGAGGCAGCCACCCCGACGAACGAGCCCTGGCTCAGGCCGGTACGCCGAGTGCTTCCAAGGCCCGTACGAGGGGGGCGAGTTCGGGGTCGGTGGCGGCCTGGTCGAGGGCTTCTCGCAGGGCCTTCTCGTTGGTGGGGCGGGCTTGTTCGAGGAGGGTGCGGCCGGTGTCGGTGACGTCGGTGTAGATGCCGCGGCGGTCGGTGGGGCAGAGGTAGCGGGCGAGCAGGCCGCGGTCCTCGAGGCGGGTGACCAGGCGGGTGGTGGCGCTCTGGCTGAGGACGACGGCGTCGGCGACCTGCTTCATCTGCAGGTGCCCGCCCTCGCCGTCGTGCTGGCGGCCCAGGACGTCGAGCAGGGAGTACTCGCGCACGCTGAGGTCGTGTGCGGACTGCAGGGCCTTCTCGATGTGCGCCTCGATCCGTCCGTGCAGCAGGGAGAGTGCGCACCAGCCCTGGGCGAGGGCGGTGAGCGCGGGGTCTGTGGCGGTCATGGGGGCCTGCTTCCTCCGGCCGGACACGGATACGGATAGGGAATCGGATACGGGGACGGATACGCCCAGGATATTGCATCGCTGAAACTTTCAGCGTCTGCTTCTATAGGGCGCGCGCAACTATCGTCCTCCTTCAGATCCAGGGCGCCGCTGAGTTCGGGGTCGAACGGGGGCGGCGCATGCGCAATGGCTTCTCCTCACGCGGGGCGCGGCGGCTCGTGGCGCCATGATCGGGGCAACGGCGTCCGTCCGGGGCGCCGCCGTACGGCGGGTGGTGGGCACGGGATCCCGCGATGTTCTCGTACGACCTGCGCTCCCTTACCATCGCGTGACCTGTTGTTCACCTGTTGTAGGTGGAAGGGCTCCCCAGTGGTGACAACGCTGTCGATACCCCCCCACGCACCAGGAGAACCAGTGAACGTCTCTCTCACCGTCTGGCTGCTGACCGTCGTCGCCCTGTGCGTCCTGGTCGGCGCCGACTTCTTCATCGGCCGCAAACCCCACGACGTGTCGGTGAAGGAGGCGGGCATCTGGACCGTGGTCTGGGTGGTGCTGGCCTGTCTCTTCGGACTCGGGCTGCTCCTCTTCGGCGGGGGGAGACCCACGGGCGAGTTCTTCGCCGGATACATCACCGAGAAGTCCCTGAGCGTCGACAACCTCTTCGTGTTCGTCCTGATCATGGGGAAGTTCGCCGTGCCCTCGCAGTACCAGCAGCGGGTGCTGATGGTCGGTGTCGTGATGGCGCTGGTGCTGCGCGCCGGGTTCATCGCGGCCGGAGCGGCGATCATCTCCGCGTTCTCCTGGGTCTTCTACATCTTCGGCGCCTTCCTGATCTGGACCGCCTGGAAGCTCGTCCAGGACGCCCGCAAGGACGGGCACGACGAGGAGTACGAGGAGAACAAGCTGCTGAAGATGGTGGAGAAGCGTTTCGGCGTGGCGGACCGCTATCACGGCACCAAGTTGTGGATCGAGGAGAACGGCAAGCGGGTCATGACCCCGATGCTGGTCGTCATGCTCGCCATCGGCTCGACCGACGTGCTGTTCGCGCTCGACTCGATCCCCGCGATCTACGGCCTCACCCAGGACCCGTACATCGTCTTCACCGCCAACGCCTTCGCCCTGATGGGCCTGCGCCAGCTCTACTTCCTCATCGGCGGTCTGCTGAAGAAGCTGGTCCACCTCAGCTACGGCCTGTCGATCATCCTCGGCTTCATCGGCGTCAAGCTGGTGCTGCACGCCCTGCACGAGTCCGGGGTCCACGTCCCCGAGATCAGCATCCCCTTCTCCCTCGGCTTCATCGTCCTCGTGCTGACGGTCACCACCCTGACGAGCCTGCGCGCCGCGAAGAAGCAGGAGCCGACGGAGGTCGAAGGCGTGGCATGACGGGCACGCGGGCCCGTGCGACCCGCTGAGCGGCCCGCCCTTGACTTCGAGAGCACTCCAGGTTCTACCGTCTGCACGGTCGGCGAAGGTCCCGTGAACGGAGACGGTCATGCGCGTGGGCGTGCACATCAACCGGTTCGACCACCCTGCGGGCGCACCCGCTCTCGGTGCCGAGCTCGCCGCGGCGGGGGCCGCGGCGGAGGCGGCCGGGGTGAGCTGGCTGTCGGTGATGGACCACTACTTCCAGATGGAGTTCAACGGCGGCGCCGAGGACCCCATGCTGGAGGCCTACGCCACCCTCGGCTTCCTCGCGGCCCACACCGAGACGGTCCGGCTCGGCGCGCTGGTCACCGGAGTGACGTACCGCCACCCCGGTCTGCTCGCCAAGATCGCGACCACGCTGGACGTGCTGTCCGGCGGCCGGGCCGCCCTCGGCATCGGGGCCGCCTGGTACGACCGGGAGCACGCGGGTCTCGGCGTGCCGTTCCCGCCCCTCGCGGAGCGCTTCGAGCGGCTGGAGGAGACCCTGCGGATCTGCCTCCAGATGTGGGACCCGGCGGCGAACGGCCCCTTCGAGGGCACCCATTACCGGCTCGCCGAGACCCTGTGCGTCCCGGCCCCGGTCAGCACCCCGCACCCCGAGATCATGATCGGCGGCAGCGGTGAGAAGAAGACCCTTCGCCTGGTCGCCCGCTACGGCGACGCCTGCAACCTGTTCGCCACCTCGCCGGAGGAGGTCACGCACAAGCTCGACGTGCTGCGCCGCCACTGCGACACCGAGGGGCGGGACTACGACGAGATCCGCAAGACCATGACATACACGGCCGACGCGGCCGACGACGGGGACCTGGACGCCTTCGCCCGGGACATCTCCGGCTACACCAAGCTCGGCATCGACACGGTCATCCTCGCCCCGCGCACCGGCGCCCCCGCCGAGTGGATCGAACGCTTCACGGCACCCGCCGTACGGCGGCTCGCGGAACTGGACTGACCCGCCCTGGGCTACCTCGTCGGCGCGGCGGACGGACGGCTGCGGGAGACCACACGCGTCCCGCGGCCGTCCGTCACGCGGACCTGCAACGAGCCGCACGCGCAGCGGGTCCACACCGTGCCGCCCGTGGCGGTGCCGTGCCGGGACACCACCTGGAAGGGTTCGGCGTCGTCCGGCCAGGCGCAGTGCGGGCAGACGGCGCGGGTCGTGCTGGTCATGGTGACTCCTCGAACCTGGTGACTGATGTACGGCCGTCGCGACACAGCCCAGGATGCGGCGGACTCTCCGTTCAGGTCCAGGTTGACTTCCTGGACGTCACCTTGAAGCGTGGGCTTCATGATTGACCTGCGTCGGCTCCACGTCCTGAGGGCGGTCGCCCACTACGGCACGGTCACCGCGGCCGCCCGCGCCCTGCACTTCACCCCGTCCGCGGCCTCCCAGCAGATCCGCCAGCTCGCCCGCGACCTCGGCGTGGACCTTCTCGAACCCCAGGGCCGCGGGGTCCGGCTCACCCCGGCCGCCGAGAGCCTGCTCGCACACGCCGACGCCATCCAGGTCCGCTGGGAACAGGCCGAGCTCGAACTGCGCGCCGGCCGCGGCGAGCCCGCGGGACCGCTGCGGGTGGGAGGTCTGTCCGTGGCCGTCCCGGCGCTGCTCGCCCCGATGGCGGTCCGGCTGCGCGAGCGGCACCGCCGGCTGACCGTCAGCGTCCAGGAGACGGGCGTACCGGAGAGCTTCGACCTGCTCTTCGAGGGGGAGATCGACCTGGCGGTCGTGGAGGCGACCCCGCACAACCCGCCCATGAGCGACACCCGCTTCGACCAACAGCCCCTGCTGGACGACCCGTTCGACCTCGTCGTACCCGCGGATCATCCGCTGGCAGGCCGTGACCTCGTGGATCTCGCGGACGCGGCTCAGGAGGACTGGATCGCCCCCTTCTCGGACAGCCCCTGCCGCACGCACGTCATGTCGGCCTGCGGCGCGGCCGGCTTCACCCCGGGCGTGGTCCACCACGCCAGGGACTGGAACGTCACCGCTCACCTGGTCGCCCACGGCCTCGGTGTGGCGCTGATCCCCCGCCTCGCGTATCTGACCGCCGACCTGCCGATCACGAGGATCAGCTGTGCGGGGAACCCTCACCGGAAGCTCCTGACCTGCACTCGCGCCGGAGCGCATGAGCGCCTGGCGATCGCGGCGGCGCTCGCGGTCCTACGGGACCTGGCACCCACGGCAGCAGCTTGAGACGCGTCGCTGTGCGCGCCCCTCAGGGGCGCGGGGAACTGCGCGACCAGCCCGCAGACGACACACAAGGGGGCCGGAGTTCGAAAACTCCGGCCCCCTTGTCGGAAACCGTTCACGCCCCGCAGGTTCAGGCCGCGGTGACCTGACCCGCATTGCTGTGGAGCTGCGTGACGACCTCGGTGAGCTGCGCGGCGACCTCGACGTCGTCGGCCGGGTGGGTCTCGGCGAAGCGGACCACGGAGCCGGGGATGGACAGCTTGACGTTCTCGAGCACGTTGCCGCCGGCGATGCCCACGGCCTTGCGGGTCTCGTCCTGCGCCCACACACCGCCGAACTGGCCGAAGGCGGTGCCGACCACGGCGACCGGCTTGCCGGCGAAGGCGCCGGCGCCGTACGGACGGGACAGCCAGTCGATGGCGTTCTTCAGGACCGCGGGAATGGTGCCGTTGTACTCGGGGGAGAAGAGCAGGAACGCGTCGGAGGCCTGCGCGGCCTCGCGCAGCTTCGCGGCGGCCGCGGGGACGCTGCCCTCGACGTCGATGTCCTCGTTGTAGAACGGGATCTCGGCGAGGCCCTCGTAGAGCACGACCTCCGCGCCCTCGGGGGCGTGCTTGACGGCCGCCTCGGCGAGCTGACGGTTGTGCGAACCGGCGCGGAGGGATCCGACGAGCGCAAGGATGCGAACAGACATGCGTAACTCCAGGAGGCTGAAACACGGGGACAATGTTCCGGACCGGGGTCCGTTTAATGTTCTAGCACCTTAAGCGGACCGAGGTCCAGTTTTCTTCCCGATGCTTTACGCTGGCGTCATGTCCGCGACCCTGCCGCCGTTCCCGACACCTCAGGAGCCCTTCGACAAGCCCCAACTCCTGGAAGTCGGTTCCGCCCCCGACGAGCCCTGCCTGCGTGCCGACGCGGCCCGCAACCGCGCCCGTCTGCTGGAGGCCGCGACCCGGCTGATCGCGGAGCACGGTGTGGCGGGCGTCACCATGGAGGCGGTCGCCACGGCGGCCGGGGTCGGCAAGGGCACGGTCTTCCGGCGCTTCGGCGACCGCACCGGACTGCTCATGGCGCTCCTTGACCACTCCGCGCGCACCCTCCAGGCGGACTTCCTCGGGGGCCCGCCGCCGCTGGGCCCCGGCGCCCCTCCGGCCGACCGGCTGCGGGCGCTCGGCATCGCCGTGCTGTACCGGGCCGCCGAACAGCTGGACCTGCTGCTGGCCGCGCAGTCGGAGCCGACCCGCCGCTACTCCCACCCGTCGGCCCGGGCGCTGCACATGCACACCACCATGCTGCTGCGGCAGATCCTCCCGAACGCCGACTGCGACCTGCTGGCCCAGACGCTGATGGCGTATCTCGACCCGGCCCTCATCCACCACCTCACCCGGCAGTGCGGAATGCCGCTGGAGCGCCTGGAGGCGGGCTGGAACGACCTCGTCGCCCGGGTGACCGGCACCGATGGGCCGCGCTGAGCGAAGGCGGCAACCCCACATGTGGGCACCGTCACAGCTTCTGCAAAGATGACGGTCGTCATGGTGCAGATACAGAACACGTCCGCGTCCGCCGTCACGCGCCCGGTTCCCACGAGCGCCGATGTGGCCCGTCTGGCCGGCGTCTCGCGTGCGACCGTCTCCTACGTCCTCAACAACACCAGCGCCGTCCGGATCAGCGAGCCCACGCGCCGCCGTGTCCACGACGCCGCCAAGGAACTCGGGTACGTCCCGCACGCGGCCGCCCGCAGCCTGCGCGCCGGGCACAGCCGGATGGTCCTGATGCCCGCCCCCTCCATTCCGGTCGGCCCGCTCTACAGCCAGTTCATCAGCGAACTCCAATGGGCCCTGGGCCGGTTGGACTACACCGTCGTGCAGTACGGCAGCGTCGGCCTCCAGGGCGACGAGGCGGCCCGCGCCTGGGCGGAGCTGCGTCCGGTGGCCGTCCTGGTGCCCGGCACGGGCCTCGGCCCGCAGGGCGTGGCCCTGCTGCGGCGCTCCGGCGCCCGCGCGGTGGTCACCCTCGGTCCCGAGGCGGTCGAGGGGGCTCACGCCCTGCTCATGGACCACGCGGGCGTCGGCCACAGTGCCGCCGCCCACCTGTACGCCCGCGGCCGGCGCCGCATCGGGGTCGTGGTGCCCGAGGAGTCCGGCCTGGAGGCCTTCTCGCTGCCCCGCCTGGCCGGGGTGCGCAGGGCCCTGCACGACACGGACGCCACCTTGACCGAACTGTCCCTCGCCTACGAGGAGCAGTCCGCGGCCGAGCTCGCCGCCCGCTGGCGGGACCTCGGCCTCGACGCCGTGTTCGCGTACAACGACGAGTACGCGATGCTGTTATTGCGTGCCCTCCAGGACGAGGGCGTGCGCGTACCGGAGGACACGGCGGTGATCGGTGCCGACGACCTGCTCCTCGGGCGGCTGCTGCGGCCCCGGCTGAGCACGGTCCACATCGAGCTCCCGTCCGGCCGTGACCTCGCCGAGCTGGTCGACCGCGCGGTGCGGGAACCGGGCACCGCCACCGAGACGCACACGGTGCTGGGTGCCACGGTCGTGCACCGCGACTCCAGCTGACGCAGGGAGGCCTGCCATGCGCACCACGGTCGGGATCATCGGCGGCGGCCCCGCGGGACTGCTCCTCGCCCGCCTGCTGCACCTGGCCGGCGTCGACTGCGTGGTCCTGGAGAGCAGGACGCGGGAGTACGTCGAGCACCGCCAGCGTGCCGGGATGCTGGAGCAGGGCACGGTCGACGCCCTGCGCGCGTGCGGCGCCGCCGGCCGCCTGGACGCCGAGGGGCTCGTCCATCAGGGCATCGAGCTGCGGTTCGCGGGGGAGCGGCACCACCTGGACTTCCCCGTCCTCACCGGCGGCCGCACGGTCACCATCTACGCCCAGACCGAGATCGTGAAGGACCTCGTCGCACTCCAACTGGCCGAGGGGCCGCCGCTGTTGTTCGAGGCGCAGGCGCTGGCGGTCGACAAGCCGGAGAGTGAGGCCCCTGTCGTGCGGTTCCTGCACGAGGGCCGCGAACAGACGCTGACCTGCGACTGGGTGGCGGGCTGCGACGGCTTCCACGGCGTCTCCCGAGGAGCCTTCCCGACGGCGACGAGCCGGACGTACGAGCGCGACTACCCGTACTCCTGGCTCGGGATCCTCGCCGATGTCGCCCCGTCCTGCGAGGAGTTGATCTACGCCCGCGGGGAGCGCGGCTTCGCCCTGCACAGCATGCGCTCGCCCGCGGTCTCGCGGCTCTACCTCCAGGTCCCCAACGGCACCCACGCCGACGACTGGACCGACGAGCGGATCTGGGACGAGCTCGCCGCCCGCTTCGCCATCGACGCCGACTGGACCCTCGCGCGAGGCCCGATCACGGCCAAGTCGGTGACGCCCATGCGGAGTTACGTCCACGAGTCGATGCGTCACGGTCGTCTCGTGCTGGCCGGCGACGCCGCGCACATAGTGCCGCCGACCGGCGCGAAGGGCCTCAACCTCGCCGTGTCGGACGTATCCGTCCTCGCCCGCGCCCTGACCGATCTGCACCGCACGGGATCGACGCAACTGATCGACAGATATTCGGAGTTGTGTCTTTCTCGTGTGTGGCAGGCCACCCGCTTCTCGTATGACATGACTAGGATGTTGCACGCTCAACCAAATGGGGATGCGTTCGAGAACGGACTGCAGCTCGCACGGCTGCGCCGCATCACCGCATCCCGCCACGCGGCCGCCGAACTGGCCGCCAACTACACGGGACTACCGCTCCCCGTGTGAGTCCCACCGGTGATCGAACGGAGAGCCGTCATGTCGTTGCTCGACCCCAAGAGCTGGCAGCCCCACCCCCTGTCGGGACCTGAGTACGCGGTCACCGAGCCCGCCACCGGCGACACGCTCGCCACCGTCACCCTCGCCGGCGCCACCGACGTGGAGCGCTCCGCCGAGACCGCCCGCGCCGCCCAGCGCGAGTGGGCCCGGCTCCCGCACTTCGTCCGGGCCGGAGTGCTGCGCAAGGCCGGCGACCTGTTCGCCGCGCACGCCGACGAACTGCGCGGCTGGCTCGTCCGGGAGTCCGGGTCCATCCCCGGCAAGGCCGACTTCGAACTCCACGTGGCCGCCCAGGAGTGCTACGAGGCCGCCGCCCTAGCCTCCCGCCCGGCGGGCCAGGTCCTGCCGAGCGAGGCGCCCCGGCTGTCCTACACGCGCCGGGTCCCGGTCGGCGTCGTGGGCGTCATCTCGCCCTTCAACGCCCCGCTGATCCTCTCGATCCGCTCGGTCGCCCCCGCCCTCGCCCTCGGCAACGCGGTGCTCCTCAAGCCGGACCCGCGCACCGCGGTCTGCGGAGGCCTCTCCCTCGCCGCGGTCTTCGCCGAGGCCGGGCTGCCCGAGGGGCTGTTCCACGTCCTGCCCGGCGGCCCGGACGTCGGACAGGCCCTGGTCGCCGACCCGCGCGTCCCCGTCATCTCCTTCACCGGGTCGACCGCGGCGGGCCGTGCGGTGGGGGAGGCGGCCGGACGCCACCTCAAGCGCGCCCACCTGGAGCTCGGCGGCAACTCCGCGATGATCGTCCTGGAGGACGCCGACATCGAGGCCGTGATCTCCACGGCCGCCTGGGGATCCTTCTTCCACCAGGGCCAGATCTGCATGACGACGGGCCGCCACCTGGTCCACGAGTCGCTGTACGCGGAGTACGTCGAGCGGCTGGCCGCCAAGGCCGACTCGCTCGCCGTCGGCGACCCCCACCTGGAGCAGGTCCACCTCGGCCCGATCATCGACGACAACCAGCTCGCCAAGGTGCGCGGTCTGGTCGAGGCCAGCACCGCGCAGGGCGCCAAGCTGGCCGCCGGCGGTACCCACGAGAAGCTCTTCTACCGGCCGACGGTCCTCGCGGGCCTCGACGACAACACGCCCGCCTACGCGGAGGAGGTCTTCGGACCCGTCGCTCCCGTACGGTCCTTCAGCACGGTCGACGAGGCCGCCGCCCTGGCCGCCGCCGGGCCCTACGGCCTCTCGCTCGGCATCGTCACCGGGGACGCGGCCCGCGGTCTCGACCTGGCCGAGCGGATCCCGACCGGCATCGTGCACATCAACGACCAGACCGTGAACGACGAGGCGGTCGCGCCCTTCGGCGGTATCGCCGCGTCCGGCACCGGCGCCCGTTTCGGCGGCGAGGCCAATGTGGAGGCCTTCACCGACGTGCGCTGGACGACCGTACGCGCGGACGTGGCGACGTACCCCTTCTAAGGGCTCTGGAGGTGCCCCTCCCAGGGGCTACTGGTCGTTCTGCTCGGCCTTGGCCTGCTGCTCGGCCACGGACTTGCGGACCTCGTCCATGTCCAGCTCGCGGGCCTGCCCGATGACGTCCGTCAGGGCGGATTCGGGCAGCGCGCCCGGCTGGGCGAACACCGCGACCTGGTCGCGGACGATCATCAGCGTCGGGATCGACTGGATGCCGAAGGCGGCGGCCAGCTCCGGCTGCGCCTCGGTGTCCACCTTGCCGAACACCAGGTCCGGGTTGTCCTCGGCGGCCTTCTCGTAGACCGGCGCGAACTGGCGGCAAGGACCGCACCAGGACGCCCAGAAGTCGATCAGGACGAATTCGTTGTCCGTGACCATCTGGTCGAAGTTCTCCTTGGTGAGCTCCACGGTGCTGCTCATGACGTGATCCCTCTTCCTGGTCTCGGAGCGAAGCCGTCGGCACAACACGCCCGTCCGGCCCCGTATTCCACGGCTGCCACCTCTGGGTATGCGGCGCGCGTACCCCTGGTGGCCCGAGCGCACACCACCCACCAGACTGGGCCCATGACGGAAACGGGAAACATCGCGAACAGCACCTACGACGTCGTGGTGCTCGGTGCCGGGCCCGTGGGGGAGAACGTGGCCGACCGCACCCGCGCGGCCGGCCTGTCCACCGCGGTCGTGGAGAGCGAACTGGTCGGCGGAGAGTGCTCCTACTGGGCCTGTATGCCCAGCAAGGCCCTGCTGCGGCCGGTGATCGCCCAGGCGGACGCGCGCCGCCTGCCGGGTCTGAGCGCCTCGGTGCAGGGCCCGCTCGACGCGGCGGCGGTCCTTGCACGCCGGGACTACTGGGCCTCCGACTGGAAGGACGACGGCCAGGTCGGCTGGCTGGAGGGCATCGGTGCCGACCTCCACCGCGGCCACGGCCGCCTCAGCGGGGAGCGCACGGTGACGGTCACCGGCCCCGACGGCGTACGGAAGGTGCTGACCGCCCGGCACGCCGTGGCCGTCTGCACCGGCACCCGCGCGGTGCTGCCCGACCTGCCGGGCCTCGCCGAGGTCAAGCCCTGGACCAGCCGCGAGGCCACCAGCGCCAAGGCGGTACCCGGACGCCTGGTCGTGGTCGGCGGGGGAGTGGTCGCCACCGAGATGGCCACGGCCTGGCAGGCCCTCGGCTCCCGGGTCACGCTTCTCGTGCGCGGGAAGGGCCTGCTCAACCGCATGGAGCCGTTCGCGGGCGAACTCGTCGCCGAGGCGCTCACCGAGGCGGGCGTGACCGTCCGCACCGGCACCTCGGTCGAGTCGGTCACCCGCGAGAACGGCACGGTCGTGGTCGTCACCGGCACCGGCGACCGCATCGAGGCCGACGAGATCCTCTTCGCCACCGGACGGGCCCCGCACACCGACGACATCGGCCTCGACACCATCGGCCGGGAGCCCGGCAGCTGGCTGGAGGTCGACGACAGCCTCCGCGTCACCGGCAGCGACTGGCTCTACGCGGTCGGCGACGTCAACCACCGCGCGCTCCTCACCCACCAGGGCAAGTACCAGGCCCGCATCGCCGGCGCCGCGATCTCCGCCCGCGCCTCGGGAGCCCCGGTCCAGGCGGACCCGTGGGGCGCCCACGCAGCCACCGCCGACCACGACGCCGTGCCCCAGGTCGTCTTCACCGACCCGGAGGCGGCCTCCGTCGGCCTCTCCCTCGCGGAGGCCGAACAGGCGGGCCACCGCGTCCGCGCGGTCGACTACGACCTCGCCTCGGTCTCGGGCGCCGGGCTCTACGGCGACGGCTACCGCGGCCGGGCCCGCATGGTCGTCGACCTGGAACGCGAGATCCTCCTCGGCGTCACCTTCGTCGGCCCCGGCGTCGGCGAACTGATCCACTCCGCGACGATCGCGGTCGCCGGACAGGTCCCGATCAGCCGGCTGTGGCACGCGGTCCCGTCGTACCCGACCATCAGCGAGGTGTGGCTGCGACTGCTGGAGGCCTACCGGGACAACTAGGGCAGCTCGAAGCCGAGGGACGCGGCCGCCTGCTCCGGCGTCGGCTGCGTCCAGCGCTCGGCCATCGCCCGGCCGGACGACAGCGAGCGCAGCTCCGCGCGGTCGAGGTAGAGCACCCCGTCGAGGTGGTCCGTCTCGTGCTGGACGATCCGCGCGGGCCAGCCGGTGAACGCCTCGTCCACCGCGCGGCCGTTCTCGTCCTCGCACCTGAGCCGGACCTCCGCGGGCCGTGCCACCACGGCCTGCCACCCCGGCACACTCAGACAACCCTCGAAGAACGCCACCCGCTCGCTGCCGACCGGCTCGTACGATGGATTGACCAGGACCCGGAACGGCTGCGGCACCCGCCCGCGCGCCAGCCGGACCTCCTCCGGTACGGGCGCCGGGTCCTCGACGACCGCGATGCGCAGCGGCACACCCACCTGCGGGGCGGCCAGGCCCACGCCCGGTGCCGCGCGCATGGTGAGGCGCAGGGCCTCGACGAAGCGGGACAGGAGCGCGCCGTCCAACTGGCCGTCGTAGGGCTCGGTGCCGCGCCGCAGGACCGGTTCGCCGGCCGCCACGATCGGCAGCGGGCCGTCCGTGGCCAGGAGTTCCTCGACCAGCTCGGCAAGGGGCGCGCGGTGACTCGGAGTTGCCATCGCGCCAGGATGCCATGGAGCTCCCTGTGACGCAGGTCACTTGGTGGCCGGGGAACTCGGCGCACCTTCTCTCCGACTACTGGAGCGCTACCGTCCCCAGCCCTCGGAGAAGCCGCCGATGTCCATCGCCCCCTCGACCACCAAGGACGAGGTCCCGCAGCCGGCCGCCCCCGCGCCGGCCCCCAGCAGATGGGCCCCGCTGCGCCCGCTCGTGCTGCGTCTGCACTTCTACGCCGGTCTGTTCGTCGCCCCCTTCCTGCTCGTCGCCGCCCTCACCGGCTTCCTGTACGCGGGCGCCTTCCAGGCCGAGAAGATCGTCTACCGGGACGAGATGACCGTCGCCGCCGTCGGCGACAGCAAGCTGCCCCTCTCCGAGCAGGTGGCCGCCGCCCGCAAGGCGCACCCCGAGGGCACGGTCTCGGCGATACGCCCCTCGCCCGCCGCCGACGCCACGACCAGGGTGCTGCTGTCCGGCGTGAAGGGGGTCGACCCGGCCCACACCCTTGCCGTGTTCGTGGACCCGTACACCGGCAAGGTCCGCGGCGCGCTGGAGCAGTACGGCTCCACCGGCGCGCTGCCGCTGCGCACCTGGATCGACGAGTTCCACCGCGACCTCCACCTCGGCGAGAACGGCCGCCTCTACAGCGAGTTCGCCGCGAGCTGGCTGTGGGTCATCGCGGGCGGCGGCATCGTGCTGTGGTTCTCCCGCCGCCGGGCCCTGCGCAAGGTCCGCGGCACCAGCGGACGGCGCCGCACCCTCGGGTTGCACGGCAGCGTCGGCGTGTGGGCCGCGGCCGGGTTCTTCTTCCTGTCGGCGACCGGGCTGACCTGGTCGACCTACGCCGGAGCCAACATCGACGAACTGCGCACCTCGCTCGGCCAGTCCACCCCGTCGGTCTCCGCGGCCGCGGGCGGCGACCACTCGGGCCACGGCGCGTCCGCCTCGGCCGGGGACGCCGAGCACGGCGTCGGCCTCGACAAGGTGCTGGCCGCCGCCCGCGCCGAAGGCCTCGGCGACCCCGTCGAGATCGTGCCGCCCGCCGACGAGTCGTCCACCTACGTCGTACGGCAGGTGCAGCGCAGCTGGCCCGAGAAGCAGGACTCGGTCGCCGTCGACCCGACCAGCGGCCAGGTCACCGACACACTGCGGTTCGCGCACTACCCGCTGCTCGCCAAGCTGACCCGCTGGGGCATCGACCTGCACACCGGCGTCCTGTTCGGGCTGGTCAACCAGATCGCCCTGATGCTGCTCGCGCTGTCGCTGGTCCTGCTGATCGTGCTGGGCTACCGCATGTGGTGGCAGCGCGGCCGTGGCTTGGCCTTCGGCCGGCCGATCCCGCGCGGCGCCTGGCAGCAGGTGCCGCCGCAGCTCCTGGTGCCCGGCGTGGTGGTCGTCGCCGTCCTCGGGTACTTCGTGCCGCTGCTCGGCATTCCGCTGGCCGGCTTCATCGTCGCCGACGTGATCCTCGGCGAGATCGCGCACCGGCGGGGGAAGCGGAACGCGACGGCCTGAGACAGGTACGGCTCCGTGGGGCGCGGTCGGCCCGAGTCCGCCTCCTGCGGCCTCGGGCCGACGACAGAGCCAGGTGGTCAGGGCTCCCCTACTCGGTGAGGGCGGCGAGCTCCGCGTCGGCCCGTTCGGTGATGAGACCCAGGACGCGTCCGGCGACCGCGAGATCCTCCGCGGGGATGCCGGCGTAGACCCGGGCGGTGAGGGGCGCGGTCTCGGCCGACGTCGTCCCGAACAGCTCCCGTCCGGCGTCCGTGATCCGCACCCGGGACGACTCGTGCGGAGCCAGCAGCCCCGCGGAGATCAGCTCGTCGACCACGGAGTGCGCCTGTGCCGCGTCGACCTTCAGCGCGCCGACGACGTCCTCGACCACGCGCTCGCGCTCGACCGGCCCCTCCGCGACCGCGGCCAGTCGCAGGGTGACGGACTGCTGGAAGGTCACACCGTGGCGGGCCAGGACGTTCTCGAGGAGCGCGCGGGCGGCGTAGTGGGCCAGGGCTATGACGCGGGGGTTGAGGACGGGAGTGGTGGTGGTCATGGCTGCTCCTTGAGGTTCTCGTCGGTCGGGTCGAGAGGTGCGTCGAGCAGGGTCGTCAGCTCACGCTTGAACTCCCGCGTGCGTGCGCTGTCCAGGCCGCCGAGCGGCGCCAGCAGTTGCTCCAGGAGCCCCTGCACGACCTCGATGGCCTGCCGGGTCCGCGCGCGGCCCTCATCGGTGAGCGCCAGTTGCACCGCGCGCGGGTCGCGCGGGTCGCGGGTGCGCTCCAGGAGCCCGGCGCTCTCCAGGGAGCGCGCCAGCTTGGAGACGTAGAGCGGTTCGAGGCCGGTGCGGTCGGCGAGGCGTCGCTGGCTGGGGCGTTCGCCCCCGCGCTGCATGCCGTACAGCGAGGCCACCAGCGAGTACTGGGCGTGTGTCAGGCCGAGCGGCGCCACCGCGCGGTCGACCGCGACCCGCCACTTCATCGACAGTCGCCAGACCAGGAAACCGGGCGTCGCGCCCTCGGATGCCGTACTCATGCTCGATACAGTACATGGCTACTATGTCCATGGCTACTATTTTCGGGGCGGCGGCGGACCGCCCGGGGAGCGCTTGCCACGGTGCCCCGGGGGAGGGCCTGACGGGAAACGCCTCACGGGGCTAGGTTGGGCGTCATGAGCAATCTTGATCGCCAGGCGGCTCCCGCCCTGTGCGGCGGCCGCGGCTTCGTGGTGGCGGAACCCGTGCGCGAACTCCTCAGCCCCCGCCGCGTGAAGCTGGGCGAGTCCAGCGAGGTGCGCCGGTTGCTGCCCAACCTGGGCCGCCGCATGGTCGGCGCCTGGTGTTTCGTCGACCACTACGGCCCCGACGACATCGCCGACGAGCCCGGCATGCAGGTGCCCCCGCACCCGCACATGGGCCTGCAGACGGTGAGCTGGCTGCACCAGGGCGAGGTCCTGCACCGCGACTCCACCGGCAGCCTCCAGACCATCCGCCCCCGTGAGCTGGGCCTGATGACCTCCGGCCGCGCGATCAGCCACTCCGAGGAGAGCCCCAGGTCCCACGCCCGGTTCCTGCACGGCGCCCAGCTCTGGGTCGCCCTCCCGGACGGCCACCGCCACACCGACCCGCGCTTCGAGCACCACACCGGGCTGCCGCAGGTCACGGCCCCCGGCCTGACGGCCACGCTCATCCTCGGCGACCTCGACGGCGCACGCTCACCCGGAACGGCGTACACCCCCATCGTCGGCGCCGACCTGAGCCTCGCCGGCGGCGCGGACGTACGCCTGCCGCTGGAACCCGACTTCGAGTACGCCGTCCTGTCCATGTCCGGCGAGGCCCACGTGGACGGGGTGCCGGTACTGCCCGGCTCGATGCTCTACCTCGGCTGCGGCCGCACCGAACTCCCCCTGCGCGCAGACTCGGACGCGGGCCTGATGCTCCTGGGCGGCGAGCCGTTCGAGGAGGAGCTGGTCATGTTCTGGAACTGGATCGGACGGTCCCAGGAGGAGATCGAGCAGGCGCGCCGGGACTGGATGGAGGGGACGCGGTTCGGTGAGGTGAAGGGGTACGACGGCGATCCGCTGCCCGCGCCGGAACTGCCGCCCCTGCCGTTGAAGCCGCGGGGCAGGGTGCGCTGACCCGCGCAGAGGTCTGCGTTCGGGTGACGCTGGCGGGTGGGGTGCGACCGGGCAACGGCACCCGCGGCCAACCGCCTGCGGACAGGGCGGTCGACCGCGCTGCCGTCTCGGCGGTGGCGGTTTCGTCGGGGCCAACGCGCTGTGGCGTCGGCCCTCGTCATGTTTCGGTGAAGTGCGACGCCGTTCACCTTCGACGCTCGTTTGACGTCCCGGACACTTCAGAGACCGTCCCCGAGGCGGCCAACCTCCGCTGCGACCGGAACCGGGTCTGTGCTGCCGGGCAGTGGTTCAGGCGTCGATGATGACGGGGATGATGAGGGGCTTGCGGCGGTGGGTGCGGAACGCCCAGTTCGCCACCGCGCGGGCGACGAGCTGTTCGAGTTGGCGGGCGTCCCCGACGCCTTCCTCGGCCGCGGTGGCCAAGGTCTTCTCGATGACGGGGACGACCGGCTCGAAGGTGGTGTCGTCGTGGACGAAGCCGCGGGCCAGGAAGTCGGGGGCCTCCGCGAGGGCGCCGGTGTCGGCATCGACGATCGCCACCACCGTGACGACGCCTTCCTCCGCGAGGGTGAGGCGGTCCTTGAGGGACGCCTCGGTGGCGCCGCCGACTTCCATGCCGTCCACGTAGACGTTGCCGGCGGGGACCTTGCCGGTGATGGACGCGCGCCCCTCGACGAGGTCGACGACGACGCCGTCCTCGGCGATGACGACACGCTCGGGGTCGAGGCCGGTACGGATGGCGAGGTCGCCGTTGGCCCGCAGGTGGCGCCATTCGCCGTGCACGGGCATGACGTTGCGGGGTTTGACGATGTTGTAGCAGTAGACGAGTTCGCCGGCGCTGGCGTGCCCGGAGACGTGCACCTTGGCGTTGCCCTTGTGGACCACGTGGGCACCCCACCGGGTGAGTCCGTTGATCACCCGGTAGATGGCGTTCTCGTTGCCGGGGATGAGGGAGCTGGCGAGCAGGACGGTGTCGCCCTTGCCGATGCGGATCACGTGGTCGCGGTTGGCCATCCGTGACAGCGCGGCCATCGGTTCGCCCTGCGAGCCGGTGCACACCAGAGTGACCTTGTGGTCCGGGAGCTTCTCCAGCTCCTTCGTGCTGACGACCAGACCGGACGGCACCTTGAGGTAACCGAGGTCACGGGCGATGCCCATGTTGCGGACCATCGATCGGCCGACGAAGGCGACTTTGCGGCCGTGCTGATGCGCGGCGTCCAGGACCTGCTGGATGCGGTGCACATGGCTGGCGAAGCTGGAGACGATGACGCGGCGCGGCGCGGTGCGCATCACCTGCTCGATCGCCGGGTTCAGCTCCCGCTCGGAGGTGGTGAAGCCGGGCACTTCGGCGTTGGTGGAGTCGGTGAGGAACAGGTCGACGCCTTCCTCGCCGAGGCGGGCGAAGGCACGCAGATCGGTGATGCGGTCGTCGAGGGGGAACTGGTCCATCTTGAAGTCGCCGGTGTGCAGCACCAGTCCGGCGCCGGTGCGGATCGCGACCGCGAGGCTGTCCGGGATGGAGTGGTTGACCGCCACGAACTCGAGGTCGAAGGGCCCGAAGCCGCGCCGGTCGCCCTCCCGCACCCGCACCGTGCGCGGCCGGATGCCGTGTTCCTTGAGCTTGGCCTCCAGGAACGCCAGCGTCAGCTTGGAACCGACGACGGGAATGTCGCGCCGCTCGCGCAGCAGGTACGGCACGCCGCCGATGTGGTCCTCGTGGCCGTGGGTGAGTACCACGGCCACGACGTCGTCCAGCCGGTCCCGGATCGAGGTGAAGTCCGGCAGGATCACGTCCACGCCGGGCTGGGTCTCCTCGGGGAACAGCACGCCGCAGTCGACGATGAGCAGCTTGCCCTCGTGCTCGAAGACAGTCATGTTGCGGCCGATCTCACCCAGACCGCCCAGGGCGATGACCCGCAACCCTCCTCGGGGAAGGGGCGGGGCGGCTTTCAGTTCGGGGTGTGGATGACTCATAGGTCTGACGGTACCCGGAGAGCGGGACGAGATGATCCACTGCCTGTGTGATCTCTTCATGACCGCAGGTGGGACGGAGAGGCCCCGCCGAGGAAGGTCCGACGGGACCTCGGTGGTGAGACATACTTCCCCGATGAGTTCACGCACGTCCCCGATCAGCCGGCCGATCACGATACGGAGGGCTGTTGCGCGGGATGCCCGACGGCTCACGAGGCTCGTGCGTGGCTCAAGCGCCTACACGGGTAAGTACGCGGCCGCAGTCGCGGGCTACCGGGTCGGGCCCGACTACATCGAGGCCCACCGCGCCTTTGTGGCCGTCGGCGCCGACGAGCATGCGGGCCGGGTCCTCGGGTTCTACTCGCTCGTCCTCGATCCGCCGGAGCTCGACCTGCTGTTCGTCGCCGACGACGTGCAGGGACGGGGTATCGGACGGCTGCTCGTCGCGCACATGCAGTCCGAGGCCCGTGCCGCCGGGCTCGACCGTGTCAGGGTGGTGTCGCATCTGCCCGCCGAGGACTTCTACCACCGCGCAGGTGCGGTGCGGATCGGGACCGCGCTCGCGAACCCACCCGCCGTGCCGTGGGACCGTCCCGAATTCGAGTTCCGCGTGTCTTCGCAATGACGCGGTGTGCCGGTTGATCCCTGATGCTGACTTTCGCTGACTTGGCAGGAGGCGCGGTGGTGACCGAAGTGCCGGGCGTGCGTACCCGGCACTTCGGCTTGAGCTGCTATCGGGAACTGAGCTGGCCCTGTCCGACGGCCCACCGCTGGTTGGCCCCGCCGTTGCAGCTCCACAGGACCAGTTGGGTGCCGTTGCCGGTTCCGGCGTTGTAGGCGTCCAGGCACAGGCCGGAGCGGACGCTGGTGATCGTGCCGTTCGCGTTGACGTTCCACCGCTGGTTCTGCCCGCCGTGGCAGTCCCAGATGACGACCCGAGTGCCGGACGACGTCCCCGAGGCCTCGGCGTCCAGGCACTTGTTGCCGTGGACGCGCAGTTCCCCGGCGTCCGTGCGGGCCCACTTCTGGCCGGCCCGGTCCAGGCAGTCCCACAGCTGGACCTGGGTGCCGTTGGTCTGCGACGAGTCGGGTACGTCGACGCAGCGGCCGGAGGCGCCCCCGACGATCTGCCCGCCGCCCGGCGCGGGCGGGTTCGTGCCGCCCGGCGGCACGTACGGGCACTTGGTCTTGGACCTGGAGACGTTGCTGGAGTCCGCCAGGGACGGACACAGGAACCGCGTGTAGCGGGTGTCGTTGTCGAGGAAGATCTTCAGCCAGGGGATCGTGCGGCGGGTCACGTTGGAGTTGCCCCAGGTGGGGAAGCCGTGGCCGCCGCTGGTGAGCTCGATGAAGGCGCTCTGCGTGCCGGCCGGCATGCCGCCGTAGAGGCCGTCGAGGTAGGACGGGGTGACCGTGCCGTCGTCCCGGGCGCCCATGATCATCGTGGGAACCCGCAAGGTGGAGAGGTTCTGCGAGGGGGAGAAGGGTGCGAGCGGGAGGGCGGCCTTCAGCGACGGCCGCCGGACGGCCGCGCTGATGGCGCCGCCGCCGCCCATGGAGTGCCCGATCACACCCAGCCGGTTGGGGTCGACGCGGTCGCGCACCGCACTCTTCTGGGTCAGGTAGTCCAGCGCGGCGAGGAGCTGGGTCCCGCGCGCGGTGTCGTAGTCGGTGGGGCTGTTGGTGTCGATGCCGATCACGACGAACCCGAACGAGGCGAGCCAGGGCCCCATCCAGGCGCCCTCGGCAGCCCACTTGGCGGTGTAGCCGGGCACGGCCGCGACCGCGCCCCAGGTTCCCAGACTGGTGTCCGTCGGGTAGTAGATCTTCCCGCCGTTGAAGCCGTTGCCGGGCGGCACGGTCAACTCAGCGGTGGCGAACGTTCCCCTCTGGGCCGCGACGCTGCTCACGGTGGGGTCCGGGCCCCGCTGGTACGGGTTGTCCGCGGCCGATGCCGACTGGGTCGAGACCAGTACGGCCATCAGGGCGATCACGGCCGTGGTCACGGCCGCTCGCAGGGCGGCCGTTCTGCCTCGCGGACGGGCTCCCGCTCGGACGTCGGTGACGGTTAAGTCCATGTTCCGTTCCTCCTTCTGCGTTCGCGAACCGGGCAAGGGGGGCGGTGCACTACGAGTCACCGCCCGGGGGAGTAGATGGCGGCCTGCTTCGACGTGGCGGCGATGCCGTTCGCGCCGTTGAAGATCCGCTGGCCCCAGGAAGTGAGGCGGTTCGGGTCGAAGTTCGTGACCATGTCCAGGTACTGGACGTCGCTGCTGTTGCCGCTCCATGACCAGCCGAGGTAGCCGAGGCCGAGCCGCTGGGTGGTGGCCAGGATGGCGTCCTCGTCGGGGTTGCCGTCGGAGTGGTTGTGGCCGAACTCGCCTACAACGATGGGGAGTTTGGCGGCGACGAAGCGGTTCAGGTAGTCGTTGACCTTCGCGGCCGTGTTGAAGACGCCGTACATGTGGACGGAGAAGACCGTGTTGCGGTCGGGGTCCGCGGCGAAGACCGAGGCGGCGTTGTCGCGCATGGTGAACGCCCAGTCCTGGCCCCAGTTGGGCGCGTCCACCATGAGGGTGTGGTTGAACCCGGCGCCGCGGAGCTTTTGGACGGCCGCCTTGGTGTCGGCCGTCCACCGCGTGTAATTGCTGTTGCCGAACGGCTCGTTGCCGATGTTGACGATGACGTAGCTCTCCTGGCCGGCCAGCGCGCTCTTCACGCTGATCCAGTAGTCGGCGGCCCGGGAGAGGGTGGTGGCGCCGCTCTGGTCGCCGTAGCCGGTGGTGTCGTGCACCTCCAGGACGCAGATGAGCCGGTTCTGCTTGCACTGGGAGACGACGTTCGCCACGTCGGTGGCGCTGTTGCGGGTCCAGCGGTCACCGCTGGCGAGGACCACGCGGACGGTGTTGGCCCGCTTGGCCTTGATCTGCGCGAGGGAGCTGATGCGGCTCGGGTACCAGGTGTGGGCGTGGTTGACGCCACGCATCACGAAGTCGTTCCCGTTGGCCTCCAGCAGTCGGCCGTTCTGGACGCGGAAGCCGGTGGGCGCGGCCTGGGCCGAGGTCCCGAAGCCGAGCAGGGGCACGAAGAGGCCCAGCAGAGCGGCGACCACGGCCACCGCTCGGGGTGCGGTACGGGTGCGGGATGTCATGGCGACTCCGGAGTGGGGGGGGGATGGGGGGCAGGAGGAGGTGGCTCGTGCGGTGCAGCCGGACGGGAGGTCAGGAGGTGGTGGTTCGTGCGGTGCAGCCGGACGGAGGGTCAGACGGCGGTGGCTCGTGCGGTGCAGCCGACGGAGGCCGTGGGGGTACCGGCCGTCTCCGGCGTGGTGGCGGTGAAGCCGAAGGTGGCGCTCGCCCCGGGGGCCAGGGGGCCGTTCCACGCCGCGTTGGTGACGGTGGGCCTGCCGTCGGCGGACGTGGTGAGGTTGCCGTTCCAGGCCTGGGTGAGGCGTGCGCCCTCGGCCGGTACGACGGTCACGGCCCAGCCCGAGACGGCGGAGTCGGACGTGTTGGTGACCGTCACCTCGCCCTGGTAGCCGCCCTGCCAGGTGGACACGGCCCGGAACGCGGCCGCACAGGCGGGCGTCTCACCGCCCGGGTCACCCGGACCGCCCGGCACGCCCCTGGCGAGGACGGCGGTGAGGGCCGGGTACCAGCGGGCGGCGATCTTCTGGTTGCCGGAGGCGGAGGGGTGCACCCCGTCGTACGTGTCGGCCGCGGTGTCGAAGCCCGTCCACTGGTCGACGACCGTCACGGGGGAGCGGCTGGTGCTGGTCGCCCTGGCCCAGTCGGGAATCCGCGCGTTGAAGGCGACGACACGCTGGCCGCAGCCCGTGCAGTTGGCGGGATTCATCGGGATCAACTGGGCGACCAGGATCTTCATGTTCGGGTTGGACGCCCGCATCTGCCGCACCAGCTTGGTGTAGGCGGCGAGGATCCGGTCAGGAGCGATACTGCTCCACACGTCGTTGGTGCCGAAGTGCATGACAACGATGTCGGGACGCGCCGCGGAGAGCCGGGCGGGAAGCAGGTTCTGATCCGCCGCGTTGGTCACCAACTCGCCGCCGTGACCTTCGTTGTCGCCGTCGAACGCCCGGCCGCAGCCCTGCTGGCTGAGCGTGCCGACAAAGTCGATGTTCGTGTATCCGGTGCTCTGCAGGCGATTCCAGAGCAGTTCCCGCCAGCAGCCCGGTGAGCCGGTGATCGAGTCACCCAGCGGCATGATGCGGGCGGGTGCCGCGGCGGGGGCGGCCGTGGCCGGCGGCGCGAGTGCCGCGCCGAGGGAGAGCAGGAGCGCTGCCAGAAGGATTCGTAAGGAGGGCAGAAGTCTGGTGCTGCACATGGTGGTCCCTTCTCGGAATGAGGTGGGAACGTTCACAGCATCAAGCCATCGTTGTCATTGACGCGTCAAGGGTCGTGCAATCGGCGGCTGAAACGTGCGGTGTCCGGAGTGATCGGGCGGCAAGGATGGCGATCACGCGCACGTGCGTCTCATCGCACGGCGATCACGGGCGTCTCATCGCGCGAGGCCCCCCGCGGACTCCAGCAGGGCCCCGAATGCTCGGGAGCCGCAGCGGCTCTGCCCCGCTCTTCGACGCGGTCCGGGCCGAAGGCACCGTCGTGACCGTCGGGCATCCGAGCCGACCGGCACCCGTCGACATCGCCGCCCGCATCAACAAGAAGGGCATCACCCCGCGAGGCAGCTTCGGCCGCCGCCTCTGGGAAACCTGGGAGCAGACGCTCCTGCTGATGAACTCCGGCCGCCTCGACCCGGATTGGCTGATCGTCCACCGGCTGCCACTGAGCCGAGCCGAAGAAGCGGTTGATCGGCTCACCGGCGAGGCCTGCAAGGTGCTGCTCGCACCGGGCCTGGGCTGAAGCGCAGGTCCGGGCGGAGGCCGAAGCGGCCCGCCGGACATCAGGCGGGCCGTTGCGGTGTGTTGTGGGCGGAGCGGTGTTGCGGGCGGAGCTCGGCCGGGACCTGCATGTGGACGACTCAGGGGCCTGCATGGGGACGACTACCGGGACCTGCATGGGGACGACTACCGGGACCTGCATGTGTACAGCTGGTGTCCTGTCGGGTCCTGGGTGGGCCCGGGGGCGCGTCGCGGCGGCAGAGCACCAGGCTGATGATCAGGCCGGCGGCGAAGAAGCCGGGTTCGAGGCGTTCATGGAGGTCATGACCGCGCGCCGAGATCCGTGGCGAGCAGGGCCGCCAACTGGTCGAGCGCCGGCCCGGCCGTCTCGTCGTCGCAGGTGAGGACGACCTCCTCGCCTTCCTTGAGGCCCAGACTCATCAGCATGAGGGTGCTGCTCACCGGGACCGGGTCGCCGCCTGTCCTGCGAATGGTGATGCGATGGCTCAGCTCCGCTGCCGCGCGGGCGAAGGCGGCCGCAGGTCGGGCGTGCAGCCCCTGTGAGCACAGGACGGTCGCGTAACGCTCGGGCATTTTTCTCCTCGGGTTTGTCTGCGGGCACTGTTCAATGCACGGCACTGGGGAAAGCGAGCTATGGCAACACCGGGCAACCGGACGGGTATCGGAGATACAAATCCGACGTTCACCGATACAGGGCTGCCCCTACACGCACCGCTCCTCATCGCGTTCGGTCGCCCAGGCGAATCCGCACAAAAAAAGACCTGGGAACAGCTGTCTCACGACAACTCGTCCCAGGTCTTGCCCGGCTGAACGCCGGTCACAATCCGTGCCGCGTACCGTAGCCGCGAGTGCGTTCCGGCGTCAATGAGACCACCGCCACACCGTATGGATCACTCCTGGGGAAAATGTGATGCCCGGCCTCTGGACATCGAACAGGGACAGTGCCTAATGTCTCGCCGCAAGGCATCCACGGGTGTCTTGCCAAAGCTGGGATTGTTACTGGACCGCAGGCAAAACCCAAGCCGAGACCCGCCGCTTCCCAAGTGGCGTGCAGGGTCACGGCTTGGGTTTTTTTGTTGCCGAAATCGGCACGCGGTTCCGGGGCAGCGGGGCTCGAGGAGGAGCCGTGACAACCACAAGCACGTACACATCGATCGCCGAAGAGGTCCTGCGGGGCGTCGGCGGCAAGGACAACGTCAGATCCCTGAGCCACTGCGCGACACGACTGCGTTTCGTGCTCGTCGACCCGTCCAGGGCCGACAAGGCCGGCGTGGAGTCCGCGAACGGTGTCATCACGGTCGTCGAGGCGGGCGGCCAGTTCCAGGTCGTCATCGGCAACACCGTCGGCCACGTCTATGAGGCGGTCGTCGCCCAGGGCGTGGACGGGGTGGGCGGTGGCTCCTCCAGCGGTCCGCTCTCCCGCGTGATCGACCTCGTCACCAGCATCTTCCTCCCGTTCCTGTGGACCCTGGCGGCCGCGGGGCTGCTCAAGGCACTCCTCGCGGTCGCGGTGAAGATCAGCCCGGGCTTCGGCACCACGTCGACGTACGCCATCTGGTTCGCCGCGGCCGACGCGGTGTTCCAGTTCCTGCCGATCCTGCTGGCCGTCACCGCCGCCAAGCGCTTCAAGGCCAACCAGTTCACGGCGATCGTCGTCGCCTGTGCCCTCGTCTACTCCGCCACGGTCGCCGTCGTGCCCGGTGCGCACGGCGCGAGTGTGACGCTCCAGGCCTTCGCCCAGGGCGGGGGCAAGCTGACCTTCCTCGGCATCCCGGTCGTCATGGCCAACTACCTGTCCGCCGTCGTGCCGGCCATCCTCGCGGTGTACTTCCAGTCGCACGTGGAGCGAGTGGCGGAGCGAGTGCTGCCCGCGACGGTGCGCAACTTCGGAACGCCGCTGATCACGCTCGCGCTCGTCGTGCCCGTCTCCTTCCTCGCCATCGGACCGGTCTCGACCTGGGCCGGCGACCACCTCGCGTCCGGTGTCGGCGATCTGTGGGGGCTGTCCCCCTGGGCGGCCGGCACGGTGCTCGGCGGTCTGTGGCAGGTCCTCGTCGTCTTCGGCCTCCACTGGGCCTTCATCCCGATCGCCTTCCAGCAGCTGGCGACCACGGGTCACACGGACCTGGCGGGGGCGTTGTTCGCACCGGTGCTCGCCCAGGCCGCGGCCACGTTCGCGGTGTTCCTCCGGACGCGCGACCGCGACCTGAAGGTGGTGGCCGGACCGGCCGCTGTGTCCGGCTTCCTCGCGGGGGTCACCGAGCCGGCGATCTACGGTGTCACGCTCCGCCTCAAGCGCCCCTTCGTCTTCGCCTGCGTGGGCGGCGCGGTCGGCGGTGGCATCGCGACGGCGGGGGGTTCGGCGGCGACGAGCTTCGTCCTGCCCGGCGCGATCACCCTGACCTCCACCCTGAACGCCGGCAGCTTCGCCCTCCAGCTCATCGGCTGTGCCGTCGGCATGGTCATCGCCTTCGCGCTGACCCTCATCGGCTTCAAGGATCTGCCCGCGACGGGCGGGACAGCCGCCGGCACCGCGGACGAGGCCTCCCACGGCACGGTGTCCGATGCCGGGACGGCGACCCTCACGGCACCCGTCGCGGGGAAGGTCGTCGCGCTCGCCGAGGTCCCCGACCAGGTGTTCGCCTCCGGCGCCATGGGCTCCGGCCTGGCCGTCATCCCCAGCGAGGGCAAGGTGTACGCGCCGCTGAGCGGCACCCTGGTGAGCGTCATGCCGCACGCGTTCGGCATCCGCAGCGACGCGGGCGTCGAGGTGCTGGTGCACATCGGCCTGAACACCGTCGAGTTGCAGGGCCGGGGCTTCGCCCCCGTCGTCAGCCAGGGGCAGCGGGTGAACGCCGGCGATCTGCTGACCGAGGTCGATCTCCAGGTGCTCACGGACGCGGGCTACGACCCGATCACCGTACTGATCGTGACCGACCAGGGCGGACACACCGCCGTCGTGCCCGCGACCACCGGTGACGACGTACAGGCCCGCAAGGCCGCACTCGACCTCGTCGGCTGAGGAGACACGCGTGACCGACCACACCGCGCCCCGCCCCTTCCCGGACGGTTTCCTCTGGGGCGGCGCGACAGCCGCCAACCAGATCGAGGGCGCCCACGACGAGGGCGGCAAGGGCCTCTCCATCCAGGACGTCCTGCCCCGCGGCCTCGCGGGCCCGCGCACCGCACACCCCACGCCCGACAACCTCAAACTGGAGGGCATCGACTTCTACCACCGCTACGCCGAGGACATCGCCCTCCTCGCCGAGATGGGCTTCACCGTCTTCCGTTTCTCGATCGCGTGGAGCCGGATCTTCCCGCACGGCGACGACGAGCTGCCCAACGAGGAAGGCCTGGCCTTCTACGACCGTGTCCTCGACGAACTGGAGAAGCACGGGATCGAGCCGCTGGTCACGATCTCCCACTACGAGACGCCGCTGGCGCTCGCGGAGAAGTACAACGGCTGGACGAGCCGCGAGATGATCGGCTTCTACGAGCGCTACGTCCGCGTCCTGTTCGACCGCTACGGCCGGCGCGTCACGTACTGGCTGACCTTCAACGAGATCAACTCCGTGCTCCACGCGCCCTTCATGAGCGGCGCCATCACGACGCCCGAGGAGGAGCTGCCCCGCCAGGAACTCTTCCAGGCCGTCCACCACGAACTCGTGGCCAGCGCCCTGGCCACCAAGATCGCCCACGAGACGGTGCCGGACGCGCGCGTGGGCTGCATGGTGCTCGCCCTGCCCGTCTACCCGCTCACCCCCCACCCTTCCGACGCCCTCGCCGCGCTGCACGCCGACCACGCCAACCTCATGTTCGGTGACGTGCACGTGCGTGGCGCGTACCCGGGCTACGCGCTGCGTCACATGCGGGAGAACGGCATCGAGCTCGACATCACCGACGAGGACCGCGAACTGCTCACGCACACCGTGGACTTCGTGTCGTTCAGCTACTACATGAGCGTCTGCGAGACCGCCGATCCCAAGCGGCGCGAGGCGGGGGAGGGCAACATCATGGGCGGTGTCCCGAACCCGACGCTCCGGGCCAGCAAGTGGGGATGGCAGATCGATCCGATCGGACTGCGCATCGTGCTCAACCAGTTCTGGGACCGGTGGCAGAAGCCGCTGTTCATCGTCGAGAACGGCCTCGGTGCCAAGGACGAGCTGATCCACGTGGACGGCCGGCCCACGGTGAACGACTACTACCGCATCGCCTACCTGAACGACCACCTGGTCCAGGTCGCGGAGGCGATCGCCGACGGCGTCGACGTCCTCGGCTACACCACCTGGGGCTGCATCGACCTCGTCAGCGCGAGCACCGCGCAGATGAGCAAGCGCTACGGGTTCGTCTACGTCGACCGCGACGACGACGGCAACGGCAGCCTCGCCCGCCACCGCAAGAAGTCCTTCGGCTGGTACGCCGACGTCATCCGCAGCCAGGGCGCCGTCCTGCTGAGCCGCGGCGGGAGACCGTAGCGCCCGTCTTGTTGGGCCGGCGGGAGACCGTAGCGCCCGTCCTGTTGAGCCGCGGCGGGAGACCGTAGCGCCCGCAACCCGACCCGGCCGTGCCGCGGGGGCCAGGTACCCTGCCCCGGGGGCCAGGTCAGTGAGGACTCCGTAACCATGCTCGTCAAGAAGATCTTCAACAACAACGTCGTGCTCGGGATCGACGAGCACGGGGCCGAAACCGTGTTCCTGGGGCGGGGGCTCGGCTTCCAGGTCAAGCCCGGGGACGTCGTGCACACCGACCGGATCGAGCGCCGGTTCGTGGCGCAGGCGATGCCCGCCGAGCGCCTCGCCGCCCTGGCCGCCGAGATCCCGCTCGATGTGATCGAGGTGATGGAAGAGGTCGTCGCCACCGCCCGGGGGCGGCTCGGCGAGAAGCTCAGCGAGCACATCCTGCTTCCCCTGGCCGACCACGTCCATGTGGCGCTCGCCCGCGCCCGCACCGGAGCCGTGATCGAGTACCCGCTCAAGTGGGAGATCGAGAACCTGTATCCGGCGGAGACGGAGATGGGCACAGCGGCCCTGGGGATCATCGAGAGACGACTCGGGGTACGGCTGGACGCGACCGAGGCGCTGCCGCTGGCCCTCCACTTCGTCAACGCGCAGATCGGATCCGGCGACATCGCGGCGACCGTGCAGATGACGCAGTGGCTGAGGATCGCGCTCGACACGATCGCCGAGGACCTGGGAGCGGTGATCGATCAGCGCTCGCTGGATGCGGCGCGGTTCGTCACACACCTGCGGTACCTCTTCCTGCGCGCCCGGGACGGCAAGCAGGCTCCTGACGTGGGTGACCGGATCGGCGAGGCCGTCAGGAGCACCAGGCCGCTGGAGTACGCCTGCGCGGAGCGGCTGGCCCGCCGGATGGAGGAACTGTTCGACTGGCAGGTCGGCCGGGAGGAGATCCTCTATCTCGCGCTGCACGTCAGCCGGCTCACGGCGCAGTGCGACCCGTCGGAGGGCGACCGTGTCGATGCCTAGCGGCGACAGAGACGCGGACGTGATCCTGCGAGAGGTGGGCGGTCGCGAGAACGTCACCCGGCTGACCCACTGCTTCGTCCGTCTACGGTTCCGGTTGCGCGACCCGGCAGCCGCCGACATCGACGCGCTGAGCGCTCATCCGCTCGTGGCGTTCACCGTGTGGCAGGCGGATGAGCTGCACGTCGCGCCCAGGCGTGACCTCTTCGGGCTGTTCGCGTCCTTGCGGGACGCGCTCGGCGACACCGCCGCCTCCTGACCACTCGAGGCCGGCTCCGGTTCGGCTTGGAATCGTCGATGTGCTGCCGGTCCGCCTTGGTTCTCGACGTGGTTGACGGCGGCCCGGACGACACAGCAACGCTTGAGCGTGCAGTGCCCGGCTGGCAGGTACAGCCGGGCAGGCGGCGCGGGCCTCGGGACGTGGGACGTGGGGCGCGAGGCGTGGGGCGTGGGGCGGGGCGCGGGGCGCCGGAGCTGTACGGCGCCGCCCCGCAACCGAGTCGGCATCGGTCGGGCGGGTGGGAGGCGTTGCGGCCGCGGTCCCCCGGGCAGGTCGGCCGAAAGGATGAAAGGGGCGTCGCGCCCTGCCGGGACCGTGGCCTTTCGGTCGAGGCGCCGCGGGATGTCGGGCGGCGAAGGTGGTGTCCGTTCCCATCCCGGCCTGGAGGTCAGCATGAAAACCAAGGCAATGGTCACCACCGCGCTGGCGGTGGCCCTCGTCGGCGTCGGCGCGGCAGGCGCGTTCGCCGTCGAGGGCATGAATGTGCAGAAGAACACCGCCGATCCCGCCGGCGGCGGATACGCGAAGGTGCAAGGTCATCCGGGTCTCAGTGGCGATCTCGTGGCCTCGCACATCGAGACCTGGTACCACCCGCTGCCGTGGATCGGGAAGGACATCGCCGAGGTCTCGTGCCCGGATCTCGCGGCGGTGCGGAACACGAAGATCACCTGCACGGCGAAGTCCGGCAGCACCCAGGTCTTCGTGCCGGTGAGCGTCGTCAAGGTCAGCGGAGACGCGACCGTGCGCGTCACCTGGAAGTTCGAGCGCTGACATGCACGCGCTTCTGACGGGGCCCGGCACGGCCCGACCCGACGACAGCACGGCAGGAGAGCGAGCATGATCGAGGCCACGAACCTGCACAAGAGATACGGCTCCACGGTCGCCGTGCATGACCTCTCGTTCGACGTCCGCCCGGGCCGGGTGACGGGGTTCCTCGGCCCGAACGGGGCCGGCAAGTCGACCACGATCAGGCTCATGCTCGGCCTGGACACCGGGGGCGGGCGGACGCTGTTCAGCGGCAAGCCGTACCGGGAGCTGCGTCATCCGATGCGCGAGGTGGGCGCGCTGCTGGACGCGAGGGCATTCCACCCGACCCGCACGGCGCGCAGCCACCTCCGGATGCTCGCCGCGGCCGCGGGTGTGACGGACGCGCGGGTCGACGAGGTGCTCCACATGGTCGGGCTGGAGTCGGTGGCGAAGAAGCAGCCGAAGGGTTTCTCCCTCGGTATGGGCCAACGGCTGGGGCTGGCGGCCGCGTTGCTCGGCGACCCCCACACACTGATCCTCGACGAGCCGGCCAACGGCCTCGATCCGCAGGGCATCAACTGGCTACGCGGTTTCCTCAAGGACTTCGCCGCGGCCGGGCGGTCGGTTTTCGTCAGCAGTCACCTGCTCGCCGAGATGGCCCTGATGGCCGACCACCTGGTGGTGATCGGCAAGGGCCGGACGATAGCGAACGAGTCGGTCGCCGACTTCGTGACCAAGAGCTCTCGCAGTTCCGTCGTGGTGCAGAGCCCGCACACCGACAAGCTGGCCGAACTGCTCCTGGCGGAGGGCGCCGCAGTCGACCGGGTGGATGGCGCCGCGATCGAAGTCCGCGGCGCGGACCGGGCGAGTATCGGGGAGCTCGCCTACGCCAACCAGATCATGCTGCACGAACTCACGGACCGCGCGGCCACGCTGGAGGAAGCGTTCTTCGAGGCGACCGCCGACGCCGAGCAGTTCGTCGCCACCCCGGCGGCACCCCGATCGACGAGGACGGTCGCCGCGGCGGGCAACCGGGACACCCTGGAAGGAACGCGATGACCAGCGCGCTGCGCTACGAATGGGTTCGGCTCACCACCCTGCGGTCCACGTGGTGGCTGGTAGGGCTGTCCGCTGTCGCCCAGGGGCTGTTGGCGCTCGTCATCACCCTGAGTGGCAAGAGCGGGGACGACCAGCTCGCCGACGACGCCGCCGCGCTGGCACTCAGCGGCGATACCGGCACGGTCCCGCTGATCTTTGTCTTCATGGGACTGATCGGCGTCTTCGCCACAGGGCACGAATACCGGTACGGGACGATCCGCGCCGCCGTCACGGCGATCCCCCGCCGCATACACCTGTGGGCCGCCAAGACGGTGGTCGTTGCCGCGGTGGTCGCGGTGGTCGGAGGGCTACTGGCCGCCGAGAGCCTGGGGATAGGCCTGCTGGTGGGCGGCCCGAGGGCCCAGGAGGTGTTCACCGCGCCCCCGATGGGCCGGGTGGCCGCGGGTTACGTGGTGTTCCTCGTCGTCTGCGCGCTGTTCGGGCTCGCACTCGGCGGCATCGCCCGCAACCTCCCGGCGGCCGTCGTCCTGCTCATCACCTTCCCCGTGATCATCGAGGGCCTGATCGCGCTGATCCTCGGGATGGGCGCCTTCGAGTCGATCCACTCAGCGTCTGCCTACCTGCCGTTCAGCGCGGGCGAGCGGATGATGGCCGTGACCTCGCAGACACCTCTCGACGACGCCCCGGCGGCACTCCGCCCCCTCACGGGCGGCCTGGTCTTCACCGCCTACGGCGCCGCGCTCCTCGCCCTGTGGGGAACCCTGTTCATCAAGCGGGACGCCTGACAGCCGGACCGCTGGGATGCCGGCGACCGCGACACCCGGTCGTTTCGCGACGCCGGCTACGGCGTCAGCCGATCATCGGAACCTGATGCATTCCGGAGTGCGGCCGACCGGAGATATTCTCGGGCATCGTCGAAGGCGACGTGTACTGATGCGGAGGGTTGCGGCGCGATGCCCCATGCAGCGAGGCCCACCGTGACGCTGCGCGACGTGGCGGCGGCCGCCGGTGTGTCGGTGCCGACCGCGTCGCGCGTCCTGGGCGGCAGCTCCCGCACGGTCAATCCGGAGTACCGGCAGCGGGTCCTCTCCGCCGCGGCCGAGCTGCGCTACACGGCGGACGCCTCGGCCCGCGCGATGCGACGGGCGAACGACTCGATCGCGGTCGTCGCCGACGACCTCACCACCCCTTCGATGGGCATGGCCGCTGCCGCGATGGAACGGCAGGCGCGCGACGCCGGAGCGTTCGTGACCGTCTCCTCCACCCACGGCACCTCCGAGCGCCAGCTCGAAACCGTCCGGCTGCAGCGCGCGCTCCGGCCGCGAGCACTCATCCTCACCTCCAGCCGCCTCGCGTCGGACGCCCTCGGTGGCCGTCTGCTCGACGAGTTGCTCGGCTACGAACGCGACGGCGGCCGGGTCGTGATCCTCGGCGACACGGACATGCCGTTCGACTCCATCAGCTTCGACAACCACGGCGCGGCGAAGGAACTGGCCACCTACGTCGCCGGGTCGGGGCACCGCCACGTCACGATCCTGGCCGGCGCGCGGGACCGCGGGAACGTCTCCGCCCGCACGGCGGGCTTCGTCGACGGGCTCCGGGCCGGCGGTGTCGAGGAGCGCCACATCCACATCGCGCACTGCCCGGTGAGTCGCCAAGGGGGATTCGAGGCGGCGCGGCAGTTGATCGCCGAGGGTCTTGAGCCGTCCCACGCCGTCCTCGCGGCCAACGACACCATCGCCATCGGTGCGATGTCCGCGTTCCGGGCCGCCGGGGTGGTGGTGCCCTCCGACGTCTCGGTGACCGGTTTCGACGACATCGAGCTCGCGACCGATGTGACACCGCGGCTGACGACGGTGTCGCTGCCGCTGGCCCGGGCGGGCGCCGAAGCGGTGCGTCGCGCGCTCGCCGAGCGAGCGGAGCCCGAGCACCTGATGATGCGCGGCCGACTGGTGGTCCGAGACAGCACGGCACCGCGCGCCGCCTGACGCGACCGCGAGCGAAGCGGCGCATACCCGTACGACTCTCTTGACGCCTGCGATCACCGCCGGGCACACTGCGCGGAATACGATTTCCCGCGCGGTCCCGAGCCATCGAGCGTGCGGGATGTCGTACCGACTCCGGCCTGTGTGATGTCGTCCGACTCCGGCGAACTCCAGCGATACCCCCGCGTCCTTGCCCGGAGGCCATGACCTGCGGAGCCGCCCCGTCACACCACTGTCGCGACGGCCCGTGGTCCTCGGCACCACCCCGTCCCGCGCCGCTCTCGCGGCCGTACCCAACCACCCGTTCCGCCCCGCTCTTGCGGCCGTACCCAACCACCCGTTCCGCGCCGCTGTTGCGGCCGTACCCAACCACCCGTTCCCCGCCGCCCTCGCGGCCGTACCCATCCGTCCTGCACCGCTCTTGCGGTCGGACCCATCCGTCCCCGGACCCGGGGGTCCCAGCGCAAGCAGGCCCGACTCCCACCCGCACCCCTCCTGGAGGACCTCCGTGCACCACGCCATCCCCCTGCCCGACAGGCACATCAGACGGCTGGCGGCCCTGGCCGCCCTGATCCTCGGACTGGCCCTGCTGACCGGCCGGGCACTGCCGCCCGCGTACGCCGCCACCACCACGGCGATCACCGTGGACGGCGCCAGCGGCGGACGCACCTTCGACGGCGTCGGCGCGATCAGCGGCGGTGGCGGCAACTCCCGCCTGCTGGTGGACTACCCGGCGACCCAGCGCAACCAGATCCTGGACTACCTGTTCAAGCCCGGTTACGGCGCGGCCCTGCAGATCCTCAAGGTCGAGATCGGCGGCGACACCAACTCCACCGACGGTTCCGAGGCCAGCTTCGAGCACACGAGGGGCAGCATCGACTGCTATGCCGGGTACGAGTGGTGGCTGATGGAGCAGGCCAAGGCCCGCAACCCCGGCATCAAGCTCTTCGCCCTGGCCTGGGGCGCGCCCGGCTGGGTGGGAAACGGCAACTTCTACACGCAGGACGGCATCGACTATCTGACCGACTGGATGGACTGCGCCAAGCAGCACGGCCTGGCCATCGACTACATCGGCGGCCGGAACGAGAAGACGTACAGCGCGTCCTTCTACGAGAACCTGAAGACGGCGCTGGCGGCGAAGGGGTACGGCTCGACCAAGCTGGTCGGCAGCGATGAGACCAACTGGAACATCGCCACCGCGATGAAGTCCGACAGCGCCCTGAAGAGCGCCGTGGACGTCGTGGGCGCGCACTACCCCTGCACCTACCAGTCCGCGATGAGCACCTGTTCCTCCACCGCCGACGCCCAGTCGCTGGGCAAGCAGCTCTGGGCGAGCGAGAACGGCTCGGAGAACGCCGAGACCGGGGCGGCCCCGGTCGCCCGCGCCATCAACCGCGGCTACCTCGACGCCAAGATGAGCGCCTACATCAACTGGCCGATGCTCGCCGCCGACTACCAGAACCTCTTCTTCCACGACCAGGGCCTGATCACCGCGAACCAGCCGTGGACGGGCGCCTACAGCGTGTCCCGCACCGCCTGGTCCATCGCCCAGACCACGCAGTTCACCTCGCCCGGCTGGAAGTACCTCGACACCGCCTCCGGCTACCTCGGCGGCGACCGCGGCAACGGCAGCTACGTCAGCTATGCCGCGCCCGACAAGAGCGCCTGGAGCACCGTCTTCGAGACCATGGACGCCACCGCGTCCCAGACGGTCACCCTGAACATCGCCGGCGGCCTTCCCGGCGGCGCACTGCACGTGTGGTCCACCGATCTGTCGCAGGCCGGCGGCGCCACCCCGCGCATGGTGCAGAACAGTGACCTGACTGCCGCCAACGGCACGTACACCCTCACCCTGGACCCCGGTCACCTGTACACCGTGACCACCACCACCGGTCAGGGCTCCGCAACCACCACCCCGCCCGCCCGCAACCGGCTCTCCATGCCGTACTCGGACTCCTTCGCCGGCTACGGCACCGGGCAGGAGGCGAAGTACTTCGCCTCCATGAACGGCGCGTTCCAGGCCGCCCCCTGCACCGGGGGCCGCACCGGCCAGTGCCTGCGCCAGACCGCACCCCAGAAGCCGATCATCTGGTGGTACCCGGCCACGAACGCCACCCAGCCCTACACCGTCATGGGTGACATCGGCTGGAGCAACTACACGGTCAGCTCCGACGTACTGCTGGAGAAGAGCGGCAGCTCCGCAGAGCTCCTCGGCCGCGTCGGCACCCAGACGAAGTTCAGCGCCGGGGGGATGAACGCCTATCACCTGCGCCTGTCCGACACCGGGTCCTGGTCGCTGCTGAAGACCGACACCGCCGGCAACAACGCGTGGAACTGGACCACCCTCGCCAGCGGCACCGTCACCGCGCCCGGCACCGGCACCTGGCACAAACTGGCCCTGACCTTCCAGGACAGCACCATCACGGCCAAGATCGACGGAAGCACGGTCGGCACGGTGACCGACGCGAGCCACGGCGCGGGCCTGGCCGGCCTGGGCACGGCCGGTTACTACCCCGTCGAGTACTCCAACTTCTCCGTCACCCACGAAGCGGTCAGCGACCTGTCCGGCACCTACAAGATCGTCAGCGCCAGCACCGGCAAGGTCATCACCGCCTACAACGGCGGAACCACCGACGGCACGCCCGTCGTCCAGAAGGCCGACGCGAACAGCGGCAGCCAGCAGTGGAAACTGGCCTACACCAGCGGCGGCTACCTCACCCTCACGGGCGTCACCAGCGGCAAGGCCCTCGACGTCGACGCGGCTTCCACCTGGCCCGGCACCCAGTTGCAGCTGGGGACCCCCAGCGGGAGCGTCAGCCAGCAGTGGCTGATCGCCCCGGCGAGCGGCGGCACCTACACCATCGAGTCCCGTTCCAACGGGTACAAGGTCGACGTCTACAAGGCGCAGACCACCGACGACACCCCCATCGACCAGTGGTTCACCACCGGCAGCAGCAACCAGAAGTGGAAGCTGGTGAAGGTGACGTGACCGCCTGAGCGGTACGGGCGCCTCCCGGGCGCGGGGCGGGCCACCTCCGGCCCGTCCCGCGCCCGGGCCCCGTGGCGCTCGCTGAGCAAGGCCAAACCTGTAAGGCGAGGCCGGGTCGGGTGTCGTCCGCCACTAGTCGGACTCCCGGCAGGCGGCGACCGTGGGCAGCGGCGATAAGCCTCGGGCGCCGGTCCTCGCCAACCTCTGGAGGCGACTCGCGGCGACGCGACAGGCGCGCTGCTCGACGCCGGAGAACACAGTGGCCGTCCCGTTTTGCGGTGCCGGGGTGGCGGCGACGAGTCGGAGACGGGGCGGTTCCCGTTCCAGGCTCGGCGGCACAGTCGCCCACCAACTGGTCGATCACCGCGCGCAGCGAGGCGAGCTGGGATTCGTCAGCGGGCCACAGCCTCATTGTGGATCCCGAGAAAGTGACGAGGCTGGTGACGGGGAAGGGGAGCGCCAGCCGGGGTGGCTCCGGCGACCCGGCACGGTCATGGGCCGGGTGTGCTGCCCCGCAGGACGACCTCGGTGGAGACCGGCACGATCCGCCGGGCATTCTCGTCGGAGAGCGCGAGTTCCATCGCGCAGATCCCGACCCGCCGCAGAGGTACGGTCACGGAGGTCAGCGCCGGG
The DNA here is from genome assembly GCF_040612795.1 of Streptomyces sp. NPDC006335. Taxonomy (NCBI): domain Bacteria; kingdom Bacillati; phylum Actinomycetota; class Actinomycetes; order Kitasatosporales; family Streptomycetaceae; genus Streptomyces; species Streptomyces sp. NPDC006335. The sequence continues at coordinate 531,823 of NZ_JBEXQX010000004.1, forward strand.
GCGACGTCCACCGCTGGGCCGATGTCGTCGAAGCCGGCGACGGCGATGTCCTGGCCGGGTACCAGTCCGGCGTCCCGGAAGGCGGTCATCACACCGATCGCCATGACGTCGTTGACGGCGAAGACGAGTTCCGTACCGTCCAGGCCCCGTTCGACGAGCTCCCGGGCCGCCTCACAACCGCCCCGACGGCTGAACTCGGCTTCCACCACGAACCGTTCGTCGACGTCGATGCCGAACTCGCGCAGACCCTCCACGAAGCCGGTGCACCGGTCACGGGACGTCCTGAGCCCGATGCCCGCGCGCACGACCGCGAACCGACGGTAGCCGAGACCCACCAGGGCGCGGGCGAGTTGCCGCGCACCACCGTAGTTGTCGATGCTGACGGTGCTGAAAGGCAGGTCGTGCTGACTTGTCAGGACTACGCTGCCGCCCGCCTGTTGGTAGGCGTCGAGTTCCTCGAGGAGGAGGTCGCGGGTGCCGGAGCCGTCGATGCGGCTGCCGGCCAGGATGATGGCGCGGGGCCGCATGCCGCGCAGTGTCCTGACGATCTGGAGTTCACGCTCGGGGGAGCGGCCCGCGACCGCCATCGTCACGATGAGCCCGGCCTCCTCCGCCGCCTGTGTCACCCCACCCGCGATGGAGGAGAAGTAGGGGTCGTCGACTCCGCTGACGACGAGCGCGGCGGTGTTGGTCGACCCCCGCGCGATCGCCTGGGCCGACAGATGCGGTACGTAGTCCAGTTCCGCTGCCGCGGCGAGGACACGGTCGACGTTGTCCTGCCGGACGTTGCGGATGCTCCCGTTGAGCACGCGCGATGCCGTCGCCTGCGAGACGCCGGCCGCCCGCGCCACGTCCCGCAGGGTCGCCTGGCGCTCTCCTGGTACGGCTCCCCCTGGACGCCGTGCCGGCGCCGCCGCCCCATCTTCCATGCCGCACATTGTGCACCGAGCCGGAGAGTGCCCGAAAGCCATGGTCACGCAGGGTCACGCTGCGTCCGGGGCCCCTAGGCCCTGTCGTTTGGATCATGCCGGCGTCGCGGGGTCTGGCACGCGCATCTGCCGCGTTGTCGTCGGTCCTCGACGCTCCGCGTCGACT